>JAFGSW010000036.1 GCA_016934415.1 Spirochaetales bacterium | reverse complement strand
TATGCTATCGGCGGGCGGTCCGCTATCTCACATATAGGTACTATTGTGTCGTAAAGGGCTGTTTTTGACTTTTTCAGGAAGCCCTATGTACGCTTGATTATCATTTATCGGGTTGTTGAAAAAGTTGAGCTTTTTCAACAACCCGATAAATGAAATTACCGGAGTCTATTCGGGATATAAGGAATTATGTAAAAATAGCCAGAAAAACCATGAAAAATATCATATAATGAGTTCCGGTAATTTCTGGTTTTTATCTATGGAGGCTGTTGGAAATACCGCTGGTTTTCCGCGAAGCGGAAAACACGGTTTATCCAACAGCCTGCTGTAAAATCTCATTTTTCCTGTAAGGGGTTTGCATGAAGCGAAGAAAGCCGGGTATTCCTCAGATTTTGATATTGATCCTTTTGAGCGCTGCGGGGCTTACGTGCCAATCAATCGAACAAAAAATATCGAACTCGATCGTCTATAAAGACCCGAACGTCGGGATCGAGGACCGGGTGACCGATCTTCTGTCCCGGATGACTCTCAAGGAAAAAATAGGTCAAATGACTTTGGTCGAGAAAAACAGTGTTCGTCTTAACACGATTTCCGAGTATCTGCTCGGCGGGGTGTTGAGCGGCGGCGGCGGATATCCCCTGCCGAACACTCCCGAGTCCTGGGCCGACATGACCGACGCTTTCCAGCGACAGGCGCTCAAAACCCGCCTGGGCATTCCTCTCCTCTACGGCGCCGATGCCGTACACGGCCACAATAACGTCAAAGGCACCGTCATCTTTCCCCACAATATCGGTCTGGGGATGACGCGCGATACGGACCTGGCCGAAAAAATAGGCCGCATGACGGCGATCGAAATGCGCGCCACGGGCGTGACCTGGAATTTCGCCCCGTGCGTGGCCGTGCCGCAGGACATTCGCTGGGGACGCACGTATGAGGGCTTCAGCGAAAATACGACCCTCGTGACGGAGTTGGCAGCGGCCTTTTTACGAGGACAGCAGAATGATAACGGGAACGGGTTCGGCGCGCCTTCCACGGTACTCGCCACACCCAAACATTTTATCGGGGACGGAGGCACGGCCTGGTTGGCAGGGCTTTCGAACGCGGGCGGAAAGTTCCTGCTCGATCAGGGAATCACCCAATGCGACGAGAAGACGCTCAGGCGTTTGTTCCTTCCTCCTTATGCCGAAGCAGTCAAAGAGGGAGCCCGTTGCATCATGGTCTCTTTCTCGAGCTGGCGGGAAATGAAAATGCATGCGCACAAATATCTGCTCACGGACGTGCTCAAGGGCGAGTTGGGATTTTCCGGATTCCTCGTCTCAGACTGGAAGGCGATCGACCAGCTCGGCGGCGACTACTACAGTCAGGTAGTGACGTCGATCAATGCCGGTCTCGATATGATCATGATCCCGTTCGATGCGCGGAGTTTTGGCTCAGCCCTTGAAAAAGCGGTCGAAGCGAAGGACGTTTCGATCGAACGGATCGATGACGCGGTGCGGCGCATCCTCCGGGTCAAGTTCGAGCTTGGCCTGTTTGAGCGGCCGTTCGCCAACCGCGATCTCCTCCCCATCGTCGGGTCGAACGCGCATCGGGCCCTGGCGCGGGAGGCGGTGAGAAAATCACTCGTGCTGCTGAAAAACGCGGACGCCCTCCCCCTGTCCCGGGACCTTCCGGAAATTCTGGTGGCCGGCCCGCTGGCCGACGATCTGGGGAGCCAGTGCGGCGGGTGGACCATCGAGTGGCAGGGTGGAACGGGGGCCATGACAGAGGGAACGACGATTCTTTCGGGAATCCGATCTGTCCTGGCGCGAGACTCCGCGGTTCGATACAAGGCCTACGGGGATTTTGAAACGGCGGGGAAAGCGGCCGTCGGAATCGTGGTGGTGGGTGAGAAACCCTATGCCGAAGGACTCGGCGACCGCGCCGATCTCTCACTCCCCAAGGATCAAGTTGAAATCGTACGACGAGTACGCCGCTCCTGCGCGAAGCTTGTCGTGATCATTCTCTCCGGCCGGCCGATCATCATCGATCAAATTCTCCCCCTGGCCGACGCAATCGTGGCCGCCTGGCTCCCGGGAACCGAAGGCGCGGGTGTGGCCGAAGTCATGTTCGGAGATTATTCTTTTTCCGGGAAATTGTCCTTCACCTGGCCGAAATCGATGGCCGCCGTACCGTTGAGCAAAACGGTCGGACGGGGCGTCCTTTTTCCGTATGGTTATGGATTGAAATGAATCCGATGATATCAGTCCATCGGTTTTGGAATTTTGAAAACGGCTACTCTTCTTCTTTTTCTTCCCGGGCGATTCCGACCACCCGATCGTCCTCCATCACTTCCACAATTCGAACGCCGACCGCGGTCTTCCCCAGCGCCGGGACGCTTTGCAGCTTCAATTTGATGGTATTGCCCTGGGACGTGATGCAGATCAGGTCGTCGACTTTGGCGACCGAAAGCGCGGCCGTCAACCGCCCTGTTTTGGAGCTCACTTTATAGCACAGCTGGCCGCGGGTGGCCCGGCCGTGCGGGCTGAAGAGCTCGTAGCTGATGCGTTTTCCGTATCCCAACTCGCTGATGACGACCATCTCTTCGTCCGGCACGACCGGGAACGCCCCGATGACCGCGTCCTCCGACCCCAACTTAATGCCGGTCACGCCGTGCGAGGAGCGGCCGGTGGGGCGGACGGTTTTTTCTGAAAAGCGCAGAGCCAGCCCTTTCGCGGTCACCAGCACGATGTCCCCGTCGCCTTTGGAGAGAGTGGCCTGGATCAGCCGGTCGCCCTCGTCGAGGTTGATGGCGGCGATGCCCCGCTGGCGCGCGTTGGCGAACTCGCTCGTCTTCACTTTCTTCACGATGCCGGCGCGCGTGGCCATGAAGATATAGGACGTCTCGTTGAATCCGGTGATGGGGGTGAAGGCCGTGATGTCCTCGCTGTCTCCCACGGCCAGGAACGTCTTGATGCTCTGCCCGCGCGAGACCTTGGAGCCCTCGGGGATCTCGTGGACCTTGATCCAGTAAGCCTTGCCGGCGCTCGTGAGGAAAAGGACGTAATCGTGGGTGGAGGCGATGAAAATCGTGGTAATGAAATCTTCGCTCGTCAGGCTCGAGGACGAGGAACCGCGGCCGCCCCGATTCTGGCGCCGGTAGGCGGAGAGGGGGAGACGCTTAAAAAGTCCGCGATTGCTGATGAGGACGACCATGTCCTCTTCGGGGATGAGGTCTTCGATTTCCATTTTCTCCACCTCATCGTCCACGATCTCCGTACGCCGGTCGTCGCCGTGCTTCTTGGAGAGTTCGATCGTCTCGTTCTTGACCACGTTTAATATCTTCCGTTCGCTCGAGAGGAGGTCTTTCAGATAGGCGATGAGGGCCAACACTTCCTTGAGTTCGTCGATGATTTTCCGCATCTCGAGGCCGGTCAGCCGCTGCAGGCGCATGTCGAGGATGGCCTGGGCCTGGATCTCCGAGAGCGTGAAGCGTTTGACGAGGGCGGCCCGGGCGATGTCGACGGTCTGGGATTGCTTGATGAGCGCGATCACCTCGTCGATGTTTTCGAGGGCGATCTTCAGGCCTTCGAGGATGTGGGCGCGCTCCTCGGCTTTTTTCAGGTCGAATCTGCTCCGCCGGGTGACGATCTCCCGCCGGTGCCGGATGAAAAAACCGAGCAGGTCCTTCAGGGTGTTGATCTGAGGGCGCCCGTTCACGAGAGCGATGTTGTTGACGCTGAACGCGACCTGCATCTGGGTATTGGCGAAGAGCTGGTTTAAAATGATCTTCGGCACGGCGCCGCGCCGCAGCTCCATCACCACCCGGATCCCGTTCCGGTCGGACTCGTCGCGGATGTCGGTGATGCCATCGATTTTCTTGTCTTTGATAAGGTCGGCGATGCGGATGATGAGCGCCGATTTGTTCACCAGGTAGGGGATTTCCGTGATGATGATCGCCTCTTTCCCCTGTTTGAGCTCCTCGAGCACCACCCGGGCGCGAACCAGGATCCGTCCCCGGCCGGTCTCGATCGCCTCTTTGATCGCCTGCCGCCCGTAAATAATGCCTCCGGTCGGGAAGTCCGGACCCTTGACGATCTCCATGAGTTGGGCCGGGCTCATGTCGGGGGTGTCGATGAGGGCCACCACGGCTTCCGCGATCTCGCGCAGGTTATGGGGCGGCATGTTGGTGGCCATGCCGACGGCGATGCCGCTCGCCCCGTTGATGAGCAGGAACGGCAGGGCGGCGGGCAGGACGAGCGGCTCCTCGAGGGAGTCGTCGTAGTTGGGCCCGAAATCGACCGTGTCCTTGTTGATGTCGAGGAGCATTTCCTCGGCGGCCTTGGCCAGGCGCGCTTCCGTGTACCTCATGGCGGCCGGCGGGTCGCCGTCGATGGAGCCGAAATTCCCCTGTCCGTCCACCATCGTGTAGCGGAGCGAGAAGTCCTGGGCCATGCGCACGAGCGCGTCGTAGATGGAGAGGTCGCCATGGGGGTGGTATTTGCCGAGCACGTCGCCGACGATGCGGCCGGTTTTCTTGTAGGCGGTGTTTGAGCGCAGCCCCATCTCGTTCATGGCGAAGAGGATGCGCCGGTGCACGGGCTTGAGCCCGTCCCGGACGTCCGGCAGGGCGCGGCTCACGATGACCGACATCGCGTAATTGAGGTACGAGTCCTTGATCTCGTCCTCTATCGGAACCGGTATTACCTTTTCTTTGCTTTCGGTCATTCGTCGACTCCTTGAGAGCGAGCGGGTGCGGAGACTGCGGGGTTATACATCGAGGAAAGAGACGGAGAGGGCGTTTTCTTCGATGAACTTCTTCCGGGGCTCGACCACCTCGCCCATGAGGGTGGTGAAGATGTCCTCGGCTTCGACCTCGTCCTCGAGGGTGATTTTGATGATGCGCCTGGTTTCGGGATTCATGGTCGTCTCCCAGAGCTGCTCCGGGTTCATTTCGCCGAGGCCCTTGTAGCGCTGAATGACGATGCCGTCCTTTTTCTTGCCGGTTTCTTCCTCGATCTGCTTGAGCGCTTTTTCCTTTTCAGCGTCATTGTACGCGTAGGAGACCTTTTTATTGTGCGCGATTTTGTAGAGCGGAGGCATGGCGATGTAGACGTGCCCTTCCTCGATGAGCTCCTTCATGTAGCGGAAGAAGAAGGTCAAAAGCAGGGTGCGGATGTGAGATCCGTCGACGTCGGCGTCCGCCATGATGATCACCCGGTTATAACGAAGGCGCGAGATGTCGAACGACTGGCCGGCGCCCGTACCGAGGGTGGTGATGATGGGAATCAGCTTGTCGTTGGAGATGACCTTGTCGAGACGGGTCTTCTCGACGTTGAGCATCTTGCCCCAGAGCGGGAGGATGGCCTGGAACTGCCGGTCGCGGCCGAGCTTGGCCGATCCGCCGGCGGAATCTCCTTCCACGATGTAGACTTCGCATTTCTTGGGGTCGCGCTCGGAGCAGTCGGCGAGCTTGCCCGGGAGCCCCGAGCTTTCCAGCGCGCTCTTGCGGCGGGTGAGCTCGCGCGCCTTGCGGGCGGCGATGCGGGCCTTGGCCGCCAGCAGCGTCTTTTCCAGGATCTGCCTGGCGACGCCGGGGTTCTCCTCGAAGTAGGCCGAAAGGCGCTCGTTGACGGCCGCCTCAACGATGCCCTTCACCTCGCTGTTGCCGAGCTTGGCCTTGGTCTGGCCCTCGAACTGCGGGTCGTGGACCTTGACCGAGACGACCGCGGTGAGTCCCTCGCGGGCGTCGTCGCCGGAGAGCGATTCCTCGATCTTCTTCGACAGGTTGAGCTTCTTCAGCGCGTCGTTCAGGGTGCGGGTGAGGGCCGATTTGAAACCGATGAGGTGCGTGCCGCCCTCGCGGGTGTTGATGTTGTTGACGAAGGAAAAGATGTTCTCATTGAAGCCGTCGTTGTATTGGAGGGAGCACTCCATGGCCACGTCGTTTTCCTCGGCTTCCATGTAGATGGGCTCGCGGTGGATCGCGTTCTTGGCCTTGTTCAGGTATTCGATGAAGGACTTGAGCCCGCCGTCGAACTTGAAGTTATGCTCCTTCTTCTTCGCGTCGCGGACGTCCGAGATGTTGATCTCGATGCCCTTGTTGAGGAAGGCGAGCTCGCGGAGGCGGTTCGAGAGCACGTCGAAGTGGAAATCGATTTCCTCGAAAATCTTCGAATCGGGCTTGAAGCGCACCCACGTGCCTTGCTGCTCGGTCGGCCCCAGATCCTTCACCGGCTCCTCCGCCGCGCCGCGCCGGTATTTCTGGTAATAGATTTTGCCGTCCCGGAAGACCTTGACCTCGAGCCACTCGGAGAGGGCGTTGACCACGGACACGCCGACGCCGTGGAGCCCGCCCGACACCTTGTAGCTCGACTTGTCGAACTTGCCACCGGCGTTGAGCTTGGTCATGACCACTTCCAGGGCGCTCACTTTTTCGACCGGGTGCGGGTCGACCGGGATCCCGCGGCCGTTGTCGAGCACGACGACGGTGTTGTCCTCCTCGAGCGTGACGTCGATCTTGTCGCAATGGCCGGCGAGCGCCTCGTCGATCGAGTTGTCCACCACTTCGTAGACCAGGTGGTGCAGGCCGTCCGAACCGGTCGTCCCGATGTACATGCCGGGCCGCTTGCGGACGTGCTCCAATCCCTTTAAAACCTGTATGTTTTTCGCCGAGTATGTGGAATCTTTCATCGATTTACCTTGTCAAACCGCTAAGATTTTTCATTATAAAATTAAGGCAGGAAAAAGTAAAGGGCGAGGCCTTTCGCCGATGCAGGCCGCCCGTGCGTCCACCTCTGATTGTCGTTTGAGTTCGATCTTTACCACTGTTACAAAAAAACGATTTTAAAGGCTTGTGAAGCGGGCATGAAGAAAATACCACCTGCCGGAATACAAGCAAAAAAAGAGAGCGAGGGAACACCCGAGGAAATATAAAAATATTATAATATTATTATATTTTCTCAATCAACAGCGAGCATTTCCCAGAAGGAATGGGCAGGGTCTTTTTCTTCTGCCCGATGATGTGAATCGTGAAATAATACAGCTTTTCCGATTCCAGCTTGATTTCCCAACCGCGCGCGCTCTTGTTGCTTAAAATCGTGATGAGATTGCGCCGCAATGACAGGTCCTCGATTCCCATGATTTCCAGGGTCGGGACGATCCAATCGACGGTCTTGCGGGGCAAGGAAATCACCAGGCCGACGAGGTTCTCAATGACCAGCGCCACGGTGGACAGGGCGGCATAGGGGAGAAAGCGCCGGCGCGGGAAGTTTTCCCTTTTGGGCCACTTGGCGATTCCCGCCTGGAGGGGCTGGTAGGCCTCCCAGAGCGATTCGCCCTTCTCATTGTCCGGGTATTTGGTATCCATCACCATGTAAAGATGGCGGATGGTGCATTCCCTCGCCAGGTCGTGGCGGTTGTATTTTTCCAGTCCCTTGATCACCATGTAGGTGAAGGGCGGGAACACCGATCCCCGGTAGCCGTAGCCGGTTTTTTCGAAATTCTTGTCCTTGGCGGACAGCGTCGGGAACGGGTTCTCGAGCCCGAACTGCTTGGGGTTGGCCAGGTGGGCGATGAGCTTGGCGGCTTTTTCCTCGGTCGGGATCTCGGCGAGGAGGGGCCAGAACGAGGCGATGGATTTCACCTTGATCTGCTTGTCCTTCTTGTCGAGGTCGTAGTAATAACCGTCGGTATTGTTCCACATGAGGGAATTGATCCGCGTCTTGAGCGAAAAATAATAGCGTTTATAGCGGTAGCTCTTGTCCTTGTCGTTCAGGATGTCGCTCAAGTGGGCCATGTAGAGGGTGTTGATCGCCTGCTGGCAGTTGAAGTCGATCGGGTAATGGGCGTCGCCGCGGGGAGAGTTTTCCATCGTGGTCGCCGCCAGGGGCACCGAATAGAGCCCGTTTTGGCATTTGAAGTTCGCTTCCAGCCAGTTGTAGTACTTCTCGAGCTTGGGCATGATTTCCTTGATGCGCTTCTTGTACCCGGTCTTGTGATACATGTTGTACTCGGCCCAGGAAAAAAGCGGCGGGAGAACTCCCTGCGGGTTTTTCTTGGATAAAATCGGTTTGCCGGTGGTCTCGTCGTATTCGCCCCGGATGGCCCCGTCCGTCTCCTGCTTGGCGTAAAAGTTATCCAGCACGGGGTGGACCGGGAACACCTTGTTGCTGTAGACGAGGAAGAAGGTCGAAAATATCGCTTCGAACTGGTTGATCCGGCCGTTCGTCGGGAAATTGAAATACTTGGAGCAGAGGCCGTTTCTGTGCGTGCCCGCTTTCCAGAAATCCTTCATCCAGTGCCAGGTTTGCGTGTAAATTTCCACGACATCATGATCGTAAAAGTGGATTTTGGGGAATTCCTTCTTGGTCACATTTACTCCTTGGCGGACGGCCCCTGCCGATACGTTGATTCTCGGGCGATTTCCGCCGCGACATCAGCATAAAGTCGGATGAGCGGGACGCCGCTCTGCTCGCTTATGGCCGCCACGTCCTCGTATTCGGGGACGGCCCTGACGCATTTCCCGTGAAAATATCCCCGTTTCACGCGCAAGCGGCCGTAGGACGATTCGAAATACTCCGTTTTCCTTTTCAGAACGCGCCGTTCGGCCAGCGTCGTACGCACGCCGAACGTCGAGGTGTGGAGGAGGAGAAGCTCCTCCATCTTCGTCCGGTCTTCGGGCCGGGCCATTACTTCCAGCTTGAAACCGATTCGTCCCTTTTTCATGCCGATCTCATCCACTGCGCAATCGAGCGCGCCGTTCTCCATGAGGACCTGCACGGCTCGGGCCAGGATTTCCGGCGTCATGTCGTCGAGATTGGCCTCGATGACCGCGACTACATCCTCATCCGTCTCGGAACCCGCCTCATCGTAGAAGAAGGCCCGGGCCAGTGACCCGGGCGCGAGCGGATCCGTCCAGGTGAGGGCCTTGAGGAATCGCCCCCCCTCCGCCCGCCGGGCGAACGGAGAGAAACGCGTCCTTATAGATGCGGCGAGAAAAGGAGAAATGATTTCCGCTTGGGGGTTTATGACCACGGCCGTATTCTGCAAAATGGAAAAGACCGCCTCGGGCGAATCGGCGCCGACGACAGGAACGAGCAACCGCCGCTCCGGTGCGTCCCGCCCTGCTAACATCGAGATAGAAATATAAGCAGAGAATTCGAAGGGGTCTATGGAAGCGGCGCCCGCGAGCGCAAAAAGGGCCGTGAGCTCGTCCCGGTTCACCCCTTCGGGCGTTTCCGCGGTTTTCAGCGTGACGGGCGGCAGGGTCCGGCAGCCCGATTGCAGGACGCGGATGAGGCCGTCGATCGAGGATTCGGCCCAGGCTTTGGACCAGAGAGAGGCAAGCGGCCCGTCGGCGTTGGGGCGCCGGGCGCGCAGTTCGGCAGACTCCTCCCCGGCCGTTTCGGCCATGGCTTTCAAGAGCAGCGAAAACGTGACTCCGGGCTTGAAATCGAGGAAGATCAATCGCCCTCCCCTCTCTTGTTGATGAGCGAGGCGATGTATCCCGCGCCGAACCCATTGTCGATGTTGACGGAGGCCACGCCCGGAGCGCACGAGTTGAGCATGGTGAGGAGGGCGGCCACGCCGCCGAAGCTCGCCCCATAGCCGACGGAGGTGGGCACCGCGACGACGGGACAGCTCACGAGGCCGGCCAGGACCGAGGGCAGGGCGCCGTCCATGCCGGCCACGGCCACGATGGCGCGGCTCCGGCGCAGATCGGCGATTTTGGAAAGCAGGCGATGGAGGCCGGCCACGCCCACGTCCCAATGCGTGTCCACCGCGGCGCCCAGACAGCGCGCCGTGACCGCGGCTTCCTCGGCCACGGGAATGTCGGAGGTGCCGGCGCACACGACCGAGACCTTGCCCGTTCCCTCCTTCAATTTTCCGATGACGATGGCGCCGCTTTTTTCGTAATACCTTGTTTCCGGATGTTCCCGAGAAAGAAGCGCGAACGTCGACGGACGGGCCTTGGTGCAGAGCACGGTTTCGTGAAAAGCGGTGAGGGCCTTGACGATGGAGGCGATATCGTCATCGGTCTTGTTCGGGCAAAAGACCACCTCCGGAAATCCCGTCCGCACATGGCGCGCCACGTCCACTTCGGCCACGCCGAGCTCGAGGGAAATCATCTCCATGATTTTGGCGTGCGCCTCCGCCGGATCCAGTTTTTTTTGGGAGATGTGAGCAAGGATGTCTTTCAGTTTATCGTCCCACATATCGGTCCAAATAAATCGGGAACGCTGAAAAAGACCGACGGCCGACTCCCCCCGCGCTTTTCCAGGCTGGGAGTGAAAAAAGATCCTGTCTGAGAATGAAACCGGAATGAGACGCACGGGCTTATACGCCTGCGTCTTTTTCAGCACGATTCATTTTAACCCCGCTGAGGGGTGGAGTCAAATAAAATTTATGGATATTTTTCAATTGTAAGTGTAAGATTGATAAACCGCGGTTAGAAAAAAGGTCGATATGCCGATAATTGAGAGAGAAGTATGAAAATCCGTTTTCGCGTCATTATGGCAGCTTTGCTCGTCGTCGCCGGAGGCCCGCTCTTCGCCCGCGACCGGACCATCGCCCTGGGCGGGGGGGAACAGTGGGCGGCTTTCCCGAAAATCGAGGGCCTTACCGCGCTTCCGGGGCGGGGAGGCTTTGCCGATTTATGCCTCGCGGACAGCGAATATCCGGTCGGGCCCTCGACGGACCTCCTGCTTCATTTCAATTCCCCGCCTTTACGTGAGGAGACCGGGCACTATTCGATTACCTCATCGTCGGCGGGCGTAAACGAAAAATACGCCAAATTCGGGAAAGGGGCGGGCGTGTTTTCCGGAAATGGCGGGATCGTCCTCGAACCCCTCTCCGGCGCGCTTTTCGGCCCCGGCTCGGTCTGGACCGATTTTTCAATCGAGTTCTGGCTCTATCCGGCCGCCCTCGCCGACGGGGAAGTCGTCTTCGCCTGGAAAGGCTATCGACGCTACGGCGGGAAACTCATCCCCCAGACCCTCGAGTGCCGGGTGCGGCGGCGCACCCTGGTGTGGACGTTCGAAAACCTTTTCACCCCCGCCACCGGTGAGCCTTTCCGCTTCGAGCTTGAGAGCGTGGAGAGCCTGATCCCGCGCCGGTGGAGACACCACCTCCTCCGTTTCAACAACCGGGAAGGGATCCTGGAATACCTGGTGGACGACGTTCCCGCCGGGACCCGCTACACGACCGTCTCCGGTCTGGAGTCTTCCCAGGCGTGCGTGCCCTTGATCGGCGAGGCCGAGCATTCGTCGCTCTCCGTGGCCCCCCGGTTCACCGGTTTCATGGACGAGCTGCGGGTGAGCGCCGAGTACGTGAAGACTCCACTCCTTCACCGGTACTCGGAGGCGCGCGGGCGCGCCACGAGCCGCGTCTTCGACCTCGGCTCCACCGGCACGGTGGTAAAAAGGGTGAACGCCCTCCTCGACCAGCCGGGCGATACCGAAATCGACTTCTACATCCGCGCTTCGGACTCTTTCGACACCTTCGAGCGGTTGAAAGGCGACTGGCGCCCCTTCGTGCCGGGAAAGTCGTTCGGCAACGGACTCACGGGGCGCTACGTTCAGCTGATGGTCGAGTTTTTCCCGGACGGCGGCAATGAAGTTTCGCCTCGCCTCTTCTCCATCGACATCGTCTACGAGCCGGCCCTGGCTCCGCCGAGCCCGGCCGACTTAAGAGCGGTTGCCGGGGACGGCAAAGTGACGCTCTCCTGGAAGCCGGTCGTCGAGGACGACGTGAAGGGCTATTTCGTATTTTACGGCGAGGCCCCGCTCAATTACCTGGGCGAAGGCGCCGCCGAAGGAAAATCCCCGATCGACGTGGGGAACGTCACCACCTTCGAACTCTCCGGTCTTACCAACGGCAAACTCTATTTCTTCGCCGTGGCCGCCTACGATACCGCCACCCCCGCGCACTTAAGCGAGTTTCACGAAGAGAAGTCGGCTCGGCCGTCCGAGGTCAAAAAATGAGCTCCATGACCTTCGCGGAGGCGCTTCAGCGCGCGCAGACCGCCTTCCTCATGGGCGAGTACACCCTCGCCCGCCGGCTTCTCGAGAAACTGCGCGAACAAGAGAGCGACAACCCGGTCATTTGCAACTTGTTGGGGAGCATCTGCGAACGCGAGGGGCAGTATGAAAAGGCCATCGCCCTGTTCCGCAAGGTCATTCAGGCGCGCGGGGACAATGTCGAGGCCTACAACAACCTCGGCGTGGCCTACAAAAACAAAGGCGACGCGGACAAGGCACTGGACTCCTTTATGCGGGTCGTCAAGCTGGAGCCGCGCCGCGCCGACGTCTACTACAACCTGGGCAACCTCTACAAGGACTTGAACCAGCCGAAAAAGTCCGTCGATTTTTATCAAAAAGCCATCGAATATGATTCGAACTACGTCCTCGCCTACAACAACCTGGGCACGGTTCTGGAAAAAACCGGGCGGCACGAAGACGCCCTCCGGATGTACCACAAGGGTCTGCAGATAGACGCGAAGAACGCCCGGCTTCACTATAACGCCGGAGTGATCTACAAGAACAAGAACCGGTTGAAGGAGGCCGAGACCGAATTCCGGCTGGCCCTCAAGCACCGGTCGGGATTCATCCCCGCCAAGAACAACCTGGCTCTCGTTCTGCAGGGCCGCCGGGAATACGAACGCGCCCGGGAGCTCTTCAGTGAGATATTGAAAGCCGATCCGGCCAACGCCGAAGCGCACAACAACCTGGGCGTCATCCTGGCCGAGGAAAACATCGTCGACGGCGCCCGTGAGCACTACGAAGAGGCCCTGAGGATCAACCCCGGCTTCAGGAAAGCGAGGCTCAATCTCGCCCTGCTCCATGCTTCGGCCGGGTCGCCTGAGGAGGCCCTCGGCGAGCTCGACCGGCTGCTGGGCGAGGATCCCTACAACGACACGGCCCTCGCTCGGACCGGCCTGATACTCCTCGAACAGAGGAGGTACGACGAGGCGGAGCGCCGATTCAAGAAAATCCTCGCGCGGTCGCCGGAGCACCGAGAGGCTATCCGCGCCCTCGGCCGCGTCCACTTGAAGAGGGGCCGGATCGACAGGGCGCTCGAGATTCGGGACCGAATCCGGAAGCTCGACCCCGATGATCTCGATTTCAACCTCGACCTGGCCTTCGCCTACCAGGAACGGGGCGAATACGCACGGGCCGAGGAGGAACTCGGGCGGTTCCTGTCACGTCACCCGCGCCACCCTCAGGCGACCGTGGTGCTGGCCGACGTCCTCCTCACTCAAAAAAAATTCGAGGCGGCGCAGCAGGCGCTGTTCGACGTCTTGAAGACCGGAAAACGCGAGCCGGAAATACTCCTCATGCTCGTCAAGGTGTACAAGGAAAAGGGAATGCAGGAGGACGCCCTTGCGCTCCTCAATGAGATCATCACCGAGCAGGGCTCAAGCGACGAGATCGGAAAAGTGAAGAACCTCGCGGACACGATCAAATTGTACGAAGAGACAGTCACCGGCTATGAGGCGAGTTTCAAGGAACAATGGGAAAAGAACCTGAAAGAGTATAAGGCGGCGTTTGCGGCGCCGGCCAGGGAAGTCATTCCATCAGGCGACGCCATGTTGTTCGAAAGAGCCGCCGGCGAGTCGGATACGGTTCCGATCATCGACTTCGGCGGCCGGGAGCCGGTATTCGCGGTGAAAGAGGAAGAAGAGGAGATCACCCTCGAGGAGCGGAACGAGGACGTCAAGCCCCTCGACCAGCCCACGGGAGAGACGGTCGTCAAGGTCGTCCAGATCGAGGGGCAGGGCGCCCCCTCCCTCATGAATCTTCTGGACGGAGAACCCATCTATGCGGAGAGCCCGCAGCGCGGCCGGGAGCGCAGGGTGCCGGGGAAAAAGGCGGGCAAGCGGAGCCGGCCGGTTCCGGTTGTCGAAGACGAAGGGTATTTCACCGAAGAGGAGCTTTTGCGGGCGTCCGCCGCTTCCCCTCCCCCGTCCCAGCGTGCCGCCGACGGACTTGTCGCTCAAGCGCCGTCGCCGCCGATTGCCGCCGAGGAACCGCCCCTCCAAGCGCCTCCGTCCTCGGGCGCCGCCGGGGAGTCGCTCCCCAAGCCTTCACAGCCGCAGTATGATACCGAGGCGCTCAACCACCTCGCGGGACAGATGAAGGAATCCATCGAATCGCTCGGGCGGGCGATGAAAGACTCAATCCTTTCAAGCAGCCTCCTCGCCCGGCAGATGGCGCAACCGCCCATTCCCCCGCCGGTCATCATGTTCACCCAGCCGCCGCTGACTGCGGTCGACAAACCAAAGGAGGAGGCGCCGGAAAACGCGCCGCTTGAGGAGATTGAGGCGGAGGGCGAGTCGCCCGGAGTCCTCAAGCAGTTGGCGGAAGACAAGCCTCCCGATGAAGAAATTCCCGCCGGTTCCACCGCACCGCCCGAAGAAGCCGCTGAACAGGGTTCAGGCAAGGCAGAGTCGGAGCAGGACGAATCGGTGGAGGACGAGGTCAAACCCGGCGGCGAGGGGGACATCACCATTGAAGAAGGGCCCGAGGACCTGGGACTGGAGATAAACGAGGACGAAAAGGCCGAGGAGATCGAAACGGCCGAACCGGCGAAAGCCGGGCTGAAATCCTTCCTCGACAACGTGCGCGCCAATTTGGACGAATATCCGGATGAGGGAGAATCGGGCGGGAAAACCGTCCCGGGGACCGGAAAACCCCTTCGCCTATCGAATTACCTGGCGAATATTTCAAGCTATCTCCCGCTGGAACCCCGATTCCGTTTTCTTGAGAACGAAATGCGCGTCAGGCTGGAGATGCTTCGGGGACGGCTTTCGGGAAAACCGGGGCTGTTTCACCGCATCGAGCGCACTTTTCCGATCCGTTTTCAGGTTGGAGAGAGCGGCTTGACGAACGAGAAGCTGGTTTCTACCTTTTCATTTATGAAGAACCTTTCGGAGTTTATGCCCGATCCTGAAATGAGCGTGTTGCTACGGAGAAAAATTGATGGTATCCTCGGGAAAATAAGGGGTGTCAGTGCTAAATAATCGGGAGCACGTGCTCTATTTGATGAACACCTATATCGAACGCATGCCCAGCCTGCCGACCACGGTGTCGAAGATTCTCCAGCTCTGCAATGACCCGAAGACCTCGCCCGCCGACCTCAACAAGCTCATTTCGCTCGATCCGGTGCTCATGGGCCGGGTCATGAAGCTCATCAATTCCGCGTATTACTCCCTCTCCCAGAAGGTCACCTCCCTCGTCCGCGCCATCATCATGCTCGGCATCAACACGGTTAAAAACCTGGCGTTGAGCACGGCGGTCCTCACCCAGATCGGGGGTTCCAAGAACTTCCAGGCCCTGAACATGGAGGGCTTCTGGCGGCATTCCATCTGCGTCGGAGTCACGGCCAAGCTCATCGCCCGGAAACTCAAGGTGGACGCGAAGAACCTGGAGGAATTTTTCATCGCCGGGCTGCTCCACGACATCGGCAAGGTGCCGCTCAACAACCGGATCTCGGAGAAATACTTTGAGGTGTTTTCCGAGTGCGAGCGGCGGCGCGTTCCCCTCTATCTGGCGGAGCAATCGCTTTTCGAGCTCGACCACGGGGACGTCGGCAAGCTCATCATCGAAAACTGGAAACTCTCCGAGGACATCCGGGACGTTGTGGAATTCCACCACAAATATTTCGCCTATGAGGGCAAGTACCAGACCATGGTCTATACCGTGGCCGCCGCCAATTACTTCGCGAACGCCAATGAGATAGGCTTTTCCGGGGACCGCTACCCGGAAGTCATCAAGGACGATGTCTTCAGTTACCTCGAAATCAACTGGGATTATCTCGACAGCCTTGAGGACGAGATTCGGGACGCCATCGCCAAGGCCCAGATATTCCTCGAAGTGGCGAAGTAGGAACGGGCCATGGCGATCAAGGTTCGTCTGTGGGGCGTGCGGGGCTCCATCCCCTGCCCCGGTCCGGACACGGTTCGCTACGGCGGCAATACCGCCTGCCTTGAGCTTCGTTTCGGGAAAAAAAATCGGCTCGTCATCGTGGACTCAGGCTCGGGCGTCCGCGATCTGGGGAACATGCTCCTCAAGACCGACCTTCCCAAGGGACCCATCAAGACCGAGATCTTCTTCACCCATACCCACTGGGATCACATCATGGGGTTTCCGTTCTTCACTCCCATCTATATCCCCAAGACCGAGCTTACGATTTACGGCCCGGTCACGTACGAGGAAGACACGCTCGATAAAATCATAGGGGAGCAGCTCCGTTACCGCTATTTCCCTGTCCGCCAGGACGAGCTCGCCGCGAAGATCAAGTACATCGCGCTCAAGGAGAGCAAGCTCGACATCGGCGACGGGATCCACGTCACCACCAAGTACCTGAACCATCCGGTCCTCTGCCTCGGCTACCGCTTCGAGTTCGAGGGCAAGGTGTTCTGCACGCTCTTCGACACCGAACCCTTCCGCAATGTCTTCGCCACCGACCCTTCCGCGCCCGACTACGACGAGGAGGCGGCCCGGGAAGGCGATCTCGCCGCCCGGCAGGAAAACGAGAAGATCATGAAGTTCATGTACGGCGCCGATCTCATCATCCACGACACGCAGTACACCCACAAGGAATACCTGGCCGGCAAAGTGGGCTGGGGCCATACCTCCTTCGAGGACGCCATCAATGCCGCCCACAAGGCGAAGGTGAAAAAAATAGTGTGCTTCCACCACGATCCCATGCGGAAGGACGACGAGTTGGATGCGCTTCTCGAAAAATATCAGAAGCGGATTGCCGGGAAATCCAGCCTTCAAATTGTAGGCGCCCGCGAGGGAATGGAAATCGAACTCTAGGAACCCGTCGGACCAAGCTTCGAAACGTTCGGTTTTACGCGTGAGTGCATCGGCTTATTATCGACTTTTCGATCATCTGATGCTACATTATGTCATCTTGCTTTTTTTACGAAAAAGTGTCAAAAAGTATCCGATAGGTCCAACGGGGGATTAGCTCAGTTGGTAGAGCGATTGGTTCGCAATCAATAGGCCAGGGGTTCGAATCCCCTATCCTCCATATTTTTATCAGATTATTGAGCGGTGACCTCGGGTCCATAATCCGGGAACGGTCTATTTGCCCCGGGGCGTCGGGACTATTAATCCTGTTTTCAGGAGCGCCTACCAATTTGAGGCACCGCTCTTTTTCCAATATCTTCCTCGGCTATTTCATTCTCTTTTTCACTTGTTCTACCGCCTCCAAATACTTTTCCTTTTCGGTATCGCCCTGTGCCGATTCCTTGATCCTTTTTTCCAAGTAGGAAACGATCGACAAAGCCTCCTCTCGGTCAGCGAGCTCTCCCATCGGTCGGTCGGCATAGTCCGGGGCCTTGGAGTTATCGATTCCTCCCTCAAAGAAACAGTTGCGGTCCGCCGGATCGTTTCGCTTGGCGTACTCGCCCGCGATTCCTTTCCACCTGTCAAGGCGGCTGTCCCGGCTTAAGTTTCGCTCCCAGAGAAAATACGCGAGATTTAAACTCATTCCAAAGGCGTCGGCTTCGCTCCGTACGCTGTCGACCGCCTTGCGCAAGAGCGAGACGGCGTAATCCTTATCGCCGAAAGAGAGTGGCCACCCGGGAAGGCTCGCGTAGAGGAGGCCGAGCACGTAATAGGCGTTCGCGAAATCGGGTTTCAGCCGCACGGCGGCCGCCAGGTCGTCCTTCACCGATCCTACTTTGCCCAAAGCGGCCAAACCGCCTTTGATCCGCGCCCAACTCGCCCGGTGGGACGCCCTCCAGAAATATGCTTCGCCCGACGTTTGATCGAGGTCGATCGCCTCCGAGGCGAGTGCGGCGCCTTTCTCGTATTCGCGGAGCAGATCGTCCGCGGCTGTTTTGTCTTGGGTCTTTTTTTGCGCGGCGACGAATACGGTTCGCGAAGTGAGCCACTTGACGGTCGCCTTCTCCCGCGGAGTGGCCGCGGTTTGGAGGGCCGAGTCGAGCAATGATAGACATTCGGCAGTTTTTCCCTCACCAATCAATTGATTGCACGAGGCGACGAGATCCGGATTGCCCCAGAGAGCGGAGCAGGCGAGGACAAAAACGACGGTGATGCATTCCTTATTCATTCAAGCGCTCTCCATGGAATTGATGAGATGAATGAAAAACCATCCACAGAGACCGGTGTTACAGGAAAAGCCGTTCGGAATCGGCTCTTCCAGCCTGATGTCGCCGGTGAGCGAGGCTTCCCCGATGAGGCACGATATGCGGTATAAAGACGCCGGACTCAAGGAAACCGGAATTTTAAAAAAACCTTTTAATATGTAGTGATCGATATGAAACCTTGATAAAATGATGAATAGGAAATCGTTTAAAATCGGAGAAAGGAGCAAATCATGATTGTGCGAAATGTTTTTTCTGTATGGGCGGTTGTTGTTCTGGTATTGACCTTTTCCGCATGCGTAAAACGGGGAGGGGAGGCGTCTCCGCCGGCCGTTCCTCAGGCGCCGGGGTCCCCCGTTCACGCCATTGCCGGCACCTGGATCAATCCCGACTATAACGGAGAGGGGCGATCTGCGAAAGTTGTGTACACGGCCAGGAAGGACGGCGGTTTCGATTACGCCGCTTATGACAACGCGGACGGGTCGGGAGAGGTTTACAAAGGAAAAGCGGTCTATAAGAAAATCTGGAAGGATAAAAAGGGCTACTCGTACGGCCTTTCCACGGTCACCCTCGCCGAATTCGGGATGTCGTGGGAGACGCTCGACCGGATCAGCCCGGACGGAAAGACGCTTGAGGTCCAGCCGGGTGCTTCCAAGATCGATCCCAAAGGCGCGCGGTACTCAGTGTATCATAGGCAATAGCGGCAAAGGATTTTTTCTCGGCGGCGTGCGTATCCCTCTCCGCACGGCCGGGTCTGACGTCGGTTTTCCTCGCCCTGTTTTCTCACTATACTATTTCACATATGATGAAACACCATCTCCTCGGGCTGTTGCCCGGGGAGTTCGCATCGATTTTTAAGGAACGCTTTTCCGAACCGGGATACCGCGCCAGCCAGGTCCTCGATCAATTCTACAAACAGCGCGATCCGGATTGGGAGAGCCTCACCTCGGCCCCGAAAGGCCTGCGTCGGGAGTTGGCGGAAGTATTCTCGATCGAACTGCCTGCCATCGCCGATAAACGCGTCTCCGCCGACGGCACGCGAAAATACCTGTTTCGGCTGGTCGACGGCGTGAAGGTTGAGAGCGTCCTCATCCCCGAAGAGGGCCGGTACACCGTCTGCTTTTCCACCCAGGCCGGCTGCGCCCTGGGCTGTCGGTTCTGCGCCACCGGCCGCGGCGGGTTCAAACGGAATTTGGCGGCGTATGAGATGACGGGGCAGGTGATGGCGATCGAGAGGGACTTGATGGTGCGCGTCTCCAATTGCGTGGCCATGGGGCAGGGCGAGCCGCTCCTGAATCCCGAGGAGTCGGCCCGGGCGTTTTTCATTTTCAATCACAAGCGATGTTTCGGAATTTCGTCGCGGCGGCTGACCCTTTCCACGGCCGGCATCGCGCCCGCCGTTCGCGAGCTCCCCGGAAAAAAGATCCCGGCGCGGCTGGCGGTCTCGCTCCATTCCGCCAGGCAGGAGGTGCGGGAGAAACTCATGCCGATCGCGGCCAGGCATCCGCTGCCCGAACTGAAAGCCGCGCTCCGTCATTACACCGACCTGACGAACAACCGCATCACGTTCGAGTACATTCTTCTTTCCGGGGTCAACGATTCGCCGGCCGACGCCCGCGCCCTGGCCGGTTTCGCGCGCGGCCTGCCCGCTTTCGTCAATCTCATTCCCTGGAACCGGGTGGCGGGAATCGATTTCGAACCGCCGGACGAGCGCGCGGTCAAAGCCTTCGCGGGGAGGCTCGGGGAGCTCGGCCTGGAGGCATGCGTACGCAAGGAAAAGGGATCCGATATCGCCGCGGCGTGCGGGCAATTGACACAGCAATGCGATACTGAGTACAATATATTTCAGCGCCCAGATGGTGAAACTTGGTAGACACGCTAGATTCAGAGTCTAGTGCCGCAAGGTCGTGGGGGTTCAAATCCCCCTCTGGGCATCCCTTTTCAACCCGCCGCCTGTCTTGAATATTCCAGATGCAGTAACTCAGGAAGAGAATTTTTCGAGCACCGTCTCGCGAAACCGGGTTTCCAACTCGCTTTTCAGGTCGAGAATTCTTGAGATGTAGGTGAGAGTCGTTTTGGGCGCACCGGTGTCCGAAACCCGACCCTCGCCCGCGTTGTACATGGCCAACGCCACCACCTCATTTTCCCCGCGGTCGAGACAGTAGCGTAAATGCTTCATCCCATGCTCGGCGTTTTTGCGTACCGAGAAAAAATCGGACTCGGTGAGCTCCGGGAAGGAAAGCGAGTTGAGTTGGAACAGGCCGCGGTCGATGGAAACGGCATTGCGGTTGAGGGCGCGGCTGTTGAACTGGCTTTCCACGCCGCAGAGGGCGAAGGCGAGGGAGGGGGGGATGGAATATTCGGCCGCGGCTTCGAGGACGGCCTGGGTGATCTCTGCGGAGCGCGTGATCGAATTGTAGAAATCGACCACGATACCGCGGGTCAGGGAATTCCTAAAAAGTGCCAGGGCCAGATCGGCGTCTGCATCGGTATTGTTCTCCAGGATCAAGCCGACGGGTTGGGATTCGCTCCCGACAACGGGCGCGGCCATGGCCTTCACGAATGTGCCGCTGTCGCCGGTGAGGGCGAACTGGGTGCAGGTGATGAGGATGGGCACGAGCATGACTATGACAAGCCGGGTCAGAGAATCCTCCTTCTGCGCTTGCCGTCCGTTTCCCGGAGGTGGACGGCGACGCGCACCATATTTTCCTCATTCTGTCGATAATGGCGCAAAATATACCGAAATATCGTTTAAATGGCAAGATTTTTATTTCAGATTCAATGAGGGAGGAGAAGGTCGATTTCTAGAGAGGTTTTAGGGACATAAAGCCGGAACGGAGGCTCAATCTTCCAAGAGCACGACGACGTATGCTTCCACCGCTTCGCCCCGGCCCGTCGTGTCGGCGCCTTCCTTGGTCTTGGCCTTGATCGACACGCGGGACGGCTCGATTTCGAGAAGAGCGGCGAGCGATTCCCTTATTTTTTCGCGAAAAGGTCCGATCTTGGGCTGTTCGAGAATGATAGTCGAATCGACGTTCGCCACCCGGGCGCGTTTCTCCTTCACGAACCTCACCGTTTCCTTCAACAATATGGCGCTGTTGATATTCTTGTATAGAGGGTCCGAGGGCGGGAAGAACGATCCGATGTCCCCGAGCGCCAGCCCCCCAAGGAGGGCGTCGACCAGGGCGTGGATAAGGGTGTCGCCGTCGGAGTGGCCGTCCTCGCCGTATTCGGACGGCACCTGAAACCCGCCGAGCATGAGTTTTCTCCCCGGCACGAGCCGGTGGATGTCATACCCGAAACCGATCCTCACTGTCCCCCCAGATCGCATGGATAGGTGATTTTACGGTTGGCCGGATCGCCCGGCAGGGTGAAGACGGTTTTCCCCGCGTGCATGAGCACCTGGGCGTCGTCGTAGAACGTTATGCGGGAGGAGCGGGCTTTTCGGTGCGCATCCCAGATGTCGCGGAACCGAAACCCTTGCGGCGTCTGCACCGCGCGGAGATTGGTCTTGGGGATGTGCCGCGTCACTTCGCCGTCGGGGCTGGTCTCCACGAGCGCGTCGCATATATCGGCGACGGGCACGGCCGCGCCGTGCGCGTGCGCGGCCTCGAGGACCGAGCGGATGAGCTCGGGGGAGATCCACGGCCGGGCCGCGTCGTGGATCAGCACATAGTCGGGTTCCGCGCTTTCGGCCAGAACCTTGAGGCCGTTGAAAACCGATGCCTTCCGGGTGGTGCCGCCCTCGACGAACCGGATGTCTTCGGTCGGCAGGAAAGGACCGAGCAATTCCCGGACTCGCTCGATGTGGCCGGGAGGAACCGTGACGAGGAGCGTCGAGAACAGCCCCGTTTCCCTGAAGGCGAGGAGGCTCCGGGCGAGCACCGGCATGCCGTCGAGCGTCCTGTATTCCTTCTTTTCCCCGGCTCCCATGCGGACGCTCGATCCGGCGGCGGTGACGAGGGCGGCGCAGCCGCTCACTTCGACTCCATCTTCTTGTAGATCATCGCCTCCACCTCGTCCTTTTCCTTGCGGAGGGAATAGGCGATTTCATCGATGAGGAGCTTGATCGCGTTGTCGAAAAGTTTTCGCTCGAGGATGGGCAGCTCCTTGATTTTGCTTCGGTTGTACAGGGAACGGACGACCTTGGCGATATCGAGGACGCTTCCTTTTTTCAGGAGCTCGAGGTTCATCTGATAGCGCATTTTCCAGTCGGCGGAAACCGGCTGAAAATCCTTGGCGACGACGGTGAGGGCCTTGAGGGCTTCCTTTTTATGGACGATCGATCGGATGCCCCGTTCGTCGGCTTCGGTGACCGGCATCATGACGGTCATATCGGGCACGTCCAGGTAAATGATGTAATACACGGTTTTCTTGCCCAGGAACACCCGTTCCTCGATGGAGGTGATTTCTCCCACGCCGTGCAGTGGATAGACGATTTTTTGGTGGAGGGAGTATTTTAGATTTTTAAATTTAGATACCCTTTTTTTGGCCGGTTTCTTCGCCTTCGCCTTGGTTTTTACGGGTTTTTTAGTTTTTTTGGCGGCGGCTTTCTGAGTCTGTTTTTTGGCTTTCTTCAGAATTTTCTTCATCATCATTCCTTTGTCGCAATCTGGAAGGTCTGGAGCGCGAAGCCGCTTGTCATGAAATCGTGTCCGGAAATGTTGCCTGAGTCATGTATGCCGCAGGTAGTATACTTGAAAAACGGATTGGAGTCAAAAGGGGATTCCCCGTCACTCTGATCGCGGCGTGTCCGCCTGCAAGCCGGCTGCCGGGGGAACGCCGCCGCGGACGATCCACTTGTTGAGCCTTTCCTTTTTGATCTCTATGTATTTGAGGGGGTGGATGTCCAGGGGGTTGGGATACCAGCCCGCGATCGATTCCGAGTCGATCAGGTTGAAGGCGGCGATGTGGTCGATGGGCAGAACGACGGCCTCGTTCAGGAGGAGCTCCTCCGCCTGGGCGAGTTTTTTATAGCGATCGAGACCGGTGGCGGAGAGCGATTCGCCCAAGAGCGCGTCGTAGGCCGGGTTTGCGTAGAGGGCTTCATTGAGCTTGCTCCCGGTCGTCCACATCTGCAGGAAGGCCAGGGGATCGGCGAAATCGGCGATCCAGGTATACGAGCTCAAGGTGTAGTCGTGCCTGCCGATGGCGGTGAAAAAATCCTTCCCGTCGATTTCCTCGAATTTCACCTCCACCTGCAGGTTTTCCTTCCAGGCTTTGGCGATCATGTCCGCGAAGAGCGTATTGCCTTTCGAGATGAGGATGGAGACGGGCGGCAGGCCCTTGCCCTTCGGGTATCCGGCCTTTTCAAGCAGGGCGAGGCCCTCGGAGACGTTCTGCTCGGCGATTCCCTTGACGTCGGGGTATTTGGGGATCTGGGGGATGAGCCGCGAGGTCGGGTAGAGCGAATATTGACGCGAGCGGATGTCCTTCCAGGGGAGGATGAGCGCGAGGCCCCGCCGCACCGCAGGATCGCTGTAGGGTTTCTTGTCGCAGATGAAGAAGAGGAAACTGGTGGCGAACATGGTATTGGGGACGATCTTCTCCCTCGCCTGCGCGTTCAAGAGCGAGTAGTTGCAGGCCTGGAGCGTCGTCCAGTTGATTTTCCCCGCGTTTACTTCCTGGGACATGACTTTCGGGTCATCGGCGAGGCGCAGCCGGATCGAATCGATCTTCACCGAGTCCGCGTCCCAGTAATACTTATTCTTCGTCAACAGAATCTCGTTTTTATCCCGTTTACTCACCTGGAAGGGGCCATTGGCGACAAAGCCTGTTTTCCGGTCCCAGTCGGGCGAGTTCCGCAGCGATGGGTGGAGGGGCACGAAATTGCACAGACAGAGAACTTTCAGAAAATGGCCGGCCGGTTTTTCGAGGGTGATTTCAAGCGTGGTGTCGGAGACGGCGCGGATGCCCACGGTGGAGGGATCTTTCGTTTTTCCCTGCCGGTACGCGGCGGCGCCCTTGATGACATCCAGATACACCGCGTACTCGGCCGCTTCCTTCGGGTTGAGGACTTGGAGAAAGGCGTCGCGGAATTGATTCGCCGTAATCGGATCCCCATTGGAATACCGGGCGTTGTCGCGCAGGTGGAAGGTGTACACGGTCTTGTCGTCGGACACGTCCCAGCTCGCGGCCGCCGCCGGCACCGCCTCCAGGGTGAAGGGGTGATAAGAGACCAAACCTTCGAACAAGGCGGTGAGAATCTGCACGTCTGTGGAGGTGTGGGCGTGCAGGGGATTGAAGGTCAGGTCTTGATCGCTCAAGCCGATGACGAACGTTTTTCCCTGATCGTCGTTTTGCGCGATAATAAAACCGGGCCAGGCGACGCAGCCCGCCAGTACCAGCAGCACAATTCCGATCGTTTTTCGATTCCGCATGGCGGCCTCCTCGAATCCGAAGCAGTCGGGTCCGGGGCGCCGTTTCCCGACCCACTTCCAAACAGTACTACAATTTTACCCGATTGTCATCTTTGGCGGGCGGGGCTGCATGGAAAAGGCTCCCGTTGTGGAGCGGGGTTTCGAAACACGGTTAAAATACGGAGTAGGGGATGATTTCCTTGATGTTGATCTTCACCTTGACCATTGAGATGTAGGTTCCGGCCCGGACGCTCATGAGCGGGCTTTCGAGGAATATGACCTCGCCTTTGATCTCACGCGGCTTGTTGAATACCCGGGGCCTCAAGTAATTCCTGAGGGCTTCCTTGATGGCCTGTTCTCGTGAGGTTTTTTTTCCTTCCGCGTCCGCCCAGATTTTGCCCTCGCCCTTCCCGTCGGCGGCGGGCACAATGATCGTTCGCCAACTCTCGCGCCGCGCGCTTTGGTATTTTTCAAGCGTGTAGTTGAAGCGGCCGTACAGCCGGCCGTCGGCCAGCTCGCCGGAAACGTAGCGGAGGTTCGCGTCCCCGCGGGCGACCTCGGCGATCGGCGTGACGACGAGATACTCGCGGACACCGCGGCTTTTATCGAGGGGGACGTAGTCGAATTCGTACCCGTAAATCATGCCGCTGAAAATGAGGCGCGCTTCCTCGAAAAGGGCGCGGTAGGCGTCCGCTTCGAGGGGTGCGTTGTCCGCGTCGGGCGAGAAGGACATCGGCTGGACTTCGCACCAGATATCGATGGAGAGAAGGTCCTCGCCGAACGCTCCGACCGAAAAAAGGAGTATGAATGCGCCGGAGAATACCCGGCAGAAAAATCCGGTCATCTTAATGATAGTATCGACGCGTGTAGATGATTTCCTTCACCGGATTTATACGAGGTTTCCCTTCTCTTTTGATTTTGGTACACTCGTCAAATGCCGAGACCTCAAGATCATTTCGGCCGCAAGGCCAGAGCCGAAGGATATCCCGCCCGTTCGGTTTTTAAGCTTCGGGAAATCCTCGAAAAATTTCCCCTCCTCCGGCCGCGGGCCCGCGTTCTCGACATCGGCGCCGCGCCCGGCAGCTTCAGCATCCTTCTTCTCGAGAAATTGAAGGGCGGGGGAGAGGTGACGGGCGTCGACTTGGCGCCCGCGATCGCGGTGCCGGCCGGGACACCCGGCTATCTGTATATTTCCGGGGACATTTTCGAAGAGGGCGTATATACGCGGATCCGCAGCCGGGCGCCGTTCGACCTCATCGTGAGCGACGCGGCGCCGGCCACCACCGGCACCCGGGAGTTGGACGCCGCCCAATCGATGGCCTTGGCCGAGAGGGTGCTCGATATCGCTGCGGATTGCCTTTCGGCCGGGGGGAGCCTGGCGGTGAAGATTTTCCAGGGAGCGGGCGAGCGTGAGTACCTGGCCCGTCTGCGGTCCCGATTCAAGACGGCGCGCGGTTTCAAGCCACAGGCCTCGCGAAGCGAATCGTTCGAAACGTATTATATCGGAATGGGATTCATTCCCGGGTGACGGATTTTGCGGTGCCGGGTGCGCCTGTGGGAGGCAAATCCGCATCGACTTTACACCCGGCGGCAATTCCAGTATTTTTTACGTATACCATGACGGACGGAGGAGGGCGCGCCGCAGCCGTTTTTCCGGAAAAGAGGTTAGCCTTTCCGGAGAATCGCGGTCCTCATGAATTCCGTCGGCGGGCGAGGAGCGCAATCGAGTGGAAACCGTAAAGGTGCTTTTTATCGGAGAGATCGTCGGCAAGTGCGGCGTGTTCACCGTGAAACACCTGCTTCCCAAGCTGAAAAAAGAGCTCGGCATCGATTTCGTCGTCGCAAACGGCGACGGAGCCACCGGCGGTTTCGGCATCGGGCGCAACCACGCGATCTACGTGCGGAAGCTGGGGGTCGACGTCATCACGGGCGGAGAATGCATCTACTACAAGCGCGACATCGTCGAGCATATCGCCCGCGCCCCCTACCTGCTCCGCCCCGCCAACTACCCGTACGGCAATCCGGGGCGCGGCTTCATGGTATACGACACCCCGCGGGGCAAGATCGGCGTCGTCTCCCTGCTCGGGATGTCCGGGTTCGATCGCACCCATCTCGGCAATCCGTTTTTCAGCGCCTTGACGCTTGCCGAAAAAATGAGCGGACAGACGAAGATCATCCTCGTCGATTTCCACGCGACGACGACGTCCGAGAAATATACGATGTTTTACCACCTGGCCGGGAAGGTGTCCGCCGTGATCGGCACGCATTCAAAGGCGCTGACCGCCGACGCCAGGATCATGGGCGGAAAGACGGCCGTGATATGCGACACGGGCCGGACGGGGAACAGTTACTCCGTGGGCGGCCTGGATTCCGATGTCGAGATCCGGAAATTCCTCACCCAGATTCCGGAATACTCCAAGGTGAAGTGCGAGCACCTGGAGCTCCAGGGAGCGGTGGTGGAGATCGGGCCGGACGGCACGGCGCTCGGCATCGAAACGGTGAAAAGGCCGTGCCTCGAGGTGTTTCATGAGGGAGATAGGGAGAGTGACTAGCCTCGAGCGCGGGATCGTCCATCTTGCGCTTGAGAACGATCTATTATGCGCCGGTTGTTCGACCGGGACGGAGAACTCAGGCGGGGCGGGCGGTCGCGCCGCGGGGTGTTCCGTGTGCGGCGCTTTGGCGGGGGACAAGCAGAGGACGATCCAGGCGGACAATCCCGCGAACCTGCATCTCGAGGTGGGCGATCGGGTGGTCGTCGCGCTCGATAATAAAAAGACGGTCACAGCCGCCCTGCTGGTGTTCGTCCTTCCCGTGGCCGCGTTCCTGCTCGGCTACGCGGCGCTGCTCTTGCTCGTACCGTCCGCCCGGGAGGGGACGCGTCTCCTCGGAGGCGCCGCCGGATTCGTCCTGGCCGTGGTATTCGCCTTCGTGTGGCGCATGATCCGCAAAAAAAAGGATTGGCCGCAGGTGATGGAGAAAATCGGGACCGGCCTGTCGATCGGCTGATTCGCCGGTTTTTCTTCTATCGGTTCAGGCGGTTCAGGAAATCGGGGATGTCCGCGAGCGGGAGGACGCGGCGGATGTAGCCGAGCCCGACGGCCGCCTTGGGCATGCCGTAGACGACGCTCGACTCGGCGTCCTGGGCCGCGGTGATGCCGCCCGCCTCGTAAATGTCGCCGATTGCTTCCGCCCCGTCTTTTCCCATCCCCGTCATGATGAGAGCGCAGGCGTGATTTCCGTAGACTTTGGCCACGGAGGAGAAAAGCACGTCCGCCGATGGTTTGTGTCCGTGCAGCGGCTCGGTGTCCTCGAGCCGCGCCACCCGGGCGAGCGGCTTCCGCACGACGGCCAGATGTTTATCCCCGGGCGCAATGAGCGCCCGGCCCGCCGTAATGATGTCACCGTCCGCCGCTTCCTTCACCTCGAGCGGGCAGATACGGTCCAGGCTGAGCGCGAATTCCTGGGTGAATCCCGGCGGCATGTGCTGGACGACAAGCAGGGGAATGCCGAGGTCGCCGCGCAGCTTGGGGAAAATCGTGCGCAGCGCATTCGGACCGCCGGTGGAAATCCCGATGGCGATCACCTCGATGGTGCCGGGCGCGCAGAGCGGGATCCTCTTTTTAAGGGGGGCGACCGCTTCCGCCTGGTGCGCGGGCGCCTCGGTCTCGAGACCAAGCGGACGCTCTCCATGCCGCCCGAGCCGGCCGTAAATGCGGACGAGCTGGAGGAGTTGGTCTGCCACCTGCGGCAAGCCGCGCCCGCTCTCCGCCTGCGGCTTGAGCAGGAAATCCTGCGCGCCGGCCGCGATCGCCTCCATCGTCACCTTTGCCCCCCGTTCGGCGTGCGAGGAGAGGATGATGACCGGAACCTCGAGGCCGCGGCGCTTTTTTTCCTTCAGGAATTCGATCCCGTTCATCTCGGGCATTTCGATGTCGAGGATGATGACGTCCGGCGCGAGGGATTCCGCCTTTTGCAGAGCGAAGCGGCCGTTCATGGCCGTGCCGACCACCTCGACGTCGCCCGTCTTTTCGAAAAAACTCGAGATGAGTTTGCGCATGAGCGACGAGTCGTCGACGATGAGTACCTTGATGACCGCGCTCACGGCTTTTTCTCCCCATCGTCGATGAATTTCCGGTAAATGATCGACCAATCCGTCTTGACGAACGCAAACCGAGTATTCATGCCGAAAAGCGATTCGGAATGGCCCAGGAAAAGGTAGGAGTGGGGGCCCATGATCTTCCAGAAACGCTCGATGACCGCCTTCTGAGCGGCCTCGTCAAAGTAGATGATGACATTGCGGCAGAATAAAATGTCGACGTGTTGCAGACCCGAGTCGAATTTAAGGTTGTGGTAATCGAACCGGATGAGGGACTTGATTTCCTCTTTCACCTGGTAGCCGCTCTCCTGCTTTTCGAAATACCTGGCGAGGTAGGGGCCCGGCACGCCTTCGATTTTGGATTCCGGGTAGTACCCCTCCCGCGCCGTCATGATCGATTTCAGGCTCAGGTCCGAGGCGATGATTTCGAGATCGAAGTGGCGCGGCAGCTTTTCCTTGAGCACGAAGGCGATCGAGTACGGCTCCTCGCCCGTGGCGCAGCCGGCGCTCCACACCCGCACCCGCGGCTGGTTGATTTTGGTCTTGTAGGCGACGAGGTCGGGAAGGACGAACCGCTCGAGCGTTTCGAACTGGCCCGTGTTCCTAAAGAAACGGGTGAGGTTCGTGGTCACCGAATCGAGAAGCATTTTCATCTCGTCCGGATTCCGCATGATGTAGTCGTAATAATTCTTGACGTCTTGCCGCTGAGTGATTTTCAGGCGCTCCTGAAGGCGGGTGTCGAGGATGGAACGGTTCATCTCCGAAAAATGGATTCCGCTTTGCTCGTAAATGAGCCGGCTGAAGAGTTGAAATTCGGTATCGGCCAGTATTCCCGCCATGTGCTCCCGCCGCCAACCCCTGAATACCGGGGACAACCGCATTGCCGATTTCCGGCTGCCGGGCGGATCGGTACGCGGGTCCGAGGCGATGGCTCTTTACATCAGTCCTGGTTTTGATCGACTGTAATCAAATTGTAGTGGACGCCATATCTTCCGTCAAATTTATAATCGGGATTAAGACGTACCGACCAGTGGTTTGCCGCCGGGGGTGATGATAAAATTTAAAATGGGGAGTATAATACGAGTAGCGGGGGGTGAGACGGTTATTAGGATGCGCGCTCGAGACTGCGCCGCAACCGCTCGCTCGCCGGGAGAAGCGCCCGTGCGGGTGCCTTTCCGAGTCAAGGTGGATTATGCAAAAGATGTCAGTCAAAGGCGTCATTCTGGACCAAGTGTCGGATATGCCGTTCATTATCCTTCGGACGGACGATAATAAACGGAACGTCTCAATCGGCGTCGGGCCGGCCGAGGCCATCGCCATTATCATGGCGCTGGAAGGGATGCGCGCGACCCGGCCGCTCACCCACGATCTTTTCGTCCATTTTTTCCTCGTCCATCGCTTCAAGGTCGAGCGGGTGGAAATCTACGAAATGAACGGCAGCAAGTATTTCGCGAAATTGTTTTACCGCAAGGGACTGAGGCACTATCGAATTGAAGTCAGGCCTTCGGACGGTCTGGCCCTGGCCGTGCGACTTAAAACGCCTATTTTCGTCAAGGAAGAAATCATCGAGGGGCAAACCAACCACCGTGGTCTGTTTGAGAACAACCATTTTTTTCGCGGCGTGACCTCGGATTTCGAATTCAAGAACTAGTGCGCAGTCAACATGGTTGAACAGGATCGATTATTCCGCCAAAGTGATGAAAAAGAGGACATGTATTTCGCAACGAAGTTTCCAGCGAGTTCACGAAGAGGAAGAAGTACACGAAGGAAAAGATAATATAAGCAATGATCTACTCAAATCAGATTCATTTTCCCTTTTTTTACTTCGTGTTCGTCGTTTCCGGAGCCTGCCCCGAGTCCCTCGACTTCGCTTGCGATAACTTCGTCGAGGCGTGCGCTTCGTGTCCTTCCTGGATTCCAGGTTCTTTATAGAAAATCCTCCCCCGGAAACCTCAGTTGACAGAGGCCTAACGAATCGAAATAATATGATGCGGCATGAGCAGATACATTTTCGTCACCGGCGGCGTCTGTTCCAGCCTGGGCAAGGGCGTGGCCGCTTCTTCCATTGCCAATCTCCTTGAGGGGCACGGGCTGTCGGTCCATATGGTGAAGATCGATCCGTACATCAATGTCGACGCGGGGACCATGAATCCTTACCAGCACGGAGAGGTCTACGTTACCGACGACGGAGCGGAAACCGACCTCGACCTCGGGAACTACTCCCGCTTCACGGATAGTCCGCTTTCCCGGGACAACTCGATCACCACCGGCCAGGTCTACCAGGAGGTCATCCGCCAGGAACGGGAGGGCCGCTTCCTGGGCCGCACGGTGCAGGTCATCCCCCACATCACCGACGAAATTAAGCGTCGGATCCTGAAAATAGGCGAGCGGCCCGGCGTCGACGTCACCATCGTCGAGATCGGCGGGACGGTCGGAGACATCGAATCGATTCCGTTTCTGGAGGCGGCGCGCCAGTTCATTCACGACCCGGGCAAACCGAACGTCCTCTATATCCACCTCACCCTCGTGCCGACGGTTTCCATGGGTGAGCTGAAGACGAAACCGACCCAGCACTCGGTCAAGGGTCTGCAGGAGCTCGGCATCCAGCCGGATATTCTCCTCTGCCGCGCCGAGGTGCCCTTAAACGACGGTCTTAAGAAAAAAATCTCGCTCTTCACCAACGTCGAGGAAGATGCGGTCATCTCGGCATACAACGTGAAAACCACCACCTACGAGATCCCGGTGTTGTTTCACGGACAGGGAATCGACAAGATCATCATAAAGAAGATGGGACTCGATCCCGAATCTCGCAACAAGAAGATCAAGGAATGGGAAAAGACGATCAACGGCTACATTGCTTCGGAAAAGAAGGTTCGCATCGGGATCGTCGGGAAATATCTTGAGCTTCATGATGCGTATAAGTCCATTTTTGAGGCGCTCCAGCACGCCGGGATCGCGCTGCAGCGCCGGGTCGAGCTCGTAAAATTCGACTCGGAGAAGATTGAAACCGACTCGGACCGGATTTCGGGGCAGGTGGACGGCGTGCTCGTGCCGGGGGGCTTCGGCGAGCGAGGCATCGAGGGCATGATCCGGGCGGCCCAGTTCGCCCGCACCAAGGGCATCCCCTACTTCGGGATTTGCCTCGGTCTGCAGATCATGGTCATTGAATTCGCGCGCCACGTGCTCGGGCTCACCGAGGCCAATTCCACGGAATTCGCGCCCCACGGCTGCGACCCGGTGGTGAGCCTGCTCGAGGAGCAGGAAAACGTAAAGGTGATGGGCGCGAGCATGCGTCTCGGTTCGAGCCCCTCCTTCCTCAAGGAAGGAACGAGGATCAAGGAAGTCTATCGCGTGCCCGTGATCCACGAGCGGCATCGTCATCGCTATGAGGTGTCGAACAGGTATCGCGGACCTCTCGAGCAGGGGGGGCTCGTCATGAGCGGGACGACCGATAACGGCGAGCTCGTGGAGAGCGTCGAGTGGAAGGACCACCCCTGGGGCATCGGCGTGCAGTTTCATCCCGAGTTCAAGTCCAAACCCACCGCCCCCCACCCGCTGTTCAAGAATTTTGTCGAGGTGTGTTTCCGCCATGCGTAACCCTAGACGCTGTTTGTTTTTTATTCTCCTGACGGCCGTTTTCTGGGTCATGGGATGCTCACTCGACTACAAGGAGGGTGAAGAGGGGACGGAGCTTGAGGAATCCGTGCCGGACCTCGTGTTCAAAAACTTCGTGCATACCGCCGTCAATGGCCAAAAAATGGTCTTCCAGCTCGAGGCCGAGCGGGCGCAGATGTACAACCGCAAGAAGACCACGGTGCTCACCAAGGTCAGATTCGTCGAGTATGATGACGCCGGCGCCGTGGCGATCGACGGCCGGGCCGGCAGCGCCGTGTACCATACCGATACGGAGAACGCCGATCTGTCGGGCGGCGTCTACGGATACTCGACGGCGGACAAGGTGAGTTTTTCGGCGGCCTCCCTCTTCTGGAAAAAAGACGATCGCCTGCTTCAAAGCAAGGGAAACGAAGTCGTGCGGATCGAGAAAGACGACGGGTCGTACATCGAAGGCAGGCATTTTACAATTGACGCCGCCCGCAAGACCCTGACGTTTACCGCCGCCGTCCATGGGCGTTATGTGTATGAAAAAGAAGAAACCGATAATCAATAGCCTGGTTCTCGTCATTCTTCTCATCGGTTTTTTCCCGCCGCTTGCGGCCGACGTGTTTTCCTTTTCCGGGAACAGTGTGCGCAGCGTTTTTGCAAAGGGGAAGGAACGGACGCTCCTTTCGGGCAACGCCCGGATCACCTCGGACGCCAACAACATCAGGGCGAATGAGATCGAGCTGTACGGCGAGAACCTGGTATACGCCGACTGCCGCGGCTCGGTCCATCTCGTGAACGTGGAGCGCGGCCTCGAGCTCACGAGCGACCAGCTCTTTTACGACCGCAATCGCAAAGTCTCCCAGGTGCGGGGGAACGCGGTCATGGTGGATCGCAAAAACGAGGTCGTTGTGAAGGGCGGCTATATTGAGAACCACGAGGACGACGATATCACCATCATCCAAATCGGCGTCAGGATCCTCAAGGAAAATATGACCTGCCGGTCCGAATTCGCCAAATATATGAGGAAAACGGACACACTGGAGCTCACCGGTCTGCCGGTTGTTTATTGGAAAGGCGACACCTACCGGGCGCAGAAGATCATCATCGATCTCAAGAAGGACGAGGTCAAGCTCGAGGGCAACGTCGAGGGCCAGGTCAACACCGAAAAAAAGGAGGATGAGACTCCCGCCCCGTCGGCTACCCCGACCCCGTCGGAGACTCACTCGCCGTCGGCTACCCCTTCACCCACTCCGCCGCCCGCGCCGTCGAATCCGCCCAAGACACCCGCCCCGGCGTCGCGGGAAAAGGTGAGTCCATGAACCCCGAAACGTCGACACTCGAGGTGCGCGGACTCGTCAAGAATTTCGGGCGCAAACGGGTGGTCCGGAACGTCGACTTCACCATGAAGGTGGGGGAAATCGTCGGTCTGCTCGGGCCCAACGGCGCGGGTAAAACGACGATCTTTTACATGATCGTCGGTTTCATCAAGCCGACTGCGGGCGAAATCTACCTCGACAACAAGGAGATTTCACAGGAGCCTATGTACCGGCGGGCCCGCGAAGGAATTTCATACCTCCCCCAGGAAGCTTCCATTTTCAGGAAAATGACGGTGGAGAAGAACGTCTGGGCCGTTCTCGAAATGCGGAACGACCTCACCAACGCCGAGAGGAAACGCAGACTCGAGGAGCTGCTCGAAGAACTCGGTATCGTGAAAATCAGGAAACAAATGGCGTACACGCTTTCCGGCGGCGAGCGGCGCCGAACCGAGATCGCGCGCGCTCTGGCCCGCGAGCCGAAATTTCTGCTCCTGGACGAGCCCTTCGCCGGCATTGATCCCATTGCCGTGTCGGAGATCAAGCGCATCGTGGGCGACCTCGCGAAAAAGGGAATCGGCATTCTCATCACCGACCACAGCGTGCATTACACGCTTGAGATCACGAAGCGTTCGTACATCATCAACCTGGGGGAAATCGTCACTTCCGGCACGAAAAAGGAGCTTCTGAAAAGCAAGGTCGCCCGCAGCATCTACCTGGGAGAGGATTTCAACATGCGCTGACGGCCGGACGGGGGCGGAAGTCGCAAAAACACTGGAAAACAGGTGTGGGATTATAGAGAATTGAGGGGAGGAACGAGAAAGGGATGCAGATCCAGAGGCCTGAATTCCGGCAGGTGCAGAAGCTCAAATTAAGCCCTCAGCTGTTCCAGGCAATCAAGATCATGGCGCTTCCAATCCAGGAACTACGGACCACCATCCGCGAAGAAATCGAGAAAAATCCGGCTCTCGAGATCATCGAGGACCGCACGTCCGATTCGTACGACGAGGTGTCCTCGGAGAGCCCCTCGCAAACCGAGGAGGAAAATTTCTTCGAAGAGACCTCCGACTCGGGGTTCATCGCCCGCGCACCGGGGGACAGCGACGCCAAGCGCAAGTTCATGGAAGGCGTTCTCACCCGGCCGGAAACCCTGCATGAGCACCTGCTCTGGCAGCTCCGTCTCCAGGCGTTCCCGTCCGACTGGTACCGCATCGGAGAACTCCTCATCCAGAATCTCGACGACAATGGCTTCCACCGCGAGTTCCCGGAAAGTCTCGTGCCCGCGAGCGAGTATCCCATCCTGTACAAGCTCATGGACATCATCCGGGGTTTCGATCCGCCGGGGGTGTGCACGAAAGACCACCGGGAAGCCCTCCTCGTGCAGGCGAAATGCGATCCCCGCGCCCACCCGGACGCCGTCCGCCTCATCGAGGGGCATCTCGATCGCCTTGAAAAAGGCAAGACGAAGGAAGTCGCGAAGGAACTGGGATTGAAGGAAGAGGAGATCAAGACCGCCCTTGAGTACGTGAAGACCCTCGAGCCGATTCCGGGCCGGAATTTTTCAGCCGAGGAACCGAGGTATGTCATCCCCGACCTGAGAGTTAAGATCGTGGAGGGCGAGTTCGTCATTCAACTCAATGACGAGGAAATACCGGTGCTCGGCATTAATCCTTTCTTCAATCAAATCAAGGACGATGCCGCCCACAAAAAGGAGAAGGACCTAAAGACGTTCGTGACCCAGAACATCAATGACGCCAAATGGTTCATCAGGAGCATCAACCAGCGGAACGAGAAACTGGTCAAGGTGTGCCGGGCGATCGTCGAGTTCCAGCGCGAGTTCTTCAGGAAGGGCCAGCAATACCTCGTGCCGCTTACACTCAAGGATATCGCGGCCGAAGTGGGGGTGCACGAGGCCACCGTGTCCCGCATCACGACCGGCAAGTACGTGCAGACGGAATGGGGCGTGTTTGAGCTTAAGTATTTCTTCACCAACTCAATTTCAGGGATCGGTTCGGGTGGATCGCGGTTTTCCAAGGAGGGGGTGAAGCAGATCATCAAGGAGATGATCCAGAAGGAAGAGCGAAACCTTTCCGACAACGAGATCGTCGACATTCTCGCCAACCGGGGGATCAAGATCGCCCGGCGGACGATTTCCAAATACCGGCACGAGCTGGGCATTCTCTCTTCCTTCGACCGGAAAAAATGAAACGTGTACCTGCGCCGACGGAACACGCCGGCGCCGAAAAGAAGTATATTTGAAACGCGGGGCCGCCCGACAAGCGGGTTTCCTGATCATGCGAAAGGAGCACCAATGAATATCGAGATTCGCGGAGTCCATTACGAAGTCACCGAGGCCGACCGTCAGCTGATAGATAAAAAGGTGCAGCGGCTGGTATGCGACGAGAGGGACATCGTCAGCATTCATTTCGCCATCGTCAAGGAAAAGGCCGGGTTTAAATTTGAAGCCAATGTTCATTTTCATTGGGGAAACCAGATATTCATCCATCTCACTGATTTTCATATCCACGAAGGCATCGACAAGCTGTTTAAAAAGATCAGCACGAACGTCATCAAGGAGAAGGAACGGGTCAAGGAGCACAAAGCCGCCGCCGATTGATCTGATTGGCTTTTTCGGGTATCCTGCTATTCATCACAATCACAAGAACGGGCGCGGACGTGTTCGAGCCGCGCGGTAGAGGCCTGCAGCATGGATAAATTTACCGTGCTGGATCTTCTCCAGCTTGACCTAAAAGAGCACGACGCGCTTAATCTCAAGTGCATCGCCGGCCGGCCGGGGTTGGTGCGCGAAATCACCGTGCCCGAGCTCAACCGCCCGGGGTTGGCCTTGAGCGGCTTTTTCGACAATTTCGCCGAGCAGCGGCTGCAGATTTTCGGTCGCGGCGAAAACGCCTTCCTCACCAAGCTCGAACAGGACCGCCGGCTCGACACCATTCAGAGAATTTTCACCTATTCGCTCCCGTGTTGCGTCTTCACCCATCACCTTGATCCGACGCCGTATTTTCTCTCCCGCGCGGAGGAGAGCGGGTGCCCCATTCTGCAGACCGACCTCTCCTCATCGGAATTCTCCACCCGCGTGATCAGGGCCTTGAGCAATGTTTTCGCCCCCAAGGAAAACATGCATGGCGTCCTCGTCGAGGTGTTCGGCATCGGGGTGCTGATCATCGGGGAGAGCGGGATCGGCAAGAGCGAAATCGCGCTCGAGCTCATCGAGCGCGGGCACCGGCTCGTGGCGGACGACGCGGTCGAGGTACGCTGCGTCAGCGGCAATTTCCTCATGGGCAAAGGGGTCAACACCATCGCCAGCCACCACATGGAGATCCGCGGATTGGGGATCATCAACGTGACGCATCTCTTCGGCGTGGGCGCGATCCGCGACCGGAAGCAGATCCAGCTTGTTGTTCAGCTTGAGGAATGGGACACGAGCAAGGAATATGACCGGATCGGCATGGAGGAGAACACCACGGAGATCCTCGGGGTCAACGTGCCGTGTCTCCAGGTGCCCGTGAAACCCGGGCGCAACGTGCCCATCATCATCGAAACCGGGGCCATGAACGAACGGTTGAAGAAGCTCGGTTACAATCCGGCCAAGGAATTCAACCGGAGAATCATGAATTGGCTGGAAACGGAACGGGCGCGTTCGTTTTATTCGGAAAACGAATAGCCGGAAGGACGCCTGCCGTACATGAGGGAGTTGACCGTCACCGTACAGAACCGCGCCGGCATTCACGCCCGGCCCGCCGCGCTGCTCGTTCAGACCGCCGGGAAGTTCAGGTCGTCGATTTATTTCGAAAAAAACAATGAGCGGGTAAACGGGAAATCGATCATGGGGGTCATCACGCTGGGTGCCGTGTACAATACCTCCATCAAGATCGTGGCGGAGGGAGTCGATGAGGAAGAGGCCGTCAACGCCATCGCGGAATTATTTAACAATAAATTCCAGGAGGAGTAGGGCGACCCGCCTCCTCCTCGCCTGCGGTTTGTTTCTGGCGCCCCTTCCGCTCGCCGCCCAGGACGCCTCCGGCGGCCGCCTGTCCGCCGCGCTCGTTACCGAAAAGGGCCGCGTCTATCTTTCGGCCGCTTTCACCCTCGATTCCATGCGCGACGTCCTCGAACCGATCGAGTCGGGATTGAAATCCCGGGTGGTGTTCACGGTCCAGCTCGTCAAGCCGCGCGAGGGTCTGCTCTCGTTTTTAGGCGACATTATCGTACTCGAAAAAACGGTGTCGATCGTCGGCTACGAGGATTTCTACGAAAATGTATTCGTGCTCGAGGACGAAACGGGGCGAAAAACGACCTACGCGCGGGAAAATGATTTCGCGGCCGCCTTCGCGACCCTTTCCCGGTACCCGCTCGGCGAATTCATGCGGTCGCGCGCCGGAGAGCGATGCTTCTTGCGCCTGCGCGCGAAAGTCTACCCGGTGCAGCTTATCGCCCCTCTCACCCTCGTTTATCTGTTGTCCTCATCGGGAGTTATCGAATCGGATTGGGTGCGGGTCGATTTCCCCTAGCCTGACCCTGAAGAAGGCAAGTCTTTCATCATCCGGTTTTCCCTCGGCGTTGAGCATGACGACTGGAAAGAAATACGCCTGTGTGATACGCTTCGTACAACGAGGCGGCAGACAATTTTGTACATGATCTGATCGGCTTTGCAACATTGAAAGGTTCCGCGCGTGCGTTTGAAAACAACCGGCAGTTCCACCTCTGTCATTCTCCTCGTGATGATCCTTTTCTACATCATCCTCATCGCCGTCATCATCGTCTTTTCCCAGCAGATCATTCTTAATATCACGAGCGCTCAGCCGGTCGCCAATATTCTCGTCATTGCCGCCCTCATCGTGCTGCCCCTCGTGCTTCTTGGAATGATCGTCGTCAATGTCGTGAAGCTTCTCCGCGAAAGGATCAAGAAAACGCCGGGCGCGAGGTTCAAGCTCAGGCTGATCCTCTTTTTCGCCCTCATCGCGGTGCTTTCCGCCGTTCCCCAGACGACGCTCGCCGTCACGTTCCTCAATTCACTCATCAACGCCCAGTTCATCACCCAGGTGAACGACGTGTTCAAGAGCGCGTGGCGGATCGCGATCGATTACTATCAAGGGAAGGTGAACAACCTGCGCACCTTCGGCGCGAGCCCGCTCCTCCCCCAACTCGTCGGGCCGGCGGCCTCAAATCCCCGCGCCGTCTGGGAAAACGTCCGCACCGTGAACCCGGAAATCCAGTCGCTCGAAGTGTTTAACGCGCGGGGCGAGGAGACGTTCTTCGCCGGGATCCCGGAGGCCCGTCTGCGGATCGCGACGGGACCGGACACCGTCTCGGGCCTGCTCCCCAAGTCGGAAAAGGGCGACTCCACCGTCTTCCGCTACCTGTACGTGGCTCGGCGGGGAGGCGCTCCGCTTTACGTCGTCTTCGGGATCACTCTGCCGCGCGGTTTCGACGCCGAGGCGCAGCGCCTGTCGGAATCCAAGGAGATCTTCGAGCAGCTCACGCGTTTCAAGGGGATGCTCCAGACGGGCATCATCCTCTTTTATTTCTTCTTCTCCTTTCCCATCCTTCTCCTGTCCATCATCGTGAGTTTCCTCCTTTCCGAAGAGATCATCCGGCCGATCATCAACCTTGAGGAGGCCACCCGGCGGGTGGCCCAGGGCGATCTGTCGATCCGTATTCTCGCCCGTTCCGGCGACGAGCTCGCCAACCTGATCGATTCCTTCAACGGCATGGTGAGCGAGCTCGACGCGTCCAAGAAGAAACTCCTCAAGACGGAGAAGATCGCGGCCTGGCAGGAAATCGCCCAGCGGCTGGCGCATGAGATCAAAAATCCGCTCACGCCCATCAAGCTGGCGGCGGAGCGGATCAGGAAAAAATTTGATTCTCAGGAAGCGGGAGGGGAGGATCTGCGGAGCGTCGTCGAGAATTCGGTGCAGGCGATCATCCTCGAGGTGAACAACCTCGATAAAATGCTCAAGGAATTCAACGATTTCGCCAAGCTTCCCGATCCGCGGCGGGAACGGGTGAGCCTCAAATCCCTCGTTTCCGAGGTGGTGTCCGTCTACGCCACCCTGGCCGCCAATGTCGCCATCAGCGCCGACTCCGTGGATCCATCCCTCGTCATTTCGGTCGATCCCAACCAGTTCAAGCAGGTCTTCGCCAATCTCATCGTGAACGCCTTTCACGCGTTGCCTGGAGGAGGAACCGTCTTCATCCGCGCGGACCTTGTCAAAAAGGGGAAAACCGACTACTGTAGAATTCAAGTGCGAGACAACGGGACCGGGATCGACGAATCCATTCAGGGCTTCGTGTTCAATCCGTATTTCACGACGAAGAAAGGCGGAACGGGCCTCGGGCTGTCGATCGTCGAGCGCATCGTATTCGACCACAACGGCAATGTATGGTTCGAGACGAAAAAAGGGTTGGGGACAACTTTTTTCATCGATGTGCCGATGGAGAACGCGTAAATGCCTTCCATTTTGATCATTGACGACGAACAGGGAATCCGGTCCGTGCTCAAGGACGTGCTCGCCGACGAGGGATACGACGTGCTCCTCGCCGAGGACGGCCTGCGGGGACTGTCGCTTCTTGAAACCAACCCTGTCGATCTCGTCATCCTCGACGTGTGGCTCCCCAACATGGGCGGCATCGACGTCTTGAAAAAACTGAAAACCGACTTCCCCGACATCGAGGTGATCATTATTTCCGGCCACGCCAACATCGATTTGGCGGTCAACGCCGTGAAGATCGGCGCGTTCGATTTCCTCGAAAAGCCGCTGTCGCTCGAGCGCACCATCACCGTCGTGCGCAATGCCCTGGCCCTCGAAGGCCTGCGCAAGGAAAACCGCAACCTTAAAAACACGCTCTTCATAGAGGATCGCATGGTGGGCGAGAGCGAGTCCATGCAAAAGATCCGGGCCATCATCGATCAGAGCGCAGCCTCCGACGCCCGTATTCTTATCCTCGGGGAGAATGGCACGGGCAAGGAGCTCGTGGCCCGCGCCATCCACTTGAAAAGCCGGCGCGCTGCCGGCCCGTTCGTGGAAGTGAATTGCGCCGCGATTCCCGACACGCTGATCGAAAGCGAGCTTTTCGGCCACGAGAAGGGAGCCTTCACCTCGGCCGTGGCCCAGCGCAAGGGGAGATTCGAACTCGCCCACCGGGGGAGCATCTTCCTGGACGAGGTGGCCGACCTTTCCTTAAGCGCCCAGGCCAAGGTTCTACGCGTTATCCAGGAGCTCACCTTCGAGCGCGTCGGTGGAGAGGAAAAGATCGAGGTCGATGTGCGGATCATCGCGGCGACCAATAAGGACATCCAGAAGGAGATCAAGGCGGGTCGCTTCCGCGAGGATCTCTTCTTCCGGCTCAATGTCATTCCCGTCTTCGTCCCGCCGCTCCGCGAGCGCCTGTCAGACCTCCCGTTTCTCATCTCCTATTTCATGGAAAAATACAAGCCGCCCAAGGTGAGCGAGCCCCGGACGCTTTCGGAAAACGCCATGCGCACGCTCGAAGCCTACGCCTGGCCCGGCAACATCCGCGAACTCAAGAACTTCATGGAGCGGGTGAACATCATGACCGAGGAACCGGTCATATCGGAAGCGGCCGTCGCCCAGTACCTGGGCGCGATGTCCACCGAACGGGACACGGCGCGCCTCAAGGAATTCGAACACCTTAATCTGAATCAAGCCAAAGAGGAGTTTGAGAAGGAATTCATCACACGGAAACTGCATGAGCACAAGAGCAACATTTCCAAGACCGCGCAGGCGCTCGGTCTCTACCCGAGCAATCTCCACAGCAAGCTCAAGAAATACGGTATCACGGTCGAGAGGGGAAAATGAAGGGGTTGACCGCCAAACAAAAAGAAGTGCTCACATTCATCAAGGACTTCATCGACGCGCATAAATACCCGCCCACCATCCGCGAGGTGGCGGACAAGTTCAAGATTTCGGTAAAGGGAGCCTACGACCACATCAAGGCTCTCGAGAAAAAGAAGTGCCTCAAGTGCCACGACAACCGGTCCCGCGCCATCGAGGTGGTGCTGGACGAGGGGGAGGAGAGCGACAAAATCACCAAGCTCCCGGTCCTGGGGACCGTCGCCGCCGGCAAGCCGCTTTTCGCGGCGGAGAATTTCGACGGAACCATCCGGGTGCCGGCGCAATTCCTGGGCAAGGGCAGGTACTTCGTGCTTAACGTCAAAGGCGACAGCATGCAGGACGCGGGGATCCTGGACGGGGACATCGCCGTCATCAACCATCGCAATCACGCTGAGAACGGCGACATCGTCGTCGCCCTCATCGATGAAGCCGTCACTCTGAAACGCTTCTTCCGGCAGAAAAACCGCATCATGCTCAAGGCTGAGAACGCATCTTTCGCGCCGATCTTTTCCCAGGACGTGAAAATCCTCGGAAGGCTCGTATGCATCATACGCCGTTATGACCGCTAAACCGTCCGCCTGGCTTCTCCTCGGCCCCGAAACGGGGGAAAAGGACGAATTCATCCGCTCGCTCGTTGCGGGGACCGTAAAAGAGCGGCGGGCCGCGCCCGAGGTGTACAAATTCTTCGTGCCCGAGACGCCCGCCCTGGAGATCGTCTCGCTGCTTCAGAACCGGCTGCTCTTTTCCGAATACAAGGTCGTCATCGTCTATGGAGCGGAAGCCCTCCCGAAAGGCGACGCCGTTCTTCTCTCGGGCTATCTGGAACGCCCGTCGGCCGACAGCCTGCTCGTCCTGTGCTCGGATGAGACGCGACTGTCCTCCTCCGGGCTCGAGGAACGGATCCCGCTGGCCAACCGGAAGATATTCTGGGAACTTTTGGAGCACCAGAAACGCGGCTGGGTGAAATCGTTCTTCACGAAACGCGGTCTGGCCGTCGAGGAGGAGGCGCTCGATTTCCTGTGCGAGACGGTGGAAAACAACACCCGGGAACTGGCGACCGTCTGCGAGCGGCTCGCGCTCTTCTTCGGCAAGGAAGGCGCGATCCGATACGAACACATTGAGCAGTACGTCTTCCACGGCAAGGAAGAAAACGTGTTTACGCTCTTTTCAGGCCTCGTCCGGCGCGACTTCGCGGTCTGCCTGGAAATCCTCGACAAGATGCTCCTCTCGCGCGACGAGGATGCGGTCCGCATTCTCTCGGGCGTGAGCTGGCAGCTCAACAATCTCGTGCAGTTCTTTCTGCTCCTCGACCGCGGCGTCCCCCGGGAACAGGCGTTCCAGAAGCTGTCGGTGAGATCCAAACGGCAGCAGAAGCTGTACGGCGACGCGTGCGCCAATTTCCGCCTGGAAGAGCTCCTTCACGGCACGGCCGTCGTTTCCCGGTTCGACCCCCTGGTCCGGGCTCACAATCAGAACGTACACCGGATACTGCTCGAGCTTTTCATTTACGATTTCGTGAAACAGAGGCCGCTCTTGAAATATGCGGCGCTTACCTGACCGGCGGGAAAAAGAAAATGCCCCAGGCGCGACTTGAACGCACGGCCACCGGTTTAGGAAACCGATGCTCTATCCAACTGAGCTACTGGGGCGAGCGATGTAAAGTGTAATAAGAGAATGATACCCGTGTCAATCGTATATACCTCTGGACCTATACGCTCATCGAGAGGACATGAAGAACACGGAGAAGAAAGTGAGAGTGAGGAATATCAAGTTAAGAATGGCAGGATAGAGTAAGGGAATTTTTTGATACTTTTCTTTCCTCTCCATGTGCTCCTCTTCCCTCTGTGTTCTCCGTGTCCTCCTCACAATAAAGCCTCAAGAAGAGTGTGTTATTCATAGACAATTGAGTATTCCACAGGCTTGTCCAGGAAGAGCACGCTCTCCAACGGCACGCTGAACCGTACGGAAGAGGGGCTCTTCAATTCGCCGTTGTGGTCAAGAATCTTTCCGTACACGCTGACGAGCATGACAATAGTCGATTTTCTGAATAGCGCCCCTCCCCCGTCGAAAGCGAAGTCCAGGTTGTCGTAGTAGTCCGCTTTCGTCTCTCCCGAGCGCGGGAGGAAATATTCAACTTCGGAGCCCTTTACCTTGATGAACGAAGTGAGAATCGAGTTGACCGTCCCCTTGTCGAGACGCAGGCGAATCGATTTCCGTTCGCCGTTTGAAACCGCGAGCAGGCTCCCGTTCGGCGAAAGGTCTCCCGGACGGGTGAAGATGTCCAGGTTCTTGAACGTGAAGGAGATGTCGAGCTCGCCTGCCGACGGAGCGCGGAGTCGGGCGATCGTCACGCCGTCGTACCGCTTCAGTTTTTTCTCGATTTGGGCCAGGTCGAAGATGACGGCCTTCGCCCGGTCGGTGAACAATCCGCCGGCCTCCCCGATGTCGAGCAGGTAATCGACGAAGGGTTTCTCCAGCCTCAGGCGGAAATCGCACGCGCCCCCGCCGTCCCCGCTTAAGGTGATCGAGGTGGAGGCGGTGCAGGCGAGAAGCAGTGCGCCGACTAAAAGCGGGATGGACAATCGAAATAACTTCATGCACACCCTTTCACGTTGTCATCATTGATTATACTACATCTTCGCAATCGGGAATTCCCGAATCTATCGGTTGTCGGAGGCGTATCATTTCCACTGAAAATAAAACAGCCTACCGCCGGGCTTGTTACATTTCTCCGTGGATGTCTTGGCGATGAATTCGGCGTATGCCCGGGCGTCCGTAGCTCGTGAAAGGAAGACATTAAGGGCGATGCCGCTCGCCCTGGCGTCTTTGAGCAAATCTTTCCATATAACGAGCACGGCTTCGCGGCAGAGGTCGTCGAGGAGCGATACGCCGGCGCTCTTGGGCAGGGAGAGGCTGACGAACGAGAGGGAACCGCCTTTCATGCCGGCGAAATGGCCGAACAGGTCGCGGGCGAGGAGGATCGAGCCCTTGAGCCAGATGTCGAGCACGGTCTCCACGTCCAGGTATTTGAGCTCGGAGAACGGCGATCCCGGCGGCAGGGGCGGGAGCAGGATGAGCGCCGCGTCGAGGTCCGGGAACCGCTGGAGGCCGCGCAGGATCAGGTTTTTGGACGAGAGGGGCGATGAGCGGTTCCAGGGAACGACCGCCACCGGCTTTTTCTTGAAAGCGTCGTACGGTTTTTTACGGGAGTTTTCTTCGGGCTCGTCCGACGGGGCGGCCACCACATTCAATCCCTTTTGCGCAAACGCTTTGACGAGATTGAGGCCGAGCGGTTTGTGCGTATCAGTGACGAGGACGGATTGCATCAGCCGCTCATAGTAGCGAGTTGCCCGTGGATCGTCAACCTGTGGGCCGGCAACGGCGGCAATTATCAATACGGCATTTAATTACAGTCCCAAAAAATCGCAATCTTGGGAGCACGTGAAAAGCCGGGGAAAAAAGCCATGCGATATTCCTCCCGGTCCGCACGGCTTGGATCAAATCGTTTTTGGCTGTATAGTGAAAACCCGTTATCAGGTTGTTGAAAAAGTTGAGCTTTTTCAACAGCTTCGTAGGGAGGACGCGCCGCGCATGAAAATCGCCCTGCTCCAGCTCAACAGCACCATCGCCGATTTCCAAGGAAACGCCGAAAAAATGGTCGCCATGGCGGAGGCCGCGGACAAGGCCGGCGCCGACCTGGCCGTGTTTCCGGAATTGTGCGTGTGCGGCTATCCGCCGCTCGATCTTCTGGACCAGGAGCGCTTCACGGACGAGTGCCTGAAAGCCGTACGTTTTTTCCAGCATCGCGCGCCGGCCGGGCTCGGCATCGTCGTGGGCTACATCGACAAGAACCGCACCGGGCGCGGCAAAGGGCTCGTCAATGCCGTCTCCCTCATTCACGGGAACAAGATCCAGTTCACCCAGGCGAAAACGCTGCTGCCGACCTACGACGTCTTCGACGAGGCGCGCTATTTCGAGCCGGCCGCGGAGCGGCGCATTTTCCCGTTCAAGGGGAAGCGGATCGGCATCGCCGTTTGCGAGGACGTGTGGTGGGAGAAGGAACGGCGCGCCGCCCTCCGGTACCCGGTCGACCCGGTGAAGGAGCTCCTCGATCTGGGCGCCGAGCTCCTGCTCGTGCCCTCGGCATCGCCTTATTACGCGGGCAAGCTTGACGTGCGCCGCGGCCTGGTCACGGACCTGAGCCGCTCCTCGGGCGTGCCGGTCTGCTACGTCAACATGGTCGGGGGCAATGACAGCCTCATTTTCGACGGGCAGTCGTTCTTCGTATCGCGGCTGGGGCGCGTCGAGGCCGCGGCCGCGCCCTTCGCCGAGGACACGCTCGTCGTCGACACCGAGAAGACCGGCGGGGAGGCCCCGCCGCCCCTCGGCCGCTGCGACGAGATCGGGCGTGCCCTCGTGCTCGGCCTCAGGGATTACCTCGCCAAGTGCGGCTTCAAACGCGTGCACCTCGGTCTTTCCGGCGGGATCGATTCGGCCCTCGTGGCGGTCCTGGCCGCGCGCGCCGCGGGACCGGAGAACGTGCACGCTTTCGCGCTGCCGTCGCGGTATTCCTCGCCGCAAAGCCTCGCCGACGCGCGCCTGCTCGCCGCCAACTTGGGCGTCGGTTTCGATGTTGTGAGCATCGAATCGGTCTTCCCGCGCGTGCTCCAGTCCCTGGCGCCGGTGTTCGCCGGGCGCGCGCCGGACGTCACCGAGGAGAACATCCAGGCGCGGATCCGCAGCCTTTTTCTCATGGCTTACGCCAACAAGTTCGATTCCGTGCTCCTCAACACCGGGAACAAGAGCGAGCTCGCCACCGGCTACTGCACGCTCTACGGCGACATGTGCGGGAGCCTGGCCGTCATCGGCGACCTCTTCAAGACCGACGTCTACGCGCTCGCCCGCGAAATGAACCGCGACGGGGAGGTCATCCCCGAATCGATTCTCACCAAGGCGCCCACCGCCGAGCTCAAGGATAACCAGACCGATCAGGACACCCTGCCGCCGTACGAGCTCCTGGACCGCATCCTTGCCGACCTCCTCATCGGCAACTTGAGCGTGGACGAATTGTGCGCCAAGGGCCACCCGCGCGCCACGGTGGAGAAGGTGGTAAAGATGGTGGGCCGGGCCGAGTACAAGCGCCGCCAAGCCCCGCCGGTCCTGAAAGTCTCCCCGCGCGCCTTCGGCATGGGCCGCCGCATGCCCATCGCCAGGCATTTTTTCGAGCTGTAGCCGTCCTCCGGAAAATCATAACTCAATCGAAATCGTCGGCGGAAGTCTGCCATTGACGACAAACACCGGACCTCGGTATTTTAGAACCGGAAAACACGCGAAAAGGTTTTCTGCGGAGGTTAAAATGAAAGTCTTTTTAATTGTCGTGGGAATCGTCCTCATCCTCGTCGGGGGCGTCTGTTTTTTTCAGGGGATCAGCGTGCCGCCGGGAAGTTTTATGACCGGCAGCTCGACCTGGGAAGGTATCGGCCTGGTGACGGCCGTCGCCGGGGCGCTCCTGGCGATCGTCGGTATTTTCCTGAAAAAACGTGTTCCGAAAAAGTAAGGCGGGACTGCGACTTCGCTCCTATTTACGCTTCTCGATTTCCTGCAGGTTGTAGCTGTTCACGATACAGGTGCGGTTGATGTGGAGGAGGAGGTTGTTGAAATCCTCCTGCCGCTTGTCCGGAATGCGCCTGAGCAGGCGGCGGTTGTTCTCCCGCCCGAGCCAGTCGCGGAAACCATGGCACTTTTCCAGCACGTCGGCCAGGGTGGCAAAGCTCGTATCGATGAACTTGTCCAGGTCCTTGATATTCTGCGGTGTGTGGATCCTGACGTAGGACTCGGTCTCCAGGTCCTCCTTGAGCTTGACCAGGTATTTGTAGAAAAACGAGGCGTCGTTCACCAGGTCGTTGAGCGACGCGCGCCGGCGCTCGATTTTACCCCTGTCTGGCACGTAAGTGAAGACGATGTTGGTGGGAGTGATCTCCCTCCGCCTGCCGGAGAAGAGGTTTTTCAGGGCGAGGCCGATGCGGCGGAAGATCGAGATGCGCAGGAGGTTCCGCTCGGTCTCCTTGAGGAAATACACCAGCGCCGCCAGGTTGTCGGCCTGCGAGCCGTAGCGCAGGGCGATTTCCTTGAGCCTGAAGTAGCGGCCGGCAGTCTTTTTGTCTCCCGTCCCCTCGTACTTGGCCTTCACCTCGGCCGTGATCACGGCTTCGTTCTTGTCCAGGTCGGCGAGGACCGCCAGGTTCTGCTCGGGATCGCTTTTTAAGCCCAACTCGCGGCATTTGCGGGCGATGAGCTCGTCGTAGAGGCCCGGGTTCTTCTTGTAATTGCCAAGGGTCTCGACGATCGGCTTGACGTGTCCGGCCAGCTTGACGCGGTAGACGTCTTCGAGGATCGTCGCCAGGTGCGCGAAGAACGGGTCGATGTTTTCGCGGATGCGCTTCTCGATCGTGTGCTTGACGGAGAAAGCGAGGTCGCGCTGCGGTTTATTGAGCGCGGCGATGTTCGAGTTGGAGAATTGCTCGTCGAGGAAGGCGAGGAGAAACCGATGCGAGCGGGAGACGAGCCGGCAGTCGGCGCTGCTCACGCCCTCCGGGTTGGCCAGGGCGGTGTTCTGAACGGCGACGATGTTGTTGATGAGCCGGACGAGGACGTTCGAGTTGAAGTCCGGATCGCCGTAGACGTTCTGCGGACGGATCTCGGGCACCTTGATCTCCGCGGACCGCTTGTCGATCGTCTCCTTCCAGCCCGCCTGGGCGGTGAAGGAGTAGGGGAGGAGGTTGTCGCGGAGGGATTGCAGCGAGACGGCGATCTGGTGGTAGTAGGTGTTGATGTAATCGACGGCTTTAAAAAGCTTGGCTTTTTCATCGCCCAAAAAATCCAAAAGATCGCTCAAGGCCATGGTTCGCCCTTCGCCTCCTCCTTACAATAATAGCCCGACGCCCGTTTGCGGACAATATGCCGAACGGCCTGTTGAAGAAAAGAGTACGGTATATTATCGGCTCACTCGAGGATTGACCGGGGCCAAGATGATTTTTTTCGCTTCAGGCAGGTTTGGGACGAGTCGGGCATTGGGGCCGAACCGGAACCGGTCCAGGTTCTGGTGGCCGTTTTTCACGGGATCGATCCCGACGGCCCGGTAGTAATCGATGACGGGGAACGTGAAGACGTTCCGATACGTTTCGAAGTCGATGGGAGGAAGGCTGCGATTTTCGAGCATCAGGTTCATGGACCGGATGCAGGCCTCCATGTCATTGAGCAGAGTGCCGTTCCAGTCCCAGACGACGGTGCACAGCTTCCCGTAAAGCCTCTGAGGCGCGCGGCCGCTCCGTTCCCGCGCGCTCACGTCCACTGAAGCGCGCCCTTGACCGCGACCTTGCCTTCGCCTTTGACCGTCTCGCCGATCGGCCAGGCGGGAAGATCCTTCTTTTTCAGGTGGCCGAGGATCGACTCAACGTCCTCCGACGCGCATACGATCGCAAGGCCGACGCCCAGGTTGAAGGTTCGCAGCATTTCATCGTCGTCCGCGCCGCTTTCCCCCCGGATGATGGAAAAGACCGGCGGGACCCGATAGGCGCCGAGATCGATCCGGGCGTCGATCGCCTGCGGGAGGATGCGGTTGAGATTCTCACGGATGCCGCCGCCGGTGATATGGGCCATGCCCCGGATGATTTTCCGCGGGAAGAGATCTTTCAGGTAAGTGTAATAACAGCGATGAGGCTCGAGGATGCGGTCAATGAAATACGGCCCGCCGACGATCCAGCGCTCGAGGCCGGGGTTGCGCTCGAGGAGCTTGCGCACCAGGCTGTAGCCGTTGGTATGAAGGCCGCTCGATTCGACGGCGATGACCGCGTCTCCGGCCTTGATGCCCGAGCCGTCGATCACGTCGGCGCGGTCCACGATCCCGACCACGCTCGCGGTGAGGATGTACCGGCCGGCTTCGATCACGTCCGGCTGCTCGGATACCTCGCCCCCGGTGAGGGTGCAGCCCTGGGCGCGGCAAGCCGCGTCAATGCCCGCGATCATTCGCTTCACCTTGTCCTTTTCGAGTTTCCCGCAGATGATCGCGTCCTGCGCGGCCAGCGGCCGTGCGCCCATGACGATGCAGTCGTTGATGAGATGGTTGATCATGTCGTGCCCGATCGACTCGAACCGGTCGTGCCGGAAGGCGAGGAGCTGTTTCGAGCCCGGTTCCTCGGTTTTCAAGACGAGCACCGGGTCCGCCATCTCCGGAAAGCCGATGCGATAGAGCGAGCCGAAGGCGCCCACGCCATTGAGGACGCGCGGGTCGTCGTTGCGGAGCATCGTCTTGAGTTCCCGCTTCAGACTGTTGGCGGCGTCGATGTCGACGCCGGACGATTTATAACTCAATGTCTCATTCATGACGCGTTTCCTCGGGATGATTCGTGCGCCCGTTCACGCCGGGGGAGGCGAGGGCGGCGGCGCCGTCGTTGGTCGTCGGGGTAGAAACAAAGAAAGGCGACGACAACGACTCTATAGTCTGTCATCACCCTATGGTCGAGTGTATCAAAAACGCCTCAGGGGAACAAGACGTCCGCGCCTCGTTCCGCGAAATGTGCCCGAGGATCAGCCGGGGGTTCGCGCGCAGGCGATCGATCTCCCGATCAGGCCGAGGATGATCGCGCAGACCAGAGCTCCTGCGTTGCATAGCAGAAACGCGATCAAAACACCGGCCGGGCCGAGTCCTGAGACCAGTATCAGCACGATCATGGCCGCCGAGAAGGAGAGGAATACGACGCCGAGGATGATCTTTCGGACGAGGAGCGGCGTGTTGATCCTTTTAAACCGCACTTTTCCGTCGACGATCCCGGCGGCCGCGCTCACGATCACGGTGAAGGGCAGAAGGACGCTCAAAACGAGGACGGCGGCGTCGAGTTGGCCGCGGGCGGTACCGGTGAACAGCAGGGAGATCACCGAAAGAACGAGTGTGGCGACCGTAAACGCCACGGGGAAATGAACGAGCACCGGATGGACATCGAAACTCAACCATAATTCGCGTTTGGGCTTCATAACAGGGGTGTACTCCTGGAAAGCCGTGGCCGGCACGCCGCAGGCCGGGCACCGGTCTCCGACTTTGCCTTCTTCCATGACGTAGCCGCAAACGCGGCAAACAACCAGTTTTTTCATAATTGCTCCTTGTGCCTCACAATTTCACCTCCGCGCCAGCGCTTTTTGGGGCGGTGTAGGGTTTCGGTCAGAAACTCCAATAATAGTAAAGTTAAAAAAACTTAATCGTCAAGTAAAGCAGGAGAGAGTACAACCGCGTTCCTCCGCCGCATCGTCCGGCCCCTCACGTGAAAGGCGGGCACTCCGGCGACTTCGGCGCGCTTGAGGGCGCCTGAGCTTGAGCTGTTGCTGATCACGACGCGGGGTTCTGCTTGCAAGGTCCCGTTCCGGCAGGCGTCGAGGATGGCCTGCATGTTGCTCCCCTTATGCGAGGCGAAAAACCCGAGGCGGAGGGGCGACGCGGTGTGATCAGCTTCGATCAGTCGATGATGATTTCCCGTTTTACGTCTCCGGCCTCGAGATTCAACCGCGCGTTCTTTTTTTTGCCTCCCGCGGTCACGGTAATTTCATAATCACCGAGGAATCCGCGGGTTTCGAAGGTTCCGGCCGCGCCGGTTTTTCCGGCCGCGTTTGTCCACCACCGGTTCTTGACGAGGTCGAGCCAAACCCGGCCGCAGGGCTTTATCTCCCAATTTTTCCGCCAGAGGGCGCGATCGGGCTTCCAGTGACTTCCTTCCCAGAACCCCCACAGAACGATGCCGACGGTGGCCGGGTGGCTGAAGAACACCGTCATGAAGTCGCGGTAGTAATCGGCCTGGCCTTCCTCGTCCCCGCCGGTCCCGACGTCGAGCTCGGTCGACTGGAGTTTCAGTCCGAACTTCGCGTAGCGTTCGATGAGCCTCCAGACCGAATCCATCCCGGTGAGCGACGATTCGCCGAAGTGACTCATGAAGCCTATGCCGTCCAGCGGCGCCTTGGCGGCGTTGAGATCCCGGATGAGTCCTTCGTAGGCGGCCCTCACGCCTTCATCGTCGCCCGGAAAATCCGAGCCCTCGTTGATGTAGAGGAGCTGGCCGGGATTGAGCGCCCGGGCCCGATGGAGGACGTCGGCGTAAAAGCCGCGGCCGAGCACGGTCTCCCAGGTGCGGCCTTTGTCGCCCCAGGTCGCCACGGGGTGGTTGATGACGTCCCATTCGGAGACGTACTCTCTCGTCGCTTCGGCTTTTTGCTCGAGGTGCGCGAGGAGGAGCCCCTTCATCCTTTCCCAGTCGCCGCCGTCGATGTCGAAGCCCAGCGCTTTCAGGTAGAACCGCTTGTCGAGAGGTCCCCAGAGCAGGGTGTGGCCGCGGACGAGGATGCCGCGTTCCCGGCACCAGGCGAGGGCCCGCATCGTATTCGACATGTTGAAGTTCGCGGTCGGGGCCGATTTCTTACCGGCTTCCCAGGGACCGATTTTCAGATCGTTTTCGAACACCACTTTATTGAAGTTTTCCTCGACGATGGTGCGGTAGCGGCGGCTGTCTTCGTTTTCGCCGGTGAGCATCCGGGCCGTGACGGCCGCACCGAAATCATAGGCGTGGCGCTGCATGGCGACCGCGATCGCGGCGTTCGCCACGGGCCGGCCGCGCCGGTCGCGCACGACGACGGTGAGATCGGCTTTCCGATAGCGTTCGATCCTTTCGGCCGCCGCTTTCCGCCAGGGCGCGTCCGGCTCACGCCCTTGGTAGCGAACCCTGATGATTGTCTTGGGAAGGTCCTCGAGCGGCACCGCCCGGCCGAAGGTCAGCACTTCCACTCCGCCGATTTCGATGGTTTGGGGGAGATATCCGTATTTGAGATTGCATTGCGCGCCGCCCGCGGGATAGCTTTCCCGGACGGCAAACGGTATGAGAAAGCGCCGCCAGTCCCTATTGAGTTTCATTTGATACTGGACCGACTTGGTGTACGGATCCCCGGCCCGCTCGAATACGAACGTGAGCGTGGCTTCGCCCATTTCATCGCTCGTTGCCACGGCGCGCGCCCAGATGATCGCGAGTGCGGTGTCGTCGCGCTTTACGGCGATCGCGGTTTTTGCCTGAGCCTGCAGGTCCCAATCGTTCTTCGGTTTCGCCCTGGTCCGGACGCGGAGCGCCCGCGTGAACGGCTGTCCGACGACGGCGACCGTCTCGACCGCCGCGTCCTTGCCGGATGTCCCGCCCGGCCGGAAGGCTTCGATTCCACCCGCGATGAGGCTGGCGCCGTCGGCCGGAACGGTTTTTTCCTGCGTGACGAGCGGCGGAAACAGGACGAGGGTAGCTGGGAAAAGGACGCACAGCGCCAACCGTCGGCCGAGCTGCGACTCGATTTTTCGTCTGTTGAAGATCATTTTACTCTCCGTCGCTTTTTTTCATCCCGCCGGACTTATCTCCTAAGTGTAATTCGAGGTGAATGGGTTTTTCAACCGCTTTTCCTTTAGCGAAAGCGACGTATCGAACGGCTGGATACCGTAAACGTGAAAGAAGCGGATGTTTCTTCTCATCATGGGTCGGCCGGATCGGTTTCGAAAGTCCTTTATTTTTTTCATGGACGTGCGTATTCTGGTTTAAACGAAGTGCGGAAACGATCGTTATAAATTGACCGTCCACTCCGAATAATAGTCGAATACCTTCGCCAACCCGATGACGGTCAAATATTGCGACAGTCCGTCGTCAAGAGTGAAGACTTCGCCCTTGTCGTTTTTAACGAAGGGTGTACGGACGCGACCGTACTTTCCATAGCGGGCTTTCTCTTCGGCGTAGGAAATAAAGCGGGCGGTCAGATCCACCCGGAATCGGATCCGGTACCGGCCGTCAGCGGTTTTTTCCGGAATGGCCATAACGAAAAAAACGTTGGAAAAGTAGAAGAGCCGCGCGTCTTCGGAAACGGTGACGGTTATTCTATCGGAGGAATATTTATCCCGTACCTTTCCCCGGGCCGCGTCGGCCCTGATCCGTGATTTTAATTTTTCCATGGCGGCCTTCACCTTGGCGTTCGCCTCGTAGGCCCCGGAGCCGAGTCGCAGTGACTCGCCCGTGCCCGCCAGATAGCGCTCGAGCATATCAGCCGCCTCGTTGTGGCCGATGAACCGGCCGCCGAACGCCAGGCTGGAATACAGGTCCTTGAGGAAAGCCTTGTCGTCTTGAGAGAATTCCTTCTTCTCGATCGCCTTTTTTTCCAGGGCGTCGACCCGGGCCTGGATCTCGGCAAAGTCTCCCGAGGCGATCTTGGAGGCCGTGCAAGATGCAAGGAGCCCGATGACCAAAATCGCGGAAAGATAAAATAAACGGTATAAGCATCTGATCATGGTGTCCCCCGTTTCCGACGCGGAGTCGGGATATGACGGATTTCTATTGTATTCCCGCCCTCACGCAGATCGTTGCCAGACCGGCCTTGACGACTTTCGTGAGGAATGCGATGTCGAGGGTGTCGATCGTGTCCTGCGGGCTGTGGTAATAGGGGTCGCGGTCGGCGGTCGTGAAGAAAAGCCCATGGGCCCGCCGGTTCCAGAAGGATTCATTGTCCGAGCGCGTGGCGTTGTTGATCAGGGGCGAGGATGAATAATCCGAGGGCAGGGTGGCTGCATAGAAGCGCAGGTCGGGGACGAAGAGCCGGGCGTCCCGGGTGAACTCGGCCACCGATTCGGCCGCCCACTCCGGAGTCAAGGCGACGATATAATCGCCCGCGGTCTGACGCGCGATCGGGCAGAGGGTGTCGGGGGAGGACGAGGTATAGGAGATCATATCGTAATTGACGAAATAGTCAGGCAGGTCCGCGGCCGAGAGACCGGACACATAAGCCTCGGATCCGACCATTCCCCATTCCTCATGGTCGAAAAGAATGAAGCGGATCGTGCGCCGGCAACTCCTGGTGGCGAGGATGCGCGCGGTTTCGATCACGCCGGCCATACCCGAGGCATTGTCTTCCATGGCCGGTGCGTACACCCAATCCCAATGCGCCGTCACGATGACGGGAGGCAGGGCGGGTTCGTTTCCCGGCAGCTCCGCGATGATGTTATCATTGCCGTCCACCGGAATGATCGCGGCAGACGAACCGGGTTTCGGGGACACGGCCGCTGAAAGCAGGGCGAGGGCCGCGCTCTCGCAGTCAGCCCGAGTGGTCCGGGAGCCGTCGATGGTCTCGAGGGTCGTGTAGAGCAGGGTGGAGCTCACATCGTCCACCGCGCTTTGTATGAGGGCTTGCTCGGTCGCGTCGAGATCGCTCAGGAGGAAACTGCCCGAGCATGAAATGAGCAGGACGGCCGCCAAAAGAACAGCGATGGCTTTCAGCACGATACTCATTCTACGGCCTTTCCTTATAAATGTACGGCGATCTCAAAAAGTTCAACCGTGAAAATGGGAGCGGTGACCCATGCCCCGAACAACACGCCGCCCGAGATCCTGAGAATGGAAAAGTCGACCTTTTCCAGGCGGAGTTGAATCGGCGCGGCGACTATCGCGGCGGCCGCCGCGCCGTACGGCCCGTACACTCCGCTGTCCGGCGGGGGGTCGTCCTGGGTATAGCCGATCATTCGGCTTTCATGGGATAAGCCGAGTGAGGCGCCGAAACCGAGCGACCAGGCGCCCGACCGGAGCGGCGACCACAGGCAGGAGACCGTCAGTGAGAAATCGTGGCCGATAAGCCAACGGGCCGAGGCCGCGGCGTCAAGGCTGAAGTCCCGGATGGGCCGCCAGGTGAAGCGGAGGGTGCCGCCGATGGTGGCCGCCGTCAGCCTTCCCAATGAAAGGCAGGCGCTCGGGGTGAGTCCCAGGGTGAAGGAGGGCGAAAAGGCGGTATTGTTCTCAGCAGCGGCATTCTGCATATCAGTCTTTACAGAAACAATCCCGTCCTCATCGGCTTCCTCTGCGAACAAGCCGATCGCGGACGTGAGGAACATATGCGAGAGTAGGATAAAGCGAGCGGCTACAGGGATGTTCATCGCCTATTCGTCACCCAGTGTACCGTTTTACTAGAACCAATGCAATTAAAACAGAAGATTCAGTGATCGGTTTTTATCTTTGGCACGCTTCTGAAAATTCGGTTGTCGATCGGGGCGTAGTTCTCGGATAATTTCAATGACGCGCACGCGTCTCTCCCTTTTTCCTTATTCGTTCAGAATTTTTGCTGTGCTTCTGATTGGATTGCAGGATTTCAACTCATGCTCATCAAATGAAGCGGTTCCCCCCGGAGCTCATGACGCGCCATACCGTCGGGCGTCTTCGCAGCCGGTTGAAAACTTGACCGGTTCCATGTTTCTTTTTACCCTTAAGGGAAGAAAGGTAATTACATGAAGAACGGAATCGATCTTTCGGAATTGCTGAAAAAGGCGGAAATTTTCGCGGGACTGGATCCCGAATCGCTGGCGCTCATCTCGCAGAAGCTGGATCAAGTTTATTATAAACGGGACGACGTCATCTGCCGCGACGGCGATCCCGGGGAGGAAATGTTCGTCATCGTCACGGGGGAGGTCGCCGTCACGAAACAGGGGCCCGGCGGCGCCGAGGTGGAGATCACCGTCCTCCGCAGCGGCGAGGTGGCCGGTGTCATGAGTCTGTTCGACGAGGACGTCCGCTCGGCCACCCTTCGTGCCAAGGGAAACGTCGAACTTTTCAGACTGGACAAGAACACCTTTCAGGAAATTCTGTCCCGGAACGTCGATCTGGCCCGCCGGCTGCTCGCCCATTTGAGCCGCCAGCTTCGTTCCGAAACCCGCACCGTCGCCCAACTCCTGTCGCCGGAGCTCGACCGGCGCCTGAAGGCGGCGGTCTTCGACACCAAGCCGTACACACGGGAGGCGTTCGAGGCTGCCAACCGCGGCCGTTTCGCCCTCCATTATTTCGAGCCGCGGCTCGGCCTGGAAACCGCGTTCCTCTGCTCCGGATTCAAGGCCGTCTGCGCTTTCGTCAACGACGATGTGAGCCGTCCGGTGCTCGAGGAGCTGAAGCGCCAGGGAGTGGAGCTCATCGCCCTGCGTTGCGCGGGATTCAATAACGTCGATGTCGAGGCCGCCCGCGACCTCGGTCTGAGCGTCACCCGCGTGCCCGCTTATTCGCCGCACGCCGTGGCCGAGCATGCCGCGGCCCTGCTCCTGGCCCTGAACCGGAAAATCAACCGGGCCTACAATCGCGTCCGGGAGGGCAACTTTTCGCTCTCCGGCCTGGTAGGCTTCGATCTCTTCGGAAAAACCGCCGGTATCGTCGGTGTCGGCAAGATCGGCAAATGCCTGACGGCCGTCCTCCGGGGTTTCGGCATGACCGTGCTCGGCCACGACGCCCTCCACGACGAGGAATTCGCCTCCGCCTCGGGCCTTGCCTACGTGTCCCTCGAGGAGCTCCTCTCCCGTTCGGACGTCATCAGCCTGCACGCCCCCCTTATGACAGAAACCCGCCATCTTATAAACGGCCGCACCATAGGCTTGATGAAACCCGGCGTCATCCTCATCAACACCAGCCGGGGAGCGCTTATCGATACGGCCGCGCTCATTGAGGGCTTGAAAGCGGAAAAAATCGGGGCCGCCGGCCTCGATGTCTATGAGGAGGAAGAGGGGTACTTCTTCGAGGACCGTTCGGACCGGATCATTACCGACGACGTCCTGGCGAGGCTCATGACTTTCAATAATGTCATCATCACGAGCCACCAGGCGTTCCTTACGCGGGAAGCCCTCGCCGAAATCGCCCGCGTCACCCTGGAGAGCCTGGCGGAGTTCGAATCCGGCAGGCGCCTGAACGAGCTGACAAACGCCGTGCTTCCCAAAAGCGGCGCTTCCAAAGGTGGCGGCAAGCCGAATGAAGGGAAATCGTGATCCCGCTCGCGGGCCCTTCTCGTTTCACCGGGAATATGAATGAAGACTCAGACTTTTTAAGCATAGGCGGAGATGCGTCCATCATTCCCCCTTGCCCTGTCCATTCGAAACCGGCAGAATATCTTCATGGCGGGAAAACAGGACAAAACGATGTTCATCTGCGGCGCGTGCGGCCATACCGAGCCCAAGTGGCTGGGACGATGCCCGGCCTGCGGTGAATGGAACACCTTCGCGGCCGGCCCCTCGCCGGTGAAGAAGAAGAGTGAGACCGGCGCCGCGCCGGCCACCATCCCGCTGACGCGTGTGGAGGATCGGGAGGATGTGCGCTTCGATTCGGGGCTCCCCGAGGTGAACCGGGTCCTGGGCGGGGGCATCGTCCGGGGCTCGACCGTCCTTCTGGGCGGGGAGCCGGGCATCGGCAAGTCGACGCTCATGCTTCAGGTCGCGGCCGGCGTCCAATCCCCGGGACGGGTACTCCTCGTCTCGGGCGAGGAGTCGCCCGAACAGATCAAGCTGCGCGCCGGCCGGATCCGCGCGCTCTCCGAGCGGATCGAAATCTGCACCGAGACCGACCTCGATTCGCTTCGGCGCGTGCTTGAAGCGGTCAAGCCCGTACTCGTCGTCATCGACTCGATCCAAACACTGAAGAGTACCGACCTGGGGCCGGTGCCGGGCACGGTCAACCAGATGAAGTACGCCGTCCAGGAGCTCTCCGACTGGGCCAAGCTCCATCGCACCACGCTTTTCCTGGTGGGCCACGTCACCAAGGAAGGCGCCATCGCCGGGCCCAAGGTGGTTGAGCATCTGGTGGACACCGTGCTCCAGTTCGAGGCCTCCGACCAGGACCTCCGCTTCCTGCGCGCCGTGAAAAACCGCTTCGGGAGCGTAGACGAGATCGGCATTTTCCGCATGAACGAGGACGGGCTCGAACAGATCAAGAACGCAAACGAGCTCTTCCTGCAAAAGCGGTCCGGGGCGCTTCCACCCGGTATCGTGGTGGCGCCGCTCATCGAGGGGTCGCGCGCTCTCCTCGTGGAGTTGCAGAGTCTGGCCGCGCCCGCCAAGGGCGGCCTGCCGCGGGTGTTCTCGGACCGCATCGATCCGCGGCTGGTATGGAAGGCGGTCGGCGTGATCGAGAAGTACTGCGGAATCTCCTTCGCCAACCACGACTCGTACGTGAACGTGGCGGGCGGTTTGCAGATCCGCGAGGTGGGGATCGAGCTGCCGCTTTGCCTGTCGCTGTATTCGGCGCGACTGGGAGTGCCGTTCCCGGTGCGGACGGCAGTCTGCGGCGAGGTGAGCCTGGCCGGAGAGATCAGGATGATACGGCAGGCGGAGAAACGGCTCAAGACCGCGCAGGAACTCGGGTTTGAGAGAATCATCGGACCGGTGACCGATACGCCGGGCTGGCTCGGAGCGGCCGTCCTCCAGGACGCGGTGCGGCTCGCCTTCAAGCCGGAGTGACGTGTGCCTCAGTGCCGGCAATCAGGGCGCAGTGAATAACCTTTCCTATCGGATTCCGTAAGGAGCCTGGATGCGGTGGAGCCCATCGGTTATGCTGGGCGGAAGGCCGCGGTTCTCCGGAGGGTTTTCCCATGAAAGCCAGAACAACGGTTCTCGCATTCTTTCTCCTCGCGACTCCAGTTTTATCGAACGCTCAGGTCGTCATCAACGAGGCCCTGAGCTCCAGCGGCCGTGTCGTGGGAAGGGGATCGGCCTCGGACTGGATCGAGCTCCGCAACCTGGGCGCAACGCCCGTCGATCTGGGCGGTTATACCCTCTCGGACAAGAAATCGAAGAAAGGGGGCTGGACGATCCCGCGGGGCACCGCCGTCGCCAAGGGAGGATACCTCCTCATTCAGTGCGGCGGGGAGGGCCGTGGATTGCGGGCTTCTTTTTTACTTTCTTCGGAAGGCGAGACGATATGGCTGCGCGCGCCCGACAAGGGACTGGTCGACTCGCTCAAGCTGCCCGCGCTCCGTCCCGGCTGTTCCTTCGGCCGCGCTTCCGGGCCGGGGAACCGCCTGGTCATTTTCGAGAACCCGACGCCGGGTTCGGCCAATCAGGCGACCGGACTCTCGGGCGAGGCGGCCCCGCCCCGCTTCTCGCCCCCGGGCGGGTTTTACTCGGAAAATCAGCTCGTCTCCATCGTCTCCGACCTCCCCGGCTCGGTCGTCCGCTACACCCTTGACGGTTCGGAGCCGACCGAGGCCGCTCCCGTCTATTCAACCCCCCTCGTCGCCGCCAGGGCCAGGCGGACCACGCAAAAATACGGCAATAACCGCGAGGATGGAACCGGCATTCAGCACTACCGCTTCCCCGACAGCCTCTCCTACCCTACGGACCGCTACTCGGGCGAACGGGACTTCGGCTTCATCGTCAAAGCCAAGGTATTCCAGGCCGGTTACCTGCCCAGCGTCTCCGCCGCCTCGAGCTACTTCATCGGCATGAGAAAGCCGGATCTGCCGGTTGTCTCCCTCATGACCGAGCCGGCCGGATTCTTCGGCGCCGAGACGGGCATTTACATTCAGGGGCGCAATGGCCTGGAGACGACCTTCAGGGGCAAGCCGCTCACGGCCAATTGGAACCGGGACTGGGAGCGGCCGGTCTTCTTCGAGTATTTCGACGAGGGGGCGTCCTGAGGTTCGCCCAGGGGGCCGGCGTCAAGGTCGTGGGCAAGCTCAGCCGCAACTTCGACATGAAGTCCCTGGCGGTGATCGCACGGAGCGAGTACGGCGGCTTAGCGCGCGACGCCATCATCCAGGAGGTCCTACGCGGCCGGGTCGACTTCGATCTCCAGGCCTACACGCCCGTCGTCATGTACCTGAACGGCGAGTATTGGGGCCTCATCAACCTGCGCGAGCGCTACGACGAGCAATGCCTCAAGGGCCACGCCGGGCTCAATGGGAAGGACGGTGTGGACCTGGTCGAATGGGACGACATCGCCGGGAAGTACACCGCAGTCGCAGGCGACACTGCCACCCTTGAGGCCATGTTGTCGGCCGCCGCGTCTGGAAGCCGTCCCCGCCGCGGGCTACTCCTTCACGCGCTGGACGGAGGGGACGCGGATCGTCTCGATCGCGGCGGAATTCTCCATGGCCTTCGACAAGCCCGCCGCCCTCAAGGCGGTCTTCGCGAAGCGTAAAGGCAAATGAGCTTGAGAAAGCGGTGAGGTGAGTGCCCGGGAATGGGGAAAATCCTAGGTGCGGCACGCGCTTAAGGCAGGAATAACGGGGTCCGGCTTGTCACTCCCATCGTGCCTCGTTATATTCGCTCATGGTGACCCGATGATTTCTCGCTCGACACTCGTATTGCTCCGTGTTCCTTTTTCGTATTTTCTTTTACCCGTATACCTGTTCGGGCTGTGCGCGGCGCAACAGCCCGTGCTCTGGAAAGCCCTGCTCGTCTTTTTCATTTTGCACTTTCTGCTCTATCCGGCCTCCAATTCGTTCAATTCATATTACGACCGGGACACCGACAGCATCGGCGGGGTCAAGCGGCCGCCGCGGGTGCACAAGGACCTGCTCCCGATATCGCTCCTCCTGGACGCCGCGGCCGTGGGCTTGGGATTCCTGATCGGCTGGGAATTCTCGCTCTCCGTTTTCATTTACGGCCTGTGCTCCAAGGCGTATTCCTGGGACAAGCTGCGCTTGAAAAAATACCCGTTGACCGGCCTTCTCGGTACGGCCCTCGTCCCCGGCGGAATGGGTTTTCTCATGACTTTGTATGGGGTGGAGGCGGCGCCTTCGCTTTTGCCGTTGACCGTAAAAGCGTTGTGGGGGGCGCTGTTGGCCGTTGTTTTCCTCTTCTCCTTTTATCCCATGACGCAGATTTACCAGCACGAGGAGGACGGCAAGCGCGGCGACCTCACCTTGAGCCTGGTTCTCGGAATCAGGGGCACGTTTATATTTTCCGCGATCATTCTGGCTTTTTCACTGGCCGGGTTTTTCGCGTATCTTTGGCATTTCTCCGGACTGGTTTCGGCGGGGCTTTTTCTCGGTTTTCTCGCCGTGCCCGCCGTTTTTTTCTTTCATTGGATGGCGATCGCCTTTCGCGACCCGGCCAAGGCCGATTACGATCACGCGATGCGCCTCAACCTTTTATCATCCACCGCCTTGAACGTGTTTTTCGCGATCTTCATCGGCGCGCGATTACTGGCGCCCGCCCTGTTTGCCTGAGGGGAGCGGTGATCAGGCACGATGGCGCGCGTCGGCGCCTAAAATGACGACCCGGAAGGGAAACATCGAACGCAGCGTCACGCGATCCCGCAGGCGGCTGAGCGCCACAATTTCCTCTAATTCCGCTTTTGTAAAACCTTTCCGTATCGAAAGCCGGCCGTCCTCGAACGAAAAGCTGTTACGTAAAAAAATGGCCGCGAAAACGGAATAAGCGAAGTAGGCCGGCCGCGAGCGTTTGAGATCGGAAACGAGAAATCGGCGGCGCGTGCGCGCGCCGATCGTCTCGATCACTCCGACGATCTCTTCATCGGCCAGGTGATGAAGAAAGTGGTTGGCGAAGACATAGTCGAAGCTCGGCAGAGAGGAGAGGTATAACGCGCGTCCTTGGACCACTTCGATTTCGGGAAAGGCGCGACAGCGTTCCCGGGCGTACGCCGTGACCCTAGGATCGTGGTCCAGGCAGACGATGTGAAGCTTCACGCCGAGCTTTCTCGCGCGACGCGTGAGCCAGACCGCGAGATCGCCGCCGCCCGAGCCGAGGTCGAGCAGGGTGTAGGCGAGGCTTTTATCGCGCGCCATATCGGATATGAACCAGCGCTCCAAAAGGCCGCGGGCGCGGGTAAGGAGCAGGTTGACTACATAGAATTGATCGAGCGTGCGCTTGAGCCGATCGGGATCCGAAGAGAAGGAATCCATCAGCTCGCGCTCGCGGGAACGTTCGCGCGGAAACGAGCGGGACATTTTCATCCAGCCGTCTTTTCCATCAAGGCGGTCTCAATCACGAGACCCGGCCCGAAACCGGCGGCGCACGTGAAACCCGCGACGGGCGCTTCAAGGATTTCTTTCAGCACGAACAAAATCGAGGCGGAGCTCATGTTGCCGTAGTCGCGCAGGATCGCGCGTGAATACGCGAGGGCCGCGGGAGAGAGCCGCAGCGCCGATTCGAATTTATCGAGGATCGCTCGACCACCCGGATGCACGGCCCAGAGCCCGATCTTTTCACGTTCGGCGCGGGTTTCATTTATGATTTCCTCCATGATTGGACCGATAGCGCCCTCGATGATGGCCGGCAGGTAGGTCGAAAGAGAGAGGTCGAACCCGGTGGCACCGATCTTCCAAGCCATAGTGCCCGCGTGTTGTGGCAGCGTCCGTGAGCGGAAGTCATGGAGCAGCAGGCCGGACCGGTCATGATCCTCCCTTCGGGCGGTCACGAGGGCGGCCGCCGCCCCATCGGCGAAGAGTGAGTTGGCGACGATCACGTCCGCCTGATGGCTCTTGCGCACGTGCAGGGAACACAACTCGACCGCAACGATCAGAACGCTCGCGTCGGGCCGGGCCAGGCAGATATGCCGGGCGAGCTTGAGCGCCGGGAATGAGGCGGCGCACCCCATGAACCCGAGGTGATAGTGCTCCACCGCCGTCGGGAGCTCAAGCTCCCTGATCACTTCCGCACCGAAACCCGGAATCGAAAATCCGGTGCAGCTGACGGTGATGAGGTGAGTAATCTTCGCCGCCAAAGAAGGCTCCGTGAAGAGTTCGGCACAGGCGAGGCAGGCAAGGCGGTTGGCCTCGGTAATAAAGATATCATTACGAGACTGGGTGGTGAGACGGTCCGGTACAGTTAGGAAATCGCCCGGATCCGTAATGACGGAATGCCTTTCGGCGATTCCCGAGACGGAATAGATCTTCGAAAGCAATGCGTGCGCGCGCGGATCATCGGCGTAGCGATCGAGCATGAGCGCGAGGCAGAATTCCTGCGAGTACGTTTGCGGCGGTACCGCCGTGGCGATTCTCCGGAGAACGGGTGTATTTTCTTCGTCCATCATTTTGAGTGCTCCGGCTTTCCGCCGGCGGTCCTTCCAATTCTGTCTCTATACCGAATCGCCGGATCGGCCCAGGGTATGGTCAACATGGTACAATACCCGGGAATTTTTTTTGATAGTGCGCGCAGGAAAATCCAAAGCAGCGAGTTGCGCAGAGCCGAAAAAAAACGACCGCGCAGCGTTCCCGCCAGCATCGCCAATGCGGCTCTCCTGCGCGCGGCGCGGGCGGCCGTCGAACGGCAGGCATGGTAGACGTCGAATGCCTTTTCCCCGTTCGCGTCGCGCGTCAGGAGGAGGGCCGCGGCCTCCGCGTCCGCGAAGCCCGTGTTCATGCCCTGTCCGCCGATGGGCGACATGATGTGCGCGGCGTCCCCGGCGAGCAGCACCCGGCCCCGATAATACCGTTCGACCCGGTAATGGTAAACGCGATAGAATGCCTGAAAGACCCGGTCGGCGGGCTTCAGGCCGATGCCGCAGCGCCGCCGCACCTCGCGCGCGAGAAAATTTTCCGCCTCGGTCGGGCCATGAGGCCGGCGGCTCACGTTCCAGCGGCGCCGTCCGCCGGGCAGGGGAAACGATTCGAGCAGGCCGCGCTCGGTGAAGAAGAAATGCGCTTCGTCCCCCCAGCCGGTGCGATCGGTATAGTCCGCCATGCAGAAGGATACGGGATAGATGCCGCCCCTGAAGCGCAGTCCGGCGGATTCACGCACGGCGCTGTGCATCCCGTCGCAGCCCGCGAGGTAGCGCGCGCGGAAGGTTTCGATCGCTCCGGCGGCGAGGTTGCGCACGCGCGCCTCGACGCAATCGTCGCGCTCGCGCAGACCGATGAATTCCATTCCCCTTCTGACTTCGGCCGACCGCGATTTCGCCAGGCATTCCGCCAGAACGCTTTCCGTCACGGCTTGGGGCAGGCTCAGGACGAATGGGAACCGATGCGTGAGGCGTTCCAGGGTTATGCGGCCGATCACGCACCTCCTCCCGTGAGCGACCGCGCCGTGCACCCGTACGCCGAAACGAAGGAGCGGTTCGGCGATCCCGTAGCGATCCAAAATGGCGAGCGAAGGGGGCATGATGCCGATGGCGCGGGAGTTGCGGAAAGACGGCGCGGGGGAGAGCTCCCGTTCCAGCACCAGGCAGGGAAGCCCGCTCGCTGCGAGCATGTTGGCCAACGCCAGTCCCGTGGCCCCGGCCCCGATGATAATGGTATGATAATCACGCGTGCTGTTTGCGCCGATTTCTTTCATCAGAATCGATCTTAGTGGAAAGGCCGGTTCGGAGCAAGTTTGGGTCCCACTGGCACATCCGGGCCGTGGGGCGACGCACCCCCTCCGGCCGTCTCCAGCGGAGACATGGCCAAGGCGGTGTCTCCCCTGGACACCGGCAACATGGAGAGCTACGTCATGACCGAAATCTTCGGTCGGAACTTGCATTGGTCCGGCAACGCCAAGCTCTGGAGGCCTCGGTCCGCAGGGGGCGCTTCCGCTTTCTGGTCTACAACCTTATTTCGGCTTCGGCTTCTGTAGCATCGCCGTTTCTGATGGATATTCGGTCCGAAATGCGCCGGATGGAACTCGGCAGGCCGTCGCGGAAATGAGTCTTTCTGCTATCGCTTGACGCAGTCGGGGGAAAGACGGGCGAAATATATCTCTTGAAAAGAGCCGTTGCGGTTGTCCGTCCAAGCGAGGGCGTATTCCGAGCCGTTCCAGAGCATGACGGGTTCCCGGGGATATCCGATGATCGCATACGGATCGCCGACCGGGAGGTCGGGCGCTTGCTTTATCCCCGCCGCGTCAATATTAAAAAACCAGAGACATGAATTGGGATTATACCACACAAGCCCATAGCCGGTGCCGTTCCAGGCGAAACCGCTTTCATAAGAAAAATTGGTGCCGCCCTGCGCTCGGTTCGTCAGCTGGTTGTCTCCGCTGATTTTTACGCTTGCGTCGCTCACGAGCGCGCCGTAGAGTTCCCATGAGCCCGTCCGGACATCCGACCAGGTGACGGCGTATACGGATCCGTTCCAGACGAGATTCGTCCCCCATGAATACCCGGCGGCATTGGTAAGGCGGGTTTCCGCGCCCTGTCTGGTTCCCGACGCATCGTAGCGCGCGAAGTAGATCTCACAATTGCTTGAACCATTGCGGTAATCGTACCAGGCCATCCCGTATTGGGTTCCCGTCCAGACGAACGCCCCTGTGTTTATACAGGAAGAATCGGCTGCCGCGACGATGGCGATGTCATTGCCCTGTTTCACTCCAAGGGCATCGATCCTTGTGAAATATATGTTCGTATCCGGAGTACCGTCGGTTTCGGCTTCGTTCCAGACGAGGCCGTATTCCGTTCCAGTCCAGGCAATGCATGAGGACGTCGAATAGGTTGCGTTATTCGTGACGCGGAGTTCCGCGCCTTGCAGTTCGCCGGACGCGCTCAGGCGGGCGAAGTAAATCTCATACCCCCCGTGGCGCCGGTCGGTCCAGGTAAGCCCGTACTCCGTCCCGGACCAGGCGATTGAAACGCCCGTGGAATCGCCCGTGCCCGTGCTCACCCTGGTTTCACTCCCCAGTTTCGTCCCCACCGCGTCAAGGCGCGCGAAATATATCTCTACATTGCCGTCTCGCGGATCCTCCCAGGCGATGCCGTACTCCTGCCCCGTCCATACGATTGCCGGATAGTTGCAGTTGCCGACGCTCTCCGATACCTTGACGTCTCCGACCGGCCCTTGTCCGGGGGGGGCCGTCATGTCGGAGCACGAGAGCGGTGCGCAGACCGCGAGTACCGCCAAAAAAACAATCCCGACCGCCGCGCGAATATCGGCGATCCGGAGCGTTGCCTGTCGATTGCGAATGGAATCGTTCGTCATATGACCCCTTTCCGGGCGGGCCGGTTGCGCGCTCAACCACCGCCGCAGCCGCCGGTCACCGGGATGGCCGTCTTCGTAAAAAAAGCCGCTTTTCCGTCTCCCTTCGACGGGACGGCAAAACGCTCAGTAAAGCTTTTCGTACACGGCGATCTGGTCCCGGCCGTGTTCCTTGGCCCAATACAGCGCCTTGTCGGCGCGGTGAATGACCTCTTCCTTGCTGGCGTCGGTGGCGTGGTACTCGGAAATGCCGATGGAGACGCTTACCTTGAACGGCTCCAGGCCCTTGGTCTGGAAGTTTTTTTCCTTAAGGCATTTTACGAAGCGCATGGCGGGGCCCAGCGCATTGTTGACATTGGTCGACGGGAAAATGCCGATGAACTCCTCGCCGCCGAACCGGCCCAGGATGTCGGATTCGCGGAAAATGGTCTTGTCTTGCAGAAGCGCGCCGATCGTCTTCAACACTTCGTCGCCCATGAGGTGGCCGTAGGTGTCGTTGACCCGCTTGAAATGATCGACGTCGATCATCATGACCGTAAAGACGCCCACGTGGTCGAGAAGATCGCCGACGGGCTCGTGACCGAACCTGGGGTCGTAGGTGAGGAGCTGGGCGTTCGCCTCGCCCTTGAGGAAGCTCGAGATGCGCCACAGGTCGCGCATGGTGCGCTTTGACTCGCGGTCGAGGAATTCGAACATCGCCTGGCGGTTGTAGAGATTGGTGAGGCTGTCGGTTTTGTTCTTGAGCTCGAGCTCCCGGTTTAAAAGCTCGATCTCCTCCTTCTTCTTGAGGAGGAGCTCCGAATTCACGATGTGGTTGAACGAATGCGTGATGTAGTCGAGGAGGCGGTTCGAAAGGACGCATTCGTTGAAGAGCTTGATGACGTAAAGGATGAAGTTGTTGACGTGCTCGGCGGCGGGGTCCGAACCGTGGACGTAAAAGCAGTGTTTCTTGCCGAGGATGACGTCGTCGTCCTTCACGAGCTCGGGCGCGGTGATGAGGAGGAGAATGTTGGTGAAAAGCCGGTTATAAATGGTGCGCAGGTATTCGCTGATCTCCCGGTGCTCGAACCCGAAGAGGCCGGCTTCGAAGGCGAAGAAAATGTCGTTCGGGTCGAGCTTCGCGAACCGCTCCTTAAGCTCTTCGCTTAAGAACCGCCGGTAGGGCATGATTTCAGTCTCAAACGGCGCCTCTGCCTTGATTTTTTCAAAGAGAGGGTCGTAACTTTCGAGTTTATCATTGATGATAAACAGGCTTTTCTTCATTCGCCTTACCCGCCGCCCGCAAAATAAACGGGGGCCTTCCCCCCGGTATACGCAATCGGTTTAGATTTGCCGTACCGAGACTTTACTACGTTTCGATATGACAAAGATTTAAAACCGGAAATACCCGACAAAGCATAGCCTTGCGGGTATACATCAGAGTATAAGGGCAAATCCGCCTTGATTTCAATACTATAGCCAAGCGCTCACATCCGTTCATTCCGCGCTCTATCTAGACAGTCGGCGTAGTTAATGGCTGTAATGAGTAAAAAGTGGTATTCTATCTATATGCGACGTTTTTTCCCCCGGATTTTCGCCTTTTTAGCACTGTTAACACCTGCCGTTTTCGTACATGGTCAGGGATGGGGTCACGACCAGGCTCCGGCGGTCGATATCCGAAGTCTTCCCCGCTTCCGCGGCTTTAATTTACTTGAAAAATTCACGGCCGATTCCAACCGCCCGTACCGGGAGGAGGACTTCAGACTCATCTCACGGTTGGGATTCAATTTCGTGCGTCTGCCTCTCGACTACCGGTGTTTTTACCGCTCAGGCGATTCCCAGACGCTCGACGAACGGACGATGAAGGAGATCGACGAGGCGGTCCGCTTCGGCCTGAAATATCATATCCACGTCTGCCTCAATTTTCACCGGGCGCCCGGTTATTGCGTCAATCCGCCGCCGGAGAAAACGAGCCTCTGGGCGGACTCCGGCACGCAGGAACGGTTCGCCCGTCTGTGGGGAATCTTCGCTGAACGCTACCGCGGGGTATCCAGCCGCGACTTGAGCTTCAATCTGGTGAACGAGCCGGGGGAGGTGGAACCGGCGGTTTACGCTGAAGTCATGATGAAGGCGATTGAGGCCGTCCGGTCGGTCGACCCGTATCGCCTGATTCTGGCGGACGGAGTTCGCTGGGGACAGGCGCCGGTGACCGGACTCTCCGGGGGTTGGATCATCCAGGCCGCCCGTGGCTACTCGCCCATGGAAGTCACCCATTATAGGGCCGGATGGATCCAAGGATCCGACAGCTGGCCCGCGCCGTCCTGGCCGATGCCGAAACCGATTCCCGCCTTTTTATACGGCCCTCAAAAAAGCGAGTTCCACAGTCCGCTCGTTCTTCGATTCAGGGCCGAGCGGGAGATCCGTCTCTCCGTCACCGTGCACCAGGTCTCCGCCCTTTCCCGGCTCGTGGTAAAAACCGACGGACGGATCGCGTTCGAGAAGACGTTCAAGCCGGGACCGGGGCAGGGCGAGTGGAAACAATCGGTGTTCCAAAAACAATGGAACATTTATCAGAACGTCTATGACAAGACGTATTCGGCCGTCGTTCCCGCCGGGACCTCGGAGGTCTCTATCGAAAACACCGAGGGCGATTGGCTGACGCTCTCCGAAATCCGGATCGAACCATACGGCGCGAAGGTGAGGCGCGCCGTCGTTCTCTCCGCCGCCGATACGGCCTGGGGCCGGAAACAGGAAATGGTGCGGCTGGATGAGACGGGCCGGGTGTTGCGGGACGGCGGCGGCGCCTACGACCGCCGTTGGTTGGAAGAAGTCCAATTCGCGCCCTGGATCAAACTTCAAAAACGCGGCGGATCGGTCATGATCGGCGAGTGCGGCGTGTACAGCCGGACGCCCCATGAGACGGCGCTCGCCTTCCTTGAAGATATCCTCATCGTCGCGAAGGAGCACGGCTGGGGCTGGGCGCTCTGGAATTTCCGCGGCGATTTCGGGATCCTCGATTCCAACCGGGCGGACGTGGCCTACGAGAATTTCGAGGGGCACAAACTCGATCGGAAGATGCTTAAGCTGCTGCTGAAGTATTGAGAACTGGGATTGGCAGTTTACAAATAGTTAAGGAGTCGATTCCTTGCGCTCGCCGGGATCTGTCTTCCGATTCAGCCGGTAAACGATTTCCCGTCCTTTTTTCCCCGCGGTTTCGACAACACCGATGGCCCTCAAGCAATACGTCAGCTGCTGCGCCTTGCGGTACGGCGCATCCAAATACTCCGCCAGGCTCCGGTTGGTGAACTCCCTCGGCGCGCCGTCCGGGAGAAAAACCTTGAGGTAATCGGCGGCCGTCTGCAGCCTCAAGGAGCCGGTCACAGCAATGAGCTTCCGGTCGACGATGCTCATCCCTTTCCGCCTCCAGCTTCCCTTGCCGTCACGGCAGCGGACCTCTTCCTCGCTCGTAAAAAGCACTTCGAGGAGTAGGCGCGGGTGGGAGAGAAGCGGGGCGATGCCGACGAGCTCGTCCGTCAGGTCGAAAAGCGTTTTCCCGCGGGATGATTTCCGGCGCCGCTTCTCACGGCCGGTTTCCGGGTCGATGAAGACGAAAACCTTCTCCGTCAGAAGCGGATACACGAGCCGCACGCGGTGAGAGGCGAGCAGAAAAAGGAGTTTGTTCTTTATTGTGCCGAAATGCCGCGTCTGGATCTCGACGAGCTCGCCGTCGCCCCGGTCGACGTCCACTAGGTACGTCCCGTGCGGCGCCTCGGTCCGCGCCCCCGGGCAGCGGTACATCTCCTTGAGCTGCGCGTGGATGGTGCTTTCGTTCCGCGTGCCGATGAGGGAAGGCCGATGTTCGTTCGCGGTTTTCAGATCCGTCGACGGCGTCGATCCTCTTTTTAATTGTTGCATTGATCGCTTCTCCCGGTTCACGTCCAGCATACCAGAAAATGGCGCCGGGAGAAAAGTGTGAAGGCGTTGTATCTCGCTTCGCCGTCAGAGCGGCCCGACGGCTAAAACACGTTCATCCGCGGGGGAGAGTCGACCGTATACGACAGAAGACGCCGTGAATCGCTGGAAATCTCGATCGCCTTCCGACTGCCGAACTTTCGTCTTTGAGTGATTGTAAATCTTCGGGCGAAGGAAGCAAGCCTTCGGCAGCACTTACGCGTGTTATTATTTAAGCGATCATTTATTGTGTGTTGCCGCAGGCCGATCGAGGGGTGCATGACCAAAGAAGCGTCAAGAAAATCAATTTTCGCTCAGTTCTCGACAGGCTCGAACTGACATTTCCGCGCTGATCCGGTCGTGCGACATCCTTTCATGGTGACATCGGCCGCCGGTCATGCGGTCTTTTTCTTTTCGCCCTTCTCGCTCTTTTCGGACTTGTCCTCGAGGACGATTTCCGGCGCCTTGCCGTTGATGATCACATCCTCGGTGATGACGATCTTCTTCTTGCCCTTGACGTTGGGCGCTTCGTACATCGCGTCCGTCATGATCTTCTCGAGGATGGCCCGCAGGCCCCGGGCGCCGCTCTTGCGCTCGATCGCCTTGCGGGCGATGGCGTCGATGGCCGCGTCCTCGAAGACGAGCCGGGTGTTGTCGAGGTTGAGGGAGGCTTGAAACTGCTTGGAGACCGAGTTGCGGGGCTCGGTAATGATGCGCTTCAGAAGCTCGACGCCGAGCTCGTTCAAGGTGACGACGATGGGAAGGCGGCCGACGAATTCCGGGATGAGCCCGAACTTGATGAGGTCGTCCGGATGGAGGTCTGCGAACAGCTTCTCGAGGTCCTTTTCCGCGGGCGGAACGATGTCGGCGCCGAAGCCGATGGGCTGCTTTGAGACGCGCGACTCGACGATCTTGTCGAGGCCGACGAACGCGCCGCCGCAGATGAAGAGGATGTTCTCGGTGTTGATCCTGAGCATTTCCTGGTTGGGATGCTTTCGTCCGCCCTGCGGCGGCACGGAGGCGACCGTGCCCTCGATGATCTTCAAGAGCGCCTGCTGGACGCCCTCGCCCGAGACGTCGCGGGTGATGGAGGGATTTTCCCCCTTGCGCGCGATCTTGTCGATCTCGTCAATATAGACGATGCCTTTTTCCGCGGCCGCGATGTTGTTGCCCGCGTTCTGGATGAGCTTTAAGAGGATGTTCTCCACGTCTTCACCCACGTACCCGGCCTCTGTGAGGGTGGTGGCGTCGGCGATGGCGAAGGGCACCTTGAGGCGTTTGGCGAGGGTGCGGGCGAGGAGGGTCTTGCCCGTGCCGGTGGGGCCGATGAGGAGGACGTTCGCTTTTTCCATGTCCACGCTTTTATCCACGAGGTTGGCCTTGGAGATGCGCTTGTAGTGGTTGTAGACGGCCACGGACAGGGTCTTCTTGGCGTATTCCTGACCGATAACGTACTGGTCGAGGTAGGTCTTGATTTCCTGCGGGGTGGGGATCTCCTCGGAAAATTCGCCGGCGAGGATCTCGTCTTCCTCGTCGAGGATTTTCTTGCAGACGAGCACGCAGTCGTCGCAGATGTACACGCCCGGCCCGGCGATGAGGCGGCGCGCCATGTCGGACGACTTGCCGCAGAACGAGCAGATCTTCAGGCCGTTGGGTCGCTTGGTGAATTTAGCCATTCGCTTTGCTCTCCCTTACGAAGACTTTATCGATGATGCCGTAAGCGCAGGCTTCCTGGGCCGACATGTAATAATCCCGTTCCAGGTCTTTGGCTATAGTATCGACATCTTTCTTCGTATGTTTTGCGAAATATTCGATGATGATTTTCTTCAGGCGCACGAGCTCCCGCGCCTGAATGCCGATGTCCCGAGCCTGGCCGTAGACGCCGCCCCAGGGCTGGTGGATGAGGATGCGGGAGGACGGCAGGGCGAACCGCTTGCCGTCGCGCCCGGCGGCGAGAATGAGGGCGGCCATGGAGGAGGCCTGGCCGATGCAGATCGTCTGGACCGGGGCTTTGATGTACTGGATGGTGTCGTAGATGGCGAGGCCCGAAGTGACCGCTCCGCCCGGCGAGTTGATGTAGAGATGAATGTCCTTCTCGGTGTCCTGCGACTCAAGGAAGAGGAGCTGGGCCACGATCAGGTCGGCGGTGACGTCGACGATGTCGTTGTCGAGGAAGATGATGCGGTCCTTGAGGAGCCGCGAATAGATGTCCCAGCGGATCTCGGACGAGCCGGTGCGCTCGATGACGTTGGGGATGTATATCGTCGATGCCTTTTCCATAATACCCTCTCGGCGACCTTTTTGCCGAATTCCTCGAAACGCGCAAATCCCGTCACCCGTGAGATCGTTCTCGCAGGACAATGCATCGGTAGTATGCCTTGTCCTGCGTGAGCCGTCCGTCGGCGCCATGACGAAGAATCGCGCTTTTCCAATGTTGTAGGCCGTTTTTATCTGTATGTAATGTAATCTAATACCGGCCTTGGAGCAAGTCCAGGAATTTGAGTTTCTTGCCCTTCTTCACGTCCGCATTGCCTATGAGAAAGGCGATGGTCTTCTGCCGGGCGATGCTCCGCTTGAGATAATCGAGCAGGTTCATCTTCTCATACGCCTCTTTGGCCTTGTCGAATTCAAGCCCGCGCTCTTCGGCGTATTTTTTTATCTCGGCCGCCACGTCCTCGTCGCCGGCGGAAATGTTCTCTTTCTCCTCCACCGCGCCGATCACAAGCTCGGCCTTGATCTTTTTCTCGGCCCCCGGCCGCCAATCCTTGAAGAGGTCCTCTTTTGTCTTGCCCTCTTCACTGAGGGCCCGCAGCACAAGGTCCTCGCGCCTGTTGAACCGCTCGACGAGGTCGCTCCAGTTCCGCTCGAGCTCGACCTCGACCATGGATTCCGGAAGCGGGATTTTGGAAACCTCCACGATTTTCTCCACGATGGCGGTGGCGAGGATGTCGCGCAGCCGCTCGTCGGCCGTGTCGGTGAGTTTTTTCCGGATGTCGGTTGTGAGGTCGTCGAGGGTCTTGTACTTGTCGCTCACGTCCTGGGCGAGCTCGTCATTGAGCTCGGGCATGATCTTTTCCTTGACGGCTTTCACGGTCACTTGAAGCTTCGCCTCCCGGTGGACGTGCTCTCCGGAGGATCCGGTGGAGCCCCCTGTCGACTCGGCTTCCACTTCCTTCGTGATTGTCCTGGACTCGTTCGCCTTGAGGCCGACGAGGTCGTCGTCGAAGCGGTAGACGCTCGTCTGTTTTCCCACCTCGAGAACGAAGCCGTCGCGCTTCGTGCCGCCCACCGGGTTCCCCTCGGCGTCGAGCTCGACGTAGTCGACGGTGACGATGTCGCCCCGCGCGATCCCGCCTTCCTTCTCCTTGACGATCGAGTTTTTCTCCCGGACGGCTTCGAGCTCGCGCTGCAGGTCCTCGTCGCCCACCTCGACGGCCGGTTTTTCGACCTTCACGCCCTTGTAGTCGCCGAGCTCCACCTTGGGGAACGTGTCGTAGGACACCTCAAAGGTGAAGTCCTTGGTCAGGTCGAGCTCGACCTTTTCCGTCACCTCCGGCCGGGAATGGTTGAGCGGCTTTTCATCGATCGTCCCGATGGCTTCCTCGAGCCCTTTCTGGATGATGTTCATCGCGGCCTCGCCCTTGATCTCCTCCCCGTACTTGCGGAGAAGCACGTCGGCCGGAACCTTGCCGCGGCGGAACCCCTTCATCGCGACTTTACCGCAGTATTCCTTGACGAGCGCGTCGTACTCGCGCTGCGCCTCGTTTTGGGGCACGGTGATCTTGAGAAACACCCTCGCATTTTCCTTGAGACTGACTTCTTTTTGTGAGATCACGGTTGGATTTTCTCCTTCATGTTCGATGTGGATGCGCCGCCGCCCGATCCGGGCGGAGCGTCCGCGAAAAAGAAAAGGCGATTCAGAGTTTCTTCCGAATCGCCTTCACATGGAAGCGGGAGACGGGGCTTGAACCCGCGACATCCACCTTGGCAAGGTGAAGCTCTACCACTGAGCTACTCCCGCGCTCATAAGGCTCGCATCGCATGGCAGACAGGAGGGATCGTCCGGTCGATGCGAGAGAAGGGACTCGAACCCTTAAGCCTTGCGGCACCAGATCCTAAGTCTGGCGTGTCTGCCAGTTTCACCACTCTCGCAAGGAATATAGCGGAAAACGCCGGGATGGTCAATAATGAACCCGGCCGGTCGACCGGCGTCTCGCTTTCCGCGCTTTGTTTGAGCCGTGGAGGGATCGAACCTCCGACCCGCAGATTAAGAGTCTGCTGCTCTACCAGCTGAGCTAACGGCCCTCAATATAAAGCCATACCATGGCTTCCAGACAATGTGTCAAACAAATGCGCCCGGCAGGACTCGAACCTGCGGCCTACGGATTCGAAGTCCGGCGCTCTATCCAGCTGAGCTACGGACGCGCGCATTTAAAAGAGGGTGAGTGATGGGACTTGAACCCACGACATCCAGTTCCACAGACTGGCGCTCTAACCACCTGAGCTACACTCACCGCGATGCAGCCAAATCTTACACGTCGATGACCTTACTCTCGACGGGTTTCCATCACCTGATAAGGAATTCTTGAAAGATTTGGGATTACGGCTGCCCTCACTCACGCTCGGGACGGCGGCTTTATACTATGTAGAATAATACCGCTTTTGTCAAGGGAAGGCAAAAGGAACGGGGAAAATATAGGTGAATCCCTTCTTCGTCACCGCCTCGAAGCGATATTTTTCGTATTCGAATCCAAAAGTCTTCTCCCCGGTCGTTTCATCCCGATCGAAGCCGAGAACCCCGACCTCCGGATCCCCCCGGTGCAGAAAATAAGGGGGCCTGAACGCGTTCCCCGCGCCGAAAAGGGGGAAGCCCGAGAGGCGTTCCAGGGAGACGCGATCAGCCTCCGTCCCTTCAATCCAATAATAGCCGAACGCGATTTTGGAAAGCCCGCGCAGCACGAAACGAACCGCCGCCGCATTGGCCAGGTAAAAGAAGAAGTCGGTGAAGGAAAAGACGTTTGCGCGCGTCTCCCATTCCCTGACGGGGCCCAGGTGATGGAGGTTGTTGACGCCGAGGAAAACGGTCGACTCGGGATGGTCTCGGATGAATCGATCGATTTCCTCGTAATACTCGCGATCGCCGTCGCCGACCGCGGGATGAAGCGGGATGAAGACGAAATTCCCCGTGCGCGCGAGCGAATCGATCTCAAGCCGGCCGCCTGTATGAAACGGGATCAGTCCGCGCGGCGAAACCCGGGGATTGAGATTGGCGCGGTCGCGGATAAACTCGCGGATCCCGTCGATCGGCGGGAACGCTCGTCCGGCGCCGGCGGCCCGGTCGGCGGCGTGGATAGACGCCCGCCGCTCAGCCTCCCGTTTCGATACGGCCTCGGCCGCGCGGCGGAGGAAATCGTCCCTGATCATTTTCAGCTGGCGGCTGCCCGGAGCGCGACCCCCGACGGATCCTTCACATCGGATTTCCTCCACCTCCGGCTTGAAGAGCGGATCTTCGGCCGCCTCGAACGCGCCCCGGACGCGGCGTACCGTGCCTTCCGGCCGCTCCGATTTATTATAAGCGCAGGGATGAACGAACGATAATGAACGGCCGTCGATATTCGTTTCCATGCGCATCGTGTTCGGCGCGTCCGAAAAGAGAACGATACGCACGGGGAGTTTTTTTCGATACGGAGCGAACCGATCGTGTCGCACTCCCGGCAGCTCGTTGTTTTTTGAGTAGACTTTCGTGATTTCCTGCCCGAGGGCGGGGATTTTTTCGCTTGCGACGGTCACAAAATCCCCCCGGCCCGCGATGGGCGCTTTTTTCCCGCCCGAGAGCAGACCGCGGACCGGCAGCTTGTAGGGTGAGCGCTCGCGCTCGTCGAGAAACACCTGGAGCACGTCGCCGAGGGCGATCGGGATTGAGGCCGTGAAGGAGAACGAGTCCGGGGCGGTTCGCTCCACCCGGCCGGCCGGAAACCCGACACTCCGTTCGTAGCGCCGGGTGATGAGCCGCTCTTTCATTCCCCCGAACAGGCGGCCTTTCGTCCGCTCGCGGGCGAAGACGAAGCCGCTTTTTTCGAGAAGCTCCCGGTAGCCGGGCTCGTTCTCCGGCCGGGGATGGTCGAGGATGAACCGATAGAGGCGGACGGTGTGGTAGACGTAGGAGGCCGGTTTGAGCCGGCCCTCGATCTTGAGGCTGTCCACGCCGATCTCGGCCAGGCGGCGCGCGTCGGGACCCGAGAAGAGGTCTCTGCAGGAGAGGATGTGTCCCCCGCCCTTGTCTCCCGAGAATTTGAGTCGGCAGACCTGGGCGCACGCGCCGCGGTTCCCCGAGCCGCCGCCCATGAGCCCTGAGGCGAGGCAAAGCCCCGAGTACGAATAGCAGAGCGCGCCGTGGATGAACACCTCGAGCTCGAGGTCCGGAAAACGGGCGCGCAGGGCCTTCACTTCTTCGAAGGAGGTCTCCCGGGGCAGAACGACCCGCCGGATGCCGAGGCACTCCGCCTCGGCCAGCCCGAGCGAGTTACCGAGCGCCATCTGGGTCGAGGCGTGGACGGGGAGGCCGGGGAAGTGCTCCCTCGCGACGGCGAGCGCTCCCGCGTCCTGCACCAGAATCCCGTCGACGCCGAGCCGTTCGCACTCGGCGAGGGCGGAAATGAAATCGTCCGTCTCCGCTTCCCGGATGACGGTGTTGAGGGCCGTGTAGATCTTCCTGTTTTTTTCGACGGCGACGGCTTTCAGCTTCGCGAGTTCGAGGGAACTGAAATTCTGGGCCGAAGCGCGCGCCGAGAAGCGCCGCAGCCCGACGTACACCGCGTCCGCCCCGGCGGCGAACGCGTACCAGGCGGCCATGAAATTGCCGGCCGGCGCCAGGAGCTCCGGTTTATTCGGGGGCATGATGGATAAATATAGCGGAAGCCCGGCCCGCACTCAAGAATCCATTTTCCGGATTTCAGGGAGGGATAATATTTCAATGATTATCGTTTTTCTATTGACAAAAAGAGCTGTGAATGATTTATTTTAACTAAATGGTTAGTCAATAGTCAGGAAGGCATGGATAAATCCGAAGAATCCAAAATTCGAATCCTCGATTCGGCCTCCAAGGTGTTTGCCGAAAAAGGATACAGCGGGGCGCGCATGGATGAGATCGCCGGGAAGGCGCACGTAAACAAGGCGCTGATTTATTATTATTTCAAGAGCAAGGAAGCGATACTCAAGGAATTATATCAGAAATTCTTCAGGGAATCGACGGATTTGCTTTTACGTTTCGTGGAGCGGGGCGGTTTCTCGGAAGACGCCGAGGAAAACAAGCGTCTGTTCGAGGCGGAGTATGCCGGTTACCTGGAGGCGAACGGGGACATTCTTAAAATTCTGGTCATGGAATCACTCAAGGGAGATGAAAAGGATACCCCTTTGTTCAGGTTGGTCGACCTGGAGGGGAGCGAGCATGATACAAGGATACAAGGGATCGAAGAGCGCGTGAAAATTTCGGAAAAAGAGAGGCAACGGATGGTCGTCACGGAATTTTTCACGGGCGTGATGCCGTTCGTCACATACATCGTGTTGAAGGATAAATGGTGCCGACACTTCAAGATGAGTGAAAGGGCGCTGAAGGAATGCTTCGATTATGCGATGCAGCACACGCACGAGCAGTATCACGCGAACAGAAAAGGTAAAAAGCGGTGATTTTTTTTAGGTTAATAATTAACTAAATAGCTAGTTAATTGAATCATTATTATGGAGGTACGAATGAAAATCAAAGGCATCGACGAAAAAAAATGCACCGGCTGCGGACTGTGCGCGGTGGAATGCGTGGCCCACTTGTATACAAAGTCCGAAAACGGCCGGGTGCGTCACGCCGATCGGCACGGCTGGTGCACGGCGTGCGGACACTGCGTCGCGGTCTGTCCCGCCGACGCCATCATGTACGATGCGGCGGAAAAAGCGCCGGAAAGAAGCGGTGCGGATCCGGATTACGAGGCGACGAAGAGTCTGCTCCTCGGCCGGCGGTCCGTGCGCCGGTATTCGGATACCGGCGTTCCGAAGGGGGAGATCGAAAAAATCCTCGAGGTGATGCGTTTCGCGCCGAGCGGCCATAACGCCCAGACCTGCGAATACGTCGTCATAAAAAACCGCGATCACATTCAAATGCTCAAGGAAACCACCATCGCCTTCCTCCGCGGCTTCAGGAAAATCATGCGATTTCACGCCGTCCTCCGCCCGTTCGTGGGACGGGCGATGCATGAAATAATGTCGGATCCAGGAACCGCGTTGGGCATCGAGGAAATGGTTCGGGAATACGAAGCCGGCGGCGACCCCATCTTTTACAATGCGCCGGTCCTCGTGGTCGCCCATGTCCCCGCCTTGGGCGGATTGGCCTACGTCGATCCCTCGATCGCGTTGACGTACGGCATGCTGGCCGCCCACTCGATCGGTTTGGGAACCTGCTGGATCGGATTCGCCATGCTGGCCGTGTCGAAAAACCAAAAAGCGGCGGAGCGGCTCGGCGTCCCCAAGGGCCGGCTGCTTGCCGGGGTGATGACCTTGGGGTATCCCGCGCACCGCTTCCTTCGGTATCCCGTTCGCAATCAAATCAGGGCGTCCTGGCTGATGTGATGACTAGATATGAACCTAAGAGGCGATATTTTTTTCCATAAAGCAGACCGTGAAAGGCAGATGGGCGAAAGTCTTCGTTCCCGTTTCAGTGAACCCGTAATCGAGATACCAGCGCTTGAGCACGCGGTTTTCGTCGATAATGCCGATTTTTATCTTTTCGGCCCCGGCTTTTTTCGCCTCGCGGCAGGCGTGATCCATGAGGGCGGCGCCGTATCCATTGCGGCGCTCCTCGGGCACCACGGAAAGCCGTTCCAGGAAAAAGACGCCGGCTTCGTCGTGGGATCGTTCGAGGGCCACGCAGCCGACCTGCCGGGTCCCATCGAACAAGCCGAAGAAGCGGACGGGCTTGGCGATCGCCTGTCTCAATTTTTCCACGGTGAGAAAGGCGGGATTGGTAGGCGCGTTCTCCTCGGTGAGGCCGAATTCATCGGCCACGGTCCGGAACGATTTCCGGATCACCTCGGCGCAGGTTTCGATCTCGAGCTCGCCCGTAACTTCACGAAATTCCATATCACTTTCGGGCGATCATGATCACGAACGCGACGGCGAAGAAGGCGAAGGGCGAGGCGCTCAAGACGAGCGCGACGATCTCGAAGGTTGGAAACCCGAAGACGATGAAATTCTCTGGCACCAGGAGCTTGATCTTGACGAGCAGCTCGAACACCAGCGAGAGGTAGAGGACGAGCGTCCCCAGGATGACGAGCACCCAGGCCGCGTCCCGGTTGCGGGGCCAGAAGAGAATGGCGCACACCGAACCGACGGCGCCCAGACCGGCGCGGACGAGGTAATAGACGAGCGAGTAGTCAACCATCAGCGCGCTCCTTCTTCATCTGTCATATCCAAAATGACGAGGTTGTTCAATAGAGAAGAGCGCTTTTAGTCGCCGCGGAAAATTTTTAACAGCAGCTTCAATTCACCCGGTGAAAGCTCGAGGGGCAGGATGCTCGGCTCTCCCGGCCGCGGCGACAGCACCAGGCCCGCCTCAAGGAAGCGGCGGAAGAGGGCCGGGTAGGCGGCGGCCGGGCCGCGGGGCACGAGGTAAAGACCGTGCTGCGTGAAGTGCGGAGCCGCGGCGAAAAGATCGGGCGCGTACCATTCGGGCAAGGCGAGATCCTTCAGGCTCCCCAGCCGCTGGGCGGCCCCGGCCAGGATCAGCGCCGATGCCGGGGGAAAATCGACCTCGGGCAGGGGTTGCCGGGAGCAAAGCGCGAACAGGACCGGCCCGAACCCCGTGGGGACGATCGGCAGGACGAGGTCGGAGTCGATATTGTCGGCGCAGAAGGGACGCCAGACCGAGATCGGTCCCGGCGTTCCCTCGCCCGGAACGAGCGGATCGAATATATCGCCGCAGGAAAGAGTCCGGCCGAGCGCCCGGGAGGCCGATTTCATGAGGGCGGGAAGAGTCGGGGCGATGAGAAACGATTGGCAGTCCGGAAAATGTGATCGCAAAGCGTTCACGAACCTGCGGGTGTAGAGCGACGGCAGGTCGGCGATCGCGCCCCTCTCGGCCGCCTGTTTCAGATAGTTGACGAATCCCTGGGGTTTGTGCCCGAGGAAATTATGTCCGTCACTCAGCCACAGGTCGAGATATCGTTTGCCGGAGAAGGCGTAGAGCCTGTAACCGCGGGCGCGCTTGATGATCGGTATTTGGGAGAAAAGGTCTTCCACTGGGGATCCTCTTTTATTACTTCACTTCGGACGGACACAGAGAACACGGAGAGAACGGAGAAGAAAGAATAGATGAGAAAATGGAGGGATAACATGAATTCCATTTCTTCTTTTTTATTTTCCTTCTCTGTGCTCTCCTCTTCACTCCGTGTTCTCCGTGTCCTCCCCTGAATCAAGCCGGCAGTCAAGCCTATTCGCTCAACCTCTTCTTCAGCAGCTTTTCCACTTCCTGCGGATTGGCCTTGCCGCGGGAGAGTTTCATCACCTGGCCCATGAGATGGCCGAGCGCTTTTTCCTTTCCGGCCCGGTAGTTGGCCGCCGAATCGGGATTTTCTATTAACGCCTTTTCCACGAACTCGAGGAGGGCGGCCTCGCCCGAGATCTGGGCCAGACCTTGCTCGCGGACGATGTCGTCGGCGCTCTTCCCGGAATCGGCCATGGCGACGAGCACGACTTTGGCCTGCGTGTTGGAGATCGTTCCCTGCTCGATGAGCGCGAGGAGCCGGGCGAGGGCGGGCGCCTTGACCGGATAGTCCTCGTCGGCCAGGCCTTTCTCGTTCAGATATTTGCGCACCTCGCCCATAATCCAACTCGCCGCCTTTTTCGCATCGGCCTGTTCTTCGACCACACTCTCGAAATAAAAGGCGAGGACGGAAGAGGCGGCCAGCCCTTCGGCGTCTTGAGCGGAAATCCCCAGCTTCCGGTAGCGCTCGCGCCGGGCCTCGGGGAGCTCGGCCAGCGAGGAGCGGAGACCTTCAACGTATTCGCGGTCCAGCGCGATGGGCCGGATGTCGGGCTCGGGGAAGTAGCGGTAATCGGCCTCCTCTTCCTTGACCCGGAGAAGAACGGTGACGCCGCGCTCCTCGTTCCAGCCGCGGGTGCGCTTGCTTCCCTTTTCCATGGTAAGCCGCGCTTCCCGCCATTCGTCGGCCTGGCGTTCCACCTCGTACTCGAGCGCCTGCCGGATCGACTTGAACGAATTCATATTCTTCAGCTCCACGATGGGCGTGGCGTGCTTCACGCCGCCCTCGTACACCCAGAGGTTGATGTTGGCGTCGCAGCGGAGGGAGCCTTCCTCCATGTTGCCGTCGGACACGTCGAGCGCGCGCACGATCTCGCGGATGGAGGCCACGTAGGCGGCGGCCTCGGCGGGCGAGCGGAGGTCGGGCTCGGAGACGATCTCCAGGAGCGGGGTGCCGGCGCGGTTGTAGTCGACGCCGGACCGGCCGTCCGCGCCGAGCGCGTGCACGTTCTTGCCCGCGTCCTCCTCCAGGTGGGCGCGGATGATGCGGACCTCGCGCTCGCCCTCCCCGGTCCGGACGGACAATTTCCCGTCGACCGCGATCGGTATGTCGTACTGTGAGATCTGGTAGGCTTTGGGCAGGTCGGGGTACATGTAGTTCTTGCGGTCGAACTTGGTGATCGGCGCGATCGAGCAGCCCAGGGCGAGGCCGGCTTTGACCGCCATTTCCAAAGCGGCGCTGTTGGGCACCGGCAGGCTGCCGGGAAGGCCGAGGCACACCGGGCAGACGCGGGTGTTGGGCTCCCCGCCGAACTTGTTCGGGCAGGAGCAGAACATCTTGCTTTTGGTGGCGAGCTGGACATGGACCTCGCAGCCGATGACGACGTCGTACTTCATGACGCCGCTCCTTCCCGGTGCCAGGCTTGGGCTACTTTCAGGAGGCGCGCGTCCGCGCCGGCCGGACCCGAGAGCTGGACGCCGACGGGCAGACCGCCGGCGGTCGTACCCGCGGGCATCGAGATCGCCGGCGTGCCCAGGAGGTTGGCGTAGGTGGTGTACGCGTCGAGGAGGTACATGGCGAGGGGATTGTCGAGCTTTTCGCCGAGCGTGAAGGCGGGCACGGGCGAAGTGGGAGAAAGGATGAAATCGGCTTCCTGGAAGACCCGGGCGAACTCGTCCATGAGAAGGCGCCGGACGGCCTGGGCCTTCTTGTAGTAGGCGTCGTAGTACCCGCTGGAGAGCACGTAGTTGCCGAGGAAGATGCGCCGCTTCACCTCGCTCCCGAACCCCAGCGTGCGCGTTTCGTAGTACATGTCGATGAGGTTGGCCGCCCCGGCGCGCGGGCCGTACTGGACCCCGTCGTAGCGGCCCAGGTTGGAGGAGGCTTCGGCCGTGGCGATGATGTAGTACACGGCGATGGCGTGCTCGAGCAGGGGAACGGAGATTTCCTTCACGACCGCGCCCGATTTTTCGAGCCAGGCTTTGAACTCGTCGAGCCGCTTCCGCACTTCGGGGTCGATTCCCTCGCCCGTGAACTCCTTCGGCAGGGCGACGCGCAGGCCCTTGAGCGTCTCGGGCGCAAGCGGGTCGAGATCGGCGGCGTCCACCTCCCGGGAGGTGTTGTCGCGCGGGTCGAGGCCGGCCGCGTGGGAGAAGACCAAAGCGACGTCCCCGGGCGAGCGGGCGAGCACGCCGATCTGGTCGAGCGAGGAGCCGTAGGCGATGAGGCCGTAGCGAGAGAGCGCGCCGTAGGTGGGCTTGAAGCCGTACACGCCGCAGAACGAGGCCGGGAGCCGGACCGATCCGCCCGTGTCAGAGCCGAGCGCGGCCGGCGCCTGGCGCGCGCCCACCACCGCGGCCGATCCGCCGGAGCTCCCGCCGGTGACGCGCGTCCGGTCGACGGGATTGCGCGCCGGACCGTAGCTTGAGTACTCGCAGGTGGAGCCCATGGCGAACTCGTCCATATTCGTGCGGCCGAGCGGGACGGCGCCCTGCGCCAGGAGCCGCTCCGTGACCGTGGCCGAATACGGGGGGACGAAGCCTGAAAGGACGCGGGAGGCGCACTCGGCCGGCCGGCCCGCGATCGCGATGTTGTCCTTTACGGCAATCGGAAGGCCGCAGAGCGCGCCGCCCTCTTTTTTGGCGAGCTTCCGGTCGGCTGCCTCGGCGAGCTTTTCATTGTCGGCATAAAACTCGACGAAGCCGTTGAGCGGCGGTTGGGCCGAGCGGTCGTCATCGTATGTCTTGCGGAAAGCGCGGAACGCCTCGACCGCGCTGAATTTTTTATCCGCCAGCCCGGCTTTGAGCTCGGTGAGGGTGAGGGATGTGAGGTCGTTCGTCACGGCGTCCCCCGCTCGCTCTCGTCGAGCTCCTCCAGGATGGGCGGTGTGAGGAAGAGTCCGTCCTCGAAGTGGTGGCTTAAGCTCTCCAACCCCGCGGCCGGAAGCCCGGCGCTCGCGGCGTCGGCCCGGAACGTCTTTGACTCCCGCGCCCGCCCCAGATCGATGTCCACCGCGGAGGTGTCGACTTCGGCCAGGCGGTCCATGTAATGGAGGATATCGCCGATTTCAGCGCGGAAGCGGGCTTCCTCGTCTGCATTGAGGTGAAAACGGCAGAGGTTGAGGACGGATTGGAAGGTTTTATCGTCGATCATGTACACGGTCCCGGCCGGATATGGCGGCGTTAACTTTTTTTTATCACAGGCCGGTGCTTTGTGCAATGCACGGTTCTTGTGACGAAAGGGACAGTGCTATATACTGTGGCAAAATGCATCGTATTTACACTTGAGCAACTATTTCAACGGGAGGAAATTTTGTTCCCCATTCATCTCAATCTCGGTTTCCGGGTTTTTTATTTCTACGAAGGGTTTTACTTTCTCATCGCCATCGTCATCGGCGTCGTCTGGGCGATGCGGAGAGTGAAAAAAGCCGGACTCAATACGGATCAGTTCTTCAATTTCGCCTTGTTCGTCATCATCGGCGGCATCCTGGGCGGCAGGATCTCGAGCCTGCTCATTTATTCGCGGGAGAGCTTTTTCGCCAACCCCCTCACTTTCTTCAGCTTCTGGGACGGCGGCATCAGCATCATCGGGGCGCTTCCCCTGGGCATCCTGGCGGGCGGGCTCTATTGCCGCATCAGGCGCTTCCCGTTCCGGCGCACGCTCGCCCTCGTCTCACCCTGCGTGATGGCGAGCCAGGCGGCGGGACGGATCGGCTGCTTTCTGAACGGTGACGGCTTCGGCACGAGCTCGACCCTGCCCTGGGCCGTCCGCTTTCCGAAGTTCGGACACTTTTTCCCTTCTTTCCAGCCGGCGACCGGCCACCCGACCCCGGCCTGGCAGTGGTCGCTGAACAAGGGCCTGATCGACCCGTCCAGCCCGGTGAGCGCGCCCATTCACCCGACCGCGCTCTACGAGTCGTTCGGCGTCTGGCTCCTGCTGGTCGCCGCGCTCTTTCTGATCCGGGAATCCAAGAAACGCGGCTGGTCGGAAATTCTGGTCGTCTGCCTGCATCTCGGCGGATATTCGCTCATCCGGTTTTTCGTCGAGTTTTTCAGGGCCGACCGGGAGACCATTGCGGCGGTGGGCTTGAGCGCCCTGCAGATCGTTCTCCTCGCCGCATTCGCGCTTTGCGTCGGGGCGGCGGTGTTTCTTTTTCTAAAGGGAAAGAGAGAGGTCCTTCCCGGGAACTGACGAGAAATCTGATTTAAAATTCGCTATTGTCAGCTTCATAAACGGGGACCGCCCTCTTTGGACGGTACCCTTTGTTGACAGATCTAACTGTCTACACGCCAAACCTCATAGGTTCCGGCTGAAAGTTTTTCGGTTCCAAGTGACGCCTCCTTCCCCACCGAAGCGGTCGTTGGATTTCCGTCCGCGACCGAATAAAAAAGCCATCGGAGATCTTTTTTAAGCGCGATCCAATTTACTCAATGGAAAGCGGGCTGAAGCGATGAGCGAAAATCGATGAGGTATTATTCCGGCCGCATTGAGGAAAAGCCGAGCATATGGTATACTCTTTTTAGGTAAGGTATGGAAAAAATAATAAACATCCTGAAGCTTGCGGACACGGATAAAAGCGATACCCAATTCTGGCTTTCCAGGCCGCCCTACGAAAGGTTGCGGGCATTGGAGATCCTCCGCCGAAGGTTTTACGGTTATGATGACGCTACCCAAGGATTTCAAAGAGTTATTGAGTATCTTCAACGCCAATGACGTCCACTACCTCGTCGTCGGGGGATACGCGGTCGCTTATTTCGGGTACGTACGGGCGACGAACGATCTCGACATCTGGATAGACAATTGCGCCTCCAATGTGGAAAAAGTCATCCGCTGTCTTGTCGAGTTCGGTTTTCCCGAGCGAGATCTGCACGCGGAGGCCTTCACTCAAAAAGACAACATCATCAGAATGGGCGTCCCGCCGTTCCGTATCGAGATTCTCACGAGCGTTTCCGGTTTGACTTTTGCGGCCGTGTATCCTCATCGCGTGATTGCGAAAATCAGCGACATCGAAATTTTATTTATAGATGTAAAACACTTGAAAATAAACAAGAAAGCGAGCGGCAGGCACAAGGATTTGGATGATCTGGAAAACCTTTGAAGCCAATCCTTCATCCGGAATGGCCATGACAGCGGGCGGTTCATCAGGCGGATTGGTCCGACCGAACCCATCAACTCCGATATATTTCAGGCTGTTGAAAAAACGCCGCTTTTCAGAAACCTGATTGATCAGAACAGCCGCTTAAAGCTTCCCGGCATAGGACTCGTGAATTCGAGCTTTTCCTCCGTCACCGGGTGGGTGAAACCCAGCTTGTGCGCGTGCAGGCACAGCCGCTTGACGGGATTCGTTTTCGCCCCGTACTTTTTGTCGCCGGCGATGCAGTGTCCCAACTCCTCCATGTGAACTCGGATCTGGTTTTTCCGTCCGGTTTCGAGCGCCACCTCCAGGAGCGAGTATCCCGCGTTTCGTTTCAGCACCCGGAAACGCGTCACCGCCGGTTTCCCTTCGCCGCCGCGGGCGATGTACATCGTCATCGCCTTATTCTCACCGATCCGGCTCTCGATTGTGCCGTCGTCTTTTTCCACCTTGCCCTCGACCACGGCGAGGTACGTCCGCTCGCGTACGAGTGTCCGCCAATCGTTCTGCAGCCTCTCTTTCACGAGCGCGCTCTTGGCGAACAGCATGAGTCCGGAGGCCTCCCTGTCGAGGCGGTGGACGATGAAGATCTTGTTTCCCGGGGATTCCTTTTTCACATAACGGCTCAGGGCGCGATAGGCGGTGCGTTCCTTCTCGGCGTCGGTGGCGACGGAAAGGAGCCCGGCCGGTTTGTCGACGACGACGAGCGACTCGTCCTCGTATACGATTGTCAGCCCGGGCGGGAGCGAGGCCCCGGCCTCGGACCCGCATCGGACGACGGTCACGCGCTGCCCGGGCCGCAGCGGACGGTCGAACCGCGTGACCGGCTTGCCGTCGACGAGCACGCGCCGGCGGGCGAGCCAGGACTTGATTTTCGTGCGGCTTCGCCCCCGGCAGGCGGCGATGAGAAACTCGAGCAGCAAGGACGGGCGGTCGACCGCGAAGGACGGACCGCGAGGATGGCGCCTTGGGGCCGTCATCAGGCGGGCCCCGCCCCCGGCTTCAGGTTCTTGTGATGGATCTTCGCGCCGGGAAAGCCGTTGAACGTGGTGGACGAGGCGGTTGAGTACGCGCCGATGTTGTCGGTGAAGAGAAAATCGCCGATTTCGAGGTCCGCCGGCAGGTCGGCCGCGAGCGTGATCTTGTCGAAGCTGTCGCAGGTCGGCCCCACCACCGCGCAGATCTCCCGGGGTCCCTCCCGGTAGGCCGAGAAGTTGGGGATCCAGTGGTCGAACACCACGCCGGAAAAGGTGTGGTAGACGCCGTCGTTGATGTGGTAGAAGATCTTGCCGTTGCGGCGCGCCTTGCCGATGATCTCGGAGACGAGGCAGGCGGCGGTGGCGACGATGAAGCGCCCGGGCTCGGCCAGGAGCTCCACATCTTCCGGAAAGAGCCTTTCGATCTCCGTATTGAGCGTCTCGGCGAGCCGCTCGAAGGGAACCGTCTGCGCGTCGTACGGCACGGGAAACCCGCCGCCCATGTCCACGAGCTTCAGGGGAAAGCCCTTCTGGCGCGCGTCCCGGAAAACCGCGGCGGTGACGGCGAGCGCCTTGGTATAGTTGTCGAGGTTGCCGCACTGGCTCCCCACGTGGAAACTCAATCCCTCCACGGTGAGCCCTTGGTCGAAGGCGTCCCGGATGAGCCGCGCGGCGTCGGCCGGCTCGGCCCCGAACTTGGAGCTCATCTCCACCTGGGAGCCGATGTCCGGCACCTTCAGCCGCAGGACGAGACCGGCCGTGTCGCAGGCGCGTTTTATTTTCTTGATTTCGTCCTCGTTGTCGTAGGTGATGAGGGGTTTGTACTGTTTGATGCGCTCGAGGGTGGCGGCGTCCTTGATGGTGTTCGAAAAAATGATGTTGTCCCACACGAAATGTTCCTGCCGCGGCGTGTCGAAGTGGCTGATGTACCGGTAGACCTGCATGAACTCGCTGTAGGAGGCGACGTCGAAGCTCGACCCTTCATTGAAAAGCGTTTCGATGATCTCCTGGATTGAGTTGGCCTTCACCGCGTAGTAACACTGCACGCGCGGCAGGAGCCGCTTGAAAATTCTGTAATTTTCCCTGATGATCTCGTGGTCGAGGATGAAGAGCGGCGTCCCGTGTTCCCGGGCAAGGGCGAGTGAATTCTGTTTGCGCATGTCTACTTCACGAGTTTTTCCATGAAAGAGCTCAATTCATCGACTTCCCTGTTGTTCTCCAGGTACGATTCGATGAGCTTGCGGCGGAGCTCGTCGCCGCGTTCGTAGAGCCGCTTCGGGGCCTTCGGTTTCGTCGTTTGCAGGGTATAGGCGACCAGCAGCGGGAAGGCGACGGTCACGTCGAGGTAGGCGGTGACCGTCTCCTCGATTTTGGCCGGATCGATCTTGCCCCAGCTCGCCGCCTCGCTCGGGGGCGCGCCGGACAGGCCGCCCGTGTCGGGGCGGGCGTCGGTGACGTTGATGTCGTAGTCCTGCCCGGCCTCCGGGATCATGAGCACCTCCTGGATCTGGGGCTCGGTCTGGAGCATGAAATTCTTCGGGCTCCCCCCGCCGATGAGAATGACGCCCGTCTTGCCGTTCTCGTACTTCTTGGCGTTGAGGATGATGGCGGTCGAGTCGTTGACGTCGAGGCTCGGGTTGATTGTGAGGCGGAATTTGTCCCGCAGGCCCCTGGCCTCGGCCAGGAGCTCGAGCCCGGCCACGTTCATGCCGATGGTGGAATCCCCCGGCGAGGAGGTGAAGACCGGGATGCCGAGCCGGTAGGCGGCGGCCAGGACGCTCACCTCGCCCAGATCGTGCTTCTTCTCGTGCCCGTCGACCACCTTGCCCAGGTGATGGTAGAACTCCCTCGTCCCCATCTCCTTCTGGAACTCCGGCCGGAGAAGGATGCGGCGCAGGACGCGGTCGGTTTCCATGAGCACGTCCTCGTAGTCGAAGAGGATGTCGTAGATGCGGGTGACGCCCTTGGCGCGGAGGTCGGCGTCGTCGACGTTGTGGCTGCCGCGGAAGAGCGGCTTGTCGAAGGCGAAGTGGAGGTCGTGGTACATATTGGCGCCGGTGGCGCTGATCCAATCCACGAAGCCGTGGTTCATGAGGGGGATGACGGTCGAGGGGCCGAGGCCGGCCGGGGTGAGCGCGCCCGCCAGGCTCAAGCCCACGGTCACGTCGGCCTGCGAGTACTTGTCCCGCATGAGCTGGCAGGCCGCGCGCAGGCGGCCGCCGTTGTACGCGTCCAGGTTGTCGATGAGCCCGGCGACGCCGGTGGAGGCCGAGAGCGGCGCGGGCAGCACGCGCTTGCCGGACAGATACGCGTCCTTGCCCGGCCGCTGCGCCTGGCCGCGGCCCGTGGGTACCCGGTGAGTGCGTTCCATGGCGTTTCCTTTCCCCGACGGAATTTCAAATCAAGCGAACGAAAAATCAGAGAACCAATTTATTCCCATGGCCGGGCAATGTCAAGGAAGATGGGGGAAGATGAGGCGGTTGTCGAACTACCCTTCGATTCGCGGAGAGATCAATAGCATCCTGGATGCCTCATGATCCGCTCGCTCAGGGCAGGCTCACCTTCAATTATTGCGGATGATACGGAGGAACATGAGGAAGATGGGAATGGAGGTGAAGTCGATGCGGCCGACCTTGGTCTCCTCGAAGTTGGCCGTCACCCGGACCTTGTCCAGGTTGTTGACGGCGAGGATCGTCTGGCTGGGCTGGACGACGTCCCGGACCGAGAAGGCGGGCCGGGTGGCCGTGCCGTCGATGGGGGAAATGATGACGGTGTTCGCGAGCTGGGTCTCGATGAGGTTGAGCTGCGCCTGCGCTCTGTTGTACTGCGCCGCGGCCGCGTCAAAGGCGAAGGAGGCGGCGTATTCGTCGAAAAGCCCGTTCATTTCGTCCCTGATGCCGCGGCACACACCGCGCAATTGAGCCGGGGAGCACCCGCCGGGGCTGCGCCGCCAAGGAAATGAAACGCATCTCGTGTATCGTTTCCTGCAGAGGCGTGTTCCTCTTTTTCCGTTTCTCTCACCTCGTCCGTGAGAATCTCCGCCCCTCATCCGTATCTCGAAAAAGACTGCCGTAATCAGGCGGAAAGGCCGAGCCGATCACCCCGGCCAAGCGCCGGAGGGACTGAACCCGCCGCCTGCCGCACCTCCAATGGGAGGGTGGTGAAAGCCGCGAGCCCCGTCCAAGGCATCCACCCCAGAGCGGCAGAGAGGACAATCAGCCCCTCTAGCAGAAGGATCTCGAAGCAAAGGAGGACTTTGGCCGCCGCAGGACCGGCCGCGGTGACGATCGTCCCGATGCCGGCGCGACGGTCGCCGTCCGCGTCGCGGAGATTGTTGGCGGTGAGGATCATGATAATGTGGAGTCCGGCCGGAAACGAAAGCGCCACGACCAGGGGGGATATCGCCCCGGCCAGAGCCAGGGGGAGCCCCGCGAACATGAGGGGTCCCATGACAAGGAAGACGGCCGCCTCTCCCAAGGCCCGGTATTTGAGCGGCGCTTTTCCCGCCGCACAACACCACCGGCGCAGGCACGCCGGCAGGGAGAAAAGCCGAAGCGCCCGCACCCAGGCTCGAATTTTTACCATCGGGCGCCAGTATGGCAGATGAAGCTCTGCGGGAAAAGCGAACAATCGGCTAGCGGACGGTCAGGCCGAGTGAAAACGACATGGTGTGCAGCCAGTTGTTGGTGTAGCCGTCGCCCACATCGGGGTTGCGTTCCGTGCCGCGCGCGCCGCCGCCGAGATACCTGATGTTGATGAACGCCTCGATGCCGCTTGAAAGCCGCCAGCCCGCAAAGACCGAGGCGTCCACGATGGCGCCCTCAAAGGGGTAATCGGCGCCGTTGAAAATCGCGCTCGAGGCGTAGAATCCGTCCGCCTCCGCGCCCACAAAAAAGCCGCAGGGGAAGATGTAGCGGCCGCGCACCTTGAGAATGGGCACCGGCCCGATGTTCTGGGTCACCACCGCCTGCGCGCCATTGGACGATTCAAACCGGATCGACGCGTTCCGGATCTGCAGGGAAAGGCCCGCCGCCAACTCGCCGTGTTCGTCGTTGATGAAATAAAAGAGGTAACTGAACCGGTAGAAGGTGAATCCATAGGTGAGATCCATGGGCGTACCGGCCGCGAACGTCTCGCCGTAGACCGTGACCGGCGCGGACAGCACGGCGTTCGTTACGATATCGAGCGGTTGAATGAGCAGGACGACCGAATGGCGGCGGAAGAGATTGATTTCGGCCGCGAAGCGGGTGAACGGAAAAAGAACGTTCTGGCCGCCGTCCGCCACGTAATCGAATTCGGTTCCGGTAGTTCCGAATTGGATGGTATGGCCGAGCACGCCCAAAAAGCCGGCTTCCGCGGTCAGACTCACGTGAAACCATCGGTCATCGTCATTGAGGAGAGTGTCGGTGAACGGCCAGGCCCAGGCCGACCCTGCGACGGAAACCGCAAGCAGAAAACTCAAAAGTGTTTTTTTACCCATACGCTCTCCTTTCCGATATGCAAAAGTGAATGATAAATATATTCCCGACTTTCCAATACTGTCTTGAATATATTCCTGAAAAGGGGGGCGGACAAAACATTTTTTGCCGCCCCTCAGGCGCCGGCCGGGCGGCCGCGCCGCGTCCGCAAAACTCGTAGGCGTCGTTTCGGCGGACCAGGATTTCCCACACCAGTTCCGGGGACGGAGACCGTTCGATGATCTTTTTCCCCCAGTACATTCTCAAGTATTTGTACACGTGTCCGGTGAGCGTCATCCGCCGCCGGAGAGCGGGCATATTCCAAGGCGGGAATTCAGGCCGCGCGCCGGGACGCCGCACGCTCGCGGAGAGAAAAATTTTCATTTGGCGGAAGAAGATCTCGCCATTATTATATATATATCCTACATTCCGCACATGCAGCTAGGCGAATTTGAATAAAAGTAGCCAACATTTGTCTAGTATTAATTGGTAAGACTTGGAGATA
>JAFGSW010000035.1 GCA_016934415.1 Spirochaetales bacterium | reverse complement strand
GAGCCCTCCGCCACCGCGGCCAATCCCTCCGACCGGGCCAGATCGCGCAGGCGCGTGAACAACTCCAGCTTGCAGTAATAGCAGCGGTCGAAGGGATTGCCGTGCGCATTGATGCCCGCCACCTCGTCGGTCTCGATAAAGCGCTGGGAGACGCCGTGCGCGCGGCAGAACGATTCGGCCTCGGCCCGCTCCCGGCCGGGATATGTCCGCGCCAGGGCGGTGACGGCCAGCACCTTATCCCGCCCCAATGCCTCGACCGCGGCGAAGGCCAAGAGCGAGGAATCGACCCCGCCCGAAAAGGCGATGAGAAGCGACGGCGTCTTCCTGATTTCGTTGAGAAGTGAATGGTAACGACCGGCGTATTTCGATTCCATGGGCGTCGCCGATTCAAGTTAGTCACGGCGGCCGCATCCGTCAAGGACTGAAAGGGCGATTCTTGACACAGGGTTATTTCACGATGGGGCGAGTCGGGGAAACAGTACCGAGACAATGTCAAACCGTGAAAAGACTGAAAAAATGTTCAGCCGGAAAAAAAACGATCATTCGTTTATAAAAATGCCTGTACCCAAAAATTTATGATTTTACTTGATAAAATGGCGGAATTTGATAAACTGAAAGTAATATTCCATTTCACATTTCGTGGATATGGAAAAAATCATTAAGGAGGTTCACGTATGGCAGAAGGCAAAAAACCCGGGATCATGATTTTCGCCGGAGTGATCGAGATCGTATTCAGCATTATCATCATTTTTTATGCATTGATCGCAGGGCTTATCGGAGCTCTCATGGGAGCCGTGAGCGCGGCTGGATCGGCCATGAGCATGATGAGCGATTCAAGCGACGCCGCTATCGCCGCGGCGGCGGGCCCTGGGGCGATTACGATGATCGTAAGCATTATTCTGGCGATATTCGCCATCGTCCTCGGTATCATCGGTATTATTGGGGCCGCCAACCTGTTTAAAGGCAAGAAAGCCGGCGTCGGTCTCTCGAACTTCTGGGCGATCGGACTCTTCATCGTCTTCGCTGTCGGCCTCGTTGTTTCAATCATCCAGATGGCGAGCTTCAGCTCGGCGGCCAGCGCCCTTACCGAAGCGGCGAACAATATGGCTGATACCAACGTAACAATCGATCAGGCTCAAATGCAGGCAGGGGGCGCCGCTCTGGGTATAGGGACGACCGTGGCCAACGGATTCATTTATCTGCTCCCCGCCGTGTTGGTGTTCATCTTCTTGAAACTGAAACCGGTGAAGGATTATTTGGCCGCCCCGCAGGCGTAAACTGTTCCGTTAAATTTCAAGAGGCCGCTCCAGCGGCCTCTTTTTTTTATTGAACCACTCCCGGTGATCGCCATATACCTAAAAATAAACGTTTACGAAATAAGTATTTTAAGCGATCAACAACCGCAGGCGCTCACCACGGCGCCCGGGGCAATCGGCTCGTTGATCATGGGAATCATCAGCCTGGCGACCAGCTTCGTTTTCACAGGTATCGTGTTCGCCATCATAGGGATGGTACTGAGCGGAAAAAACAACAGGGGGGTGAAGCCGACATGAGTGATTGAATCTCTACGTTCGTTTTGCTATACTCTTTCTCAACCAAAATCAAAGGAGTTAGTATGAGTGATCAAGCAAAAGCGAAAGCAATGGTCCCGGGCGGAGTAGCCGGCCTCATCTTGGGTATCACCGGTTGTTGCCTCGGCTGGGCGTACGGCATCCCCGGAATAATCTGCAGCGCCATCGGTCTGGGAATCAGCGGCAAGGCAAAGAGAGCGCTGGCCGCCAATCCTTCCGCCTACAAGGGTGGAAAATTGGCCAGCTCCGGTTTTACATGGAGTTTGGTGGGTCTGATCGAAAGCATCATCATGACGATCGTTTATGCCATTGTAGTCATTGTCGGTATCGCAGCGTCCGCCAATTCTTTTTACTAAGCATTTGTGCCAAAATAAGTGACGCCCGGGCGCGGACATCCGCCCCGGGTTTTTTTATGCGGAGATAACGCCTGCATGTATACCAAACCTCCATACTTTTGTTATTATCTATTGAGCCATCATGAAAGGAGAAAATAACATGAACGATGAAAACCGGTATCAAGGCAGACGATTGCCCATGGCCCCCAGCGCCGTGGCCGGACTCGTCCTGGGCATCACCGCCTGCTGTTTCGGGTGGGATTTCGGCGTGCCCGGGATCATTCTCGGCGCCATCGGCGGAAATCTGAGCCGCAAGGCGAAAGCGGCCTTCGACGCCAATCCGGGCATGTACCGAGGCGAAAAAATAATCGAAGCCGGTCTGAAGTGGAACCGGGTCGGTCTGATTCAGGGGATCATTCTCATACCAGTATGGATCATTTTGATCACTCTCTACGTTTTGTTCATCGTCAGCATGGTTAATCGATGGTATTAGGCCGACGCCGAAGGAGGTCTCATGTCCGATCACACCGCAGGACAACCGGCTCGCAAGCGCATGGCGCCCAAGGCCGTGGCCGCGCTCTTCCTGGCCATCGCCTCGTGCGAATGGGGCCTCGCCTACGGGGTGCCGGGCATCGTGCTCAGCGCCGTCAGCCGCAAGCTGCACCGCAGCGCCCGGGCCGTCTTCGACGCGGATCCGAACAAGTACCGCGGAGAAAAAATCATCCGGGCGGCGGAGAAATGGAGCCGGGTCGGACTCATTCAGGGGATCATTCTCACGATTGCCTGGGCCCTGTTCTGGACGGCGTATTTCGCACTCATATTTTATATTGTTTTCCGCCGCTAGAAAAACGACGACGGATCGACGTCCATGATCGGCACCGGTATATACGATAAAATAGATTACTCTCAGCCCGTCTTATTCGCATCGGAGTCCGCGGCGAAACGCCGATAAAAGCTCATGCATCCTTTCCTCATCGATACGGAGATACTCGGCGCACGACTGGCGATTCCCACCGGCGTCGTTTTCACCCTCGTCGGCCTGGCTGGCGGCGGCCTCCTCTACTGGTTCCTTCTCCCGCGGAGCGCGCGGCGCGCCGAACACCTCGCGTTCGCGGGCGCGGCCGCGGCGGCCGCACTCGTCGGCGCCCGCCTCCTCGGGTTCGCGCTCGATCTCGGCGTCCTCGGGGCGGAGCGCCCGCTCGAGGTCTTCGCGGCCTCGGGCTCCACGGTTCTGGGCGGGATCGCGGGCGGCGGACTGTTCGCGGTCGTCTACCGGACAGTGCGCCGCGGCGGATCCGTCACCCTCCGCACCTTCGACGCCGCGGCCGTGGCGTTCGCCTCAGGCGACTCCGTGATGAGGGTCGGCTGCCACCTCCAGGGCTGCTGCTTCGGAACAGCCTGCGCCGCCTCACCGCTCGCCGTCACCTATCCCCCCGACTGGATCATGCACCGCTTCTTCGGGCTGGATATCCCGTACGGTCCGCGCCTGCCCTTCCCGCTCATCGCCGCCGCCGCTCTTTTTCTCATCGCCCTCGTCCTCTTCATCGTTCTGCGCCTTGAAAGACGCCCCGGAACGGCGGCCGCCTGGTTTTTCATCCTGTACGGCGTATACCGCTTCGCGATCGAATTCATCCGCGACGAGCCGCTTCGGCTGTTCCTGGGCCCATTGAGCTTCGCCCAATGGTTCGCCCTGGCCTGCCTTCCGGTCGGCGTCGGACTGCTTGCGTATTTTCGGCCGAGGCGGGATAATTCAAGCGCCGCCTGACCGCCGTTCTTTACAAAGCGCGGCGGTTCTAGTACGTTTACAGGAGATTAAAGCCGGAAAACCGAGGAGGAACGACTATGGCAGACACGCCCGCTCTCCCCGCGAAAAAGAAACGGCCCGTGGCCTTGATCGTCATCTCGATCATCGGTCTCATCTATGCCGCATCAAGCATGGCGAGCGCGGTTCAGTCGGCCATCTACGCCCCCCTCATGTCGGTTTTTGGCAGCTTCATGAACGGTATGTACCGGTCGCTCGATTATTCTTCCCCGCCGGATTATTTCGGCGTGATCGCCGGTCTCGCGCCGGCGCTGCTTCTCCTCGCGGCCATCAGGCTTCCCGTCAACGTATTCGGACTGATCGCGTGCATCGGCGCGCTTAAAAACAAGCCCTGGACGCGGTCGGGCGTGACAACATATTCGGTCCTCCTGTTCGTGGAAGCGGCCGCGGCGGCCCTCATTCTCATTCTCATGATCAATCCGGTGATTGATGAGCTGCAACAAGTCTACGGCATGACATTCGGAGGCATGGGGTCCGTCTCTTCCTTCTTCTCGACCTATTTCACCATCATCAAGGCGATGGTCATCGTCACCCTCCCCTTGAGCTGCGTGCTGCCCGCGATCATGCTCGTCATTTTCAATAAACCGGCGGTAAAAGAGCATTACCGGGAGATCAAGGGCACGGCCGCGTGAACGGCGGCCTTCCTTCCCTTCAAGCGCACCGTACTAAGCGAAGGCGATTGCACAAGAACGAGGATCAAAACGCATGACCTACCTCGCGCTCGGCGGCCCGGAGGCCGTCATAAACTCAAGCGACCTCGCCAAGGCGGTGAGGGAGGCGCTTGACCGGATCGGGCCCAAGGAAAACGTTCTGGCCGTGCCGCCGGACTTCACCCGCTTCCACTCGCGCGCGGGCGAGATCACGCGGATCGTCGCCGATCATTACGGCGCCTCCTTGCGGAAAATCCTCATCGCGGCGGGCACCCACCGTCCCATGACGGAAAAAGACCGAAAGGCGATGTTCGGGGCCGTGCCCCCGGACCTGTTCGTCGACCATGACTTTAGAAACGACGCGGTGACCCTCGGCGAAGTGCCGGCCGATTTCGTCAGGGAGGTCTCCGGCGGCGTCTGCGATTTTTCCTGGCCGGTCCAGACCAACAGGCTCATCGCGCGCGGCGGCTTCGACCTCGTCCTCTCCATCGGCCAGGTGGTGCCGCACGAGGTGACGGGCATGGCCAACTACACCAAGAACGTCCTGGTGGGCGCGGGCGGGGCCGAGGCCATCAACAAGAGCCACTTCCTGGGCGCCGTCTACGGCATGGAGAATATGATGGGCCGCGCCGACACGCCCGTGCGCCGGGTGTTCGATTACGCGCAGGAGCGTTTCCTGAAAAGCATCCCCATCGTCTATATCCTCACCGTCCTCGGCTGCGACGACTGCGGAGACAACGTCATCCGCGGTCTTTTCATCGGGGACGACGCCGATTGCTTCCGCCGGGCCGCCGAACTCTCCATCAAGGTCAACTTCACGGTACTCGACGAACCGCTCGGCAAAATCGTCGTCCAGCTCAGCCCGGAGGAGTACAAGAGCGCCTGGCTCTGCAACAAGGCAATCTACCGGACGCGCATGGCCCTGGCGGATAAAGGCACCCTCGTGGTCCTGGCGCCGGGCATGAGGGAATTCGGCGAGGACCCCGAGATCGACCGGCTCATCCGCACATACGGCTACCACGGCACCCCGGCAATCTTGAAGGCGGTGCGGGAGAACGAGGACCTCCGCAACAACCTCTCGGCCGCCGCCCACCTCATCCACGGTTCGACCGAGGGCCGCTTCGACGTCGTCTACTGCCCCGGCCACGTTTCCCGGGGGGAGATCGAGGCGGCCGGCTACCGGTACGCCGACCTCGCCGAGGCGCTCGTGCGGTACGAGCCGGAAAAGCTGAAGGACGGTTTTAACACACTCCCCGACGGAGAAACTATATATTATATTTTACGGCCGGCCGCGGGCCTCTGGGCGGCGCGCGCTAGGCTGGAACGAAAAGGGTGATTGCTGAAAATCGATATTTTTATCACCCTTCGACAAGCTCAGGGTGACATCGTCATGGTGAGCCCTTCGGCAAGCTCAAGACAGGCTCTGTCGAACCATGACAGGCAGGTTGATTATACCGACTTTATCTGTATAACCAGAAGGAGAACGTATGAAACAAGCCGATATCGGACTGATCGGGCTCGCCGTGATGGGCGAAAACCTGATCCTCAACATGGAGAGCAAGGGTTTCACCGTGGCCTGCTACAACCGTACGGTGAGCAAGGTCGATAATTTTCTTTCCGGCCGGGCCAAGGGCAAGCACATCCTCGGCGCGCACACGCTCGAGGAGCTCGTCAAGCCGGTGAAAACCCCGCGCAAGATCATGATGATGGTCAAGGCCGGGCGGGCGGTGGACGATTTCATCGAATCGATCCTTCCCCTGCTTTCCAAGGGCGACATACTCATCGACGGGGGCAACTCGCACTTTCCGGACACCATCCGCCGCACAGCCTACCTGGAGGGCAAGGGCTTCCGCTACATCGGCGCCGGCGTGTCCGGCGGCGAGGAGGGCGCCCTGCGCGGCCCGTCCATCATGCCGGGCGGATCGCCCTCGGCCTGGCCCGAGGTGAAGCCGATCTTCCAGACCATCGCGGCCAAGACCGATGACGGCGAGCCGTGCTGCGACTGGGTGGGAGAGAACGGCGCCGGCCACTTCGTGAAGATGGTGCACAATGGCATCGAGTACGGCGACATGCAGCTCATCTGCGAGACCTACCAGATCATGCGCGACCTTTTGGGCATGGGCGCGGACGAGATGCACGAAGTCTTTGCGGAATGGAATTCGGGCGACCTCGACAGTTACCTCATCGAGATCACCCGCGACATCCTCGCCTACAAGGACGAGGATGGGAAACCGCTTGTGGACAAGATTCTCGACACCGCCGGCCAGAAGGGCACCGGCAAGTGGGCGGGCATCGCCGCCCTCGACCTGGCCGCGCCCCTCACCCTCATCGGCGAGGCGGTCTTCGCCCGCTGCCTCTCGGCCATGAAGGACGAGCGCGTGGCGGCCTCGAAAGTTCTCACCGGTCCGAAGCCCGCGTTCGCCGGGGACAAGAAGGCGTTCCTCGAGGACCTGCGCCGGGCGCTCTATTCGGCCAAGATCGTCTCCTACGCCCAGGGCTACGTGATGATGCGCGCGGCGGCGGCGGAATACAAGTGGAACCTCAATTACGGCGGCATCGCCCTCATATGGCGCGGCGGGTGCATTATCCGCTCCGTGTTCCTGGGCAAGATCAAGGAGGCGTTCGACAAGAACCAGGCCCTCGACAACCTCCTCCTCGATCCGTTCTTCAAGGAGAAAATTCTTTCAAGCCAGGACGGCTGGCGCCGGGTGTCGGCGGCGGCGCTTGCCAACGGCATCCCCGTACCCGCCCTCGCCTCCGCCCTGTGCTACTTCGACGGGTTCCGCTGCGGGCGCCTGCCGGCCAACCTGCTTCAGGCCCAGCGCGACTACTTCGGCGCGCACACCTACGAACGGACGGATCAGCCGCGTGGAAAATACTTCCACACGAACTGGACCGGCCGCGGCGGGACGACGGCCGCGGGCACGTATACGGCGTAAACGATTCACGTGGAGGTTTTTATGGTTCGAAAGATCTTCAATTCGCTTTTTCGCTGCATCCTATGTCTTCACTCAGCCTTTATCGCGTGGGGAACGCCTTCCGGCGGTTTGGATACCGGTTTCAATGGGACGGGAATTGTTGACAATGCCTTCCCGAGAATGTGCATTAATGTGAACGACATTGAAATCCAAAACGACGGCAAGATCCTGGTCGCAGGATACGACTTTTCGAAAGGGGATCAAGATTATTTCATCGCTCGTTTTCAAGCGGACGGACGCCTTGATGTTCCATTCGGTCTCAGAAGCGACAGGCCCGGGTATGTGGTGGACAGCGACAGGTATTTCGACGAATTCAATGAATTGGCCGTACAAAACGACGGTAAAATACTGGCGGTCGGAAGCACGGCCGATAAAAACAAAATCAGCCGAGACCTCGTTCTTTACCGCTACAAAGACGATGGAACCGCAGATTTTTCATTCGGTCTCATGGGAGAGGCACGGTACGCGAAAAAATCATGATACGATGAAACCGCGACCTGTCTGCTCGTGCTGCCCACGGGGAAAATCGCGGTCGGCGGGTACACGGACAATCGATACGGCTATTTAAGGAAGTTCTTGCACTTTTTCAGCTCCGACGGACATTACGAGACCTCGTTCGATTTTCCAACCGGGATGGAAATAGGCACAATATCGGATATCGCGCTGCAGGAAGACGGAAAAATCGTCGGGGTGGGAATCGATTTAAATCGGAGGAGACAACGGCCGTGCGTCCTCCGCTTGTCAAGCGTCGGAAAAGCGGACAAGTCTTTTAACAAATCCGGTTTCGTCACCATTGAATCAACCGGCATACTCAACTCGGTCACAGTGGGCAAAAATCAAAAAATACTGGCGTGCGGCTCGCTCATCATCGACGGCCATGCGTATCCGTTCGTCGTGCGGCTTTCGGCCGACGGAGATGTCGATTTCGATTTTTACAAAAAATGGGCCTCAAACAAGCACAACGCGTACATGGATCGATTGAACGCCGAGGAAACGGAAATCGCGACCGACGCCGACGGAAAAATCGTCGTCTGCGGATTCGTGAACGATGAACATTACCATAAAAACAGTCCATACTCCGCCGATGACGCCGTTTGCGATCTCATCGTCAACAGATACACCGCCGACGGAAAGGCGGATTCGACGTTCGGAGACGCCTACGGGCAGAAGAGGCTGCAATTCCCGCATTATTTCGCCTATCGGCCTTCGATGGGAATCGTTTCCAGGGGCGGAATCGTTCTACTCGCGAAAATCTGCAAGTCGGCAGTTCCCGAAAGGGACTTCATGTTCGCGCTCGCGAAGCTCGTCCCTTGACCGCGTCTTCCGGGTTAAAAAACGAGCCGGTCTCACCGCGCCTGTCCGTTTTCAGTCCCTCTATCCGCATCTTCGTCGACGGGAGCGTCTTTTCGCGTTAAGGCTTACTCAAGAACCGCATGGTAGTCGGCAAAAAACGCATTGCGTTCCATTTCACGCAAGACGGGCGGCCTGTGACGGAAGATTATTTTTCCGACCTTGATTACTGGAACAAGCTCTCCGGCGACGGGCCGGAGAATTCCTACGCCGTTTTCGGGGAAACCGAAAACCGGAAACATCCGCGGGGTAATGTCTTGGGTTGGAAAGACTTGAGAAAGATGCTTATATCGGGTAGATTCCTCACCGACATGGTCGCGAGGAATCTCTGATATCGCAAAGCGAAACGGGGTTGTCTTGAATCGGCCGACGCTTCGCCGCGGCCGACCGGCTCCGCCGGCGGTTGCCAAGCAACACGGGGCGATCGACAACGAGAACATTAGGAGAGGCGGCATGGCGAACTTGGAAGCTGTTGAAAAAACGCTTTCGGTTTTTCAACAGCCTGTTAATGGTATTCCTTGACTGATACCGTACTTTGGCACGCGCCGAAAAAGGGCCATTTCAGGGGCGAGAATCGGTACTTCTCCGGCCTTGATTTCATCGCCAGGATCACGCTGCACATCCCGCCGAAAAGCAAGCATCCGATCAGGCGCTACGGTATTTACTCCTCGCGGACGCGCGGCACCGGGAAGCGGCGGCCGGCACTATCCCTGCGGGCGGCTGCCGGGTGGTACGGCCGGGAGAGCGGGACACCGACCGGGGAAGCGGACGCGGGCGAAAAACTGACGGTAGCTGCGAAGGCACGCCGCCGAGCATGGGCCAGGCTGTTGGCCTAAGTATACGAGATCGACGTTTTCAAATGCCCGACAGGCGGCGGCAGAATGTCGGTGGTTGCGGTCATTCGCGATTCGGAACCTATTCGCGACATCATCGCCTGTCTGGAAACGAGAGGTCGAGGGCCGCCGTAAGCTAAGTAGTTCCCCATGCGATCTTCGACCGTCTCTCGTTCATAACCCAACGCGGGGCCCCAGGGGAATCTC
>JAFGSW010000034.1 GCA_016934415.1 Spirochaetales bacterium | reverse complement strand
GTACCGGGTGTACTACAATACGATAGACGATTCGGGGACCGCGACGGAGTTCGGTTCGGGGTTTGCGGGGACGAATACGACGATCACGGGCCTCCTGGAAGGGACGCAGTATTACGTGTTTGTGACCGCGGAGAACACCGGCGGCATGAGCGGGTACTCGCCGTCGTCGAACGCGTGGACGATCCCGGCGGCGCCGGCGGCGCCCGGATTGACTCCGGCGACAAATACGATCGATGTGACGTGGGGGGCCGTGACCGGAGCGACGCAGTACCGGGTGTACTACAATACGATAGACGATTCGGCGACCGCGACGGAGTTCGGAGCAGGGTTTGCCGGGACGAATACGACGATTACAGGGCTTACCGCGAGCACGGTATACTATGTGTTTGTGACGGCTGAGAACACGGGAGGCATGAGCGGATACTCGCCGTCGAGTAATACGACTACGCTGCCTTAAGAGCGCGGTGAGTCCAGTGTATCGGCGGAGGATCAAAGATGCAATAAAAAAAACAATGGCATTGATGGAATAAAGATGCCCGCTCAAGCGGGCGTCTTTATTTTAACGTGGTGGTCCGAACTTAATTATAAATCAGAGGCTAGTGAGGGGACTTTCTCCCGGATCGTTTTTCCTTTAGGCTATGGAACTGGTACCCGACCGTATGCACGGTAAGGATATAGCGCGGCCGCGTCGGATCGTCCTCGATCTTCTGGCGCAGTTTGGCGATGTGTTGATCCAGGGTGCGGGTGCCGCCGCCGTATTTCATGCCCCAAACCGCGTCGAGGATCGCGTCCCGGCTTAACACTTGCCCTTCGTTTTCCATGAAAAATCTAACCAGTTTCAATTCCCGCATGGTGATCTGGAATTCGACACCGTCTTTGGTGCCGGTGAGGTTGCCGGGGTCGATGGTGAGCTTGCCGAAGCTGAAAGGGCCGGGCTGCGGCTGGCGGATCTCCCGTCCGGAGCGTCTGCGGGCCGCGCGGATGCGGGCCAGGAGCTCCTGAATGCCGAAGGGCTTGACGATGTAGTCGTCCGCCCCCAGCTCGAGGCCCACCACCTTGTCCACTTCCTGTCCCTTGGCCGTGAGCAGAAGCACGGGGGTGAGCGAATCGGTCTTGCGGATTTCACGCAGGACGTCGTAGCCCGATTTTTCAGGGATCATGATGTCGAGGAGCACCAGGTCGGGCTTCGCGCGTCGGTATTCCGCCAAGGCGCGAGTCCCGTCGCGCGCCACGGTCACCGCGTAGCCCGAGTGCTTCAGGATGTCGCGCAGTCCGGTGACGATCGACGGATCGTCCTCAACCACCAGAATTTTCTCTTCAGGCATATTCTTACAGCTCCTTTGGCGGCGTCGGCGCGCCGACTCATTTGCTTCGCCGGTGTATTCCGTGTGCGGCGTCCGAGGCGGGGAAAAAGATACGGAAAACACTCCCGCCGCCCGGCCGGGGCTCCCACGCGATCTCGCCGCCGTGATCGTTGACGATCATTTTACAGATGGTAAGCCCGAGACCGCTGCCGCCGGTTTTGGCGGTGAGGGAATCGTCCACCCGGAAAAATTCCTTGAATATTTTTTTCTCCGCCCAGGGCGGAATGCCCGGTCCCCGGTCCATGACGAGGAGCGTGATCCCGGCGCGGCCTTTTTCAAGTGTAACGTCGATGCTCCCGTCCCCCGCATCACGACCGGCGTATTTCTCCGCGTTCGATATCAGATTGATGAGGACGCGGGTGAGCGATTCTCGGCAGCCGGTGAAGGATATTTTTCTCGCGTTCGAGGAGAACGCGAGCTGCATACCCGCCTTCTCGAGCCTGATACGCTCGCAGGCGGTCACCTCGCGGCAGAGCGCCGTCAGGTCGAGCGCTTTTTTATCGTACTGCTTTTTACCCTGGGACATCTTGGAGAAGTCGAGCACGTTGTTGATAAGCCGTGAAAGCCGCTCGGTTTCACTCAAGAGAAGCGAGCAATACTCGCGGCGCTTGGCGGGACCGGGGGCCACGTTTTCCTTGAGCATCTCGGCGAAGAGCCGGATCGAGGTGAGCGGGGTTTTGAGCTCGTGGCTTACGTTGGTGACGAGGTTGGTCTTTTTCTGGGCGAGCGCGAGCTCGCTCAAGAGCATCTTAATGATGATGACGCCGCCGCCTGCGATGGCCACGAGGAGGAAGAACGTGATGACCCAGAGGACGCTGGTGGTGGCTTCGGCCTTGGAGGCGATATAGGCGGGATCGGCCAGGTAGGCGGCCGCCTCCCATCGCGGTAGAGTCTCGTGAATCTCACGCGCCACGAAGGGCGCGTGCCAGTCGAGATCCAGGCCTTCCGGGGCGTGGAGCGGCTTCCCCTCGTTGTCGAGCACGACGAGTACGCGGGCCGGGGTCGATTCCGCCGGCAGACGCTGAAGGATCCGAGCCTTCAGGGCGTCCAGGTTGACGACACAGCCGGTCACCGAGCCCGATGGCCGTTTGCGCCAGTAGAGGAGAGAGAACTCATCGCCCAGAAAACGTGGGAGAAAACCCTCCTCGCCAGAGGAGATGATGTCCGAGAAAGTGCCCGAGGAGACGATGAAGAGCGAGCGCTCATTACCGAGTGACTGGTCCGTGTCGCCCTTGACCGACGTGGTGCGGGTAAGCACTTCCTTTCCTTCTTCCTGGGCCTGTTTGTATATTTTTTCCTGGATCGGCTTGTTTTGCTCGAAGATATTGATGGCCGCCCGGTTCTCCTTCTCAGCCTCGAGGGAGGCTTTTTGTTTGCTTAAGGCTGCGTTCGGGGAGCGGTTGCGGACCGCTTCGCGCTCGCTTAATGCGGGCGCGACATCCGGCTCCGACGCGGCCGGGCTTTTCGCCGCCTCGGTTTTTCCGGAAGCGTAATCGAAATAGCCTTGTATTGAAGGAGCTTCCGCCGTCGCGCCGCCCGCTTTATCTTTGCTCTCGTCCGCCGCCGTCACCGTCTTCTTCTCAGCCGCCTGCGTCAAGGCAAGGCTTTCCGATTGGGCGCCGATGTCGATCGTTGTCTCCGGCGGATTGTCGATGATTTCCCGCTTGTATTCCAGGGCGATGTTTTTCACCACCGGCACTTTCACTCGGTCGGTCATGAGCGGGGCGTTCCAGTAGAGAAACTCCGCCTCTTTTTCCGTAAGGTTGACGGACTCGTTCGGCCAGAGAATTTCCTTGTCGGGGGAAAGCACGAAGGTGGTGTCGACCAGGGGGCTTGCGTCGGATGTCAGAGGGGCGGCCGGGTAGGGGCGGGTGGAAGGGTGAAAATCAAGCGTTCCCCGAAGCTCGTCCTGAACGTCGGCGAGCTCATTGCGCACGGTGTCGGCGGTGTGCGTCACCTCGGCGAGCAGCGTCGTCTGGAGCGTTTTCTCGACGTACGCCTCCTCGCGGTCCAGGGCGCGCAGGGCCAGGCCGCCCAGCACCGCGCCGGGGACGAGGATGACCGTCACGTACAGGAAGATCAAGGTGAGTCTCATGTGACGCTTCAGCCAACCCGGGGCTTTTTTCACGCTTTCCATTGTAGACGATCCGACTCCTTCCCGCAAGCCGCACCATGCGGCCGTGCTTTTCTCCCTTTTCCCGTCACTAGACATTGTAGCGATCAGCGATCTTCCCCTTGTCAGAAGCTCGTAAAACTTTGTAAAAAACTGTAAAAAAGATCGACTTGTCTTTTTCAACGCGAGCGGCTACTATGCTCATGAATATACAAATCGAATACTTCAAGGAGGAAACATGAAAGCGCGGTTCGGCATCATCGGCGGCAGCGGGCTGGAGGAATTCGAGGGCGGAAAGGTCGTGGAAAGGCTTGAGGTGCCGACGCCCTTCGGCATGCCTTCGGATGAGATACTTCTCGTCGACGTCGGCGGGATCCCCGCCGCCTTCCTCCCCCGTCACGGCCATGGTCACCGCATCCTCCCTACCGAGGTCAATTCGAAAGCCAATATCTGGGCCCTGAAAAGCCTGGGAGTGGAGGCGATTCTGGCTGTGAGCGCGGTCGGCTCCCTGCGCGAGGATTACAAGCCGGGCGAATTCGTGATTTGCGACAACCTCATCGACCGGACGAAAAGGCGCGACGTGAGCTATTTCGGGAACGGAGTCGTCGGCCACATCGGCTTCGCCGATCCATTCTGCCCGGAACTCCGCGCCGCCCTCGCTTCCTCCTTGAAAAAAACCGGGCATCCCTTCCACGACAAGGGGACGGCGGTGACGATGGAAGGCGCCGCCTTCTCCACCCGCGCCGAATCGGAGGTCCACCGGGGCCTCGGCGCGCACGTCATAGGCATGACGGCCAGCCCCGAGGCGAAGCTGGCGCGCGAAGCAGAGATCTGCTATGCCAGCGTCGCCATGGTGACCGACTACGACTGCTGGCGTCAGAGCGAGGAGGCCGTTACTCTCGAGATGGTCCTGGAGACCATGCGCACAAACGTGGACGCCGTTCGGAAACTCATCCCGGTGGCCGTTCCGCTTTTCGCCGGGATCAAGGACTGTTCCTGCCGGCACGCGGCCGAAGGCGCGCTCATGACTTCCGAAAAATATGTGCCCTATGAGGAGAAGCGCAAGCTGAAGCTCTTTTTCGGGAAGTATTGGAAGGGGTAACATACGAATCCAACCGGTGTCGTGAATTTCCTCGGCTTGGCGCCGGAAGACGGTGCGCCGGAACGTTGCCGCTACCATATCCTCCCCGTCCCCTACGACGGCACCTCGACCTGGAACAAGGGGGCGGACAAGGGACCCGCGGCGCTCCTCGCCGCCTCGGCTCAAGTCGAATACTACGATATCGAAACGGACAGCGAACCCTGCCGGCACGGCATCTATACCGGCATGGCGCGACTTGATGTGAGCTCGCCCGAGAAAATGGTGGGGAGTGTCCAGGGAGCGGTTTCGAAAATTTACGGGCGCGCCGCTTTTCCGATCGTCATCGGCGGGGAACATTCGGTGTCGATCGGCGCGATCCGGGCCGCGGCCGCGGCGCACCCCGATTTAAGCGTGCTCCAACTTGACGCCCACGCCGATCTTCGGGAGACCTATCACGGCTCGCCGTACAACCACGCCTGCGTCATGGCGCGCGTTCGGGAGCTGTGCCCGATCGTGCAGGTCGGCATCCGGTCGGCCGACCGGGAGGAGCTTGAGAGTGCGTCCCGCGAGCGGGTTTTCTTCGCGCATGACATCGCCGGATCGTTCGACTGGATTCCCCGAGCTCTCGCTTTGTTGACCAAAAACGTATACATCACCGTCGATCTGGACGCCTTCGATCCCTCGATCATGCCTTCCACGGGAACCCCGGAACCGGGTGGGCTGGGTTGGTACCAGGCGCTCGCCCTCCTGCGCGCGGTCATGGAGCAAAGGCATTGCGTGGGTTTCGACGTGGTGGAGCTCTGCCCGAACGGCGCGCCTCACGCCGAGTACCTGGCCGCCAAGCTCGTCTACAAGCTCATCGCCTACCACGCGTCCGAAAGCGCGCGGCCGGAGCGCATCGCCTGACTCGCTTTCCGTCACCGCAGCCGTTTTCCGAGGAGAATAATGTCGCGCAGGCCGTCGCGGCGCCTGGCCGAGAGCCAGGTATGTTCGAATTTCGGATTCTGGATGATCTGGGCGATCGAGGAGAGCGCGCGCAGGTGGAAATTGCGTTCGTCTTTCGTGCCGGCGAGGATGAAGACGCATTTGATCGCGGGCATTTCCGGCGAGAACCGGATGCCCCGCTTGTTGCGGGCGATGAGGAGGTGGAATTTATTTTTCCCCGGGATGATGATGTGCGGCACGGCCCATAAGGGCGTCAGCGCGGTGCTGCTTTCTTTTTCACGCTTTGAAAGCAAAGCGGAGATCGCGGTTTTCGGCATTTTCAACCTTCGCGCCAGCGCGGCCGCCGCCGTGCGGAAGAACTCTTCCTTGTCCCTCGGTTGATCGTCGTCCAGGACGACCGCCCGCTCCACCAGCCCGTCGAAGCGGTCCTTGGAGATATCGTCGCGCTCGAAGAGAATCTCGCGCAGTTCCGTTTCCAGCGCGTTCGCCGTGATCTCTTTGGCGGTGATGCGCTCCACCAGGTGCAGCAGCGCGTATTCCCGATACCCCTTGATTCGCCCGAAAAAAACGTAAGTGGCGAGTCCCGCGACGATAAAACCGCCCGTGATCGCGATCGCCTCCCATCCCATCTGAACGACGAGGAGCACGAGACAGAGAATCCCGGCGATTTGCAGCCAGGGGAAAAAGGGGGCGCGGAATTTCGGACGGTAATTTTGGAGCTTGCTCGCCCGGAGGATGATGACCGAAACGCAGGTGAGGATGTTGGTGAGGATGAGAACGAGCGAGGCCGCTTCCACGAGAATCTTGATGTGCAGGAAAAGGGAGGCGGTGATGACGACGGCCGTGAGAATGAGGGCGTTGTACGGAGTGCCGCGTTTCCGGCTGACGGTCGCGAACATCCGCGGAAACAGGTGGTCGCGGGCTAGCGGCACGAGCGAGCGGGCCGAGGTCATGATGCCGGCGTTGGCCGTGGAGAGAAAGGCGAGGACGGCGGCGATCGTCAAGGCGAGCGCTCCCGGGGCGCCCGCGAAAACGGCGGCGCCGTCGGTGAGGGGACGCATGCTGCCCGAGAGAGTCGCCGGCTCCAGGACGCCGACCGTGACGAATACGATGAAGAGATAAGCAAGCACTACGGTGACGAGGGAGACCAGCATGCCCAGGGGGATGGTGCGAACGGGGTTTTTAATTTCTTCGGCGATGCTCGCGATTTTCAGGAGGCCGGCGTACGAAACGAACACCATGCCGGCGGTGGAAAACACCGACACCGCTCCGTGAGGCGCAAAGGGGGCGAATCGTTGCAGCTTGAGGGCCGGCAGTCCGAAGACGACGTATGCGATGATGACGGCGAAAAGGCCAAGTACAAGGATTTTCTGTACACGTCCCGCCTCCTTGACGCCGGCCAGATTGAGCGCGAAGAACAGCGCGCAGAAAAAAACTGCGATGATGCGGATATCGACGGCGGGAAGGAGCAGCTCGGTGAAGATCGACATGCCGACCAGGGCGAACGAGCTTTTCATGGCCAGGGAAAACCAGCTCATGAGGCCCGCCACGGTGCCCACGGCCGGCCCCAGGCTGCGGATGACGGCGAAACAATCGCCGCCGGCGCGGGGCATGGCGGTGGTCATTTCCGCCAGGCTGAGCATGCCGGGGAGGGAAACCAGCCCGGCGATGAGATAAGAGAGGATGAGGGCGGGACCCGTCAGCGAAAAAGCCAGCCCAGGCAGAATGAAAAGCCCGGAGGAAATCATTGCGCCGGAGGCAATGCAGAAGACGTCGAGTCCGGAGAGCGTTTTTTTCAACTTCTGGTGCATGCTGTACACCCCGGAAGTATTCTATAAAAACTCGAGTCCGATGTATACCCTTCCGGGGAGTCCGCGTTCAGGATTCCCGGCCGCTATGCCCGTTCGAGGCGGCGCCCCTGCCCGTGAGGGAGCACGGTATTGCAGTCTGATCTTCCTTGATGAAATAATTCTTGAGCAAATACAATGGTGTGAGGGGGGGAGTCAAGCGAAGACTGTTCGTTCCGATTATCGGTATAAAAAAGGATTGCATTATTCGGCGCGAGAATCGGCCGAATCCGGCTTGATCGATCCGGATTTTTCGACCAAACTTGAACGGATGTGAACGGATACTGCCTGGGGGAGGGTTACACCATGTATGAAGAAAAGTCTATGCATACGATATACGTAGGAGTGGGTTCGAACATCGATGCTGAGGCGAACATAATACGAGCGCTCGACCTGCTGCTGGGACGGCTGTCCGTCACAGCCGTCTCGCCCTTTTACCGTTCTCAGGCGGCGGGCGGGAAGCACCGGCCCGATTTCACCAACGGCGCCTTCGCGGCGGAAACCGACCTGTCCCCGCGCGCGTTGAAATACGAGCTCCTGCGCGGTATCGAGGATGCGCTGGGCCGCCGGCGCACGGCCGACAAAAACGCGTCTCGTCCCATCGACCTTGATCTGGTGCTGTACGAGGCGCTGATCATCGACGAGCCCGGACTGACCGTTCCCGATCCCGGCTTGCGGCGGTACCCGTTTGTGGCATTGCCGCTGCTCGCGCTTGCGCCGGACATTGTTCTGCCGGATTCGGGCAAACGGCTCAAGAACGTCTTTCCAGGCCGGCCTGAAGACTATCGACTCGAGTTTATGCCTGAATTATCCGCCGAACTCCACGCCCGCCTCGACGGTGCCGCCAGGTCTTGAGTTGATCGATTTTATATTTTTTGAAGAAGGCCAATCATTTTTCGAAATCGATTGATTTGGACAAACGACCGCATGGTGCTCATCGCGTTGATGAGACACTGGTGCGCTTATCAACTGACGGACTGGTTGAAATCAGCGATGAAGCTGTTTTTGAACGTGGATTCGAGACCGGTGAATAGCCGGAACTGTTCGTGGGCCTGGGCCATGAACATCTCTTCGCCGTTGATCACCTTGCACCCCTTTTCCAAGGCGCGCTGCAGAAGCCTTGTCAGGCGCGGCGTATAAACGAGGTCGTAGACGATTTCCGTTCCCTTGAATTCGTACCCGACGAGCGGGTCGCCCTCGATGTCGGGATCCATCCCCATCTTGGTGGTTTGTACGATGAGATCGGCGAAGTCTTCCATTTTCTGAAACCCCTCCGTTCCGAGCGGTCCGGATTCCGCTCCGAACTCGGCCGCGAGCACGGCGGCTTTTTGGGGCGTACGGTTGAGGATGAGAAGCTTCGCCCCGGCGCTGGCGAGCGCATAAGCCGCGGCCCGCGCCGCGCCGCCCGCGCCGATGACGGAGGCCCGGAGCGAGGAAAAGCGTTTCTCCGGAAAATAATTCCTCAAAGGCGAAAGAAATCCGCCGACGTCCGTGTTGTACCCGTAGAAGCTTCGGCCGCGGCGCACGACGGTGTTGCACGCCCCGACCGAACGGCAGAGGGCATCGGCCTCCTTGAGGTGGGGGATGACCGCACTCTTGTGGGGCAGGGTGACGGAAAAGCCCTCCACCCCGAGCAGCCGGGCGATCCTGAAAAAGGCGGCCACGTCGTCCACGAGGAAGGGAACGTACACGGCGTCGACGTCGAGGTCGCGGAAACCCTTGTTGTGGATGAACGGGGAGAAGGAGTGCGCGATGGGGTTGCCGATGACGCCGAAGAGCCGCGTCCGCCTGGTGATGGCCGGAAACCGATACACGGAATACATGATCTCGGGATCGATGCGCCCCAACTCCGCCGGCAGGGAGCAGTAACTTATTGCCGAACCGATTTTTGCGCTCACAATCCGGGTGGCGACCGCGAAATCCCCCATGGCGAGGATGATCTTTTCGCGGTGGCGGAGTCGGAAACAGGCGGCGAGGAAGCGAAAAACCTCGGCCGTCGTGCGCGGCATGACCGCCGCCTTGGGGAGCTCCCCGGGCGCCACCTGCCGCACCCGCTCGACGAGATCGGACGGGACTCCCGAAAAGTCGTGAAACGACCTGATGATGCGGACGCCGCGCCGGCCGAACTCGGAAGCGAGCTCGCGGTCGGTGAAGTCGGTTTCGAGGTCGACGGCGGCCCAGTCGCCGCCGCTCGCCCGCCGGTAGAGCGCGCTGCGCTCGGCCTCCGACCCCCGGAACGAGCCGCCGTCGCAAACGCGGCGGACGGTAAGGATGGCGGGACGATCAAAAAAACTCGGGAACCGGTCGAGGGCGGAAAGCTCCTCCGGAGTGAGGAAATCGGCGCGCACTTCCACGAGGTCGACCTTGTCCCGGTACCGGTCGAGCAGCTCGATGTCCTGGGCGAGCGTCGCGCCATTGAGCACAAGGCACAGCCGGCTGCGCCGACGGTCGTTCAAGCCGGGATCTTCTTCAAAAAGTGCGCGGGCCATGGTTCAATTTCTTTCCTTTCTCCAGGCGCTACAATCCGGCCGCTGTCTTGACGAGAAACCCGGCGGCGCTCGCCGCGGCGGCGATGACGAGACCGACCACGATTTCGCCGAACGTGTGGCCCACCATGAGCGGTATCTTCTCGCGCTCTTTTTTCGGAAGCTTCGCGGCCAGCTTGAGAAGGATGTTCGAGTGGGTCTGCACCGCGCCGCGGAGCCGGAAGGCGTCATAGACGACGATGGCCGTCAATGCGGCGGCGATCGCGAAATACTCCGAATCGAATCCCCGCGTCAGTCCGAGAGAGAGGGAGACCGTGGCCGTAAAGGCCGAATGCGTGGAAGGCATTCCCCCGGCCGAGAGCAGGTAATGAAATCCGAGCCGCTTATTCTTCAGGGAATAGAAAATCACCTTGAAGACCTGGCAGGCGATGTGCACGATGACCCCCATGATGAGGGAATAGCTGAAAAACATGATTCTGCGCTCCATGAATGGCTGATTGCCAAAGCGGCCATTAATAGATATAATTTTTTGGTAAAATAATCAATCCGCCGGGCGAAAGGATTCATGGGATGATGGCGAAGGTCACCGAAGAACACCTCATCGAAAACTTCGTCGCCCGCTACAGTGCGAAAGCCCTCGAGATGGACAAGATCACGCCCGCGGACTACGCTCGGTATAACGTCAAGCGCGGCCTGCGCAATGCCGACGGCACCGGCGTGCTGGTCGGACTGACGACCATCGGGAACGTCCACGGGTATATCATGGACGAAGGGGAACGCGTGAGTGTCCCCGGAAAGCTCTCCTACCGGGGGATCGACGTCGAGGATCTCGTCCGGGGATTCCAGGCGGATAAGCGGACAGGTTACGAGGAGACCGCCTTCCTTCTCCTGTTCGGCTCGCTCCCCACGGCCGCCGAGCTCGCTGAATTCCGATCCGCCCTCGACAGCGTGCGAGATCTTCCCCCGGGATTTACGGAAAACATGATTCTCAAGGCTCCCAGTCGCGACATCATGAACAAGCTGGCCCGCTGCGTCCTGGCGTCCTACTCGTACGACGCCAAGGCCGACGACCCGGACATCCCGAACAACCTGCGGCAGGGCATGGAGCTGATCGCCCGTTTCCCGACCATGACGGCGTACGCCTACCAGGCCAAGGCTCATTACCACGAGGGACGGAGCCTGTTTCTGCACAACGTCAAGCCCGGCTTGTCGACGGCCGGTAATTTCCTTCACCTCATCCGGGCCACCAGCGAATTCACCCTCCTTGAAGAGGAAATTCTCGACCTCTGCCTCGTGCTTCACGCCGAGCACGGCGGAGGCAACAACTCGGCTTTCACCGTGCACGTGGTGACCTCCTCGGGTACCGACGTCTACTCGGCGATCGCGGCGGGGGTGGGATCGCTCAAGGGTCCCAAACACGGCGGCGCCAACATCAAAGTCACCGAAATGATGGACGACCTCAAGCAGAACGTCCGCGACTGGGAGCGCGAGGAACAGGTGAAGGAATATCTGCGCCGCGTCCTGCGCAAGGAAGTGTACGACCGCACCGGTCTCATTTACGGTATCGGCCACGCGGTCTATACGCTTTCCGATCCGCGCGCCGCACTCCTCAAGGCCAAGGCGCGGGATCTCGCGAAAGAAAAGGGGTGCGAGGACGAGTTCCACCTGTACGAGCTCGTGGAAACCCTCGCCCCGATCGTTTTCGCCGAGCTCAAGGACGCGAAAAAGCCGGTGTCGGTCAATGTCGATTTCTATTCCGGTTTCGTCTACCGGATGCTCGGTATTCCCCAGGAGTTGTTCACCTCGCTCTTCGCCATCGCCCGGGTCGCGGGCTGGACGGCCCACCGTCTGGAGGAACTGACGAGCGGCGGCCGGATCATGCGGCCGGCCTTCAAGAGCGTGGCTGAGAAGAGAAACTATGTCCCGCTCGCCGAACGAGGCTAGCGGCGTGAGACGACGGCCCCGCCGACTGGGATGGGCTCGGGTATGAGGTTCGAGAGTCTCAGGCACTATCGCGAGCTCATCAACACCATTCCCGACATTATTTACCAGATCGATCCGGACGGAATTTTCCAGTTCCTGGGAAGCGCCGTCGCCATCCTCGGCTATTCGCCCAAGGAACTGCTCGGCAGGCACTTCAGCGACATCGTCCACCCCGGTGACGCCGCCGTCTTGAGCCGCCTTACTGTCGACAGGGAGGCCGATGCCTCGGGGCCGCGGGTTTTTTTCGACGACCGGCGCACCCGTCCCCGGCTCGTGGAGACGAGCGAAATCCGCCTCATCCCCAAGCGGCTGGCGGGCCGTCCCGGTCCGCCGGACGCGGAGGGGCTCGTGTACGGTGAGTTGTCCGCCCGGGGTTATTACGAGATCGACGACAATACCGGGGAGAAGCAGTTTCTGGGAACCATCGGCATCATCCGCGACATCAGCCGCCGGAAAAAGGCCGAGGGATTCCTCCGCAAGCTCCTCTGGGCGGTCGACCAGACGCCCGTTTCCATCATCATTACCGATGCCGACTTCATCGTCGAATACATCAATCCGGAATTCATTCGCGATTCCGGCTTTTCTCCCCAGGAAATCATCGGGCAGCGAGTGGGCGTCCTCGAGTCCCACTATCACCCCGAGGAATTCTACGACCAGATCAAAAAGGCGCTCCTCACGGCCGGCGAGTGGACGGGCGAGCTCGTCAACCGGAAGAAGAACGGGACGTATTACTGGACCTCGGTGATGATCTCGGCGGTGCGCGATCCCAATGGGGTGGTGACGAACTACATTTCAATCCAGGAAGACATCACCGAGAAGAAGAACACGGCCGAGCAGATCAAGAGTCTCCGGGAGAAGGAGATCCTCCTCCGCGAGATCCATCACCGGGTGAAGAACAACCTTCAGATCATCACCAGCCTGCTCAGCCTGCAGTCGGGTACCCTCACCGACGAACGGTTCATCGACATCTTCAAGAAAAGCGAGAACCGGATCAAGACCATGGCGCTCATCCACGAGAAGCTGTACCAGTCGCACGACATCGCGAGAATCGATTTCGGAGATTACATCAAATCGCTCCTCATCCATCTCCAGCAGGCTCACCGGGAGGCCCTCGCCCGCATCAAGATCACCACCGACCTGCAGAGCATTTATTTCGACATCGATACGGCCATTCCCGCCGGCCTCATCATCAATGAGCTCGTCACAAACGCCTTCTTCCACGGCTTTCCCGACGGCGCGTCCGGCGAGATTAAAGTGACGCTCCGCGAGAGAGAGAACTATTATTTCCTCGAGGTGAGCAATTCGGGACGGACCATTCCCGAGGACGCCGATGTGCAGTCGAGTCCCGGACTGGGCCTCCAGCTTGTGCGCCTCCTCACCAAACAAGTCCACGGCACGTTCAAGCTCACGCGCAAGCCGCGAACGGTGTTCCGGGTCGTCATTCCCGCTTCCGCCTGAAAACCCCGCCCCATCCCCGACGCCGCGAAAAAAGAAAGGCGGTCGGCGTTGCCGCCGCCGCCTTTCCGGCTAGGAATTTTTTCCGGGAGGCAAGGCCGTCCCGGATGTCTTCAATTCAGGAGTGCGATTTCAACGTAAATCCCCAGCACGTTCGTGGGGGCGATAAAGCAAACCTTGTGGAGCGGCGGCAACTGAGGCACGATCGGGAGCGGCACGGACGGCGGAAATACGGTGCCCTTGAAATAGATCTTGCGCGAGGATACTCCGTCGGAGGTTGAATTCGAATTAATGCCGGGGCCGATATCCGCGATGGGGACGATGTAATTCCCACGGACCTCGCCCTTCTCATCGTTGTAAGGACACCGTCCAGAGAAAACCAGTTCGATTTCGAGGTTGTCGCCGTTTTCCGGCAGGGAGACGTACTTGGCGACGGGCGGGAAGTACGATGCGCCGGCCTCAAGACACAGTTCTTCCGGTTTTTCCCAGACGGTTTGGGTGACGGGTTCACCCGCCAGGTCCGCGTTTCGTAAGGTCACCGTCAGGTTCGAAGACGTCAATGCGAGAGATCCGCCGGTCAGATTCTCCAGGTTACCCAATCTTACCTGAAGAGTCGCGGTTTCGGTTGCAGCTTGTTCGGCCGACGAATCGCCGGTCGGAATGACGCCTCCGCAACTCATAAAGAGCGCGGTCATAGCGAGAAATCCCAGCACCGCGATTCCGCCTTGCCTGGCTGTTTTTTTCATATACTACTCCTTCTGCGACAGGAACCATCCTGTCTGGCTAAATTTGGACGCTTTCCAAGAAAGCGCGAGGTGCTCCCATGCCGCCTTTTGAAATCACGGCACGGAAATCAATTCATCCGTCATTGATTACAGCGAAAAAAAGGGCAAAATCACTCGAAAAATTTTTAAAAAATCGATTTTTTTTCGCACTAGCGGAGGGTGTAAAATTCAAAAAAAAGTGAGTGATTTCGTTCTTTTTTTCGGTGTATTATAGAGAGGATGAAATTCGATCCGGCCTTCATTGCCCGTCTCAGGCGGAAGGAGGAAAAAGCCTTCACGGAACTGTACAAGGTGACGGGAAAGATGATTTATAACTATATTCTCAATCGGGTCGGGCGTCATGCGGACGCGGCCGAAGACATTCTTTCGGAGGTGTTTTCCGACGCGATCGACTACTCGGGCTCCCTGACGCCGCTCCACAACGTTGAGGGGTGGCTCATGCGGATCGCCAAGTCAAAGGTGGTGGATCATTATCGGGCGCGTACAAAAGAGACCGAGTGGCGAGCCGGACATCCGGTCGATGCGCTGGCCGATTCCAAGGGATTGGGACGGGACCCCGCGGCCGGGTATGTTGAGTGCGCGGACGCCGCGGTCGTGGGAGAGGCGTTTACCGCCCTGAAGCCGAGGGACCAGGAGGTGCTCAGGCTTATGTATATCGAGAAGCGGGGCGTCAGGGACATCGCCGGCGCCTTGGGACGATCCGAAAAAGCGATCGAGGGCATGCTGTACCGGGCGCGCAATGAATTTGAAATAAAAATCGCGATGTGCAAAAAAAAGGCCGGGATGATGGGGGGGGGAATCCATGCATCGTAGACGCTCAGACGAGAGGAGAACCGGGGAACTTGTTCGAATAGGGGGCGATTTCAAGCCCGTGCCGAAGAAAGCGGAGAAGCGGGTGCTGGCCGTCATCCGCGAAAAGACGGCCGCCAAGCCTCGCCCCTCGTTTTTCCGCGTTTTTCGTTATTCGCCGGCCTTGGCCGCGGTGGCGATCGTCATCGTCGCGGTTCCGCTCGGCCTTGTGCTGGCCGGGATCCTGTTTTTCCCGTCTCCGGGGGCGGTTCCGCTCGTCGCCGTTTCGGACAAAGGCGGTTCGGTGGAAGGACGGGCGGCGCCGCTGCGCTTCGGCGACGTCGTCCGTGAGCACGATGTGCTGCGCACCGGACCCGGGGAGCAGCCGGCGCTGGAACGCAAAGACCGGATCGACATTCAGCTCTTTTCCCGTTCGACGCTTGAGATTGAAGGCTTTGCCGAATCAGGGCCCGATCTGTCCCTGCGTCTCGACCGGGGATCGTTGTACATCGACAAGCGCGCCCCGGGCAGGGAAGGCGGCCGCGTCGCTGTTTCGATCGACGCCTTCGTCTTCACCCTGAAGGGAACGCGGGTGTATTTTTCCGTCGACGGAGAGCGGGTGGTTCGCCTCATCTGTTACGACGGGCGCATCGAGGCCGGCACGGTCGAAGTCGGGGCCGAACGGGTCCTCTTCTCCCTGCCCGCCGGCGCGAAGGCGGAAGTCAGGCCGGACGGAACCTGGACCGTCGACCGGACTTTGAGCCCCGCGGAGAAAGACCTCGATTCGGCCCTTCGCCGGGGCCTCCCGCGAACCGATTTCGTCAAAGAGCTCTCATTGGGAGAAGGGGTGTCCTCGACCGGGGAGGAGCGGAGGAGCGGCGCCGCAAAAGTCATCTCGCCCTATACCATCACCGATGTCGGCGGCATCGCGGGCGTAAATCCGGGGGAGGAAGGCGTACGGTTTTACGGCGTCGCCGAAGCCGCCGGACGCGTGTTTTTCGTGAATCACAAGGATGTCTTTACGCTGGAAGCGGGCGGGATCGTCAAGCGTCGCGGCCTTGTGAGCCGGGCTTTGTTCATGACGCGCCCGTTCGCGGCGGGGAGACGCATCGGGTTCGCGGTGCCCGGCGCCGTCGTTCTTGTGGACGCCGCGACTCTTGCGGACTCCGTCACCGTCACGCTTCCGTCCGACGGGAGCATCGATCATAACTTCATGCCGGCCGTGTGGGGAGATCGGCTCGTCCTGCCCGTTCAGAACCATGGGTATTACGCCCTGGAACCCGACGCCGGGCCTGAGAACCTGCGCCTGCTGGTCAAGGAGCCTTTTCCCGTGGCGCCGCTCGCGACGGACGGCATCCTGTACCTCGGATCCTATTACGAAACCTACGTCTCCGGCGTCAACACTCAGGGGACGATTCTCTTTAAGACCCGCCTCAAAGGGAACACGGCCGTCAACCCGGCCCTCTCGAGGGGATCGGTTCTGGTCGCGGTTGTCGAATCGTCGCATCCATACCTCCTCCGCCTCGACGCGGCCGGACGTGAAACCGGGCGCTGGCGGCTGGCCGCCGCCCTGAAGGCGGATTTCCTGGCGATCGGTGATCTACTGTTCGGCGTGTACTCGGACGGCAGGCTCTTCGAGCTTGATACCACAAGCGGCCGGGTGAGTGTCGTCGGCCGGCTCTTCGAAAGGCAATTGACGTCGCGGCAATGGCGCAACGTCGGCCTGTGCCCCGCCGGCGGCATGGTGTACGCGCCGACCGACCGGGGATCGATTCTGGCGGTCGACCTTGCGCGCGGGAAAAAGGCGGAAGAGATCGCCGTCAAGTCCGGGGAGGCGTTCTACACCGCGCCGTTCGTGCACGGCGGCGCGCTCTACGCCGTCGGGAATTCCGGCACCGTGTATCGCATCGTCAAAAACGAACCATGACGCCCAGCCCGCCGAACGCGCCGGAGAAGTTGGTCCCGGTGTTCGTCATCGTTCCCTGGTTCAGGGGAAAGATGTAGCACAATGTCGCCAGGTCAACGGTGACGGACACATCGTCGTTGACGCTGAAGCACAACCCCATGTTGATCGCCGTTTTGAAAAACAGAAGCGGCGTCTCGTCGGTGAAGGCGGGATCGGGCCCGCTCGTGTCTATCCGGTAGGCGTTCTGCAGATTGAGCGCGGTGATGAAATTGAAGAGAATACTGATCTGCCCCGGGGTCCGGAAGCTCAAGGGAATGAAGCGGAATTCATGCTGCCGGATGAGGGGGCAGGAGGCGAACCGGTTGTCGATGGTGGCGGGGTAGCCGAGGGAGAAGGCGTACCCGACGCCGATGCCGAACACCCGGCCGTAATACCAGTATGCGTCGGCCTCGATGGAAAGGATGTTGAGAAGCGGTTGGTAGATCCCGGCGAGCGCCGGTTTGAGCGTGCTCGTGTGCAGTTCGGCCGTGAAGCGCCGCGCGAGGAATTTCTCGTTGAAGAGCAGCGTGTCCAGTTTTTCCTTGATCTCGATTTCCCGCTCGAGCTCGGCTGCGAGAAGGACGGCCGGGAAGGGGCTCACCGTCTCCCGGAATTCGCGCTCGAAGCGTTCGGCTTCCCGCGAGCGCGCCAGCCGGAAGGAAAGCGGCAGCTCGAGCCGCACGGTGTCGTCGGGGTTGTACAGGCGGAGAAAGAAATCGTTCTTTTCGCGGGCGACGAGGGCCAGGCTGTGGCAGTCCCGCGCGGCGAGGACCGGGGCGAGCGCGCCGGGATCCGGACGCGCCGTGTCGTACGACACCGAGGTGAAGGAAATCGAGAACCGTTCGTCCCGGTTCAGCCGGGCCGCGGCGTCCGCCGTGAGCAGGCGGGCCGCGGCGGCGGTCTCGTCGAGCGGCGGGTCGGGCAGGGCGACGAGGATGCGCTCGCGGATGCGCGTCACGTAGAGCGTCTCGGACAACCCTGAAGCGGTCCGGCCCCCGGCTGCCGTTTCAGGCTTCCCGATCAGCCCTTCGATCACTTCGCGCGAACCTGCCACAAGCTCGGTGAAGCCGGGAAAGCCGAAGGACGCCGTTTTTACCAGGGCGCCCGAGTCCACATCCCAGAGCGAGAGCGAGAGCGACACGCCGCCGGCTGCGGGCAGGAGGCTTCCCGTGACGATGTAGCGCGCGCGGAGCAGCTCCGCGGCCTCGAGGTAGACCGCGCGGTCGTTCAGGTTGGTCTGGCCGTAGCCGAATCCCCGCAGCAGCTTGTTCCGCTCGTATCGATTCATGACCTGGTAGGACCCGTTTTCGAAAATCATGTAGGAGAGCAGGTCGACGAGGAGCTTCATCCGGCGGTCGCCCACACCCGAGTATTCGAGATCGGCGACGAGGAGGAGCGGCTCGTTCTGGGCCCGGAGGGGAAGCGCGGCGCACAGGGAAAAAAGCAACGCCGCGCCCAGCCGCCTGCCCGCCGCGCTCCGGACAATCGCCGCCATGCTCAGAGCCTCACCCCCGCCTGCACGAAAATCGACAGGCAGGCGAAATTCCAGGCCGAAAAGCCGTCGCGGTACAGGAAGCTCGAGGCGCCGACGTCGTACGTGCCGTACGCCAGCGGCTCGAAGGTGAAGGTGAGGCCGTGGTACTTGAAGCCGATATGGACGAAGAAGGCCTGCGAAAGGTACACCGTAAAGCCGAGCGCGACGGGGATGGAAAGCGAGAGGCGCTCCACTTCCGGGTACACGGTGGCGGCGCCTTCTGTGTACGCGAGCGCGGCGCTCTCCCGGTTGTAGTCGTAGATGAGGGCGATTCCTGCGTCGACGGAAAAGGCGAAGGACGACCGCTGCTCGATTCCGACGAGCGCCTCCAGCGTGACTTCCTGGCGTGTGCCGGGCGCGGTGGCGAGATCGAGCCCGAGGTACTCGAGGTTGAGCCGGCCGTGCCAGAGGCCGCCCAGGGAGTAGGTGTATCCCAGGGAAAGCAGGGGCGAAACGAGCGGCCCGGTCGCGGTCCAGGACACGACGGTCCGGCCGAGCCCCAGCCCGCTGAGCGGGACCAGGGCGAGCTCGTGGCGCCGCGAGAAAATCGCCTCCACGAACCGGTCTTCCTCGTCGATTTTCTTCCGCAGGCTCGCCGCCACTTCCTTGTTGAAGAGGGCCTCCCGCTCGGTGGGCGGGAGGTCGCGGGCCACGGACTCGGCGATGTTGGCCGACATCTTCTCTATGTTCGCGAGCAGGTCGAGGTCGGCCGGCATGGTCTCGAGGAAGGTGTTCTTGACGCGCCGGGTCGACACGTCCCAGACGTTGACGAGGATGTGGAGGGAAGCCCTGGCGACGTAGTACTCGGCGATGATGGCGCTCGCGCCCGGAAAGGCGCGGGCCAGCGAGTCGAGGAAGGCCTCCAGGCCGCCTTCGCCGTCGAAGGCGGCTCCGGCCGCGCCCGGTTCCTCGTTCACCACGGCGATGCGCTCCTGCCGCTTCAGGTTGATGAGGAGCACGTTGTAGATCGTGCCCTTCAGGTACTGGAATTCGAGGTTGTCCGTCAGGCTCACGACGGGCGCGAGGATGATTCTGTTCCTGTCGGCCGGCGCCTCCGCCGTCTCCTGGGCGAAGAGCGGCAGGACCGCGGCGAAAAAAGCCGCGCCGAAGAGCAATGAGCGCATGCGGTAGTGTAGCAGAAAGCGATCGGGACCGCAATCACGGGGTGGTCGGGCGATGAGTCTTTTTTATTGGGCACGGAGAGGAAGAAAAATTGTGATTATTATTTCAAAAAGGCACCCCACCTCAGGCGGGTGGGGTGCTTCATCAGCTAGACCTATTCTTATGGAATCGTAGTGATGAGGATTGTGTCCTCATCCCCGACGCTGAAAGCGGAACCAAATTCGAAATCGCTCCCCAATAGGATTTGAATATTCATGCGGGCGACATTTACCGGTAAGATATCGGTATGATTGGATACAAGCGTATCAGCCGGGATAGTGGTAGAAGTTGTTCCTGAATCCGTTATCGTTTCCAAATAATCAGCGCCGCTTTGCGTGAATTGGAGAGTATGTGAGGGGTCCCACCCCGGAACGTAGACTTGAATGGGATTCGTTAACGAGGGCGCTTCAATCCAAGCGACGGGGGTATCAAGGGAAACTGAATATGAATCGACATCGTTTGGACTCGAAACAGTAGCCATTGCGGGCAAATCCAAAGATTTAGTGATATCTATATTACTTGAAGGGATCTGTATCCTTAACGTAATAGTGTCACCGGTAAGAAGTGCTGATAGATCTTTCTTTGAATATGTCCCGGCCGTTCCTGATTCCGGAATCGATACAGGAAAACCGCTATCATTCACATCTATTGTTACATCTGCTCCTGAGAGAGCGGCCCCGTCGTCAGAAAGTATAATGAGTGCCGCCGCATAATCAGTAGGCTCGTGTATGCCCGTGACCACCGCCGTCACCAAAATCGCGTTCGCCCCTGGAAATAAATCACAGCTCGAAAGCAACGGCAGGGCGCATGCAATAAGCATCATCGCCGCTTTTTTTAACAAGGTTTGTTTCATGGTTCCTCCTAGAAATGTCTTGCTACATTAAATATAGGTTATTGGGGCGATTTTTCCAGAAAAAAAGAGCCCCGCCGGGCTAGTGGCGGGGCCGAAGGCAAAGAAAAAATGATGAGGTAAGCAGCGGTGCGGCCTCGACGGTCGCACCCGGGTGTCATTCGTTTTCCTGCAATCTTCGTACGTCGAATGACGGGCTTCCTATATACTGAAACACCCGAACACGGGAAAAATGACACCTCAAAACTGTTTTTTTCCCGTCCTTTCCCCGGCGGGACTACGCTCCATTGATCGATTTTCCTGTTAAAATTCGGAAAGGCGTATGTAATCTAAATCGTATTTTTATGAAAGAGCGGGGAAGATTTCGTATGCGGCGGACGGCTCAGGCGGCGCGGCGCGGTCTGGAGCGCCGCGGGGCCCTCGCCCTTCCGGCGCGCGCGGCGCTCACCATGACCGCACCCGAGAGCAGCACGGCCGCCCCGCCGGCGACCGCAAACACGGTGCCGGATACCAGAGCGGGGCGGCTCGCCCGCGGATCGGTCCCAAACGGCTCGGCCGACGCGGAAAAAAGATCGATGCCGCCCCCCCGGGCTTGGGAGGTATGGCCGGAGGACGTGGTGCGGTTCGCCTTCTTGGGTGGAGTCTGGCAGGATAGAGAAAACGCGAGAAGGGCGACCGCGAGAGCGCGGAACAAGGCGCGAATGATTGCAGTTCTCTTCGGATTTTTCCTCCGGTTGAAGCCCATCGAACCTCCGTCTCCCCCCCATATAAGTATAATACAACGCGTCCGCGATTCCCAGTCCCGGCCGGAGCAAAAACAATCAGCGGATCTCGACGTCGAGCGCGGGACCGGTGAAATTGTTCACGGTCGCGTACCGCACGTCGAGCTCGACCCCGGGAATAACCTCCTTCATGTCCACCACACCGGACGGCGGAGGGGCGGGCGCGGCCGAAGGCGCCCGAGTCCCGACGGGCTCGGGAAGCCCGGAGGGTGCGGGCGGCCGGGGTCCGCAGGCGAGAAGCAGACACCTAAAAGGCAATTTCAGCAAGGTGAGGAAGCTCACCAGCAGGGCGGGAAAACGGGTGGATTGGGGCTTATCTGGTTCTCTTTCGGGCGGTTCCGGACGTCTTATTTTCGATCCCTATCGTTCGGCCCACGATGTAGAGCGGCCGCGCCTTCACCTCGTCGTAGATCCGGCCGAGGTATTCACCCATGATGCCGATGACGAGAAAAAGGATGCCGTTGAAGATGATGAGCAGGGCGACGAGCGACGTCCAGCCTTCGACCGCCAGACCGGCCGCGTAACGTATGATGCTGTAGAGGAGATAGGCGAATCCGCCCGCCGATGCCGCCAATCCCAGAAAGGTGGCCGCCCGCAGCGGCTTGTGCGAGAACGACGTGACGGCGTCCATGGCGAAGGCGATCATTTTCAAGAGCGGGTATTTGCTTGTGCCCGCGCGGCGCGGGCGCCGCTCGTAGGGCACCTCGCATTGCCTGAAACCGCTCCAGCTGACGAGGCCGCGCACGAAGCGGTGGCGCTCGGGCATGGCTTTGAGCGCCTCGCAGACCTTGCGGTCGATGAGCCGGAAATCGCCCGCGTCCGGGGGGATGGGGACGCCGGCCAGGAACCTGAGGAAACGGTAGAACAGCCAGGCCGAGCCGCGTTTGAAAACGGATTCGGACTCTCGTCGGGTGCGCCTGCCGTAGACGACCTCCCATCCTTGCTCCCAGCGCGCGATCAGCTTCGGGATGACGGATGGCGGGTCCTGGAGATCGGCGTCGATCACGATCACGGCCTGGCCGCGGGCGAAGTCGAGTCCGGCGGTGATGGCGACCTGGTGCCCGAAGTTGCGCGACAGGCCGATCGCTCGGACGCGGCGGTCGTGGCGGGCGAGCGTGGCGATGATCTCCGGCGTCCGGTCCGTGCTCCCGTCGTCGACGAAGATGATTTCGTAGGGTTTGCCGGTCGCGTCCATCACCCCGCGCAGCTCCGCGTGACACACCCCGAGCACCTCCTGCTCATTGTAGGCGGGCACGATTACCGAGTAGAGCGGTGCGGATCCTTTGACGGCGGCGGGCATACGATCTTCCATTTCTCCGTTCATGCGCAGCGCGCGATCGGTCCGGTCGTGCGCCGCTTTTGGACCGCATGATACCATGCCGGCGATGGGAGTGCAAGGCGATTGACTTACGCGGAATCAGTTTCAAACGTGAGATTATTTCACCACGAAGAATGCGAAAGATGAAAAAGAAAAAAAGTGAGAAACAATGCACAGAGAGATTTTTTTTGCAGCAAATCCTCCCTTTTTTTTTCGTGATCGCCGTGTTTTTCGCGTTTTTTATACGGTGCGTGGGGCGAACAGCGCGCGCGGCGAGTGTCGCTTGACGATGTAAAGATAGAATCGTATATTGTTAAAAACGAATAAGTATTCGTTAATAGATATGATAGAAAGGTTGCATGCTTTATGGATATAAAAGGGAAAAGAATTCTCGTCACCGGCGCCTCGTCGGGTATCGGGGAGTGCATAGCCCGGGAGCTTGCCCGCGCCGGGGCGTGCGTCGTGCTCACCGCCCGGCGCGAGGCAAAGCTGGGGGCGATCGAGCGTAAAATCGTCGGCGCCGGAGGACGGGCGTGGGCGGTGAGCGCGGACCTGACCCGGCCGGAGGAGCGGGAACGGCTGCTTGCGGAGGCGCGCCGGGCCGTGGGCGGCGTCGACGTGCTCGTCAACAACGCCGGCTTCGGGTGGTACGGCTACGGCCACCGGATGAGTTGGGCGACGGCGGACGAGATGATCAGACTCAACGTCGGCGCGACGGTCCACCTGACGCTCGCGCTGCTCGGAGAAATGCTTGATCGGAACGCCGGGCAGATCATCAACATCGGCTCGATAGCGGCCGACCTGCCGGCCCAGGGTATCGCCCTCTACAGCGCCACGAAGGCCTTTATTGATAATTTCACGACGAGTCTTTACCGGGAAACGCGCGGTTCCGCCGTTCATGTAAGCCTGGTGAAGCCGGGGCCGGTTAAAACCGGTTTTTTTACCTCTGCCGCCGCCGGCCATCACTCCGTCGCCATTCCGGGAGGAGGACTCGGCATCTCGCCCGAGGCGGTGGCGAGGCGGGTCCTCGCCCTCATCCGTCGGCCTCGCAAGAAGGCCTACCTGCCGTGGATATACGCCGCAGTGCCTTTGGCCGAGTTGTGCTTCTCCAAAATCATCGACGCGCTCGGACCTTTCCTGCTCAAGAGAAAATATTCCCCCCCGACCGGATGATGGACAAACCAATGGCCTTCGGCTATACTTTCAGCTGAAAGAAACTGCGCCAAGGACTGTGCCTTGAGGCGCGGAAAGGGTGAAAGGCCGATACGGATGCGAATAACGATGGCCGGGTGCGCGGCGGGAATCGCCTTCATCGGCGCCGCCCTATTCTGCGCCGCCTGTATCAAGGAAAACTCATCGCCTTCGACACCGATGATTGAAGTGACGCCGTCCGCGGCTCCCAGTCCGACTCAGAGTCCGAGCAGGAGCCCGAGTCAGCGGCCCGCGACAAATCTTTCGCCCGAGCAGCGGAAAAATGCGTTTCAGAAACCGACCCTGCCGCCGCCGCGGAGCGGCGAGCAAGGGAAGGTGATCCGTCTTTCGCCCAGCCCTTCGCCGGTGTCAAGTCCGAGTCCGGGCCCGTCCCGCACTCTGACCAATGAGGCCGGCCTCTTCGCCTATTACCCGCAGCAGCGACTCATGCCGGAAGATTTTAAAATCGGGCCGCTTCAGGACGGGGTGTCCGCCACGCGCGATTACATCCGCGCGATCGGAACCATCCGCGCCTTTCTGGACGGCCTCGCGAAGAAAAAAATCGATGACGCGCTCGTGATCCCGGCCGTCAGGGCCGAGATCAAATCCGTCATATCGTATCCGCTTTCGCAGGGCTACGTGCCCGAGCGGTACAGGATCGGAAAAATTTCCTTCGAGCGCGACGACGAGATCCGGGCCGGTCTCCGCCTGTACCGGGGCGAGGGGATCACCACCGGCGAGATATACGTGAAGAAAATCGAGGATGCATGGTTGGTGAAGGATCTCCAGGCCGGGTTCACGCTCCTGGCGAAGAAGTACGAAAAATCGAAAGAACCGTTCGTTCCCGGAAGCTACCGTTTTCTGCTGAAAGACCACTAGCAGGTTGTTGAAAACCTCGAGCATTTTCAACAGCCTGCCAGATGCCTGTCAGGCTTCGTTTCGAAAAGGCCGAGACTTTAGGTACGTACGTTTATATTCGGACGTGAAAGCCGAAAATGCGCTGCTGCGCGGCGCGGGGAAGCGCGTGCGGCACAAGCCCGCCGGCGGCGCCGCGCCATGGTTCGGCTTCGCGCGCCGGACGCGGGGGACGACCGGACCGCCAAAGGACGACGTCATGGGCGTACAGGTAAACAGGATCGAAAAGGAATTCATCCTCAGCCGGTTGCAGCAGCAGGGGACCGTCGTGAGCGTGCACGGCGATAAAAAAGAATCGCCCTTCATGATCGATTCCCTCGCGGACGAATCCATCACCCTGGCCCAGGCCGAACCGGGGCAGAACGCGTTCGAGCGAAAAGAGCGCATCCGCGTATTTTTCGACTTTCAGAACAGTTATTACACGTTCGACTCGCAGGTGCTGGCCCGAACCGAAAAGGGCCTCGAGGTCGGGAATCCGAAGTCCATTTACCGCGACCCCCAGCGGAAATACGAACGGATCAAGCTCGCGGGGATAAAGCTTTTCTTCATGTTCGAGGGCGACAAGGTGGAGCTCGATTTCCCCAAAACCGATACGTTTACGCTTGTCGAAGCGCCGGAGTACTCTTCCTCCTTCAATCCCTCGCGCATCGGCGACATGACCGCCGCCTTCCGGACCTCCCTCCAGGGCCGGATCAGCGACCTTACAATCGTCATGTACCGCGATAGGACCCCCGCCACCTTCGAGGAGCGACTCACGGTCAAGCTCGGCAAGGCGCTGTGGATACCGTCCACGGCAGAGGACCTGCCCCTCAATGATCCCGGTTTTTCCGGGAACATTATCGTGAAACGCGAGGTGGAGGATTTTTTGGCCGTGACCGGGACGCCGCCGTACCTCGTTCGGAGCGAGGCGACGAACCTGACGGCGATGAAGGCGAAGAACGGCGTGACGGCCGAACTCATGTGCCCCATCCTCTACCATGAATACGCGGTCGGATACATTCACCTCGTCAACACGCGCCCGCGTACGGAACGGTTCGGGCGGGAATTGCTCGAGGAAGTCGTCCAGTTTTCGCGAGTGCTGAGTTATTCGCTTGAAATCAATGGGTATTACCTGGAGCACGCCCGCGGTCAAATCGAGCACACGGCTCCGGTCATCGATATAAGCGCCTCGGGGCTGCTCTTCGCGGCGGGGGGGACCGAGCTCGAGAGAAAAATAGATTTATTTCACGACCTCCGGCTGCACCTTGAAATCGAGGGCCGGAAGCTCGTCCTCGGCACGCGCATCATGCGAAAGTTCAAGGACGCCGACAGTTCCTATTTCGCCGCCCAATTCATGGACGTGCCCGAGCGGGATTTCACCTTCCTGTACGAGTTCCTGTACGGTAAGCCGTTTTCCGAGGAAGCGCATAAAACTTGGGAGGGGGGCTCGCCCCCGCCGCCCCTGGCCCCGCCGCCGTAAAAAGAAGGGAACCACGAAAAAAAGCCCGTCGCCGCGCGAGCGGGAACGGGCTGAACGGGTTTCTTAAAACCGAAATTACTGCATGTCCTCCATGTCGATTCCCTTTTTCTTCTTCGGAAACGTCTTGAGCACGGCGATGCAGTTTTTCTTGTTGTTGAACACGACGCCGCCGTTCCAGTATTCGACCGCCGCGAACATGGCGTTTCCCGAATCGTGGTCGTCGCTTTTGGAAGTGCGGTAGGAGACGTATTTTTCCATTTCCTCGAAGTTCTGATTGAGGAAGCATTCAATCCGTTTCTTGTTGAATTCGTTCCAGCCTTCCAGATCCTTGAAGCCCTCGCCCTCGTCTTCGACTATAAGGTGCGCCTTGTCCTTGCTGAAGTAATACCACACCTTGACCTTCTTCTTCAGGTCGCATTTGTTGCCGTGCTTCACCGCGTTCTTGATGATCTCGGAAATCTGCTGCTCAAGCAGGTTGATTTCCTTGATTTCCGTCGGTGCTTTTTGGACGACGAGCAGGGTGTAGTAGCGGATTTGGCGGAAATCGCTGTCGAATTCCTTGAAAAACATGCCGGTCTTGTCGAAGAGCTTTGAATTTTCATTGACCTCCAGGAGTTTGACCTGACTCATCCTTGGGCCTCCATGGGTTTCTGTTCAATTTTCGCAATGGCTTGATCGATGTTGTTCGAGATGGGGAAGTAGCCCATCAGCTTGGTGAGCTCGATGACTTTTTTGACCGAGCCGTGAATGTTGGTGATCTGCAACTTCATATTCACCTTTTTTATGTGCGAACAGATGAAAATAAGCGCCCCGATGCCGCTCGAGTCGATGTAGTCGACGTTTTCCAGGTTGATGATGAACTTGTCGATCTTTTTTTCGATCATTTTTAGGACGAGTTCCTTGAGCTTGTAGGAGTTGTACAGGTCCATCTCGCCGTTGACGTCGATGATGTAGGTGGATGAGAATTTTCGAACCTTCAATTCCATTGCTTACCTCTCCTCGAAACGGAATTAATTCACTTTCATGAGCATCAGCGTCTGATCGTCGTGCTGAGGCGCAGGACCGACAAAGGCCTTCAAGTCCGCCTTGATCTTCGCTATGATTTCGTCCGTCGCCAGCCCCGAGTTCTCTTGGATGAGCTTGGAGAAGCGCTCGTATGTGTACTGCTCGCCGGTCTGGTTCATGGCTTCGATAATGCCGTCCGTATAGAGAACGACGACATCGCCCTTTCCCAGCTTGATGCGCTTCTGCCCGTATTTGGCGGTCCGTTCGATGCCGATGGGCAACCCTTCCGTGTCGACATTCTCTAGTGTAGCAGTTTTCGCCCTGAAAATCAATAAGGGGTGGTGGGCGGCGTTCGAATAGATGACCTCACCTGTGGATTCGTTGTAGGTCATGAAACTCATGGTGGCGAAGCGGTCGATGTCGATTTTGCCGGTGATACCGCGGTTGATCCAGGTGATGACCTTGGCGGCGTCCTTCTCCGCCGAGGTGATCAGGTGAAGGATGGACCGGATCATGACCATGATGAGGGCGGCGGGCACGCCCTTGCCGGCCACGTCGCAGATGACCAGGCCGATGCGGCCGCCCGTGAACTGGAGGATATCGTAGTAGTCGCCGGAGACGCCCTTGGCGGGAATCGAGAAGGCGCCGATGGTGGCGGTCTTGAGTTCCGGCAGCTTGCGCGGGAGGAGCTTCTGCTGGATTTCCGCCGCGATTCCGAGCTCCCTCTCCAATTCGCGCTTTTCGATGAGCTCCAAATAGGTGAAGAGGAAGTCGAGGGTGAGGGACGAGTAATTGGCGAAGGTTTTCACGTGATCGTAGTCGGTCTCGGTGAACAGCTTCAGCCGGTCGCGCCGCAGGAGGGCGATGACCCCCATGATGCGCTTGGACACGATGAGCGGCAGGATGATGATCGAGCTCACGAAGAGGGTGTCGTTCTGGGTGTTCTGTTTCATGCGCTCGTCCTGCAGGGTGTTGCGGATGAAGAGCGGCTTGCCGGTCTTGGCCACCTCCCCGAGGATCGTTTCGCCGATTTTAATGGGCATCGACTTGAAGTAATTTTGCATGCTCGCGATTTTCACCTTCACCATGTCGGGCACGGGGTACGGCGGCGGGAAGACGCCGGTGACCGCCTCCACCTTGAGGGTGTTTTCGGCCTCGTCCACGAGCATGATGGCCCCGGCGTCGGCATTGGTCGACTTCACGACCGAGGACGTGATGAAGTCGAGCACCTGGGAGGGATCGAACTTTTCCGAAATGGCGCTCCCCAAGTTGGACATGAAATCGAACAGCGAATTGATGTCCTTCTCGAGGAAGCCGATGCGCTGTTCCTCGTCGGTTTCGTGAATGACGACGTATTTGTAAAAAAGATAGACGTAGGCGCCGTAGGTGAGCGGCAGGAATATGTATTTGATGAACGGGTGGTCGTAATCGAAATTGATGACGCCGAAAAGGAGGGCGGCCGCGGTCGTGACCGCGATCGGTATCTGAGTGAGTCGGGCGCGCAGCTCGATCAGGTGTCCGGAATTGGGCGTGTTGAATTCGGTGATGGCGCCGAGCATGATCGCGAAGGCGATCCAGTCGCCGAGGAGAACCGTCCAGGGGATGAGCCGCGGCACCCAGCCGGATTCCTTGGGAAACAGGTTGATCGCCAAGGCGAGGCCGAGAAAAAAAGCGACAAGAATATTTATGAGGATGAACGGTACGGCGAACGCCTTCCGCCCGCTGTACTTCGCGGTCCAGAGAACCAGGAAAAGAATGGCCAGGCTGTCCGTCAGGAAGAAAATAAGATCCAGGACCGCCCAGGGCAGGGGCGTAAAGGCCCGGATAAACAGAAAAACCGACGCGAGTCCTTCCCGGACAAGGAAAAGCGGGATCAGCCGGCCCAGGGCCTTGAGGGCCGGGTTCAGCGTGCGCTTTTTTATGTAGTGATAGAGCAGCCAAAGGAAAAGCGCCACGGCCAGTGTAGTGGAGGTGAGGTATAGAAATGGGTTCGGAATGTTTTCCATATCGCTATTTGATCCGAAAAATCGTACTAAAACCCGCTCATAGTATTTTTCGTCCTTTTCCGTGAAAAAGTCAAGCCGCGAAACCAAAAAAGGGTTTTCAGATCGTTTTTTCGCATGCCCATTTGAAAAAAAAGCTGAATTTTGCTAAAAATGATCATGCTCTACCTCGGGTTGGAAATCGATCACTATAAGCAACTCATTGTCTGCAACCCGGGGATGATCCGGACACTCGAAGCGAAGATGGACGGCGTCGTGAAACAGAACAATGTCGGATTGTTCAAGAAGCGGGCCGGGCTCTCTCTCTACGCCATGGGGGAGGAGAGCAACGCCGACCCCAAGGACGTTCTTGACGCCGCCTTCCAACTGGCCGCGACCGTGGCCGAGTTCCGGGACGAGCTGTATGGGTATAACCTGCTCCTCTCCTCGATGGCGGATGCCCGGCCGGCCAACGTCGAAGCGCGGTTCGCGGGAGCCTTCCTCGAGATTCTCGAGGGCGAGGGATTGTGGGTCCACAATCGCGAAACCGATTTTTTCAAGCAGCACGCCCATTTTGAGCCCGGCGATTCGTACGCGCGGATCGTTGAAAGCAGAAAAGTCGAACCGTCGTATAACGTCATTTCCTACGTTCCCCGGGTGAGAAAAAGGGCCATCAAGCGTCTGGCGCAGCTGCTGCTTATCTGGTTTACGAAAACGAAGCGTTATCCTGCGCTCGCGTTCGTGGCCGGACCGTTCGACTGCGCCCTGGAGGAAATCGTCTCCGCATCCTTGCTCTCGGTGCTTGGGAAGGAACGGGCCGCGCTCGTGCAGGTCGTCGGAAAAGGGAATTCCGCCATGTCGAGCGTTTCCCCGCTCGTGGAAAGTCTCAAGGCCGTCCGCGAAGGATTTCTCAAGAGGGTGCCGCAGTACCTCGAGACGCACGAACGGCGGATCTGGAAATCCTACGAAAGCTTCCTCCTGACGCTCCTTGGCGGGAAGCCCGTTTCCGGCGATCGCAGCGAAGAGGATTTCTTCATCGTGTATCACCTCTACCTGACCGCGTATTTCCGTCTCATGGCCGAGCACCGCCTTCCCGGCATCATGCTTTTCCGGAAACCGGAGCGCCTCGCTTCTTCAGTGGCGGAAAGGCTGAAAACCGTCTGCGACGATTTAAGCCGCCGCTTCCGCATCGCCATCGTGCTCGTCTCCACCCGCCGGCAGGCGCCGGCGGTCTTCCGCGGCTACGCCCGGGTCCGGATCAACATCAAACCGTTCGGACTCCAGGAGACGCGGCTCTGCTTCACCGCTCTTTATCCCGGTGTGGCGGTTCCCCGCAAGGTGGTGGAGACGGTGCAACGCTTGTCGCGGGGCCGGTACGGCGCGCTCCTGCATCTCATTTATTACCTTCGCCTCAACCGGAAGATCGTGCAGGACGGAACCCGTTTCGCCTGGGCGCCGCGGAAAGAGCTCGCCGTGAAGATTCCCGTACGGCAGCGGACGGCGACCGTCGTCATCATACGGTCGCTGAAGGAGGAGGCGCGGACGGTTCTCTTCGTCGGATACAGCCTGGGCGGATTTTTTTTCCACGGGGAGCTTCTCGATTTTTTCACCGTCATCGGCCTGACGCCCAAAAAAGTGGAGGAGCAGATCGCCTACCTGCGCAGCATGGAGCTCTTCTTCGGCAACGAACGGCCGCGCTTCTCGGCCCTGCTGCGCGGAGTGCTTCGCCGCCTTTCGGCCCAGAAGGTCAAATACCTGGAGGACCAGATGCGCGCCTATGTGCGCGAGCACTTGCCTCAATTCCTCCCTTCCCGCGCCGCACGCTGCTTCCGTTTCCTGGCCTCGCTTGAAGCCGCCGACGTCGTCGTCGACCACCTGGTACCGGTCATCAACCACTATTTGGACGCCCGGCTCCTGCCGCAGGCGGAATTTTTCCTCACGCCCGAGCGGTACCTCCGCCCGGCCGAGCTTCCCGAGGAGCGGCGCCTCAGGCTCCACTACATCCTGTTCGCCTGCCGGCTCCGATTTCACCTCCTCAAGGGAGACGTCGCGGGCGCCGACAAGCTCGCGGCCGGCAGCACCCTGCCGACCGAATCGCTCGTGCCGCAACCCTATTTCGCCCGCCTGTACCTCGAGCTGGGGCGCTACCACTTGTGCCGCGAGGAAACGGCCAAGGCCCTCCCATTCCTCAAGAAGGCCGTGCAGTATTTTCAGGAGCTCTCCATGCCCGCCCCCACGGGCGAATCCTTCCTGGAATTGGGCTGCGGTTTCCTGGCGAAGGGCAACCTCAAGGAGGCGCTCGAGTATTTTTCGTTCGCCGGCAAACTAGTGCAGGACATCCAGGCCCCGTTCATTCACGCGCGTTCGCTCTGGTTCGAGTCGGTCGCCCTCTACCTGCGGGGGAATTATTCCCGCATCCTCTCCAACTGCGACGAGGCGGCCCTCCTGGCCGGCTCGCACGGGTTCCGGGAAACGGAGCTCCTCTTCGGGGTGCTCAAAGCCCGCGTCCTGTTTGATCTCGGTTATTACGAGCGGGCGTCGCTCCTGCTGCGGGAATCGCTCGCTCTCGCCCGCCTGTACGGTTTCAGGCGGGCGGAGACCACGCTTTTCGCCTGGATCGCCCGCTGCGCGTCTTACCAGGGCCAGACCGGCTACGCCCTCCAGCTCCTGCGCGGGCTCGACGAGACCGACGAAACGCTCTTCATCCGGGGCGAACTGCACTTCCTCGCCGGAGAATTCAAAAAGGCGGAGAAGGTCTTCACGAAAGCGCTGCACCGGCGCCCGGCGTCCTCCCCGCTCTTCCCCGAATACAATTCCTGGGGAGGCGGTTTCTCACTCGTCGAGGGGCGCTGTCTCGACCTGAACGCGCACGGCACCCCGGTAATCAGGCTCTGCCGCGCGTTCCGCGCGGTGCTCCAATGCCGAGCCGGAAACCTGGACGAAGGGATCGCCGAGCTGCATTTGCTCACCACGACCGAAAAGTTCTCCGAGGCCGATCCGCATGTGTTCCTGTTCTATTATCTGTACTACATGGTGCTCAAGACTCTGGAAAAGAAGAAAACGTCCCTGCAGGAGGTCGGCCACGGTCTCACCATTTTAAACCAATCTCTCAAACACCTGCAGGAACGCTCCACCGTCATCGACGAGCCCAGGGACCGCATCCAGTACATCGGCCAGAATTACTGGAACAAGCTCATCCTGGAGGAAGCCAAGCTCAACAAACTGGTATGACGCCGCGAACCTGACGCTTCGCGGTAAGGTAAAGAAGAAGATACTATGCGAAAAAATTCGTCGCGCAGCCCGTTTCGTCAGGGGCGCCGAAAACGGTCGCTCATCGCAGGACTCATGGGAATGACATTGTTCGCCGGTTGGGGTGTTTGTTCATGCGTGGCCGGGGACGGGCGCGCCTACGTTTTCACCGTCAACTTTTACGCCGCGCCGGTATCACTGCGCCTCGGCGAGGAGCCGGAGGCGGCATATACGGTCGAGGCCCTGCGCCCGGGAGAGGTGTCGCCGCTTGTCGCGGTCCGGCGCTGCGGGGAGTACCTCGTTCTCTACGGCACGTCCGGCCGAAAGGGATGGCATCGGCCGCTTCGAGATTTCGACGCTTTCCGCTGCCGGCTCGCGCCGGGCGGTGTAACCGCCCTCGTCGTCGACCGGCGGGGCTTCATCCGGGCCTTTGACCTGGGCGACGATCAGCGCTCCGGCGCCCGACTCTGTTTTCTCAACGGGTCGGTCGGGAACGCGACCACAATGACGGTCGCTTCGGCCGGGGCCGAGGCGTTTCCCGTCCTCCGGGCGGAACGCCTTGAAGCGAACGCCGCCTCGCGTTTCCGTTCGGTCGTTCCCGGGGACTATCGCTTTTCCGCCGCTGCGGCCGCTCCTCCCGGGGCCGCGGCGTCTCCAGCGGACGTTCCTTTCGCCTGCCCCGATTCCTCGTACTGGCTGCTCTATTGTTCGGTGAGCGGCCGCGCGATCGTCCCCAACGCCAAGCTCCTCGCGACGAGGGAAAACGATCGCCTCCTGCCCGCGGAGTGACGGTTCTTCGTCGACTTATCTATAACAGGCGTTGCCCTCTTCTGACATGAGAGGATTGCCACAGAGACACAGAGAACACAGAGAAGGGAAGAGAGAAAATAAGGGAACCAGGAAACCAGGAAAATTATTGGGAACCATAAAATTTAAAAACTAGTTCATAAAGGGTTTTCAACTCTCTCCATTTACTTTCTATACTCCGTTTTTTTCTCCCATCTTTCTTCATTCATGGGTTCCTGGCTTCCTTATTAATTTTTCTTTTCTTCTCTGTGCCTCCGTGGCTATCCTTTCTTCCCCCACGAAAACCATTGACAAGTATCAAGTGCTATTATAGAATATTTAGAAAATACCCTGGGGAGGGGAGCTATGGACGTCTTCAGCCTTTCTTTGCCCACTTTGGCGATCGCCATCATTATCATATTCCTTTTCCGCGTTCTCGATAAAAAAAACCGCAGCCTGGAGAAGCTGAAACGGTTCTCCGACAAGACCAAACAGGAGCTGGACGCCTTTATCAAGGACAGGAGTCTGGAGCTCAATTCCTTAAGCGTCGACATCGACGACGAGCTCAACAAAAGCCGCGACATCCTCACCCGCATTCTGTCGTTCGAGGAGACGCTCAAGGACAAGGCGGACGATTTCGACCGGATGAAGAAGACGGTCGACTCCTACGCGGCGTCGCTCGACGAGCTCATGAACATGTCCGGCCGCGTGGACGAGAACCTGAAGCGCCTGGCCGAGGAATCGCAATCGGTGGAGCGGATGGGCGCCAAACTCAAGGAGTCGGGCGGGAGGCTCGCCAAGGTCGACGCGGACCTGAAGACGGCCGAGCGCCGCTTCATCGATCTGGCCCGCGGCGAGCTCAAGGAGACCGAGGAGCGGCTCATCAAGGGCCACGAGGAAAAAATCCACCTGCTGCTTGCGGACGTGGGGCGGATGGAGGCCCGCGCCGGCGAAATCGAATCCTACCTCAAGCGCATCGACATCAAAAAGCAGGAAACGGTCAAGCTCGCCGAGACCGCCATCGGGCAGGCGCTGAGATCCTTCGAGCAGGAGGTCGGCAAGCGGCGCGCGCAGGAGAGCGCGGGCATGAAATCCGAGATCGACGTCCTGATGAAGGAGGCCGAGGAGAGAAATCAGGTCATGACCGACAACCTCGGCGCTGTGGAGCGCCGGGTCAAGGAGCTCGACGCCGAGTTCTCGGCCAAGATCGACGACTTCAAGGATCAGTTCGGGCAGGTGGAACGCATGTTCTACACCCATCTCCAGAACGCGGCCAAGCGCGGCGAGGACTTCGAGGACGAGGTGTTCCTCAACCTCAAGAAGGCCATCGACGAGCGCGGCCGCGACGGCGAGCGCGAGGCCGAGCGCTACTTCCAGACGGCCCACGCCGCGCTTGAAAAGCGCAAGAAGGAAATCGTGGAGCTCTTCGGCGCCCTGCGCTCCGATTCCTCCATCTGGCACGCCGAGCTCAAGAAGCAGATGAAGGATCAGGAAAAGGAGATCGAGGTCCAGCTGAAGAACCTCGAGACGTACGCCAGGACGTCGATCGAGAATTTCTCCCTCACCGCCCAGAAGGCCGAGCGCGACGCGGGCGAGCGGGTCGGGAAATCGGCCGCCGCCCTGCAGGCCAAGATGAAGGAGCTTGAAGAGGGCTTCGCCGAAAGCCGCCGCGCCCTGACCGAACGGACCGCGGGTTTCGAAAAGGACGTCCGCGAGCGGCTGGCGCTCCTGGAAAAGGAGGTGAAGAGCCTCGTCTCCTCCTTCGACCGGGAGATCACGGAGAAAATGGCTGCCGCGAGCGAGGACTCCGAGAAGCTGTACCAGAAGCTCACGGCCGGCGCCACCGGCGTGGAGGCGCGGGTGCTCGATTCGATCGAGAAGCGCCTGGGCGAGTACGAGGACGAAGTCCGCTATCGGTTCGACAAGCTCGAGAAGGCGAGCGTCGACGTTGAGGCCCTCGAACAGAGCCTGCGCGAAACGATGGCGTCGACGGCGGACCGGATCCGGACCGATTTCGACGCGGTCGCGAAGGATCTCGAGGCGGGACGGGAAACCGAGCGCGTCCGGGCCGAGGAGGAACTGGCCGGCCTGCGGAAGGAAATCAACGCGGCGGCGCAGAAGATGCGAACGGAATTCGGCGCCTTCTCGGATGAGTTCGATGCCGGACGGGCGGCCGAACGCGCCCGGGCGGAGAAGGAGCTCGCCGCGCTGCGGAAGGAACTCAATGCGGCGGCCGAAAAGATGAGGACGGAATTCGGCGCCATCACGGAAGAGCTCGAGGCCGGGCGGGCGGCCGAGCGCGCGCTGGCGGAAAAGCAGCTCGCCGGACTGCGCGAGGAGATCGAGAGCATCGAGTCCGGCGTCAACGACCTCAAGGCCCGGGCCTACGAGAGCGTTTCCGCCAAGCTCAAGCTCGTCGAGGACGAGTTCTTCAACGATCTCCGGAACCGGAGCGACGAGATGAACCGGAAGATCGCCGACTGGCGCGAGTCGCTCGTCAAGGAGCTCGCGGAGGCCGAGACGGCGTCGGCCGCCGACGTCGAGAAGCTCGGCGCCGTCTACCGGAAAAGGCTCGAGAAGGAGCTGGCCGGCGTGCGCAAGGCCGTGGAGGCGGATTTCAAGGGCATCGAGGGCCGCGTTCGGGACTTCGAGCGGGGCTGCGAGGATCGGATCGCCGCCAAGGAGGAAACGCTTTCCGGCCTGGCCGAAGGTTTCTCCGCGGAGGTGGAGGCGGCGCGCAAGAAGGCGCTCGCCCAGATGGCCGACATGGCCGGGTCGATGGAACGCGCCCGGGAAAAAGCCTTCGCGGCGCAGAAGACGTTCCTCCAGTCGTTCGACGACAAGATGAAGACGGTGGAGGCCAGCCTGGCCGAGATCGAGCGGCAGCAGAAGAACTTCGCGGCCCAGACCAAGATCTTCGAACGCGCCGACACCCTCAAGCTCGGGCTCGAGGCGGACGTGAGCCGGATGAAGAAGGACATCGCCAAGATCGAAACGTACCGCAAGGACATCGACGGCGTTTCGCGGGAATTCATCGCCACCAAGAGGCTCGTCGACGAGACGAACGCCCGCATGCGCGATTTTATCACGGAGAAAAAGCGGATCGACGGCATCGAGTCGGACTTCCAGCGGCTCCTCGAGCTCTCGCGCGGCATCGACGAGAAGCTCGAGTCCGCCGGCTCCCAGCACGACGTCCTGCAGGCCCTCGAGATCAGGTTCCGCGAGCTCGAGTCGCTCGAGACGGACGTCGAGGCGCGCTACACGCGGCTCGAGGGACGGAAGAACGTGGTGGAGACCACCACCCGCTCGGTGGACAAGAACTTCGAGCAGCTCACCTCCCTGGAAAAGGACCTGAAGTCGTTCGAACGCGAGTTCAAGACGCTGCCCAAGCTCCTGGCGGACGTGAAGCGCGAGGTCGAGTACATCAACGGAAACCGCGAGAAGACCGAGCAGGCGGCCGGCAAGATCGAGAAACTCGACGAGACGCTGGCCGACATCGAGGCGCGGATGGAGAAGCTCTCGGTGGCGCGCGACTGGCTCGCCCGCACCGAGACCCGGCTGGAGAAGGTCGGCAAGCAGGCCGACGAGCAGCTCAAGCTCCTGGAGACCCTGGTCAAGGACGACGTGAGCCGCTTCAAGAAGGAGAAGGGCGCGCCCTCGCTCGACAAGCGGCAGACGGTGACCAAGCTCGCCCGCCAGGGCTGGTCGGCGGAGGAGATCGCCCGCGCCACCAAGCTCTCCCGCGGCGAGGTGGAGCTCATCCTCGAGCTCATCAGCGACAAGGTGGTGCGATAGGGAGAGCGAGCAGTCAAGCAACACACGCCGGGACGATGAGATTTGTCGTCCCGGCTTTTTTGCGCTGTGGGGAGGAGAAAGGGAACCATGGATGGGCACGGATTGGATGGATAACACGGATAAGGAAGGAAAAGAGGAGAAAGAGAAAAGGGCAATAAGGAAGCCAGGAAAGGAAAAAACTCATCGGCCCGTAGCGGCTTATTATCTATATCTCTTTTCCTCACTCCACATCTTCATCCGTTTTATCTGTCCTATCCGTGCCCATCCGTGGTTCTCTCCGATGCACGAGGAGAGTCAAAAATTACCGCTTCCCGATCGCACGCCGACTAAAAGAGAAGACCCCCGGGGACGCCGGGGGCCTTCAGTTGGTTGTGACCATTCCTACTCCTTTAGTTCACGGAAAGCTCGGCCTTGAGCGTGCCTTCGCGGATTTCGCCGCCGAAAGCGCGACGCACGATCAGGCGATACGGGCCGGAGGCCAGTTCCGGGACCTGGAACAGGACGGTTGCGCCGTGGAGCCTGTGGACGACCTTCGCCTTGTCTTCGGCGTTGGCCGCGCCCACGAAGTAGACGCCTTGCGCCTCGTCGTTCCCGTCGTAATCTGGTGTCCCGTCAACTCAGAAATAATTCAATTTTTTTTTGTGTGTACAGTTGGCGGGACACAAGTTCGCTCCCTTCACTTCAGCGATGTGGCCGGGGCTGACCGTGCCGTTTTTGGACTGCGTCTCGAAATCGTACACGCGGTCCAGTTCGGGCTCGGGCTCCTCGTCGCGGATTTTTTCCATCCGCGCGTCGTGAGCCACGGCCTTCCTGAGGTCGGCCGCCGGGGCCATTCTGACGCGGACGGTGTGCCGGTCGGGATCGAATTCGTCCTCTTCCGAGGCGAATCCGCCCTTCACGGTCAGCTGGGCGTTGAACAGATCGGTCTTCACGCGGAAACCCGCGAGAAGGTACTTCTGCATCACCGCCTTCATGAGGTCGAGCACGACGATAATTTCCTGCCGCGACACCGACGCGTTCATGCCGGCCATGTCCGCCAACATCTCCTCCCGGCCGATGGTCTTGTAGGACCGGACCTGCGCCTTGAAGGGCGAGGTCTCCCGTCCGAGCAACCGGTTGGCCTTGAGGGAAAAGCGAATGGTGCTGTTGGAAGTTGCCATTACAGTGCACCGCCTTTCTTTAAGATGCCCTCTCCTATGGAGAGGGTTTGCCCCTCACCTCATGAGGTGAGGGGCGGGTAACAACGTTACCCCTGGCGGAGCGCCGGCGGACATTCAATCCGACGGCGCCCCGCCGGGAACTTCGATCGTCCGGTACGAGCGAACCGTTGTTTTTTTCAAGCTCACTATTAATAACCCCGTGGAATTCAAAAAACGACACGAATTCGGGGATTTTCGAAAAAAAATTTAAAAAAAGACTATACAAATGATAAGCATCCGACCGCCGTAAAAAAACGTAAGCACAATGAAAAAGTGCTTATAGGGATATTTCAGGCATAGGAAGAGTTCGTAGCAAATCGACTCAACTTTATTTTATAATTCTCTTCTCTCTCCTATCCGTTTCATCCTTCTTATCTGTGCCATCTGTAGTTCCCTTTCCCTCCTCCATCCATATTATCCGAGGTTCACTTCTCCTTACTTGATGGATCGCCCGGCTTAACGTATCTTTAGAGCAATGCCGCGGCCTTTGAATAAACCCGAATTGAAATATCCGCCCTCCCGCGCCGTCCGCGTCAAGAACGTCACGATCGGGGGCGGGTCTCCCGTCACGGTCCAGACCATGTGGAAAAAGCCGCTTGAAGCGATCGACGACGCGCTCCTGGCCGGGATCGGCGCCTTGCGCGCGGCCGGCTGCGACATCCTCCGGTTCGCCGCGCCGACCCTGCGAGAGGCGGAGCTTTTGGGAGAGCTCCAATCGCGGCTCGACTTTCCCCTCGTCGCCGACGTCCACTTCGACCACCGGATCGCGCTCGAGTGTTTGAGGCGCGGCGTCCCCAAGCTGCGCATCAACCCCGGCAACATCGGGCCCGCCTGGAAGGTGCGGGAGGTGCTCGAGGCGGCCAAGGGCGCCGGAGCGGCCGTCCGCGTCGGGGTCAACGCGGGCTCGCTCAGGCCCGCGCTCCGCCGTGAGCCCGACACGGTCAAGGCCATGCTCGCATCGGCCGAGGAGGAGCTTGACCTCCTTGAGAAATTCGCCTTCTCCGACACGGTCTTCTCGTTCAAGTCCTCCTCGGTGGAGACGACCGTGGCGGTGAACCGCGCCTTCCGCAAGAGCCACGATCACCCGCTCCACGTCGGCGTCACCGAGGCCGGGCCGCTCGTGCCGGGGCTCGTGAAGAACTCGGCCGCACTCTATGCGTTGCTCTCGGAAGGAATTGGGGACACGGTACGGGTGTCCCTCTCCGACGAGCCGCGGATCGAGGTGGAGGCCGGCCGGGAGATCCTGCGCGCCGCCGGGCTTTCCAAGCGCGGCGTCAACCTGGTCTCCTGCCCCGCCTGCGGCCGGAGCGAGTTTCCGGTGCGCGAGTTCTGCGAGCGCCTCGCGCCGCGGCTCGCCGCCTTCGGCAAGGACGTCACCGTCGCCGTCATGGGCTGCCCCGTGAACGGCCCGGGCGAGGCGGCGCACGCCGACCTGGGGATCACGGGCGCGGGCGACCGCGCACTTATTTTTAAAAAAGGAGCGATAATCCGTCGAGAATTAATAGAAGGCGCCCTGGAGGCCTTTCTGGAGGAGCTCGAAAAACTGTGAACACCCAGCGTCTCGCCGCCGCCGTCGTTTTGTCGCTCACTCTTGTCCCCTCGATACAGCTCTTCGCCCAGGAGGAGGAACCGGTCGCGGGAGAGCCCGCCTGGGTGGAATGCGAGCGGGGCCGGCTCGCCATCTCCCGGCAAGAATACGGAGAAGCCGTCCTCCATTTCAAGAACGCCCTGGCGCAGGCCAGGGTGCTGCCCGAGGCCGAACTCGGCCTCGGCGACGTGTACTTCTCCCAGGGCGATTACGCGCTGGCGGAAAGCCAATACCTCAGGGCCTACGACCAGCGGGAATCATTCGTCGTTCCCGACATGCGGTACGACGTCCTCTATCGCCTGGCGCGGCTTTATTTCAATCAGAAAAAATACGGGAAGATGGAGGAAACGCTCAAGACGATCGTGAAGGACGACGAGGTGTTCTCGGGCTCAGAGCGCGAGCGCGTTCGCTACCGCGACGCCGTCATGAAGCTTTTCACCAACAAGGGCTTCGACGCCATGTTCCTCCTGAACCGCATCCCGGAGACCTTTTCCACCACCGCCCTCTCCGAGCTGGCCCATTATTATTACGTGAGCTGGAATTTCACGCCGGCCCTGCAGTACGCGCTCTTCGGGATCATCCCCCTCGTCACCGAGGGCATGGTCGAGATCAGGAAGAGCAATCTCGACTACCGCTTCACCACCCTCGACGACTTTTTGCGGGAGGCGATGTCCAACGAGGCCGTGCGGGCCTACCTCGACGACCGGAGCTTCTTCCAGCGCCTCTACTACCTGGCGCTCATCTGCTACGAGACCATCCCGGTCAGGGACTCAGGCCGCAGGTTCCTCAGGCTTTTGGCGGCCACCGACGCGGCCGGCGAATACCGGCGCCTGGCCGGGCTCCAGCTCAAGGCTCCCTTCCGCGAAAACCGCATCGACCAGGCGTTCATCGAGCTGCCGTGACAGAATTTTAAAAACCGAATACGGTTTTTAAAATTCTTTGAAAAAAGGAATCCTCTTCATGATCAAATACGTTATATTCGATCTCGCCGACACGTTGGTACGGGGACTGACGGGAATCGGGGAAGGACTGTCGGATAATTGCGCGCCCACACCCAAGGATCATATTGTAGATTGCCTGCGGGGAGAGGAGATGACGGACTTTCTATTGGGGCGTACAACGGAAGACGATTATCTGGGATCCTTGATCAGAAAATACCATTGGAGTATTGATTTGGATTCGCTGAAAAAAACGATCCGCCGACATTTCGACGAGGCGATACCGGGAATGGCTGAACTTGTGAGACAATTGTCGGGAAAATATTCGCTCGTCCTTTTATCCAACCATGGGCGGGAATGGGTCGAATATATTGAAAAAAAACATCGGTTCCTGGATCTCATCCGGCGGCGATTCTATTCATTCGACCTGAAATGCCTTAAAAACACCCCGGAAATTTTTCTGCGTGTATTGGCCGCCCTGAACGCCGAACCCACGGAATGTATGTTTATTGACGATCGGGAGACAGTCACTCAGACGGCCCGCGGCCTCGATGCGATTCGATTCACTGATGCCGAGACGCTGAAAGACGAGTTGCGCCGGCGCGGAATTCGACTTGTGTAGTTCGGGACGAAAAAAAGAGGCTCGCGAGAGCCTCTTTTTTTTCGGCAACTACTCGCGCGTCTTCAGGATCTGCGTCACGGTCCTCATGACCGACTTGATGTCGCCCAGGTCGAGGGGGAGAACGATCTCGGTGTTCGTCTTGGCGAGTTTCTTGAGCTCGTTGATATAGGCGTCGGCGACCCGCAGGGCGATGGCGTCGTCTCCGCCTTCCCGGTCCAGCGCCCCCGCCACGCGCGAGATGCCCTGCGCCGTGGCCTTGGCGATCGCCTCGATTTCCTTGGCTTTGCCCTCGGCCTCGTTGATGAGGCGCTGCTTTTCGCCCTCGCTCTTGTTGATGGCCTCGCTCATGACGCCGAGGGAGTAGTTGATGCGCGACTCGCGTTTTCCCTCGCTCTCCGCGATCCGGGCGCGCTTGATGCGCTCCGCCTCCATCTGCACCTCCATGACGTGGAGGATGTCCTTGGGCACGTCGATGTTTTTTATTTCATAGCGGGTCACCTTGACGCCCCACGGCTCGGACGCCTCGTCCACGCTCTTCACCACCTGGGCGTTGATGGCCACCCGTTCCTCGAAGGTCTTGTCGAGGGCGAGCTTGCCGATGACCGAACGCATGGTGGTCTGCGCCAGCTGGATGACGCCGACGAGGTAATCCTCGATCCCGTAGCTCGCGAGCCTGGGGTCCACCACCTTGAGGTAAAGAATGCCGTTCACCTCGACCCGCACGTTGTCCTTGGTGATGCAGCGCTGGGAGGGGACGTCGATGGCGCGCTCCTTGAGGGAGTGGTGGTAGCGCACCCGGTCCAGGAAGGGGGTGAGCACGTGAAACCCGGCCGAAAGCGTCTTTTTGTACTTGCCCAGGCGCTCGACCACCATCGCCGTCTGGGCGGGAACGATGCGGATGCTCCGCAGGAATCCGATCACGAAGAACAGGCCCGTGATGCCGAGCAGCGTATAGAGTAATACTGCGACGATCATGATTTCCTCCCTTTGCCCGGGATCTCCGCCGGCGGCTGTTCGTCCTCTTTCTTCGGTACGGCCTGCACCGCGGGTTTTTCCGTGGCCCCGAGGACGAGGGTGCGGACGATCGATTTGATGTTGGCCAGGTCCTGGGGCAGGACCTGCACCGCGGCCGACTCGATGATTTTCCCGAACTCGGCGATGAACTGCTCCGCGATCCGCAGCGCCATCGCCTCCTTGCCCTTGGGCCCGCGGATGGCGTCGGCGACGGCCGCGATGCCGTCGGCGGTCGCCGCTGCGACCAGCTCGATGGCGCGCGCCCGGCCCTCGGACTCGTTGACGCGCCGCTGGCGCTCGGCCTTGGAGAGATTGATGGCCGATTCGCGTTCGCCCTTCGAGACGTTGATGAGCGACTCGCGTTCGCCCTCGCTGGTGAGGATGTTGGCGCGCTTTTCGCGTTCGGCGCGCACCTGCTTTTCCATCGCCTCCACCACCGTCCGGGAAGGGGTGATGTCGCGGATTTCGTAGCGCGACACCTTGATGCCCCAGGGGTCGGAGGCCTCGTCCACGGCGCGGACGATCGAGGTGTTGATCACGTCGCGCTCGGAGAAGCTCCTGTCCAGCTCGATCTTGCCCATCTCCGAGCGCATGGTGGTCTGGGCGAGCTGGCTGGTGGCGAAACCGTAATTGTCGATCCCGTAGCTCGCCTTGACGGGATCGGTCACCTGCATGTAGAGGATGCCGTCCACCTCGACCTCGACGTTGTCATTGGTAATGCAGCGCTGGGGCGGGACGTCGATCACCTGCTCCTTGAGGGTGTGCCTGTAGGCCACCCGCTGGAGGAAGGGGAAGACGAGGTGGAAGCCCGCCTCCAGTGTCTTGTGATACTTTCCCAGCTGTTCGATGATGAAGGCGTGCTTCTCCGGCACGATGCGGGCGATGCGCGAGATAAACAGCGCGATGAGCCCGAAGCCGGAGAGCCCGATGAGGATGCCCAGGAACGTATTAACAGCGTCCATCGTTCTCTCCTTTCCTGCGTGGCGTGTATGGGTGCGGCGGGGGACGGCGATCCGTCATTCCCGCTTGGATACGACCAGGGTGAGGTTGTCCTTTTTCATGATTTCGACCGTGTCGCCGGGGGCGATGTCCTCGTCGTAGGTGATCGCCTTCCAGGTCGTGCCCTGGAAGCTGACCCGCCCCGATTTTTTCTGGGTGATCGCCTCGACCACCTCGGCGGTCTGCCCCACGTACTCGTCAACGCCCTTGTCCGCGATTTCCTTGCCGCCGAAGGTCTTTTTGAACAGGCGGCGCAGGAGTCCGAGGGAGAGGATCGAGCTCGCCGCCCAGATGATGAACTGGAGGGGCAGGGATTCCCTGATTCCGGGAATGAACGAGAGGAGCCCGGTGATAATGGCGCCGATGCCGAAGAAAATGACGACAAAACCCGGCGTGAGCAATTCCAGGCCCATGAGCAGCACGCCGGCCAGAAGCCAGATAAAAGGCAGGAAATCCACACTGACTCCTTCCGGACCGGAGCGGCGCGCTCTTCCCCGCGCGCAATCCGGCCTTCCCTTTACATACTCAATACCTTCGACGGTATGAAAGAAAAACCAATCCCAATGTAAAATATGGCGTTCGGGGAAAAAAGTCAATTGAGCGGGACGGACGCGATCCGTTAGGTCTCCTTGACGGGCTCGAGCCGACTTTTCCGCGCTGATCCGGTCGGGCGACATCCGTCAAGGCGGCTTCTTTTTCACCGTCGTCTTTTCAATAAATGCATCATTCGGTTGAATTTCCTGCTCTCGATGGCATTCGGAATCGCCATGGGCTTCGTGTTCCCGCTCTACGCGGCCCTTTTCGTGGAATTCAAGTCCGAATTCCACGGGACTTTCTTCGTCGCCGGCCGTATCCTCGCCGGTATCATGGTCGGCGGCGTTTCGTTCGTCATCACGCGGCTGACGATCATCAGCGTGATCCGCCTGCTGCCGCGCGAGCTCGGCGCGGCACGCGGAAGCCGATCGGCGAAATTCTCGTGGAGATGCGCCTGATCGCCATAGACACTCTTTTCCGCTATATCGAAATCCGGCTTCGCGAGAAAATCGAGCGCTCGTGGGTTGCCTGCTTATAAAAAGCCGTTCCGATGTTTTGACCAATCGATGGAAAAGAGGGCGCGTTTCTCGCAGCGAAGCTTTTTGCGAGAGCGCGAAGGAAACGAAGATCGCGAAGGGAAAAAAGACGGAGTCGGCTATATTCCGCTACTACCCCTCCAATTCGATAAACTCGGAATTCCAGCTCGCCATGGAGCGCATGACCTCGAAAACGCTATAGAGCCTGTTTTTTCCTTTCGGCGTTCCGTCAAAATAGTAATCATTTTGCCAGGTGTTCGGGTCGTAGACGGAAAGCCAGTTTCGGTCCTCGGAATAACCTTTTATGACGATAAAATGGCCGGTGACATGCTCGTAATACCGGTTGTATTTCGTCTCCGGAATTTGCGCCGCCTCGGTCAGCAGAGACATATTTAAGCACACAATGACGATGTGCCCCTTGGACAATGCTGAAAAAAGCTGCTCCTTGATATATAGCTGGTTGGTCCTGTAACCGACATGGAAGCGGGAGAGGGCCTGTTTCACATCGTCTCCCGACCACCAGCCGCCCCGGTCGCCGGTCAATTTTCTGATATCGGCCACCGGAATATCCGCATTCCGGTAAAATCCGGCGGCCATGGCGACGCTGGCGGGACCGCAATTGGCGCCGGCGTAAGGACCGGTTCCCGATTGCGTTTTATACCACTCGTAATTCCTGTCCAGATCGCAGGAGGAAGCGAATGAGTAGATTCCCGGATCGAACATGAACGGGTATCCGCAGCCCGTCGCAATGAGCAGGAGGAAGAGAAGCCCCGCCGGGACTCCGTATTTTCCAGGACCGTTACACCCGCGCTTTCTCATATGCTCTCCTCCATCCTGATATGATAAAACACGGGCGAAGGATTGTGCGTCGGGGGGATGATGATAATACTGTAGGATATTTTCCGACAGACCTCGCCGGATCCGGCGCAGGCTTCCCTTGACACGGGGCGGGCTATGAATTATTTTTTTTCAACTGTAATTTCTTCGGAAGGAGCGGAAATGGACGCCCGGAAATTACCGGATTCCCTGCCGGGCATCGACGTGAAGTCCGCGATTGACCGGATCGGCGGCGGAGTTGAAAGCTATCTGCATGTGCTCGCCAAGTTCGCGAAGAATCACGCGGGCTCGACCGCCGAAATAAAATCCGCGCTGGCGAAAAACGACGCCATCACCGCGCAACGGCTCGCCCACGCCCTGGCGGGGGTTTCCGGAAACATCGGCGCCGGTGACGTCAGCCGGGCGGCCCTCCGGCTTGAAACCGCCCTGCGCGAAGACGACCGGAAAGCGTGGCAAAAACGGCTGGATGAGACCGATACGCGTCTGGCTGCGGCCCTCGCGTCGATCGCGTCCCTGAACACGGGCGCGGCGTTGACCGGTGCCGATCGGGCCGGGAAGGCCCGCACCGATTTCAGGCGGGCGGCGGCGCTCGCGAGCGAGCTTCTCGCCGCGGTCGGCGAATGCGACGCCGGGGCGAAAGACCTGTTCGCGGCCCTCAAGCGGGCGATCTCCGACGAACGGTACCGGGAGGACGTCGCGGCCGCGGAAGAGTGCCTGGAAAAATACGATTTTAACGGGGCGGGCGCGGCGGTCCGGAAATTGGCGAAGGCGCTCGCGGCGGCGGAGTAGCCGGAGGTGGCCGTTCATTCCAATTTGTTCTCGATGACGTATTTCATTATTTCCGCGTTGTTTTTCATCTTCGTCTTTTCCAGTATCCGCGCGCGGTAGGTGCTGACCGTTTTCGGGCTGAGACACAGCGCCTCGGCGATTTCCGACAAGGTCTTCCCTCCGCCGATATGCGTGAATATTTCCATTTCCCTGTTCGACAGTCTCTTGTGGGGAGCGTCCGGCTCCGGGTTCCTCAATTCCTCCACAATGTCGTCGTAAAGCTCCTTGCTGAAATATTTCCGGCCGGAGCTCACCGTCTTGATCGCGTCGACGATGTCGCGCGGGTGCGAGTCCTTTTTCAGGTATCCCGCCGCGCCGGATTTGATGGCCCGGATGGCGTATTCCTCCTCCGGATAAATGCTCAGCATCAGGACCTTCTGACCGGGCCTGACGCTTTGAATGTCCCGGAGGACGTCGAGCCCGGTTTTCCCGGGCATATTGATGTCGAGCAAGACGACGTCGCAGCGCTTCGCCGCTAGTTCGGCGATCAATTCTTTGCCGTCGGCCGCCTCGTCGATCACCCGGATGGAGTCCGTTTCGTCGAGAATTTCCCTGATGCCCCGCCTAATGATGGCGTGATCGTCGGCGATGATGACCTTAATCACCGGATTCTCCCCGCAGTGGGACGATTATTGATATCGTCGTCCCCTTTCCGGGCGTCCCTTCAATGAGAAAATCGCCCTCGATGTCGTCAATTCTTTTCTTCATGCCAAAAACGCCGAGCGATTCGGCGTCGTCGATTTTATCCTTCCCGATGCCGATCCCGTCGTCGCTTATCCGCAGCCGGAGCGCGCCGGACGCTGCCTTGATTTCTATTTCGCATTTTTTCGCGCTCGCGTGCCTGACCGTATTGGTGCACGCTTCCTGGATGACCCGGTACAGGACGAGCTCCTTTTTTTTCCCGAGAGCGCCCGGCATCCCCTCGACGGCGAGAGTGAAGACGACGCCCGACGATTCCTGCATCGTCCGGCAATACGACCGGACCGCCTCGCTGAACCCGAGGTTGTCGAGGATGTCGGGCCGCAGCTGCTTGCAGACCGTTTGGACGGCCAGGAGGGCGTCGTCGGTCATGCGGATCGTCGCGTCGATACGATCCGCCGGGCCGTTCGCCTCCGCGCCCGGGCGCTCCCGCAGGCGGAACAGGTTCAGCTTGATCGCGGTCAGGAGCTGGCCCAGGCGGTCGTGTATGTCCGTCGAGATTTTTCTTCTTTCCTCCTCCTGGATCCCCTGGATCCTTTCATACAACCCGTTCAACATATCCAGCGATCGCCGCAGGGCGCGTTCCATGTTCCGGACCTCTTTGAGGAGCGTCTCCTTCTCCGTGAGGGTTCGCTCCAGCAACTCGTTTTTTTGCCTGAGCCGTTCAGTTTTCCGCCTCACCGCGCTTTCCAATACGGCGTTCTGGTTCTTGATAATGTCAGTCGCTTCTTTCAGTTTCAATTGCGTGCCCAGCCGCGTCGTCAGCTCGAGCGGTTTGAACGGTTTGACGATATAATCGACGCCGCCCGCTTCGAATCCCTTCACCAGCGAGTCAAGTTCCGATATCGCGGTCAGGAAAATGACCGGGATGTCCCTCGTGCTATTCAATGTTTTCAGCTTCCGGCACACGTCGTACCCGCTCATGCCGGGCATCATGATGTCGAGGAGAATGATGTCCGGCGGTTCGCGCGAGCGGGCGATCTGCAACGCCTTTGAACCGTCGGTGGCCGCCATAATCCGGTACGTGCCCTTCAGCAGCCCCAACAGGATATCGATGTTCTCGGCGACGTCATCCACGATCAAAACCGAATGTTTATTCATACTTCCAATGATCTCCGTCACGTGAATATTTTTTTCTATTGATTATTAAGCATATGCGGAATAGGGTAAGAATCAAGGGTGGGGAATACAATTTCGCAAGGGGGCGGCATGGTGGATCGCTGATGACGGTGGCGGACGCCGGAATACGTCGCCTCCCGAATGTGTTGAATTATCCGGGGGAATTCATAGAATTCTATGCGACAGAAGTCGCCGGTCGAGTTCGGGACGGCTTCACCGATCCCCGTCAGCCGGGCGTGAAACGGCGGACGATATTCCCGCGGGGGAAAACAATGAGCGACCGACATTCTCCGGAACGTCCGGCGGACATCCTGATCGTCGACGACGCGCCGGAAAACCTGGATATTCTTTTGGAGATCTTCGGGGATTCTCCTTATACCCTCCGCGCGGTTACCAACGCCGAGGCGGCGCTCGACGCGGCCCACCGGCGTCCCCCGGACGTGATTCTCCTGGACGTCTCCCTGCCCGGAATGGACGGGCTGGAGCTGCGCGCCTCTCTCCTTAAAATCGAAAGCCTCCGCCGGATCCCGGTCATTTTCATAAGCGGCTCGATCGCTCCGGAAGAAATCCGGAAAACTTTCGCCGCGGGCGGGGCGGATTACATCGCCAAGCCGTTCCGGCGGGAGGAGGTGCTGGCCCGGGTCAACACCCAGCTGGAATTGCGGTTCCTGCGGCTTGAGCTCGGGCGCTATAAAAAGAAATTCGGGGAGCTTCGATAACAACCGGCGGCCAACCCTACCCGACGACGACCCTGTTCCGTCCGCCGGTTTTTGCGCCATACATGAGCGCGTCAGCCCGGTTGACCGTATCCTCGAGCGTTTCCCCCATGGTAACGGCAACACCGATCGATACGGTGACCGAGAGCACGCCGTCACCGGTATCGATTTTACTTTCCGCGACATTGGCGCGAATCCGTTCGAACATGGCCGGGGCGGTTTGCTCGTTGACATTAACCGCGATGACGCAAAATTCCTCTCCCCCGTACCGGGCGACCACGTCTCCCGCCCGAACGGTGCGCTGCAATACCGCCGCCACGTACTGGATGGCGAGATCGCCGACGTCATGTCCGAACCGGTCGTTCACACGCTTGAAATGGTCGATATCGAGCATCGCGACGGCGATACGCAGGTTGTTTCTCCGGATGTTTTCAAACAGCTTGTCGCCTATTTCGAAAAAAAAGCGGCGATTGTACAGCTGCGTCAGATAATCGGTATGGGACAGCCTCCGCAGATCATCGATATAACCGAGCATTTCCAGATTCTGGACGACTCGCAGGTAGAGTTCCTCACGGAGAAAAGTCTTGTAGATGAAATCGTCGGCGCCGTTCTTCAACAGCCGGACCGATAATCCTGGATTATCGACGTCGGAAAAACCGATCACCGCCAGCCGGTTTTTGGGGCGGATCTTCCTCACTTTTCGGATCAATTCGTCGCCGTTCATGCCGGGCATGTTGAAATCGGTCAGAAGCAGCTTGACGCCGGGATGTTCCTCCAGCAGACGCAGCGCATCCTCTCCGCCGCCCGCCTCATGGACGACGAGCCGTTGCAGTTCCAGAACGGTCCGCGCCTGTTTCCGGCTGACATCCGAATCGTCAACGATCATGATTTCAGTCGACATGTTCCGGTGAACCCGCCGGACGGTCTGCAGCAGATTCTCGGCGAAATATTGGTCCTTGATGATATAGTCCATGATCCCGAGGGACGCCATCTCCTCCCGGATCGTATCCGTGTATTCGTTCGTCAGGACGATCGGGGGCAGGCCCGCCGCTTTGAAGCCGGAGACGGCCGCGGACGCCGCCTCATCCAGGAGCGGCGCCTCGACGATGCTCAGGAAATAGGCCGGCCGGTCCGCCCGCAGCAGCGCCTCCGCCTCGGACAGGGAGGAAACGCAGTCGCAGGAGACGGACTCCAGGGAATCGATTCCCGCCTTGACCTTGCGCATGACGAAGAGATTTTTGGCGTAAAAAACGACTTTATCCACTAATACTCCCAAGCAATCAATGATAAGCCAACGGACGGCTTTTTTCAAATCGAGCAGGCCGCGCACACCCCGGGGCCGGCCCGCCCGGACGGCGATGAAAAAGAAGTGATCCCGCCCGCCGGCGCCTGAAAACTCACCGTGAGATAACGCGCACCGTAGAGCGTCGCACCTGTCGCCGCAAGACGTTCGCGCCTCGGCGCGGACGATTTCCGAGCGCCGGCGGGACGGATATAAGTGTCGCCCGAAGCAATGCGAGCGTCGACGGATGAAATACGAGCATCGACGAAAGACTTGCGCCAGCCGCGGAGGGGATTCAGACCATAGCGGACGCGAAAACATGTAAAAAAACTGGAAAAACCCGGCGTCAACCGCCATACTTAATCATTGACGATGCGGCCACAATAGGTGCCGCCATCGTTTTTGTAAAGACAATGGAAAATGTCAACGCCCTCCCGACTTCACATCCGCAATCCCTACCATCGGGGTGGAAGGATTACGCTCGATGAAACTGAAAACCAGGCTGTTGTCATTATACGCCCTGAGTACGCTTGTCCTGATGATCGCCACCGGGTGGATCTACTACGCGGTGATATGGAACGAGGAACTGTCGTCGATACGGGAAGACGTCGCGCGCCAAATGCGGCAGATTGATTTTTCCTTGAATTCCTTTTTTGCGGACGTGGAAAACGACGTTGCGGCCCTGGCCCTGGACGAAACGGTACGGCAACGCGATGACCGTGATTTTACCAATTTCCTGAACGCCGATGAGCAGTCATTCCATTACCGTATCGGAACGCTTGAACAAAAAATCATTAATATACTGAACACGTATCGGCTGACGCATCCATCCGTCAATTCCGTCTATATGGGCCGGGCTATCGGCGCTTTCGTCCGATCGCATCCGCGGGAACAGCCCACGCGCTACGATCCCAGGGAACGCCCGTGGTATCGACTGGCCGCCGCGCATCCGGGAAATACCGTGAAGACCGAGGCCTATGCGTCGCTGACCGCGCCGGACGTTAATATCGGCGTGGCCAGGGCGCTGGTAGACGACGAGGGCGCCGTTTTCGGGGTGGTGGGCGCCGACGTTACCCTGCGCGCATTAACTGACTATATCGGAACGTTTACGACCGATCCTCGGGGGACGATCTTGTTGTTGAACGGCGCAGGGGCCATCATGGCCGGCGGACCTCCGGCATGGCGCCTAAAAAACATCTCTGAATATTTATCCGATTTGCCGACCGGTTTTCCGGAATCCGGGCCGGAGGCGTCCCCGGTCGTGGTTCACGTGGGGGACAACTACGTTTTTTATCATGCCTCCCTTGTTCAAAACTGGAAATTACTGGTCCTCATACCCGCCGCGAATATCGAAACGCCGATATTCGCCCGGGTTATCCCGACCGTTGCCGTTTTGCCGGCCGGATTCATCCTTTTGAGCCTGCTCACCGTCCTGTGGCTTAACCGGTGGGTCCTTAATCCCCTCGAGAAACTGGCCGGTGAGGCCGAATACATCTCCCGGACCTCCGACCTGACGCGCCGGATCGGCGGCGCGTCACATGACGAAATAGACGACCTGGCCGGTTCCTTCAACACGATGATGGATTCGCTTGCCCGCGCCGATATCGATCTGCGCCGGTCGGAAAAGGAACATCAGGAACGTCTTGAGGCCGAAGTCAAAGAACGGACGGCGGAACTGGTGGAGGCCAACAAAAAACTCTCCGCTGAAGTTATCCGGCGCACCGCCATTGAACATACCCTGGCTCAAAGCGAAGCCAAGTACCGCGATCTGGTGGAGAATGTCAACAGCGTCATCCTGCGCTGGACAAAGGAGGGAGTCATTACCTTCGCCAACGCGTTCGCGGAACGATTTTACGGATTTCAGAAGGACGAACTACTGGGCCGGCCCGTGGTCGGGAGCATCGTGCCGGAACGGGACTCCGACGGCCGCGACCTCTCCTCCCTGATGAGGGATATTTTCAGCGATCCCGAAGCCTACGCGCTGAGTGAAAATGAGAACGTCAAAAAAAACGGGGAAAAAGTATGGGTTTCCTGGACAAACCGGCCGATCACGAACGAACGGGGAGAGGCCGTTGAAATTCTTTCGGTAGGCAGCGACGTTACCGATCGCAAGCGCGCCGAGGAGCGCCTGCGGTTGACCCTGGCGGAGCTCAAGGCGTCCAAGGAGCGGGCCGAGGCGGCCGACCGCCTGAAGTCCGCCTTTCTGGCCACCATGTCCCACGAACTGCGCACTCCGCTCAATTCGATTATTGGATTCACCGGCGTCCTGCTGCAGGGTATGGTCGGCCCGCTCAATGCCGAACAGGAGAAACAATTGGGCATGGTCCGCGAGAGCGCCCGGCATCTCCTGGCGCTGATCAATGACGTTCTGGACATTTCTAAAATCGAGGCGGGACAGCTGCGGATGGCGAACGAGGAATTCGACCTGCGCCCGATAATCGAAAAGGCGATCGGGAGCGCCCGGCCCTTGGCGGACAAGAAAGGGCTGGCCCTGACCGCGGACGTTCCGTCCGCCGTCCCCGCCGTCAGGGGAGACTCCCGGCGCGCTGAGCAAGTGCTAATCAACCTGATCGGCAACGCGGTGAAGTTCACGGAACAAGGATCGGTCGGGGTGCAATGCCTGAGGGAAAAAGGATCGGTGGCGGTCCGGGTAATCGATACGGGTATCGGCATAAAGCCTGAAGACATTGACGCCCTGTTCAGGCCCTTCAGCCAGGTGGATACCGGACTCTCCCGCCGCTATGAGGGAACGGGCCTGGGGTTGTCCATATGCAAAAGGCTGGTCACGCTGATGGGGGGAACGATGGAAGTTTCCAGCCGATGGGGCACCGGGAGTTGTTTCAGTTTTACCTTGCCCGCCGCAGAGGAACCGTAATGAAACGCGTCATTCTCGTGATTGAAGACAATGAACAAAACCTCTATCTCGTCAGGTTTTTGCTGGAAAAGGCGGGATATGAAGTGATCGCGGCCCGCGACGGCCGATCGGGGATTGAAACCGCGGCCGCGGTCAAACCCGACCTCATCCTGCTCGACATTCAACTCCCGGTGATGGACGGCTACGCCGTCGCGAGTGAAATCAGGCGCAATCCGGACCTGGCGGCCACGCCGCTGGTGGCGGTCACCTCCTACGCCATGTCGGGCGACCGTGAAAAAACCATCGCCGCCGGCTGCGACGGTTACCTGGAAAAACCCATCGATCCGGACTCGTTTATCAACGATATCCGGCGGTTTTTGACCGACGATCACTCCCGGGAGAAAAATCCATGAAAAAAATTCTGATCGTAGACGACAACGAAGGCAACCGCTATTTCCTGGAAAGCCTTCTCACCGGCGGCGGGTACGGTGTGGCCACGGCGGTGAACGGCCGGGACGCCTTGAACAAGGCCCTGGCGAACGCGCCGGACCTGATCGTCACGGACATTCTCATGCCGGTCATGGACGGGTACGACCTGTGCAGGCGCTGCAAGACGGACCAGCTCCTCAAACACGTGCCGTTCGTTTTCTATACCGCCACGTATACCGATTCTCAAGACGAGACGTTCGCGCTGTCGCTCGGAGCGGACCGATTCCTCATCAAACCCATTGATCCGGAAAATCTTTTAGCCGCCTTGAAGGACGTGTTGGACAATCCCGCGACGGATACGCACCGGACGGACAAACCGCTCGGCGGCGATATGGAATTTTTCCGGCAATATAATGAAACCCTTTTTAAAAAACTGGAAAAGAAAATGACGGACCTTGAAAACGCCAACCGGGAGCTGGCTCTTCTGGGGCAACGCTATCGGCTGGGATTTGAAAACGTTTTGGACGTGATCCTTACGGTCGATACTGATTCCACCATCTCCAGCCTCTCCCCCAGCGTAAAAAGCGTTTTGGGATATTCGTTCGAGCAATGGATCGGCCATAATCTCGGTATCGCGCGAAGCATTTTCACGCCGGAATCTTTCGAACGGATGCGGGCCGATATTTCCTCGGTTTTGCGGGGAGACACGGTCAAGGCGGCCCTTTATCCGGTTGCCGCCGCCGACGGAACGGTCAAAACCCTGGAAACCACCATCGCTCCCATCCGCGACGGCGACAAGGTGGCCGGAATAATCGCGGTGGCCCGCGACGTCACCGAACGTGAAAAACAAACACAGGCTCTCCGCGATTCCGAGGAGGAGATTAGGAAACTCAATGCCGAACTGGAACAGCGCGTTGAGGAACGCACGGCCCAGCTGAAGGCGGCCAACCGGGAACTGGAGGCATTCGCCTATTCCGTGTCTCATGATCTGCGCGCCCCCCTGCGCGCCATCGACGGGTTCACGGAAATATTGCTTGAAGATTACGAACCGTCGCTCGACGCGGAGGGCAGACATCTTTGCGCCGTCATATCCGAAAACACCCGGCGGATGGGCCAACTGATAGACGATCTCCTCGCCTTCTCCCGGCTGGGGAAAACCCAAATGAGCAGTTCCATCATCGACATGAAAAAAACGGCCCAGCGCGCCTATGAGGAGGCCGTCCCTGGCGATGGACGGAAGAGGGTGGAATTCCGGGTGGGCGATCTGCCTTCCATTCCCGGGGACCCGGCCATGATCCGGCAGGTGTGGGCCAACCTGATTTCCAACGCCGTCAAATATTCGTCGCGCCGGGAGCGGGCGTCCGTCTCCGTCACCGGCGAAACCGCCGGGGACGCGGCCGTCTATTGCGTCCGCGACAATGGCGCCGGCTTTGATATGCGTCACGCGGACAAACTCTTCGGCGTATTCCAGCGTCTGCACGGCCGCGACGAGTTCGCGGGCACGGGCGTGGGCCTGGCCATCGTCAAGCGCATCGTGGAACGGCACGGCGGCCGCGTGTGGGCGGAGAGCGCACCGGACCAAGGGGCGGCCTTCTACTTTTCCCTGCCGCCGGCAGCGCACGAGAATAAATTTGAAAAGTAGGCGGTCAACCAAAATACTTAAGGTGGAGCGCGGATATGCCGAACATTCGCCGTTTTCTCAATTGTATGCGGATTCATTGAAAGAATAAAAAAAAGGAATAAGGGATGAAAAAAAACAGCGGCTCGATAGTCAACTTCATCCGTCCCCACTCCAACCATATTCATTTTAGCTCACTCCCGCTACGGAAAAAACCCCGGCCTCAGACAACCGGGAGCAAACACGCATCAATATTGCATCTCTTTACCAACCGACCGGCGGCTGGCCCTACCCGGCGACGGCCCTGTTCCGTCCGCCGGTCTTGGTGTCGTACATGAGTCCGTCCGCCCGGCCGACTGTTTCTTCCAGCGTTTTTTCCATAATGACGGCCGCGCCGATGCACAGGTTGTTTCTCCGGACGTTTTCAAACAGCTTGTCGCCTATTTCAAAAAAAAAGCGGCGATTGTACAGCTGCGTCAGATAATCGGTATGGGACAGCCTCCGCAGATCATCGATATGACCGGGCATTTCCAGGTTCATAACGACCCGCAGGTAGATCTCCTCCCGTATCGCATCGGTATACTTGTTCGTCGGGACAATGGGGGGCGGGCCCGCCGTCTTTAGGCCGAATATTATCACGGCGGCGGCCTTGTCCAGGAGCGGCGCCTCGACAATGCTCGGAAAAAACGCCGGGCGGGATGTTTCCGTCCCCCCCGGCCGTAAAAAACATAGTTTTCGCGTTCGCCGATTTTAGCCTATCATCATCACGGTAATACGGAGAAATTATTGAAATAGAGGGGCGTCGTATCTGCGAAATCGATCGTCAGACTCGAAATTCCCGTAAATCCGGTTAGATTGACCGTGGCCCATCCTCCCGCGGCCACGCTGGTGGTGTACGTCACGACGTCTCCCGTTCCCGACGGAGGCCAGGGCATGGTACCCGCCCATCCGTCCACCTGAATTGATACCGGGGTTCCGCCGGGGTTGTACACGCTGAAGCTTGAAATACTGAAATCAACGGCGGCGTTGAATGAATTTATTCCGAAAAACGCCTGGGTCGCGGGATCGCTCCCGGAAACACCGGCCGCCGGCGATCCGCCCGTATCGTACACTTTGAAATAACCGGAACCGCTCGTGGTGACCCCGATGAAGTAAAGGGTGATCCCCGGAACGTCGCTGCTTCCGTGATCGCCGTCCTGGGCGTATCCGTTCGCTGTCCCGCCGATAGTCGTGAAGTTTACATTGAAATAATCGGCGATCCACTGCGCGTACAGCGTAACATCGGCCGTTCCCATGGCGAACGTGGCCGCCGCCGCGTAGGCCGTTCCGCTCCCGTCGGCCGCCGTGTTCCAGCCGTCGAACGCGTAGCCCGTCCGGGTCATTGTGCCGGCGCCCGCGACCGTGACCGTCGCCCCCGCCGTATACAGGGCGGCGTCCGTCGGGACCGTCCCCCCGTCGGAGCCGTTGCCGTCGTACGTCACGGTGTGCGTGTTGGCGATCCACTGCGCGTACAGCGTAACATCGGCCGTTCCCATGGCGAACGTGGCCGCCGCCGCGTAAGCCGTACCGCTTCCGTCGGCCGCCGTATTCCAGCCGTCGAACACATTGTCCGTTAGGGTCATTGTCCCGGCGTCCGCGACCGTGACCGTCGCTCCCTCCGCATACTGGGCGGCGTCCGTCGGGACCGTCCCGCCGTCTGAGCCATTGCCGTCATACGTCACCGTATGGGTGGATGAATCGGTCGTTGTCGGCGGCGGACATCCGGTCAGCAAGGTAAGGGCCGCGGCCGCTATGAGCAGTAATAACGCTCCCCTTCTCGTTTTTGTTTTCATCCTGTTTCTCCTTTCTGAAAATAATGATCGAATTGGTGATGTCATTCCGTCGTCGACCGCACCTCATGGAACGGTGCGGTCCGGCGGTAATGATCACCCATAGAAAATTATAAGCGACGCCGGTCCGGAAATATATTGAAACACTTTCACTCGCCCGTAGAAATATTTCCGCGCGGAACGAATTACTTTGACGGGGGGAAAAATTTATTTGATAATTCCCCAAACACCCGCTATGCTTACTGCATGGGGAAACGCCCGTTTTTGCATTGACGGTCCCCCGGGAACGGCCGCCGCCGTCCGAGGCCGCATAGGCAGTCGGGATATTTTTTCCGCAGAAACACATGGAAAAAACGACGATCATCATAGCGGACGACCACACGATTTACCGGAAAGGCCTCGCCGCCCATCTTCTGATGAACGGCTATTCGCGCGTGAAGGAGGCCGCCGACGAGGATGAGCTCGGGGTGCTTGTCCGTGGCGCCGCGGGCGGGATCATTGTTCTGTTCGACGTCTGGCTGGGCAACCGAGACGCGACCGGAGCCATGGCGCGGCTTCTCCGGCAAAACCCGCGGCTTCGTTTCATCGTTCTCACCGACCGTGATGAGGAGAAATTAGCGTTGAAATGCGTTCGGAGCGGCGCGGCGGGATTCATTCACAAGGCCCAGCCGGCCTCGGAAATCCTTCGGGCCATTGAGTCCGTCATGGCCGGCACGAACTATTTCAACCGGAGATGCGTCCGCCTCATGGCGGCGTCCATTCAGAGTACGCGGCCCGAAGAAGCGGCGCTTCCGCATCTCACGCTTACTGAGAGGGAATACAGCGTCTTTCTGCTCCTGGCCGGGGGGCTGCCCAATAAGGAAATCAGCCACAGGCTGCGTCTGGCCGAGCCCACGATCTCGACCTACAAGAAGCATATCTTCCAAAAACTTAATATCAAGTCGCCGATTGAACTGGGCGTGTACGCGATGAAAAACAAACTCTTGTAGCGGCCGATGAATCTCAGGTTCCCGGCTCCCGGCCGACCGCCCGCCCCGGAGGCCGAATGATCGCGAAAAGCTGGCGGCGCCGGCCATTTTCAGTTACAATAAATTTAAACTAAGTTCCGGGTAAATATGGTATGAAAAAAAGCGTCAAGATGAAGTTTACATCGCGTTTTTACCTTCCCGGGAAAAATAAAGAACGCAAGAGGTGGAAATTCAGGGGCTCCGCCGCGAAAACCGCCCGCGACGACGCAACCTGGTATCGGTTATTGTTCGAGACCTGCCTCGACGCCGTTCTGCTGACGTCGCCCGAAGGGCGTATTTTCCGCGCGAACCGGACGGCCTGCGCCGTGTTGGGCTATTCGGAGGCGGAACTCCGGCGGGCGGGCCGGGCCGGAATCGCCGACGCTTCGGACCCGAAGTGGATCGCCGCCCTGGACGAACGGATGCGCGGCGGACGGTTTCACGGGGAACTGGTTTTTATCCGGAAAGACGGGACGAAGTTCACGGCTGACGTTTCTTCAGTATGTTTTTTCGACCGCCGGCGCCGGACGAGATACAGCCTGGTCATCCGCGACATGACCGAAAGAAAACGTTCCGAGGAACGCATGGCCGACGCTTTCCGCTACAATCGAACCGTGATCGATTCTTCACCGGTCGGCATCGTCACCTGCACCGCTTCCGGCAATGTGGTTTCCGTCAATCCCGCCTTCCGGCGGATGACGGGCGAGGATATCGGCGCCATTTTTCCCCAAAACGCGTTCCGGCTGCGATTATGGCGGGAGTCGGGGATGCTGGCCGCCGCTGAAAAGGCGCTCGCCTCGGGCCGCGAATGCCGGCATGAAGCGAGGACGGTTTCGCCGCGGGGTGAAGAATCGGTATTCGACTGCATGTTCGTTCCCTTTCAGTACCGGGAGAAACGACGGCTCCTCGTCATCATGGCCGATATCAGCGAACGCAAACGCGCCGAAAAGGAACTGGAGACGATGCACGACCGTTTCCGTCTTCTCACCCAGGCGACATTCGAAGGCGTCTGCATCCACGAAGGGGGCGTCGCCCTGAATATAAATGAACAATTTCATTCGCTCTTCGGATATAAACCGGACGAATTATTGGGGAAACAGGTCATTCCCCTGGTTATAGCGCCTGAAAGCAGGGAAACCGTGGAACGCCGCGTCGCCGAGGGCGTCCGCGGCTCCTACGAAGCCGTCGGCGTACGGAAGGACGGAACGTTTTTTCCGATCGAGATTCGGGCAAGGTCGATGAACTTCGACGGCCATTCCGTGAGGGCGGCGGCCGTCCTTGATATCAGCGAACGCAAAAGCGCGGAGCTGGAAATCCGGAAATCACACGAGGATTTGCGCCGATTGGCCGATCACCTCAACCACGTCCGCGAGGAGGAGCGGAAGCATCTGGCGCGGGAGTTCCATGACCGGCTGGGGCAGAGCATGGCGGCCTTAAAAATGGACCTGTCCCTGCTCTCCCGTGAGAACGCCGCCGGGAAGCGGGGAATGCCGCGAAAGCGGCTTACCGGCGAATTGAAAGCGGCTGGGGACCTGGTTGACGAGATGGCGCGGGTGCTCCGGGAGATCATTTCCGGTCTGCGCCCGCAGATGATCGACGAGATGGGCTTGGCCGCCGCGCTTGCCTGGGAGGCGGAGCGTTTTGAAATTCGCAGCGGCGTCGTTTGCCGGCTCGTCACGAACGCGGCAAACATACCCCTCGACCCGTCATGTTCGATCGCCCTTTTCCGCGTATGCCAGGAAGCGCTCACCAACGTGTTCCGCCACGCGGGCGCGTCCGCGGTCACCGTCGAACTGAACGCGGTCCCCGGTTTCCTGCTCCTCGATATCTCCGATAACGGGCGCGGGCTGGCGGATGAAGCGAAAACCAAGCCGAAAACATTCGGCCTGCTCGGCATGCGGGAAAGGGCGCTGGCCCTGGGCGGTTCCCTGGCGGTGACGTCGTTTCCGGGGAAAGGCACGACCGTCACGGTCCGCCTGCCCCTCCCCGGCGCGGGACCGGAAAAGGAGGCGGAATGAGCGTCGGTATTTTCATTCTCGACGATCACGCGTTGATGCGCGAGGGATTGAAAAAAATAATCGGGCTGGAGGCGGAGTTCAGGGTGACGGGGGAGGCGGGAAGCGGTCGTGAGGCGCTGGCAAAACTGAATCATTGCCCGTGCGACATCCTGATCCTGGACATTTCGCTGCCGGACAAGGGAGGGCTTGAAATACTTCGAGAGGTGAAAACCATGAAGCCGGGCGCCCGCATCCTGTTTTTCAGCGTGCACCCCGAGGAACAATACGCGGTCCGGGTCCTGGACGGCGGCGCTGACGGGTATCTCTGCAAAAATTCGGCCGCGGAAGAACTTGTGCCCGCGTTGAAGACGGTGCTGACGGGTAAAAAATACTTGAGCGCCGCCGCGGCCCAAGAGCTGGCGGCGCGGCGCGGCAAACGGCGCGCCGGCCCGGCCCACGAGCGGCTTTCCCCCAGGGAATTCCAGATCCTGCTTCTTCTCGGCGCGGGTGAAACGGTGTCCCGTATCGCCAGGAAATTGAACCTCAGCGTGAGCACGGCCAATACGCACCGCCGGCATATCTTGATGAAATTGGAGCTCAAAACAAACGCGGCGCTCATCCGCTACGTCATTGAACACCATCTGTCCGTGTAAGAGGAATCCGCCGAACGCGGCGGACGCCTTTCGGCGGGCAATCGGTCCTCCATCATTGCCACGCCGCGCCGGGCCGTTCCTACGTCGTCCCCGACGCATCGTAAAAAGAACGAAACAGGATCATATTTTTAGCGATATCTTTCGCCCGCCGGATACCTTAAATTTGAACGGGGGAGAAAGCCATGCGTATTCTGATCGTCGATGATTCGACCGAAATCCGGTCCCGCCTCGTCAAACTGGTTTCCGAGGTCAAAAACGCGCGCGTCGTCGGTTCGGCCGGCGATGGGGAGGAGGCATTGAAGATCATCGATACGCGCAAGCCCGACCTCGTCATGCTCGACCTGCAGATGCCAAAAAAGAGCGGCCTGGCGGTCATAAAATGGATCATCGCCAACCGCGTGCCGACAACGATCCTGGTGCTTACCAATTTCGCCACCGCGCACCACGCGGCGGTCTGCGAAAAACTGGGCGCCTCGTTTTTTTTCGACAAGATGACCGAAATCGAGCAGGCAATAGAAAAGATCGGGGAGTTGGCTTCGGGCGGTGGCAAGAGATCGGCCTCCCCCGGCGCCGTAACCGCCGCCGGCTCGGGGACGAACCCGCCTGAAAAAAAAATTGATAATTCCACGGGCAATCGGGATAATTGAATTATCGTCCGGGTATGTATGCGTATCGGCGCCGGCTCAAAAAGAACCGGTGTCCCTGAAAGAAGATGAAATAATGAAAAAAAGAAACGACTGTATGGTTATCAACTTCGTCCGCCCTCACGGGACCAGCAATCGGGACCCGCTTTTCCCCCGGCCGGGAAAGTCTTGTTCCGACGCAATGACGACCAACCGCCCTCCGGTCACTACACTCATTGACGAGCGGCGGGCGGGGCCGGGGAGGAAAAATGAGTGACAGGAAGTCGATAAATCGCCCCGTCCCCCGCGGTGTGCGGCTTGGTCTGGCTCCCCGGCTCATCGGCATGGCGGTTCTCATCGCGCTTCTCACCGGCGCGCTGGTGGGCGTAACCCTGATCCAGACCAGTCGCGGCGTGTTACGGAAACACATCCTGGAAAGCAATGCCGCGGCCGCGGACCTGACGGTCGAATACACGGAACAATTTTTTACTGATGCCAAAACCAGCTTGCTTCATTTGGCCTCATGGAGCTCTTTTACGAAAGCCATTACGGGAAATGACCTTAGGCTTACGGAAAATACCATCAAGGAATTCATGGACATTAAAAAAGTCTTCGACAGCGTTTCGATTTACGACGATCATGGAATCGGCTGGGCCAGCGGACTGGGAGACGCCTGGCAAAATCGGGGCGGTACGGTGGCGGACCGCGAATGGTTTCAACAGACCATGGCGCTGAAAGCCGCCTATCTTGGAACGCCCCTGCTTTCAAGGGGCACCAACCAACCCATTATCACCTATTCCTTGCCCATTTTCGACGGCAAAGGAAAAATTCATGCCGTTCTCGCCTCGGGCCTTTCCCTGGCCCGTCTCTCGAACACCATCAACTCCCTCCAGGAGGGCGCATATCTCATTGACACGCGGCAAGGCGGCGTGTTTCTGGCCCACCCCGATCCGGCGTTAATCATGACCAAAGTCCGCGGGCTCCGTCAGGCAGAGCAACACGCTCTGGCCGGCGAGCGCGGAACGATGGAAACGCACAACCCCGACGGAAGCGGCGACATGGCCGCCTTCGCCCCGGTCCCCGGCCTCCCCTGGTCGATTATAAAATTAACGCCGCTGACCGAAGCCTACGCTCCGCTTGACAGCCTGACTCTGCAGGCGGTGTTGTACGTGACTGCCATTATGCTGGCGGCCGTTATCTTGGGAATAATTCTGGCGCGTTCCATTGTCAAGCCGGTGCGGGAGCTGGTCAGGGGCACCGCCGAACTCGGCCGGGGCAACCTGGATTATAGGATAAAGGTGAAAACCCGCAATGAGATCGGGCAATTGTCTTTGGACTTCAACCGGATGGCCTTGGATCTGAAGTCCGTCACCGCCTCCCGCGACGACCTTGACAGGGAAATAGCCGAACGAAAGCGGGCGGAGGGGAAACTCCGGGAGGTGAACGAGGACCTGCAGCGTTCCAACCGGGAATTGGAGCAGTTCGCCTACGTGGCCTCCCACGACCTGCAGGAACCGCTGCGCATGGTTTCAAGTTATACCCAGCTTCTGGCCCAAAGGTTCAAGGACGCGCTCGACCAGGACGCCCGCGACTTCATAGGCTTTGCCGTGGACGGCGCCAACCGCATGCAGCGGCTCATCCAGGACCTGTTGGCCTACTCCCGGATCACCACCCGCGGCAAGACCCCGGAGCCCGTGGCCGCGAACGACGCGCTGGGCGAGGCGCTGGTCAATCTCCAGACCGCCGTCAGCGAGTCCGGGGCGCTCGTCACCAATGACGATCTCCCGTCCGTCCAGGCGGATTACACCCAACTCGTCCTGCTCTTCCAGAACCTCATCGGCAATGCCGTCAAATTTCGCAAGCCGGACGAGCCGCCGCGCGTCCACGTGAGCGCAACGCGCTCGCCGGACGACCCGCGCTTCTGGATATTCCGCGTGGCCGACAACGGCATCGGCGTCGACGCCAAATACTTTGACCGGATATTCGTGATCTTCCAGCGCCTGCACGCCCGGGAAGCGTACCCCGGGACCGGCATCGGCCTGTCCGTCTGCCAACGGATCGTCATCCGTCACGGCGGTCGTATCTGGCTGGAATCGGCGGCGGGCCGGGGAACCACTTTTTTCTTTACATTATACGGAGAACAGAAAGGAGAATCACCATGAGTTCAAAAAGAACCGGAACACCGGTTGAAATCCTCCTGGTGGAGGACAACCCCGGAGACGCGCGCCTGGCGCGGGAGGCGCTCAAGGACAGCAAGCTTATCAACAATCTTTCCCATGTGGCGGACGGCGAGGAGGCCATGGATTTTCTGCGGCGCGAGGGAAAATACGCCGACGCTCCCCGGCCGGACCTGATCCTGCTCGACCTGAACCTGCCCAAAAAAGACGGGCGCGAGGTGCTGGCCGAAATCAAAATCGATGAGAACCTGAAAAGGATCCCGGTGGTGATTCTGACGGTCTCCAGCGCGGAGGAGGATATTTTCAGGACGTACAACCTGCACGCCAACTGCTACATCACCAAACCGATCGATTTGAACCAATTCATGAAGGTGGTGCATTCTATTGAGGACTTCTGGCTCTCCATCGTCAAGCTTCCCAATGGAGTCCATTGAGGCCGGCCATGGTGAACGTGCTATTAATTGAAGACAATCCCGCGGACGCCCGCCTCTTTCGCGAGCATCTGCGCGACGCGGCCGCGCCCGGACAATTCGAAATCAGGGTCGCCCCAACGCTGACCGAGGGGCTGGCACAAATTAAGGAAACCAACCCCAAGGTGGTTTTTCTCGACCTGGGACTGCCCGACAGCCAGGGACTGGAAACCTACCAGGTCCTGCGACGCGCCCAACCGAACGTCCCGGTTATCATTTTTAGCGGCACGCGGGACGAGGAACTCGCGGTCCAGGCGGTCCAGGCCGGGGCGCAGGATTACCTGTTCAAGGGGGAAACCACCGGCACGCTTATCATGCGCGCCGCGCGCTACGCCGTCGAAAGAGCCAAATCCGAACGGGTTGTTCTCGAATCGGAGGCGGCCCTCCGGAAAGCCCAGGCGGTGGCGCACGTCGGATCATGGGTATGGCGCATCCGCGAGAACCGGCTGGAATGGTCCGATGAGATGTTTCGTATCTTCGGGGTCGATAAAGCCGGCTTTTCCGGAAATCTTAACGATATCGTCGCCGGCGCCATCCATCCCGACGACCGGGCGGCCGTCGAGGCCTCCAACCTCTCGGTCGCCCGCGACGGAGAGCCCGTCCCCCTGGAATACCGGGTCGTATGGCCGGACGGGACCGTGCGCACGGTCTGGGCGGAGGCCGGGGAGCTGGTCAGGGATTCCGCCGGGAGGCCGGAGACGCTTTCAGGCATTGTCCAGGACATCACCGAGCGTAAACGCACCGCCGACGCGCTGATGTTTTCGGAGTTGCGCTACCGCCGCCTGTTCGAATCGGCGAAGGACGGCATTCTCATCCTCGACGCGGAGACCGGTCTGATCGAGGACGTGAATCCTTACCTGACCGGCCTGCTGGGGTTCTCGCACGGACAAATAACGGATAAATACGTTTGGGAGTTGGGCTTTTTGAGGGACATCATAGCCAATCGCGAAAATTTTTTGAAATTGCGGCGGGAGGATTACATCCGGTACGACGACCTGCCCCTGGAAACCGCCGACGGCCGGAAGATTGAGGTCGAGTTCGTCAGCAACGTCTATACGGAAGACAACCATAGGGTAATCCAGTGCAATATCAGGGATATCACCGGGCGCAAGCGCGCCGAAAAGGAAATCGGGAGCCTGGCGCGTTTTCCGGCGGAAAACCCGTCCCCGGTGCTGCGGATCGACCGCGACGGCCTGTTGGCCTACGCCAATCCGGCGGCGCATCGGTTCATCGGCGGTAAAATGGAAATCGGGAAAAAGGCGCCGGAGTTATTGGGCAAAATCGCGGCCGAAGCCCTCGAGGATAAGCGCGAAAAAAGGATTGAAACCGAGTGCGGCGAACGCATTTTTTTATTCATCGCGACGCCGTTAGGCGACGCTGAGTACGTCAATCTCTACGGACTGGACATCACCGAACGCAAGAAGGCGGAAACGGCCCTGCGCGCCCTGGCCGTCCGGTTTGAAACACTCCTCGCCGCCGTGCCCGAGATCGTGATGGAGGTCGACACCCGAAAGGTCTATACCTGGGCCAACCAGGCAGGCCTGGATTTTTTCGGCGAAGACGTTGTAGGCCGTGAAGCTTCTTTTTATTTCGAAGGCGAACAAGACACCTATGCGGCGGTTCAGGCGCTTTTCGACGGCGCCCGGGACGACGCATCCCTGGAAAGCATCCAGCGGCGCCGGGACGGGGAAAGCCGTCTCCTGGCCTGGCATTGCCGGGCGCTGAGAGACGAAAGCGGCCGGACGACCGGGGCGCTTTCCTCGGCGCGCGACATCACCCATGAAAAGCAGATGCAACTGGAAATCCTCAAACTCAATGCCGAATTGGAGCAACGCGTGGAGGAACGCACGGCCCAACTCCAGGCCGCCAACCGTGAATTGGAAGCGTTCAGCTATTCCGTGTCCCACGACCTGCGCGCCCCCCTGCGCGCCATCGACGGCTTCACGGGTATCCTGCTCGAGGATCACGAGAACGCCCTCGACGAGGAAGGGAAGCGGGTCTGCGGCGTGATCAGGGACAACGCCTGCCGCATGGGTCACCTGATAGACGACCTGCTCGGCTTTTCGCGCCTGGGAAGGACCTCGCTCAGCAAGACCCGCATCGATATGAAAAAGACCGCGGCCCAGGCCTTTGAGGAGGCCGTTCCCCCGGAGGGGCGGGCGCGGATCGATTTTTCGATCGGCGATCTGCCCCCCGCCCGCTGCGACCTGCAGATGATCCGCCAAGTGTGGGCTAACCTCCTCTCCAACGCCGTCAAATTCACGTCGCGCCGGCCGCGGGCCGCGATCGCCGTCACCGGTGAGGCGTCCGGGAACGAGGCCGTCTACCGCGTCCGCGACAACGGGGCGGGCTTCGACATGGAGTACGTCGACAAGCTCTTCGGCGTGTTCCAGCGGCTGCACGGCCGCAAGGAGTTCGACGGTACGGGGGTGGGGCTGGCCATCGTCAAACGGATCGTGGAACGCCACGGCGGCCGCGTCTGGGCCGAAGCCGAGACGGACAAGGGAGCCGTTTTTTCCTTTTCATTGCCGCTGGAAACCGTACACGAGGGAGGAACAACCGATGCATGACTGCGATGCCGTGGAAATTCTCGTCATCGAGGACAATCCCGAGGACGTGGAGCTCATCATACGCGCCTTGAAAAAACGCCACCTGGCCAACGAGGTATCGGTGGTCGAGGACGGGGTCCAGGCCCTGGATTTCATTTTCTGCCGCGGCGAATACTCGGGCCGGAACGCGGCCCACCGGCCGAAGGTGATCTTCCTCGATCTCAAGCTCCCCAAGCTCAACGGGATCGAGGTGTTGAAAATTCTCAAGAGCGACGAACATACGAAACGAATCCCGGTGGTGGTCGTTTCCTCGTCGCGTGAGGATCCGGATATCAAGGCGGCCTACGAATTGGGCGCCAACAGCTATGTGGTCAAGCCGGTGGACTTCGAGTCCTTTCTCGAGGCCATGGATCACACCGGGTATTTCTGGCTGCTGGTGAACCAGGTCGCGAAGTGAGGGGGAAGCGGGGGCGCGGAAGCGGTTCGACCGCGCCGGGAGTGTGAAGATGGAAAAGGAATACCGGATATTGCTCGTCGAGGATTCGCCCGAGGACGCCGAAATCAACGTCCGCGAGGCGAAGAAGGCGCTCTCCCCGTGCCGCTTTCTGACCGTGGAAACGCGGGCGGCGTTTACCGCCGCCCTGAAAGATTTCGGCCCCGACGCCGTCATCACCGATTTCACCATGCCCGAGTTCGACGGCTTTTCGGTCATCAAGATCGTGCAGGAACTGTCCCCGTTCACGCCCGTCCTCGTCGTCACCGGCTCCATCAACGAGGAAACGGCGGTGCGCTGCATCAAAGCCGGCGCCGCCGACTACATCCTCAAGAACAATGTCAGGCGGATAGGTCCGTCCCTGCTCTCCGCGCTCCAGCAATACGACAGCCGGAAGCGGCATTACGAGACCCAGGCGGCGCTGATCGAGAGCGAGGAAAAATACCGCGCCCTGTTCGAGAATGATCCGGCCGGGGATTTTATCGCCGCCGCCGACGGCGTCATCCTTACCTGCAACCGAGCCTTCACCGCCGCGCTCGGGTTTCAGGCGGCCGAGGAGGCCGCGGGCCTGAATTTTTTCCGGTTCTGCCCGAACCCGCGCCAGCGCGAGGATTTCCTGCAGATTCTGGGCGGAGGGCGGAGGGTGGAGCACCTGGCGATGGATATCGTCCGGAACGACGGGAGCGCCGCGTTCGCGCGGGTGAACGCCTACGGCGTGTTCGACGACCGCCACGATCTCGTCCGCATCGTGGGCTTCATTATCGACGAGACGGAGCGCCGCCGCCTCGAGGAGCGGCTGGCGCAGGCCCAAAAGCTGGAGAGCCTGGGCACGCTGGCGGGGGGAATCGCCCATGATTTCAACAATATTCTGAACATCATTCTCGGCTACCTCTCCCTGCTCGAAAAAGCCGGCGGCGATGAAGCCGAAGCCGCCCGCCTGGCCGGGACCATCCGCCAAGCGGCGGAGCGGGGGGTGGCGCTGGTAAGCCGGCTTCTGACGTTCGCCCGGAAGGACGAGCCGCGGTTCGATCCCGTCCGCCTGTCCGACGTCGTGGATGAGGCGGTGAAGCTGGCCCGGGAGACGTTTCCCAAGACGATCGAAATCCGCAGCGCCGTCGCGGACTCCGTACCGTTGGTGACGGCCGATCCCGACCAGCTCCACCAGGCGTTTCTCAACCTCTTGGTGAACGCCCGCGACGCCATGCCCGCCGGGGGCGTCTTGAGCGTCACCGGCGGCAGCGTCGACCGGCGGACGCTGGCCTCTCGTTACCCGGACACGGAAGGGGAGGCGTATTCGTTCATCCGGGTGGAGGATACCGGCGTGGGCATGGACGAGACGGTCTTGAAAAGGATATTCGAGCCGTTTTTCACGACCAAGCAACGCGATTCCGGCACCGGCCTGGGCCTGGCGATGGTGTACGGCATCGTAAAAAAGCACAGGGGCTTCGTCGATGTGGAGTCTGAGCAGGGACGCGGAGCCGCCTTCACGGTGTACCTGCCGGCGCGCACCGACCGGGTGCGGCCCGCCGCGGCGCCGGTGAGCGGTGCCGCCGCTCCCGAGGGCGGAGGCGAGACGATCCTCCTGGTCGAGGACGAGGAGACGCTCCGCGAGTACCTCGCGACGGTGCTCCGGACGAAGGGATACCGGGTGTTGGAGGCGGCCGACGGCGAGGCGGCCTTCGACCTCCTGCGCGAACATCCCGGCGGCGTCGACGTCGTACTCGCGGATTTCGGGCTTCCGAAAATGGACGGCGGGGAATTGTTCAAGCGCGTCCACACCACGGGCAAGCAGGCGCGGATGGTGCTGATGAGCGGGTTCCTCGACCCTTCCGTGAAACCGCTGCTCATGAAAACGGGCGTGACTCATTTTCTCCAGAAACCGGTCAAGCCGGAGGCGCTTCTGACGACCTTGCGCGAAGCGCTGGAGAAAAAATCGTGAAAGCCGCACGCGCCGGCGTTGGCGCCGGGCGGTCCGAACGCCCGGCCGCGAAGGAGGATGCGCCATGAAGAAACTGCCTCTCAAGATCGTCCTCGTCGAGGACGTCGACGAGGACGTCGTTCTCATGAGGCGGGTCCTGGAGCGCGCGGGGCTGAAGACCGAAATCAGAACTGTCTGCACCGCCAAGGAGCTGCGGGAGGCGTTGAACGAGGACGAGTGGGACGCCATCCTGTCCGATTACAACCTGCCGCGGATGAACGGGCTGGACGCCCTCCGGATACGAAAGGACGTGTGCCCGCGGACCCCGTTCATCGTGGTGACGGGCAGCATCGGCGAGGAATCCGCCATAGAATTAATGAAGGCGGGGGCGGATGATTACATCATCAAGAGCAACATCAAGCGGCTGCCCACCGCCGTCCGGCAGGCGGTGCGAACGGCCGCCGTCAGGCGGGGAAAGCGACATGCCCAATCGCTTCTGAAAAGAACGAAAATCATGCTGGAGGGAATAGCCAACGGCATCGAGGACCGTTTGTTCCTGATTAGCCCAACCTATCGGATACTGTGGGCGAACCAGGCTGTTTTGCGGGACCTGGGGCGCGGACTGGCGGATATTCGCGGGCGAGCCTGCCATGAGATCTTGTTCCACCGCGGAGTGCCGTGCACGCCGCCTGTGGCGAATTGCCCGTTTCACTCCGGGCCGGAAGGCGGCGCCGGCTCTTCCGTCTACCTCCTCGGCGGCAGGACTTTCGAGGTCAAGGCTTATCCCCTGAAATTCGGCGCGCGCAAGGCGCCTTTCTTCATCCATGTCAGCCGGGACATCAGCCGGCTCCAGGAATCGCGGGCGGAGAGCGTCCGCAACCTGAACCGGCTGCAGAAACTCCTGCGCAACACGATCGAGGCGCTTTCCGGCACCATGGAACTGCGTGATCCGTACACCGCCGGCCACCAGAAAAAGGTGAGCCGCCTGGCGACCGCCGTCGCGCGCGAGCTGGGCGTGGACCAGCGAGCCATCGACGGCATCTACATGGCGGGCATTGTCCACGACCTGGGAAAGGTCGCCGTTCCGACGGAGATCCTCACCAAACCGTCGCTCCTGGACCAGAACGAGTTCGCGATCATCAAGACCCATCCCAGAATCGGCTACGACATCCTGAAGAACATCGACTTCCCCTGGCCGGTGGCGCAGGCGGTGCTCGAGCACCACGAGCGGCTGAACGGATCGGGATACCCCGCGGGGCTCCGGGAGGACGGCATCTGCCTGGAGGCGAAGATCATCGCCGTCGCCGACGTCGTCGAGGCGATCGCGTCCGACCGGCCCTACCGCCCGGGTTTGGGTATAGACAAGGCGCTGGAGGAGATAGAAAAGAACAAAGGAACTCTCTTCGACCCGCGATCGGTTGAGGCGTGTCTCAGGCTGTGCAGGGAAAAAGGCTTCACCTTCGCGGGGGATTAACGGGGGAGATGATGAAGCCGCGCCGAAGCGGCTAAAAGGGTGCGTTGAATATGGAAGATCATGACGGGAAAAAAGTCAAGGATGTCATTGTCGAGCTGACGAAGGAAGGGAACAGCCTCCTCAAGCATAATCGCCTTGATGAGGCGGTGGGGCGGTTCAGGCTCGCGCTGGAGCATGATCCGGAGAACGCCTACGCCCTCTCCGGCTTGGGCGACGCGGCGCGGAAGAGGGGCGACTTCTCGTCGGCGCGTGATTATTTCTCCGCCTGCCTGAAGGCGCACCCGGAAAACAATTACGCGCTGTTCGGCCTGGGCGATTGTTATCGCGGCCTGCACGATCTGCCCAAGGCCATCGAGACCTGGCGCGCCTGCCTTGAACATGAGCCGAACGACACCACCGTCCTGTCGAGCATCGGAGACGCGTACCGGAAGCTTTCCGACTTGCATCAAGCCAAGGCATATTACGAGGAGGCCCTGAAAGCCGATCCCGGTTGCCTCCACGCGATCAAGGGGATGGGGTACTTGTATTACGACCTGAAAATGTTTCCTGAGGGGATCGCCTACTGGAACGACGTCCTGTTGCGCGACGAAAGACTGTCGGACGACGCCGAGGCCCTGGCGGAGGCGGGCAATTGCCACCGGCGGGCGCTCGAGTTCGTCAAGGCGCTGCCGTTTTTCGAGCGAGTCCTCAAGCTCGATCCAAACGGCTTCCCCGGCAATTTCGGGATGGCGGATTGCCTGCGCGGCGTGGGAAATTTCAAAGGCGCGAGGCTTCAATACGAAAAAATCCTCGAACGCGAACCGGACAACCAGTCGATCCTCACCCGGGCGGGCGACATGTGCGTCAACCTGGGCGAATTCGAGGCGGCGGCGGGCTATTTCGATCGGACCCTGGAGATCGGGGAGAATCTGTTCGCGCGCCTCGGCCGCGCCCATATCCTGGAAAAGACGGGCCGGTACCGAGACGCGCTGCGCCTGCTCGAGGACGCGGACCAACGTTATCCCCGAAACCCGCGCGTACAGCGAGAGATGAAGGAATGCCGGAGAAAATTGCGGGGGGATGGGTGAAAATTAATTTTGGGATTATCCTTTGCCGATTGCGCGCCGTCGCTTTCTCCGCGGGCCCGAGTGGATTGCGTCACGTCGGACTGGCCGGAGCGGAATAGTAAATTAAATGGCAATTGCGTCGGGATTATTCTATAATTTTTGGTAAGTATTTCAGATTATCGAGAATCGGGGAACAGGCGTATGAAAAAGACGGCATGTACGTTGCTTTTTATCTTCACGGCGGCCATCCTGTCCGCCCAGACACTCCAGGACGCGATCGTCCAGGCCAAGGCGGCGTACGCCGCTGGACAATACCGGCAGGCGGTGGGCCTGATCGACGTGGCCGCTTCCACCTACGCCACCGGCTTCGACAACAAGACCGTCATCGCCGACGCCTACAATGAGATAGGCGAAAAGGAATACGCGAAGAAAAACCTCCTCAACGCCTACGAATGCTACCGTAAGGCGGTGAAAATCTACCCCACCCACAAGGCGGCAAGCGAGAACTTCTGGAAGATCAAGCAGAACTACGACGTCGCCACCCTGAAAAACGAGGGCGCGAATTCGTCCTCCACGGCGACCGTCGGGACCGACGGCGGCACGACCTTTCCCAGCGACGGAGCGAGCGGGACCGCCTACTCGGCGGCCCAGCTCGACGAGCTTAAGAAATACCAGACGGAGCTCGCCCGGCAGTCCGATCTCATCAAGCAACTGCAGACCGCCTACGCCAATGCCCGCTCCCAGCCCGCGTCCGTCGACCCGCAGACCGCCGCCTACAACCGGGAGATCCTCAACAACCTCACCAAGCTCTACCAGAACGCGGTGAGCATGAAGGACCCGCGCGATCTCGACATTCTCACGGCGCAGATGAACGCCTACCGCGCGATGTTCGAACGCCAGCAGACCTCGCAGTCAACCCTCACCTGGGTGATCCTGTGCTCCTTCATCGGCCTCATCCTGGTGATCGTCCTCACCCTGCTCATCCTTTACCGGATCGCCCGCCGGCGGCGGAAACAGCGTTTCGCCTACGCGTCCGACTACGACGGCCTCGGCCTGGGCGCGGCACAGAGCCCCGCCGGCCTCGAGGACCGCCGGCCGCTTCTCCTCGCCCAGGAGGCCGCGTTCCCCGACGCGGCGGCCGGCGAGGCGAAAGGGAAGGAAACGGAACAGGAGACGGACCTTTACCGGGACGTCATCCGGGCGGAACGCCTCAAGGAAATGGCGAACGAGAAGAAATACGGCTCCCTCAAATGGGACACGCTCCGTGATTACATCGGCGAGCTGGAGAAGGAATTGCGGAGCGAAATTCTCTACGTGGTCGAGAATAAGCTCAATTCCTTCGACGGCGATGACTACGCCGCCGTCCTCCCCGTGCTGTTTCCCTTCTTCACCGACAGCGACGACTACCTGCGGGACAAGGCCCACCGGCTCCTGGAGCGGGCTATTGAAAAACAGGCGGGACCGGCGCCCACAGACCTCCTGCTCGACTACGACGGCGCCGACCGGAAGAAGGCGAAAGACCCCTTGAGCGTGGCGTCCCTCCTCAAGCACGTGGACAAGCTGAAGGACATCAAACCGGGCCGGCGCGAGCACAGCGTCAACGTGTCCAGGTACGCGCGGGGCATGGGCCTGGTGCTGAAGCTGCCCGCGGAGACCCAGGAACTGCTGTACAAGACGGCGCTCGTCCACGACATCGGATACGCGCTCCTCGACCGGGACACGCTGGACGAGATCGCCGAAAAAAAGGAATTGACCGATAAGGAAACCGATTTCATCCGCACGCACACGGAAAAGGGAGTGGCGTATTTCAAGGACTACGCCATCCCGGAGGAGATGCGTCAGGGGATCCTCTACCATCACGAGCGGAACGACGGGAGCGGCTACCCCAAGGGTCTGGTAAGGGAAAAAATACCGATGTTCGCCAAGATCATCGGGATCGCCGACATGTTCGACGCCCTCACGACCAACCGCGTGTTCCGGGAAAAGATGAGTTTCGATTCGGCGGTCGTCATACTCAAGGACCTGGGACGCAGCAAGATCGAGGCCGAGTACATGGAGGCGCTCGTCGAATACCTGAAAAGTTCCGGAAAAATCAGGAGGTGAGCGCGATGGGAAAGTACTTCTTCGTGTCGGGAAACGCGGAGCGGCGCCTGATCGGCGCCTTCCTGGAAAACCTCCTCCTCGGCCGGAAGCGGGACGATAAGCCCGCGCTGCTCATCGGGCCGGATGACGGTTTGTTCGCCGCCGGCGCGTCCGTGAAAAAAATGAAGGACCGCGCCCTGCGCGCCTTCGACTACTACCCGGATCTGGAAATCGCCTTCCTCCCCCTTTCGAAAACGAAGGAATTGCCCGCGGGCGGTAAAATCCGCGAGAGCCGGCTGATCGAGGAAAACTTCAGCGATATCTTCCTGTACCACGGGTTCAACCCGAAAGCGGTCCCCCTCGTCGCCCTTGCCGACTACGTCCTCCTGCTTGTGAAGAAAGACGTCTACTGCACGGGTTACCTTTACACGCTCGCCAAGGCCCTTAAAGAAAAGGACATCCTGAAAAAAATAATCGTCGTTCATTCCGAAGTCGGACGCCTGGAGGACGCGGCGAGCGCGTTCGCGTCGCTTCGCGAGGAGCTGGGGGGCATGCTGGGTCAAAAGCCCGACGTCCATTTCGGCGGCTTCTTTCCCGTCGACGCCGCCTATTTGGCGCACGCTTCCCGCAAGGGCCTCCCCTGCGTGAAGGTGTTTCCGGAGAGCGCCTTTCACGGCGTGATCAAATACATCAATCGGTCATTGAGCGGCCTGGAAACGTATTTCCACGAGCAGCCGTTTCTGTGCGGCCTTTCCGCCCTGCCGCGGGAGTCGCCGGTTTGATGAACGGCGGCTCAAGCCCTAGGGAGGGAATCCCGGGTTTACGATTTGACGGGACGGCGGCAATTCCTTAGGCTCAACGTATGGAAAAATAAGCGCGGGCGAACGTGCACAACTCGCGCGGAAGAAGGTGTTATGAAGAAGATCGTTACGCTCATGCTGTTTTTCCTCCTCACGGCCGTCTTTCTCCAGGCGGACGTCATCCGCCTGAAGAGCGGCGTCATCTACATCGGCCGGGTGATCTCGCTCGACGAGGGCGGCGTGAAGATAGAAGCCTTCGGCGATACCAGGACGATCCCCTACGCCGATCTCGCCCGGACCGAAAAGGACATGAACGCCCTGAAGGACCAGGCGGTGTCGATGACCCTGAAGGACGGCACCGTCATCCGGGGCAAGATCAAGAATTACGACGAGGACATCGGCTTCCTCGTCGAAATCGATTTCGGCACCATCACCGTGCCGCTGGAGAACGTCACCGCCATCGTGGACATGAACCAGGAACGGAGCTACGTCGCCCGTTTCACGCAGATCGGCGTGAGCGGCGGCGCGTTCTTTGCAGTCGGCGACCTGGGAGCGACCTACGCCGCCAATGTCGCGGCGACGGTGTTCCAGGAATTCAATCTCGGGTTCATTTTCGAGGGGCTGTTCGCGGGATATTCCCTTTCCTATTACAATCTGACGTGCGCCACCTCCGACAGTTATTCCTATCTTTTTTTCAACGCCGGCGCCTCCATCATTTACCGCATGGTATTCATCAGACGGTCGTCTTCCTTTATCAGGAATTTCGTCCCGTTCATCGGCGCGGGCGCGGGAGCGGCGGTTCCGGTCATGACCTATTATGGAACGACCGGCGCTGAAGTCGATCTTTCGATAAGCGGCGCCGTGGGATTCGACGTTTTTCTCAACGACGATTTCTTCATCCGCGTCGACGGCCGCTGGCTTTCCGTGGCGCAGAATACAATATGGTTCAACTCCGTCGCCGTCGGATTCGGCGTGGCGTTCAGTTTCTAGGAGGCAGAGAAATGCGTAAAATCATTATATTCGTTTTTATCACCGCCTGGGCCGCCCTGGCGCAGGGCTGCGGCAATCTCCTGGAAGAGCCGGGACGGGAACCGACGCTCGAGCAGAAAATGCGGGGCGTCTGGATGGTAGGGGGCCTCTCCGCCAACAACATATTCGTTCCGGTCGCCCAGGTCGACCTCTACGACCCGGTGCGGAACGTCTGGTATCCGGCCGTCACCTCCCTGCCCACTCCGGTCAGCTTCGCCGGGACCGCTTCTTGTAACGGGAAGATTTTCGTGGCCGGCGGGTTCGACAACGCGGGGAATCCCACCCAGCTCCTTCAGATTTATGACGCGGCCCTGAACACGTGGACGTACGGCGCCACGCTTACCGGGACAGGAGTGACGGAACGAGCGAATATCGATTTGGTCGCCGCGGGAGATTATCTTTATTACGCCGGCGGTACAAACAGCATTTATACCTCATATACGGTGCAAACGAATAACAGGGTATATGAATACAATACATTGACCGACGGGCCATGGAATGAAAAAATCCCTAATCCCGCCGTCGGCTCCACCAGCCGTTCGAATATGAGCCTGCTCGAATTCGGCAATGTCATAAATTTACTCGCGGGCCGGTCGGCCGTCGCGACACTGCCCACAAGCGCCAACCATTATGGATATTCGATAGGCGCCGACGGTGAGACCAGTCTGACGGAAGTTCTATTGAACAGCACGTTGCTCACCCGAGAGAGCACCGCGGCGGTTGTATATAAACCAACATCAGGTACGCCGAAGATTATAATGATAGGCGGTTTCTATCCAATAACGGGTACCACGGGGAGTTATATATTTTATACCTCAGCGAGCCCTAATATTGTTGGAATAAATTCAGTCTATTACCTTGATTTTCCATTTTGTTCGCCTTCGGTCTGGACGCCGGCCAGCGCTTATCCTGATAATTTGGGGGCGATGTCGGCGGTGATTTCCGGCTCTACCATTTTTTGTTTCGGCGGGGCGAGTTCAAATACCACCACTCTCACTCCCCAAGCCTCGAACGGCGTGTATGCGCTGAATTGTGAAGAGCTCTTGACCGGCACCTGGGTCGCGCAAGCCGACATGCCCGTCGCCCGGTTCGGACACACCGCGGTCATGATCAGGCAGTGAGACTGATTGCGGAAAGCGCTGAACCGGGTGACGGCGAAACGGACGATATCGTCATCACCCGGTCAGTAAAACAACCTCAATGACATGAGCGCGCAGCCCCCGATATTTTAACTGAGGCGACTCTCAATTTGAAATGATTCTTAATATAATGTCACCCTGAGCCACGTCGAAGGGTGACGTTTTCGCGCATACACCGTCCATATTGAGTTTTGCCGTTTTTACGGACTTGAAAGTCGATTTTTTGCGCGCTATGATCGAGGCGGGTGACAAGGAGGGAAGCGTGAATAAAATTATTTATCGTCTATTGATTGGGGCGCTTGGCGGCGTCCTCCTGCTTTTTTCAGGATGCAATGCGATCATTTCGCTCGGCTATCGAGATTGGAGGAGCGGAATGATCGAAACCGTCGCCCGGGCTACAATCTGACGTCCAGGAAAAGGCCGTTTTCGATACCGTATCCGTTCACGCGCGCCAAGTTCTCGTCCGGGGCGTCCGCCAGGAACTGGAAGAAGTACCGGAGGAGCACGGCTGGGCTGAACCGGATGTCGACGCCGGCCAGGAGCGAATACCCGAACGCACCCGCGTGACTCACCGTTCCTCCCGTGCGAATCGTCACCGCGGGACCGGTGATCCAGTACAGCTCGCCCCAAAACGAGCCGGACGGCATATTCAGGCTGTTCCAGCCGAAGAAGAGCTTGCCGAACAGCGCCAGCCAGTCAAGCGGTCTGATCTTCCCCTCCACCGACGGTATGATGAAAAAGAAGTTCGTGTCGGGAAAATACGCGCCGCGCGCCCCGACGCCCAGGTACCCGGCTTTGTCCTCGTAATGAAGATTGACCTCCGCCCGATGTTCGATCCGGAAAGAGGAATCGAAACCGAGGCCGTAGATGGCGTCCAGGTAGACGTGGCCGCTGAAATTAATCACGGGGCCGAGTGAAAGGACGTATTCGCTCCCCGTCTCCGTCGCGGAGAACGACGGTTTGACCTGCAACGAGAAGGCCGGGCAGAACCTCGCCAAGAAGACGTCCTCAACCGTGCAGCGGAAGGTGTCGTCGAAATAATAGTCGAAGGTCGCGGCCGTGATGTTGCGCAGGCCGTCCGCCGCGACGGCCGGCGCCGCCAACGTCGCGAACAGAAAAAAGGCCGCCGCGAAGACTGTCAGGCGCCCGCGAGCGGTGATCGATTCGGTCATACATGTGCCTCCTTCGGCGGATTTTCGCGCGCGCGCCAGCCGCGGCGCTCCATTTTTCCCCAGCCCTCGGCCTTGGCGAGCAGACGGACGAATCCCCGCACCCGCAGGAAATTCAGGAACTGCCTGACGCCGAAATTTTCGAGGAACGAGTAGAGAAGCAGTTTCAGTTTGTCCCGCAGCGGGAAATGCTCCTTCCCGCGCTCCAGGATCGAGATCGAAAGAACGGACACCAGAAAGCCCATGCCCACGGTGGCCGCGAAGACGAGCGCCGTCAGGGGCGGGGCGATCCAGCCCGCCGCCAGCGAAACGACGAACACGAGGAATCCCTCGATCTCGAGCCAGGGGCCCATCGCCTCGAACACCAGGAAATACGGCATGCCGATCAACCCCATGCGGCCGTAGGCGGGATTGAAGAGCAGCCGCCAATGGAACGAGATGATGTCGAGGAGGCCGCGCTGCCAGCGGTCCCGCTGGTTCACCAGGCTGGGGAGGCGTTCCGGAATCTCCGTCCAGCAATCGGCGTTCCGCCCGTACACCATCGCGAAGCGCGTCCGGCTCTCGATCGCCTGCCGGCAGAGCCGCACAACCAGTTCCATGTCTTCTCCCACGGTGTCTTTTCGATACCGTTCGCTGCGCGTCAGGTACCCGCCGGCGTTTATCACGCTCCGGCAATGGAACACGCCGAACGCCCCGGAGATGATCAGGAGGAGTTTCAGCTCGGACCAGCCGACTCGTCCCGCCATGAAGGCCCTGACGTACTCGACCGTCTGGAAGCGGGCCAGGTGCCCCGCGGGAATCCGCGTCGACTCGATCGCGCCCCCGCTGACGACGCAGCCGTTGGCGGGCAGGATGTTGCCGCCCGCCGCCAGCACCGGCTCCTCCGAAAAAAGGAAAAGCGAGGCGAGGTTGAGGAGCGCGTCCTGGTCCAGGAGGGAGTCCGCGTCGATCCCGGAAAAGTATTCCTTACGCGACAGGTTGATCCCGGCATTGAGAGAATCGGCCTTGCCCCCGTTCGCCTTGTCGAGGACGAGCAGCTCCGGGTACCGTTTGCCCGCGTAGACGCCCCTGATCTCGGCGGTGCGCAGGTAGCCGTGGATGAACACGTCCGTGCGCTCGAGGGCGAAAGCCTCGATCAATCGCTCCAGGGTGCGGTCCGTGGAACCGTCGTTCACGACGATGATTTCGTAATCGGGATAACGCAAGTTGAACAGCGCGGTGACGCTTTCGACGATCGTCGCCTCCTCGTTGTACGCGGGAGAGATGATGGACATGGACGGGAGGACGCCTTCGGTGAACAGGAGCGAGGCGCGGGGCAGGGCGAGGTTCCGCGCTTGGCGGCTCGCGCCGCGCAGGGAAAACAGCATGACGAGGAGGTACAAGGCGGAGAGCGCGATCGAGTAGGCGGCAAACACCGTGTTGAACGAGCGAAGGAAGAGCGGGAGCGCGCCGGCCGGCCCGGTCCGCGAGTCGAAGAAAGCGGCGACGAGGCAAACGGCGGGCGC
>JAFGSW010000033.1 GCA_016934415.1 Spirochaetales bacterium | reverse complement strand
TCCGCGTCCTATCCGCGTCCTATCCGTAGTTCCTCTTCTCTTCATCCGCGTCCTATCCGCGTCCTATCCGTAGTTCCTCTTCTCTTCCCCCCATGGCCTCAGATCTCCTCGATCTCGTCCTCGATCCTGAACTTCATCACCCGGTCGTAGAGCGCGCCGACGAGGCCCGAGTTGGCGGCGGCCAGGGAGAGGACGCGGGCCACTTCGGTCTTCACCTTGGCGTCGCTCGCGAGCAGGCGCTGAATGCTCTCGGTGATCGATTGCGAGTGGGCGACGAACTTGTCCGTCTCCTGCTTGATGTCGTTCGAGACCCGCGCCTGGGTGGCGATGAAGGCGGTGAGCTCCTCGGTCGCCTGGAGAAGGTGCTGGAACGATTTCTGGATCTCGTTCGCCCCCGAGCTCTGCTCGGACATGGCGTGCGTGATCTGGGTGACGACCTCGGCCGAGCGCTTCATGCCGTCGAGGATCTTTTCCAGCTCGCCGCCCGACTGGGCGGCCAGGTCGACGGTGCGGGTGAGCTTTTCGTCCATCGAGCGCATGACGGCGAGAATCTCGCCCGCGCTCTGGGAGGCGAGCTCCGCGAGCTTGCGGATCTCGTCGGCGACCACCGCGAAACCGCGCCCGAAGCCGCCGGCGTGCGCCGCCTCGATGGAGGCGTTCATGGCGAGGATGTTGGTCTGGTTGGCGATGGAGGAGATGATCTCGCCGGCCTCCTTCACGTCCTTCGAGAAGGCGGCGATATCGGAAACGGCCTCGACCGTGTCGTTCACCGCGTCGCTCCCCCTGGCCGACGATTCCTCGAGCTCCCCGGTGAGGCGCATCGCGCGCTCGGTGTTCTCGTGCACCTCGTGGATGTTTTCGGTGATCTGGATGATGGACGCCGAATTCTGCTCGATGACCGCCGCCTGGTCGCCGATCCGCTCGCGCACGCCCTCGATGGACCGGAAGGCGGTGTCGAGGCTGCGCGCCATGCGGGCGTTGATCGCGCCCTGCCCCTCGAGCGTGACGTGCACCGCCTGCGTCTCCTCCATCATGGCCTCGATCTCGGCGTTGGCGTTCGAAAGGGACGCCGTGAACTGATCGGTGGTCTTCTTGACGTCGAAGGCGGTCTGCTTGACCCTGGAGAAGAGCTCGGACAGAAACTGCATGAAGCGGTTGAAATTGTGGGTGAGGTGGCCGATCTCGTCGTACTTGGTGATGGGCAGGCGCCGGGAGAGGTCGCCCTCGCCCTTGGTGAGCTCGTTCAAGTTCGTGCTGACGTCGCGGAGGCGCCGGTTGAACTCGAGGAAGATCATGAAGCTCGACCCCATGATGATGACGAACAGGCCGATGGTGATGATGGTCGTGTAACGCGTGTATTCCTCGATGGGAACGGCCTTGAAATCGGCGTCGTACCGTTTTAGGATGTCGGCCTTGGATTCTTCGGATTGGAGCGCCCGCCGGATCCCCTCCCGGAGGTTGCGCTCCTCGTCGAGCTTGTTGAAGGCGGGGAGCGCGATAAAGCACGCCATGTAGACGATGGTGGCGGCGGTAAAAAGGAGGAGACGCGTTCGGATGCGCATATCCTTGTCGCGGGGTTTGAGGTAATGAACCTTGAGGAGCTTCTTGGCCGGATCGAGGGCGTAGTCCATGAACGTGATCTGGAGAAGGCTGGCGACGAAAGCCGTGGAGAAATTCGTGACCATGTTGAAAATGCCGAAGCGCAGACCGAGAAAGAATTCCACTTTGCCGTAATAATTGAGAAAATACATGAGGAGTGAGGAGACGCCGTAAAAGGAGAAATTCACCCAAAAGGTGAAATTGAGCACCGTTGTGGTGATGCGCGACGCGCGGACGAGCACCCCTTCCGGGATCGGCTCGCCCGCCCGGGCGAGGTTGTAGAACGTCTGAACGCCCGAGCACAGAAAATAGAAGAGCGTGAAGCCGGCGAGGCTGAAAAACGCGATCGAAAATTTGGACGTCACGTCGTAGAGGGCGCTCGTGGCGCTGTTCAAGCCCATGAGGTACTTGCCGAGAGCGGTCTTGTATATGGCGAGGAGGGCGGTCGTGGCGACGGCGATGAGCAGCAGCCTGATGCGCAGCGCGTTGCGGGTAAAAATGTTCGCGTTCATGGTCACCGCCTTTTCCCAGTACCCCATCGGCGACAACGGCCGGCGCAGAGACGGCGAACGTCAGCCGGTCGAATCGGAGAGTGAAACGGGCTTTCAATTTATAACTTTATTGAGGACGACGAGCCGTGTCAAATAATTTTGCCGGGGATCTCCTTCACATCGTTCCCCCCGGTTTTTTCGGCCGGCTTCTCGGGCTCGAGCAGGCGTTTCCATTCGGCCTGGGTATAACCCATGACGGACGCGAAATCGGCGGTGAGCCTGCGCTCGAGCGCGTCGATTTCCTCGCGTCTCATCTTGCCGGCCGGGATGAAACCGCCGGCCACCAGATCGTGCCCGCCCGCGTTGACGGAGTCCTTCACGATCCTCCTGATCACCGTGCCCGCGCTCTTCTTGCCCGAGGAGGCGCGCAGGGAGAGGACGAGGTTGCCGCGGAAGCGGCCGGTGGCGAGCACCCAGCCGATCCGCTCGTGGCGCAGAAAGTAGTCGGCCATTTCGGAAACGATCTCGGGCTGGGGCACGTCCCCGAGGTGGACGCAGATGAGGGTGCGGAAGCCCTCCGCGGCCTTCAGGGCCTTGAGCAGCGTTTCGTAGTGCGAGTGGCGCAGGCGCGGGTGGATGATCTCTCCCAGGATCCGGATGCGGCTCTGCGGGTACACCCAGAGATAGGCCTCGATGTCGAGCCGGCTCGCCTCCCGTTTCATGTTCTGGGTCTCCGAGCTGATGGCGTAGGAAAGGGCGGTGGCGAGAGCCGAGGGAATCTCGACGCCGCACGTCTTGAGCAGGACGGCGAGAATGGTGGCGGTGGCGCCGATCTCGGGCTGCACGATCACCAGGTCGGCGCGGGTGGTGCGGCGCCGCGGATGGTGATCGATGACGAGGTGGCATTTGCGTCCCGGGGGCAGGGCGTGGTTGCCCGCGCCGGGCTGCGTGTCGACGAAGGCGAGCCGGTCGTAGTTCTTGAGCTTGAGGCGGGCGAGCCGCTTCATCTTGATCCCGAGCCGTTTCACCATCGTCCTGTTTTCGGCCCGGCCCACGGCCCCGCCGTAGGCGACGCTCGCCTCGAGGCCGTATCTTCGCTCCAGGAAAAACTTGAGGGCCGAGGCCGAGGCGATGGCGTCCGGATCGGGATTGTTGTGCACGACGATGAGGAGGCGATTCTCGGGTTTGAACAGCGCGTCGAGCTCGCGCTCCACGGTAACGCAGTCGATCGCGCCCCCGCTCTCGATTAAGGCCATAACCACCTTGCCGCCCGCATCGCGGGCTGTTCTTCCTAGTCTAAGGACCGGAACTCTTATCGTCAACCTTTATTCCGAAGAATTTCTAAGGAGACCAGGAAGGGAAGAAACCAGGAAAAAGATGAGAGAAAAATCAGCTTCTTGACGCCAAGACTCTTTTTACTTCTAAAACCGTATTGTTGAAATTTAAAATCAACCCATGTTCTTTCCCCAATGCTCGAAGATATGACTTAACAATCGCAAAATGGACCTGTTCTATGGCTTTTATCGCCTTGAGCTCGACAACAATCAAATTGTTTACCAATATGTCCAAACGGTGTTTTCCAATTTCGATCTCATCATAAAAAACGGCGATTTCAAATTGCTGTTTGACGTCAAATCCACGTTTGAGCAGTTCATGCATTAAAGCATTCTCATAAATCGATTCAAGAAATCCCGGCCCAAGCTCCTTATGTGCCTTTATCGCGGCCGCTATGATTTCTCCTGTAATTTTCTCATATACCATTTTTTCCCCCTTTCCTGGTTTCCTTTTTTCTTGGCTTCCTTAGAAATCCTCCTCATGAAAACAATACGCAATTCCGGGCCTCCCGCATTGCGGATGATTGAATACTTGCCCCAAAGAAGATTTTCCGGCTACAATGCCCGCACGATGACAACCAGCCGACTGACGAGAATCGTTTTCACCCTCCTGTTCTCGACCGCCGTTATTCCGGCGCAGGCCGACGAGAACCTGCTTCGCAATCCCGGCTTCGAGGACGCGCACGGCGGGCGGGCGAGGTTTTGGGACGCGCTCCCCGGCTCGGCCGGCGGGACGGAATCGACGCAGGACGCGTTCCAGGGGAGTCGGTGCCTCACGTTCGAGCTGGGCGGACCCGGCAAGGCGGGCGTGTTCCAGACGGTCAAGACGGCGCCCGGCACCCTCTACCGGATCTCCGCGCGGGTCAAAACGAAAAACCTGGCCTCAAGCGGCCTCGGCGCTCATATCTTCATCCCCGGATTGAACGCGATCTCCAATGATTTTTCGGGGACGACGTCCGGCTGGCGGGAAGTTACGCTGTTCGTCAAGACGGACGCGGACCAGACCGAGCTCGCCGTCGGCGCGCGCGTCGGGGCGGACGGCGGCCCGGCCAAAGGAAGGGCCTGGTTCGACGACTTCGCCATGGCGCGGGTCGAACCGGCCGCCATGACCTCCGCCGCGGGCCGTCCGTATCGGTCGTCCTTTCCCTGGGGCCTGGTCGTCTTCGGCCTGGCGGCCGCCGTGCTCCTCGCCCTCTTCGCCCGGCTCTCTCTCAAGAAACGTCTTCATTCGAAGGGCCCCCTCCTCGACCTCGTCCTGGCCGGCGGCCTGACGCTCGTCTACGGTTTCATCGCCTTCTGGAACCTGGGTTCGTTCGACGCGCCCCAGACGTATTACCGGGCCGAAACAAAGGGCGAAGGTTTCTGCGTCGACCTGGGGGAGCGCGTACCGATAAGCAAGGTCAATTACTTCCTCGCCCTGGGCGCGGGCTCGTTCGACCTGGATTTCTCGGACGACTGTGATTCCTGGAAGGGACGGCAGCGGATCGAACAGGAAAACGTCTACTCCATGATCGAGTGGCGCACGCTCGCCGTGGGCGCGACCGCCCGCTACATCCGCGTCACGTCCGTGAAGCCGGGCGTCATGCTCGGCGAGATCGGCGCCTTCCGGCGGGACACGGGCGCGCCCGCCGCGGCACGAGGCGTCCTCGGCGCGCCCGGGCTCATAGAGCCCGCCACCGACCCTTCCGCGGTGTGCGACGAGCCGGGCCGCGTGCCCGCGACGCCGAGCTACCTCAACTCCATGTACTTCGACGAAACCTATCACGCGCGCGCCGCCTACGAGTACGTCCTGGGCCGGGACTCGACCGAGACCACCCACCCGCCCCTGGGCAAGCTCACCATCGCGGCCGGCGTTCTCGCCTTCGGCTTCCACCCCTTCGGCTGGCGCTTCATGGGCGCGCTCTTCGGGGTGCTCATGGTGCCGCTCATGTACGCCTTCGGCCTTTCGCTCTTCAAGAAGCGCGAGTACGCCTTCGCCGGCGCCTTCCTCTTCGCCTTCGACTTCATGCACTTCGTCCAGACCCGCATCTCCACCATCGACGTCTACGGCGTGTTCTGGATCATCTGCATGTACTGCTTCATGTACCGCGCCCTGAAGCTCGATCCCTTCGGCCGCACGCCCTGGAAATATTTCCTGTTCCTCCTGCTCTCGGGCCTCTCCTTCGGCCTGGGCGCGGCGTCAAAGTGGATCGTCCTCTACGGCGGAATCGGCCTGGCGGTCGTGCTCGTCATCGGGTTCGGCTACCGCCTCGTTATATTCGCGGTCGAGTATGTCCGCTCGCGTTTGAGCGCGCGGCCGGAGAGGGAAATTGAGGACGATGATGAACGCCCCAAGCGCCGCCTCACGCCGAGGCGCTTTGCCCTGCGCCTGATCTTCACACCGCTCACCACGGCCGCGCTTTCGTGTGTTTTTTTCATCGTTCTCCCTGCGCTCATCTACTTCGCCTCTTACGCTCCCTTCCTCAACGTGCGCGGACCCCAGCATCCCGACAAGAGCGCCGTGGCGCTCGTTGAACAGGAACAAAAATTCATGTACGACTACCACTCCAAGCTGCAGGCCACGCATCCCTACTCGTCGCCCTGGTACGAGTGGCCGGTGATGGCCAGACCGATCTGGTACTATTCCGGCAAGCCGTACGTGCCCGACAATTTCACCTCGAGCATATCCGCCTTCGGCAATCCCGCCGTCTGGTGGCCTGGCTCGCTGGCGGCCGCCGCGCTCGCCCTCATCCTCGCCGGATTGTCCTTGACGGTCCTCGGCCTCCTGGTCGCGCGGCTCGCGAATTGGATCATGGCCCGCGACAACCGGGGAATCAGGGGGCTCGTCGCGCGGTTCTTGCCCAGGCTCTCGTATTGGGCGTTCCCCGGCCTCTTCATTCTTGCCGCCCTGGCCGCCCAATACCTGCCCTGGATCGTGGTTCCGCGCAAGCTCACGTTCATCTACCATTTTTTCGCCTCGGTGCCGTTCATCGTCTTCTGCGCCGTCTTCGTCATCAAGTTTCTCCTGGAATGGCGTCCCAAGGCGCGCCGCGGACTCGTCATCTACCTCGTCGTCGCCCTCGCCCTGTTCCTGCTCTTCTACCCGATCCTCTCCGGCTGGCCCGTGCCCACGCTCTTCGCGCAGAGCACGCTCAAGTGGCTCCCGGGATGGGTTTTCTAGCAGGTTGTTGAAAAAGTTGAGCTTTTTCAACAACCTGCTAGAAGATGAGGATTGCGGGGGTGAAACATGTATGGGACGCGAATGAGGGAGAATGGGGAGGGTGAAGAAAAGTGTGAATGGCTTTGCGTGTGAAATAAGACGGATTTTTTTAGGCTTTACCAGTAGGAAATTGTCAGAGATTAAATTGTCTATTTTTCGTCGCTGTTTCTTGGCCCTTGCAGTCCAGCTCTTTGTGCCTTGCTTCCAAATCATCCACAAAGAGCTGGGCTACAAGTTGCTGGGCTTCGCCTACAGCGTCCACAACATCCTTGGACCGGGATTACTGGAACACGCTTATGAGGAAGCAATGTGCGTTGCTCAAACAAGCGGGCGTCCCGTTTGAGCGGCAGAAGGTGTTCGCCCTCTACTACAAGGGTGAGAACATCGGTACGTATTTCGCGGACATCGTAGTGGAAAACAAGGTCATCCTTGAGCTCAAAGCGGTGTCGGAATTCCATCCCGCCATGGAAGCCCAAGTCATCAATTATCTGAAGCTCTCCCAATGCGAGGTCGGCTATCTCATTAATTTCAACAAGCCCAGGGTTGAGTGGAGAAGATTCGTGCGTAAGCGGGAGTGATGGACTCCCGCTTGGCTGTTTCAATTAATCCGTTCCTCTCTTCTCCCCTTCCGTTCCCCCTCTTTCCCATCCGCGTCTTATCCGTAGCTTTTCCTCTTCCTTCCTCATCAGTGTTATCCGTTTCCATCCGCGTCTTATCCGTAGTTTCTCTTCGCTCCCCTCCCCCCAAAAAAAGCCGCCCCACGAAGGAGGCGGCTTCAATCTCATTACTGACTTGACGTTACTACAACCCGAGGGCCGATTTCATCCGGGCGGCGTAGCGCTTGCCGAACTCGACCTGCGAATCGTGGCCGAAATGCAGCTTCCACTGCGTATCGGCCGGATCCACCGACAAGCCGCCGGCGGAGATCACGTAACAATTCGATATGTCGTTCGGCAGCTGGTTGACGAGCGTGTTGTGTCCCGAACAGCTTCCGCTGTACAGGAGCTCGCCGGCGAGGAACGGAATGTTCCCCAGGCCGAGGTCCGATTTCAAGTCCTGCACCAGTTGCTTCACTTTCCCCGGCCAGCTTGAGTCGCCGTTGTTCGACTCGCCCTGATGGAAAAGAATACCGTCGATGGTCGCGCCGGATTGCTGCGCCATTTTGGCGCGGTTGATGATCCAGCTGTACTTCGATCCGCCGCTCTTCATGAAGGTCTCGATCTTCTCGCCGCTGACGGCGCAGGGGATGAGCTCGATGCTGTCGGCCGAGGGATAGGAGCTGATCATGGTTTTCGCGAACCAGTCGCCGGGCCCGATGGCGCCCTGCGAGCATTCGTGCAGGGGCGGGCAGGCCGTGTCCCACTGGTCCGTATGGCGTCCCGTCGCGGAGCACTCGTCGTATCCAAGCACGCGAATCCGGCTGTCTTCAACCTTATCCGCGGATTGCGCTTTCGGATACCCGGCCATATTGGACTGGCCGAGCAGCAGGAAGGCATGAATATGCCCTGATCCGCTGCTTGATGAGCTGCTCGACGAACTGCTGGACGAGCTTGAAGACGAGCTCGAGGAAGAGCTGCCGCCGGACATGGTACCGAAATCGATGTAGCCGTTGCAGTGCATCATTTCGCTGTTGGACCCGCCGCAGCCGCCGTTCTGGTACACGGCCGTGTTGGTGGCCTGGTTCTCCGCC
>JAFGSW010000032.1 GCA_016934415.1 Spirochaetales bacterium | reverse complement strand
TAAAATTGCGAACTTATTTGTACACTATCCATCTATTATCACCAAAAACCTATTGAAATATTTATATAATGTGTTATAAATATAGTTAGTGTAAGGATTATGGCTTAACTGACTATTCCATAAAAATTGAAGGGAATATTCAGAAGAATACATCCAGGCACAATTACAGGGCTTAATAGGAGGGAGCAATGAAAAAGCATGCCTTGAAATTTTTAATTGCCGCGGTTGTGGGAATCTTTTTCGTTTTCACTTTTGGATCGTGTATTTTAGGTGTCGGATATGTCACTTTAACGAATACAACTGGTGCGGATACGGTTACGTACTTTTGGGTCTCTTCTTCTAGCAGCTCATCATGGGGAAGTGACAGATTAGGGTCAAGCACTCTGGGTCCCGGTGATTTTATTACCGTTGATGTTACTTCTGGCAACAACGATGCTCGAATCTATGTATATGACTTCAGTCTTGACTTGAGCTATTACGATTATGAATACGGTTTTTATGTACCACCCGGCGGTACCTATAACCTCGTTTGGGATGGCACTAATCTGTGGTAAAAAGTACCCATTAGGTTGATTTTTCATTATAGGCCGTCCAAAAGGACGGCCTTTTTTTGCTCTATCCCACCTCTTGCCCCACCCCCTTCCCCATTGTACTATCCCCCCATGCGCGCCACCCACGCCGTCATCCGCCTCGACAACCTGCGTCACAACATCCGCGCCTTGCGGGAGCTCTTACGTCCCGGCGTCAAAATCTGCATGGCGGTCAAGGCGGACGCCTACGGGCACGGCGCGGTCGCCGTTTCCAAAGCCGTCCTTTCCGAGGGCATTGAGTCCCTGGGCGTGGCCACGGTCGAGGAGGGCGTTGAGCTTCGGGCGGCCGGCATGACCGCGCCCATCCTCCTCCTCGGCCTTTTTTTCCCGGAAGAGGCCGAAGCCGTCGTGGAGAACGACATCACGCCTTTCGCGGCGGACGCCCGGGGGATTGAGAGCCTGGACCGGGCGGCCGGACGCGCTGGCAAACGGGCGCCGGTGCACCTGAAGGTGGACACGGGGATGGGGCGCATCGGGTGCCGGCCGGAGGAGGCGGCCGCCCTGGCCGCGCTCGTCCGGGACTCACGCCGCCTGCGCCTGGAAGGCCTCGCCACCCACTTTCCGGCGGCGGACACGGCGGACGGGACGTTTACGGCAGAACAGGTTCGCGTTCTCGATGATCTGCGGAGCGCGATCAAAGGACTCGGCATCGATCTTCCCTACGTCCACGCCGCCAATTCGGGCGCCCTCATCGACAAACCGGACAGCCACTTCAACCTGGTCCGGCCCGGGATCATGCTCTACGGCTATTACCCGTCCGCGGAACAGGAGCGGACCATCCCGTTGAAGCCGGTCATGGAGCTGAAAACCAGGATTTCGTTCCTCAAAAAAGTGCCCGCCGGCGCCGGCATCTCCTACGGGCTCACCTACACCGCGCCGCGTGACACGTTCATCGCCACCCTGCCCGTGGGCTACGGCGACGGCTACTCCCGCCTCCTCTCCAACCGCGGCCGCGTTCTCGTCGGCGGGAAGCCCTGCCCGATCGCGGGCCGGGTGTGCATGGACCAGACCATGATCGACCTCGGCCCGGAAACTCAGGCGAAGCCCGGCGACGAGGCCGTCCTCTTCGGCGACGTTTCCGGCGGCCCGGACGCGGAGGAGATCGCCCGTCTCATGGGCACCATCCCCTACGAAGTCACCTGCCTCATCACCAAGCGCGTACCGCGGATTTACGTGGACGAATAATTGTCCTCAAACATCAACCTTTTCGGCTTTTATCCCATGAGATCAATAAGGAACCCAGGAAACCAGGAGAGGAAAAAATAAGTTGAATAGAGCAATTTATTGGTTTTTTTATTTCGCCCTGCTTTTTTCCCGGATTCCTGGTTTCCTTATCGATATTTCTCCGGTTCGTGATAAAAAGCAACGGCAAGGCGGCGATTAGTACGGGGACAGGACGATTCTTCGTATTTTCCAGGTGATTCGGCTCTCGTCGGAATCCGACCGTTTCAGCGGCGCCCGCGGGCCTGAAAAGCATGTCCGCGGTAAAACCCGGCCCTCAGCCGAGGTCCAGCGCGAGGCGAACGCGGGACGGCAGGTGTTCGCGGATAAGCCGGTCCGCCGCCGCCCGGCAGGTGCCGAAAGCGTATTTCATCGGCTACTTTATCCGGTAGATATTCCCCTCCACGTTGCCGAAGTAGACGACGCCGTTGTGGAGCGTGAGGGCGGTGACGTTCTTGTCGTATTTCTGGTCCTGGAAGAGCAGCCTGATCGGCGGCCGGTTCTCCTCCACGAGGTAAAAACCGCCGACGCCTTCCTTCGAGATGCCGTACCCGAAGAGGTAATCGTCGTCGGGAATGACGAACAGGGAGAGGGAATCGATGAGCGAGTTGTCGAACCTGGTTTTGCCGTCGGTAAAATTCACGAGCCGCACCTTGTCGGATAGCTCGAGCCAGTAGGCGCGGTACGGGTCGACATAACCGAACGTCTTTTTCTCGGGCGCGAAATAGCCTCTCTGGCCCCACAGCGAAGCGTAGAAGGCGTCCCGTTCGGAGACGCCGAGACAGACGGGAATCGCGCCGTCGTAGAGCTGCGCGAGCGGGTCTCCCGGTTGCCTGACGTAGATTTTTCCGTTGATGAATTCCGCGCCGGCCAGCGAACGCGGGTTGAGCGAGATGGAGACGTTCCCCTCGCTCGTCCAGGTCCCGATGTATATCCCGCCCTTCGAATCGCTCGTCATGGAGACGACGCGGCCGGGGACGGGGAACAGGTCCTTCACCTCGCCGCTGTCGCTGATCGACACGATCGTATTGCGTCCGTCGCGGCACCGGTTGGCCGCCAAGCCGCCGTCGCGATCGATCGCGAGGCCGGTCCAATTGTCCTCGCATCCGGAAAGTCCGCGGTAGATCCGCTCTCCCTTGTTCACGTCGGTGATCTTGTACACGTCGCCGATGGAGGTGGCGGCGTACAGCGCCCCCCGGCGATTGTCGGCCAGGGCGACGACGTTGTTGCGCGTCTCGTAGACGAGCTCGGCAGTGCGCTTCGATCCGCCCTGTATCCGGCCGCGCAAATCCCTGAGGGGAATGCCGTTGTCCGCGCAGGACGCGAAAACCAGCAGGCACAATCCCAATCCGCACGCCTTCCCCAACAAGGCGTGATCCCTTCTCTTCCGTATCATTTCCCAAAACCCTTTCCCGTGCAAGATGCTGATGCACAGCATAGTAATAAAATCGTCGGCAAAGCGCAAGGGGCGGTCGTTCCGGGCCATTGCTTCAAAGGATGGACACGGAGGGCTCTGAGGAAACGGAGACCGCGGAGAAAAAAAAGAATCTATTAGGAAACCAGGAAACCATGAAATAATGACAAAAATGAAAATATGCGTATGCCGATCCCTTTTTTTCCCTTGACTCCGTGCTCTCCGTCCCCTCCGTGTTCGGCGCCTGCCCCGATCGCGGTCGAGGGGTGTCCTCTTTTCAGGTGGAGTTTCATCGCTATTTACACTCCGCACGATCATCGGTATATTTATACCACCCCGGGACAGACATGGCCGACTTCGTACACCTGCACACCCATTCCGATTATTCGCTCCTCGACTCCATCGCCTCGGTCCGCAAGCTCGTCGCCAAGGCCGTCCGTCTCGGCATGAAGTCGCTTGCGCTCACCGACCACGGCAACATGTACGGCGCGATCAAGTTTTACAAGGAATGCCGGGCCGCCGGGATCAAGCCCATCGTCGGAAGCGAGTTCTACGTGGCGCCCGGATCTCGCTTCGTGAAGAGCGGGAGCGAAGCCGGCGGCAAGTACCACCACCTCGTGCTGCTCGCCGGGAACGAGGAAGGGTACCGCAATCTCCTCGAGCTGTCCTCGCGGAGCTACACCGAGGGCTTCTATTACCGCCCGCGCATCGACCGCGAGCTTCTGGAATCGCACGCGGGCGGGCTTTTCTGCCTCACCGCCTGCCTGGCCGGCGAAATCCCCGCCCTCATCCTGCAGGACCGGACCGACGAAGCCCGCGAGCGGGCCGGATACTTCCGCGGCCTGTTCGGAAAGGAGCGATTTTATCTCGAGCTTCAGGACCACGGCATCCCGGAACAGCGCACCGTCAATGCCGCCCTGCTCGCGCTCTCCGAACGGGACGGCTTCCCCGTGGTCGCCACCAACGACGTCCACTACCTCGACCGCGAGGACGCCCGGGCCCAGGACATCGCCATCTGCATCGGCACGAACAAGAAGATCAATGAGGAAAAGCGCCTCAAGTTCGAGCACCCGGAATTCTATTTCAAGTCCGCCGAGGAGATGGCGAAAATGTTTCCGGGCTGCGATCATGCGCTGTCGGCGGCGTGCGCGATCGCCGAGGCCTGCCATCTCGAGATCCCCCTGCCCGGCCCCGAGCTTCCCCGCTACGAGGTTCCCGAGGGCTACACCCTGGAGACGTATCTGGAGTCGATCGCCCTCGAGGCCCTCACCCGCCGCTACGCGACCGTCACCACCGACATGATGGAACGGCTCAAGTACGAGCTCGACGTCATCAACCGGATGAAGTTCACCGGGTACTTTCTCATCGTCTGGGACTTCATCAAATTCGCCAAGGAGAGGGGCATCCCGGTGGGGCCGGGACGCGGCTCCGGCGCCGGCTCGCTCACCGCCTACTGCCTCGGGATCACCGACATCGACCCCCTCAAGTACGGGCTCCTCTTCGAGCGTTTCCTGAATCCGGAACGGATATCCATGCCCGATTTCGACATCGACTTCTGCTTCGAGCGGCGCGGGGAGGTCATCGAATACGTCACGGCCAAGTACGGCCAGGACCGCGTCGCCCAGATCATCACCTTCGGGACGCTCAAGGCGCGCGCCGTCATCCGCGACGTGGCCCGCGTCCTCGATCTGCCCTACGACGAGGCGGACTCGATCGCCAAGCTCGTGCCCCAGGGGCCGAAGATCGACCTGGCCCAGGCCCTCGCCATGGAGCCGAAACTGCGCGAAGTGGCCGGGAGGAGCGAGCTCCACCAGGAGCTCGTCTCGGTCGCCCAGAAGCTCGAGGGCCTCCGCCGCCACGCCTCCACCCACGCCGCCGGCATCGTCATCGGCCGCGAGCCGCTCACCCATTACGTGCCGCTCTATCGCGACCCCAAGACCGGCTCCGTGGCCACGCAGTACACGATGGACTTCCTCGAGGAATGCGGCCTGGTGAAAATGGACTTCCTGGGCCTGAAGACCCTCACCCTCATCGACAACACCGTGAAGATGCTCCGCAAAAAGGGCGTCGACATCGACATCCGCAGCATTCCGGAACGGGACGAAAAGACCTTCAAGCTTCTCTCATTGGGGAAGAGCGCCTGCGTCTTCCAGTTTGAAAGCACGGGCATGCAGAACGTCCTCAAGCGCGCCAAACCGGAGAAGATCGAGGACCTTATCGCCCTGAACGCCCTCTACCGGCCCGGGCCGATGGACAACATCGACCAGTTCGTCAACGGCAAGCACAACTGGGCCCGGGTGCAGTACCCCCTGCCCGAGCTCGAGCCGATCCTCAAGGAGACGGCGGGCGTCATCGTCTACCAGGAGCAGGTGATGGAGATCGCGCGCGTGGTGGCGGGCTACACGCTCGGACAGGCGGACATCCTGCGGCGCGCCATGGGGAAGAAGAAGGCCCAGGTGATGGAGGCCGAGAAGGACAAGTTCATCGCCGGCGCCACAGCCAAGGGGTATCCGGCCAAGACCGCGGCTGAGCTTTTCGAGCTGCTTGTGCCCTTCGCCGGGTACGGCTTCAACAAATCGCACGCCGCGGCCTATTCGCTCATCGCCTACCAGACGGCCTACCTCAAGGCCAATTATCCGGTCGAATTCATGGCCGCCAACCTCACCAACGAGATCCAGGACCTCGACAAGATCGCCGAGTACATCCGGGAGACGCGCGAAATGGGAATCGAGATCCTCCCGCCCGACGTCAACCGGTCGGACAAGGAATTCTCCTCCCAGGACGGGAAGATCGTCTTCGGCCTCGTCGGAATCAAGAACGTGGGCTCGGGCGCGGTCGAGGCGATCATCCGTGAGCGCGAAAAAAAGGGCCCGTTCGCGAGCGTCATCGATTTCCTCACCCGGGTGAGCCTCAAGCTCGTCAACAAGAAGACGGTGGAGTCCCTCATCCTCTCCGGCGCGCTCGACGGCCTGGGGGAGACGCGCGCCACGCTCTTCCTCAACCTGGAGAAGCTCATGGCCGTGGCCGCTCTCCGGGCGGAGCAGCAGTCGGGCGGACAGGCCCTCCTCTTCGAGGACCTGGCGTCCGACAGCTTCGAGACCCTGCGGCTGGAAAAATCGCCCGAGTGGCCCAAAATGAAGCGGCTCTTCGACGAGCACGAAACGCTCGGTTTTTTCTTTTCAGGCCATCCCCTCGACGAGTATGAAAAACTCATCCGAACGCATACGAGCATCCGCCTCGACCGCACGGAAGAGCTTGTCCCCGACCGGCCCGGCGTCGTCATCGGCCTCCTGAAAAACGTGAAGGAGATCATCACCCGCACCGGCAAGCGCATGGCGTTCGCCGAAATCGAGGACTACGCGGGATCGATCGAGGTCGTCATTTTCTCGGACGTGTTCGAGAAGGCGAAGGATCTCCTCAAGGAAAACGAGGTCCGGGCCGTGCGCGGCACGATCGACCTGTCCCGCGGCGATCCCAAGCTCAAGGCCGACGAAATACTTCTCCCCGAGGGCCTGGCGCGCAGGCAGGCGACGGCGGTCCACATCAAGCTCTCCCGCGGGTTCGTCGACGAGGAGAGCTCGTTCAAGCTCAGGGATTTCTTATCCGAACGCAAGGGCGGCTGCCGCCTCTACTTCCATCTGGATAACGGGGAGACAGGCGGGGAAAAAATCATCAAGGCCTCGCCCCAGCTCACCGTCTCCGCCGCCCCCGAAGTGCTTTTTAAGTTGAAGCAGTATCCGCAGGTGCTGGACGTGTGGAGCGAATAATCGCTCCAGGCTACATATCCTAAGATTTTATCGTCACCCTGATATCAGGAGAGGACACGGAGAGCATGGAGGGAACGGAGAACACGGAGTGGGAAAAAACAAAGGGATATCAATGAATATTGGCGAATATTTTTATCCAAACCTGTTGAATTCACTACCTTCTTTTTCTTCCTCCGTGTACTCCGTTTTCTCTGTGTCCTCCGTGTCCTCCCATCAAGTAAAGGCGAAGGAGATTCCATCATGCCATTGATCCTACGCATCGCGAGCGCCCTGGTCACCGTCTACAGTTTCGTCATCATCTTCCGGGTGCTCGTCACCATGTTCAGCGGCGAGCATTACGGCCCCCCCTGGCGCGTTCTCTACGCCGCCACCGATCCCGTGCTCCGGCTGTTCCACGGCCTCCGCTTCCTGCGCACGGCGACGGTCGACTTCACTCCCATCGCAGCGATCGTGACCCTCCAGATCCTCGCCTCCCTTCTCTTGTCCTTTTCCAATGCCGCTTTTTTCACTCTCGCCACGGTGTTCGCCGCCCTTCTCCTCGCGGTCTGGCGTATCTTTTTCTGGATCATGGTCTTCTTCACCGTCGTCGCCGTCATCCGGTTGATCAGTCTTTTCGTCAGCCGCCGCCCGGCGATGTTTTTCTTTCAGATGCTCGACAACATTCTCGCCTCCCCGGCCAGGCTCGCGAGCTCGTTCTTCCCCCGCAGGCAGAATTCCGATTACCGGGCCGTTCTCGGCGTCATGTCATTTGTTCTGGTTTTCCTCTGCATCATCGGGTTGTTCGTCGTCGAACCGGCGCTGGGGCTGCTGTGCTATTACGCCGGACTCCGGGTCTGGTGACGCACGAACCGGGACTCATTTCTTTCTTCCCAGCGCCCTGAAAAACTTCAAAACGAGACCCAGCCGTCCGAACCCTACGAAATAGACCAATCCGCCCAGGAGGACAAGCGGCACGGCCACGATCAGCGTGTAGAACACGACGAGGAGAAGGTGCTTGAGGAAAACGAGAAGAAAATTCCCCACCCCCCCAAGGTCCCGCGCGAGCGACGACGGCGCCTCCAGGGTGACGGTCAGCGTGGAATAGGCGATGGAATTTTTCAGGCTCCGGAACGACCCCTCGAGCGATTCGATTTCCGTGGTCAGGTCATTGATCGCTCTCTCAAGACTGAGCAGATCATTGGTCGTGGCCGCCCGCCGCAGATAATCCTGATACCGGGCGAGGAGTATCCGCTTGTTCGCCACCCGCGTCTCGAGATCGACAGAGCGATCGGTCACGTCTTCAACCGTGATTTCCTTCCGCTTCATGGTCCCGAGTTTTTCCGCCTCCGCCGTGAACGAATCGAACCGGTCCGCCGGGATCTTCACTATCACCGTCCCTTTCGCGTCTTCAACGCGTGACAGCGTCACGTAGCCCGAGTATTTCCCGGCCTCGTCCGCGAGCGCATTGTCCGCTTTCTCCACGTCCTCGACGACGAGAGTCATCGTGCCCGACTTCACTCTCATTCGCGAAACAGCCGCCGCCATATCGGGGACGGACTCTGCCGACGCACCGGTTCCACCCGTCGCCGCCCGCATATTTTCTTCCCGCTGCGCCTGCGGAGCGTCGTTTGAACGCGATTGCGCGCCGCACGAGTTGAAGCCGACGGCAATGACGAATGCCATGATTATAAAAATAAGTTTTCTCATTATGCCTCCGCATCTCATTGTACATCAGCCTGTTCCTGATTGCACTAAGAAAATCTTCTTCCCTCCGGCGTACAGGGGGACGGACGACACGTGAGGCACGATGGATTCGATCGAGCCTATGAGAATGAAAGAAAGGCGGGCGCGAAGAGGAGGTGGCCGCGGGGAAGAAAAAGATTCGGAACCTTGATGCGACATGGAGACGAAAGTCTAGTGCGCCTCTTCATCCTGAGAGAGCCAGGAGAGAATTCTTTCATGAAAGGAGGCCTCACCCGCACCTTCCATTTCCTTGAACACGTCGAGGAAGGCCGTCCCCCCGATCACAAAGCAGCGATCGCCGACGAACGCGGAGACGACGATTCCGCCCGCTTTTTCGGGATTGATCGATTTTGATTTGAGATGACGCGCCAATCGGGGGAATATCGAATCGCGGAACTCTTCCCACCGCATTTCCGGCTTGAGGGATATCTCATAAAACAGATCCGGCCCCTCGCCGCGCCCTTCAAGGTCGCTTCTGAAGGCGTTATACGTTGCGCCGGGAATAATGTCCGAGGCCTTCTTTTCAATCAGGGAAAGCCAGTCCGCCACAGGATGTTCCTCTATGCGGCGCAAGACGCCGTGGTCAGGAGTTCTCCTTCACCTTTTGCAGTTGGGCGACGTGCTTTTTTTCCTCGCCGATGATGAAATCGATCTTGTCCCGGCCCAGCCGCTCGGGAACGAGGTCGCGCAATCCCAGGTAGTAGAGAATGGATTTTTCCTCAAGCTCAAGCGCAATGTCGATGATCTCGTTCAGGGTTTCACGGCCGGTGAGTTTTTCCGCCGCCGAGGGGCTGCCCTCGCCTCCGTGCGCGTCTGCCATGGCGCCCAGGTAGAGGGCTGTCTCGTCGAAGGGATCGTAACTCTTTTCGGCCTTAAACTCCTCAGGCACGGTGCGGCGCATCTCCTCGAAAATCCGCTTATGCCCTTCCTCCATCTTCACCAATGACTCGAGCAGTCCCGCATGCGGGGCGGCCGGCTGAAGTTGCCGGGCCCGGCTGTAGAAGGCGATGCCGTTTTCTTCGATTTTTACGGCGACGGCGAAAATTTCATCGGCATTGAACTGAAGGCTCATTTCCATTCTCCTTGGCGATAGTGTCTATGATCCGAAATTAACATAAGTAAATACGATTGGGGAGTCAAGAATATCGCGCTATAACGGCATCGGGTTGCACAGGTTGTCGTCGCAATCGGCCACGCGCCCGCAGTTGAAACAGATGAATTTCGGGCTCGTGGTGATCTTCTTGATGTCCTCGAACAGATTCTTGCTGGCCAGCACGCACAGGTGACCCTCGTGATTTCCACGGCATGTATCTTTCATTGTCTCTCCGCCTTTTGGAATTTTCTTGTTCGAAAAAAGTCTCGTAAATCGTAAAAGTTGTCAAGAGGCTGTCCCTTGGGACAGCCTCTCTCGTCAATTGATTCTTCTCACGATGGGATCCCCGAGACCGAGGCCGCGCAGCACTTCCCGAATCTTCGCCAGGCCATCGGCCGCGACATTGTCCACGTGCACCCGCACGCACCCGTCGGCCGCGGTTTCAAGATAGACGGAATATCCCCGCGCGGCGAGGAGCGTTTTCAACCGGCGGGCGTTGTCCCGATCCCGGAACGATCCCGCCTGGATACGGTAGACGGGGCGCGGTTTCGCGTCCGGCCGCCCGAGCACCACAAGGCTCACCCGGGCGACGCCGGTTTTCATCATGTCGAGCTCGACGGCGGCGGCCCGGGAGACGTCGATGAGCCGGCCGACGACGAACGGCCCCCGGTCGTTGATGCGGACCACCACCGATTTCCCGTTGTCGAGGTTGGTCACCCTCACCATCGTTCCGAACGGCAGGCTGCGGTGGGCGGCGGTAAAGGCTCGGGTGTCGAAAATTTCGCCGCTCGCGGTTTTTCGTCCCTGAAACTTGCCGCCGTACCAGGAAGCCGTGCCGACGACCCCTCCCGGGGCCGTCGGCACGGCCCGTCCGCTTCCTCCCGCCTCGTTTCCCTCCTCGGCCGCGGCCGTGGTGAGCGCGAAAAACATCATGATCAGGCCGACCCATTGCGTCCCCATACCTTACCTATCGCGGGATAGCGCGCCTCTCTTGAGCGAAAATCGATGCAATGAGCAGGTTGTTGAAAAAGCTCAACGTTTTCAACAACCTGCTAGAACACAAACACCATCGCCAGGTTGGCCTTCAATGCGAGGAATTCCTCGAAGGCGACGGTGGTGAGGAGAAGCCCGCCCTCCAGGCTCAGGGAAAACTTCTCCAATGAGACGATGTTGACGCCGAGGACCGGCATTGCCGTGAAGCCGGTCCCCCGGTCCTGGATCGTCGTACCGCCCGCGGCCAATCCCAGATACGGGATGAAGAAATTTCTTCCGAGGACGCGTGGAGTCTCGAAAGATACGTTGAATCCGACGAGATACTGAAAAAGAAAGTTGGCGTCGCTTCGGTCGGCATAGTAAAGGCCGACTTCGACGTACACTTCGCTCCGTCCGCGGTCGCTCGCCCGGGCGTTCTTTCGGTTTCGATCGAGCATGTACGAAAAATCGAAACGCGCCTCACCGCCCCAGTAGAACACCCCGTCGCGAAACAAATAAAAGCCCCCGCCCTGCACGCCAGGCACCAGGGAATTCGATATCTGCGTCTTCGGTCCTTGTCCCTGTCCCTGTTCTTGCCCCTGCTCCTGTGCGAAGGCGCTCAAAGCGAGCAGGCCCAGAACGACGACGGCGCATGAGATTTTTTTTCGTGACGACATATGGATTCATCCTCCCCGGTCATTATACTAAAATTTCACATTGAGCTCCAAGGTCAGACGGAACCCCGCGATAAAGACGTTCCTCCAGTCTCCCGCTTCCGGATACGATTCCTCGTCGAACCCGAGTGCGATTTCACCCCGCAGATAACCGAAGTCCGGGTACAGGATCGCTGTTTCATGCTTGAGGACGATGTTGACCGGATGCGCGGTCGTCGTCGTCTGCAGATTGGCGAACCGGACCTCCACGCTTTCCTTGTGCGAGAATCTTCCGGTTTTGGCCGTTTTCTCATCGATGAGCGGCAAGGCGATGCCTTCCAACGGAATCACGAACCAGTTGTACTCGACGCCGCCCTTGTCCGAGATGACGAGGAATGCCGCGTTGTCCGCGGAAAACAGGTTGCGCACGATCAGTTTGTCGCCCTGCGCCGACTCGAAGGTGTACGCGCTTTCCACCGAAAGCGAAGAGGATTCAGGCAGACGATTCTCGCGAAACGTCATGGCCGCCTTGAACGAGGTGGCGAAACTGTCAATGTCGTAGAGCGGGGTCACCCGGTACGCCCCTTTGGCGCCGAACATGTTGACCGCGTTCCACAGAACGGTGCCGGACAATCGTTCGAAGGCATTGAAAAGGGTTTGCTGCATGACGTATTCCTTGCCGTACGAGAAGACGATTTTCGACGGCAGGAACAGGTCCAGCAGTGACGATCCGAACCGCCGGCTTAACGTGAGTCCGATCTCCGGTTTGTAATCCGCCTGCTCCAAACCCGAACACCACGACATGAACTCCGCGTTGACGTCCGGAGAAAATATTTCATAGAGCGGCGTCATGGTGAAAAAAAACGAATAAGCGGCGTAGCGGGAAAAATGTTGGACGGTATCCTCCTCCAAGCCTCCCGTCCCCGTGACCAGGTCGAGGGCGCTCAAGGTCCTTGAGTAATACGGCTCGATGGCGAGCGGACCCAGCTCGAAAGGGATCGACACAATGAGCGACAAGTCGTCCCGCTGCCGGTGGGTCGAAGCGGTGATGTCGTAACTGCCGAACCCGCTCGCGAAGGCCAGCTTCACGCCAAACGGTTTTGTGCCCAGGACCTGGGTCAGTGATCCCCGATAGGTTCTGGCATTGGCCGCGCCGTCCGCCCAGGGAAGAAGATAGGCGTAGGCGTCGATCCAATCGGCCAGGTACCAGGCCTGGTTCCAGGTGAAGCCGGGCGCGGACTGGAACCATTGGGCGGAAACGGTCGCGTCATACGGCGCGAGCGCGTTGACGGACAAGGCGCCGTTCCAGGTCTGGCTCAAGACCGATTCCCTCGAAAAGGCGGAAGCCTGGAGCCCGAGCGTGAGGATGTTCGGCAGCGTGAAGCGCAGCGTGTTTTCCCTTGAGAATTCCGTGCCGGCGGCGGCGGTTTTTTCCGAGAAACGGTCGGTGACGACGATCGGGAAATCGATCCGCGGCACAATGAAGGAATGGCCGCCGGAAAAAGTGAATTCGTCGCCCAGGCTGTCGGCGAGGAATTCGATTTCGAGGGCGGTGAAAAAGACGCCGACCTTCAGGTTCGAGAGCGACCGGAAACTCGCCTCGTCCTGGGGGCGTGAATACAAGGTTGAGAAACCGGCCGTGCGTCCTTGAGCCTGTTCCGTCACGCTCAGATCGGAAATGAGCGAAACGCCGCCGAGAGAAAGGATCGGCCCCTGAAACACAACGTTTCCGCTGAAGGCCGCGGCCGCGCCGAGTCTGCTGTCCGGATCGCGAAGATGGATTTCGTCGAGGAGCATCATGCCCGAAACCGAGGTATCGGCCGATGACAGGCTGAAAAAGACGAGCGAGCCCGAGTTTCCGTCGACGCTGACGCTCGTCGGAGTCACGGCCGCGTCGTTGATTGTCAGGGAATTATCAAAGAGATCCAAACTCACCTTCCGCCATGATCCCGGTGAAAGGGATGCCGCCGGAAAGGAGCACTTCGCTCCCCTTCCGGCCACGTCGAGCAGGGAGAAGGAAAGTTCCCCGTCCGCGGCTGCGTTCCGGTAGGCGTAGAACACGAGTCGCCGGTATCGAATTCCCTCGACGCCCGAACCGAGGGACCTTTTCACCGTCCAGCCGGGCATGCCCGCGCCTCCCGCCCATTGTATCCGCAACACCTCCTGCGCGTCGCCTGAATTGTGGAACGTGTCCCGCACCTCGCTCCACGAGTCGGCCAAAAGCGGTACTCCGGCCAGCGCCTCGCTCACTTCATCCACGCCGAAGGACGTGTAGCCGCCCGCATCCACGTTCGACCAGAAGCCGCATCCGGCCAGTAAAATCCGGTCGACGAGGAGGCGGGCGGCGGTCGGTCCGGCGATCGTATTGACGATGATGATGCGCAGGGCGCGCGACTTTTTCAGCGCGTTCTGGTCGAGAACCGACAGGGGATACGTCGTCCAGGCGGTATCGGCGTTGAAGGCGACGGCGCCGCTCGTGAACATCAGGTTCGGGTCCTCGGCGTCGAGCCCGCCGTTCCCGTCCAGATCCTCGGTGTTGATGACGCCGTTGCCCTCGTTCTTCGGCCCGCCCCCGACGAGCAGGGCGGCCGCGTTGTCGGCGTCGTTGAAGGTGTAGCCGCTCGACAGCTCGGAGGTTTCGGCGTCGAGGATCCCGTCGCCGTCCGAATCCTCGCCGGCGGCGCCGAGCTGGACGTAGACGTCAAAGCCCCCGCCCGGGCTCACGTCGACGGCCCGAAGCGAGGCGATGATGGAACGGATGCCGGAGAGGTCGGCCGAGCCGTTCCGGTACGAGACCGGGAGTTGGACGCCGACCCAATCGTTGAGCGCGTCCAGCTCGAAATCGAGGACCAGGCTTTGGCCGTTCTCCGACTGCGAGTCTCCCGCCACGAGGTACGGTCCGGGCTTGGAGCCGTTCGTGTAGCTCCACTCCTGATCGGCCGGAGGCGTCCAATCATAGGGCATGAGACGAGATCCGCCCACGGCGTCGTAGTCGCGGTAATCCTTGTAGAAAAGGCGACCGCGTCCGGCCAGTCCCGGTATTTCCGACGTCGGCGGTTCGGCGCAGGGAGTTCCCAGGTCTTCGCTCGGCTCTACCTCGAGCCCGTCCCCTTCCATGCCGGCCAGACGCATGATGCCGGTCGTGTCGGGATTGGAATAGGAGAGCGCGCCGCTCAATCGATAGGAATAATGCTCCGCGGCGCCCGCGAGAGCGGCGGAAAACACCAGGGCCCCTGTTTTTGAGTAAGCGTGTTCCGAATACGCTCCCGGCAGAATGTTCCAGCGCAGACCGAGGGCCAGGTCGAGGGAGGCGAGCGGCGAGAACGGAAACTTATTGCCCCAGCCGAAGACAATGTCGCCCGCGTTCCGCTCGGCCACACTCACCCGATAGAACACCTCGATCCTATCGTAAGGGTAAATGGGCGTGTTGAACGTGATGGCGTAGGTGTTCGGATCGTACGAGAACCTCGTTTCCTCGAGACCGTTCCGCTTCACGCTGATCGAACCGGGAACGACTTTGGGCTCGAGAGTGTACGTTTCCAGCCCCGTGGCCGCCTCGACGGACAGCTCGTACTCGAAAAAAGGCGGAATGTGGTCGAGGACCGGACCGTACAGTTGGCGATCCGTGTCGGGAAACGGATAGTGGTTCCGGAAATCGCTTCTGGTGTTTGCATTCAGCGAGACGACGAAAAACGTCCTTCCCGGCGTCACATCGAAATAAACGGGCGGCGACATTGCGTACGAGCCGTCGGGTTGGCCTTTCGGAACGACGGTGATGCGCACTTTGGACAGGTCTTGCGGAGCGGTGACGCCCAAATCGTAGGCGGACAACATCTCAAAGGGAGAAAACGTACCCGGCTCCCACACAAGCAGGCAAACCTTGGAGTCTATGTTCACCTGCCGTGCGTTCGCGGAAAGGTCGTCGAGGGGGTACGCCGCTCCGAAATAAAAATCAATTCCGGCCGCCGCCGGATCGATATAGTATTTCCCCGAAACGAGCGTGTAGTTCGGCAACGCGGCCGTTCCCATGCCGACCGCGTTGTCCCCGACCGTATTCGCGCCCTTCGTATAATGCACTGCGATCCGGCCCTTGTGCTCGATCAGGAGGGAGAGGAACCCGTTCGCCGCGTCCAGGAAAATCTCGTTGGTCGTCGCCTTCCTGTACCTGTGCCCGGACGCGTCGGCAGAGGCCCCGTTGACATCCTCCAGATAAACGGCCGCGTTTTCCACGTCCGCGTCCGGCAGCATGAAATATCGGGCGGACAGAAACGAAGCGGGAGAAACCAGCCGCTCGGACATTTCGCCCTTGCCGATGAAGACCTTTTTCGCTTCGGTCGTTGAATCGAAGCGCAGCAGGAGTTCGTGGCTCGAGGCGGGCGTTTGGAAGAGGGCGCTCGCCCCGAGCGACGACTTGCTCTGCGCCGGCAGATCGATGAAATCGTAAACTCCGATACCGGCATCCTTGTTCCCGATGAGAACCTTCTGCACGAATTCCCCCGGCTTTCCCAGGTAACCAAGGAGCAGGGTGTTGTCCTCGAAGCGGGTGACGACCGACACTTCGAGAAACCAGCGGTGGGCAAGCCAGACGGAAAAGGTCAGGGCCGGGACCTGTTCGAAATAAAAACCTTCCTCGAACCCCGGAAAACCGAAGGGGAATTGGACCGATCCGTCCGGGTTGAAACGCAGTCCTTCGCTGTAACTCGCGGTGGCGCGCCAGGCGCCTTTCATGAGGAGTTCGAAATCCTCATCTCCGAGTTTCGATGAAAAGATGGAGATCGGGTCTGAATCCTGCGCGGCGGTTGCGGTTGGAATCGTTTCAGGTGCAGGTGTTGGTGTCGGGGGTGGCGTCGGAGAAGGTACGTTGTCGTCGGCCATGAAGGTGATGGCGCACTTGATGAGAAGCATGAGTGCTAATAAAACTCGGCGCAGGATATTTCCTCACTGTCAAACGGGCGTTGTCTCAAGTCCGCAGGTCCAATGCCGGGCCGACGCGCATCTTTTTATTGCCAGTGCCGTCCCGCGTGTCAGATCTTCTTTCGCGCGGAAAAGGTCAGCCGGACACGCCCCTCCTCCATCAAATTGTACTCTCAATCGGCCTTTATTTCCATCCCCGCTGATTTACCAAAACGGTAAAGAATGTATATACTCAAATGAATGCAAGACGCCGGAAGCTTCGGCTCCCGATCATTTCGCCAATACAACTCGTCGGAGCGGCAATGGTTATCTCCATCCTCCAGCTTATCATCGAGCTTCCCGAATCCGCCTCCCTCAAGGACAAGCGCCGGGAAATCAACTCGCTCAAGGACCGGCTGCGCGAACGCTTCCGTTTGAGCGTCGCCGAGGTGGACCTGAATGATTCGATCCGCTTCGCGCACTTGGGCGCGGCGCTCGTCTCCAATTCCAGGGCCTTCGGCGAATCCGTCATGCAGAAAGCCATCGCCTTCGCCGAGGGGAGCGTGGCCGGCCGTCTCATGGACGTCAAGGTGTTCTCGGAGCAATATTAGCTGCACCTACTTTTTCTCCGGAGGAAGAGGATCAATAAGGAAGCCAGGAAACCAGGGGAAAAAAAGAACAAGACTGAGAAAAACGTATACAAGTCATAGGGATTTTTTCACATTTCAGATAGCCAGTTGAATACCTATCGGGAAATGATCTGTTTTTTTGCTATTTTCCCATTATCCCTCTCCTGGGTTCCTGGGTTCCTTATTTTTCTCTGTATCCCTGTTTCTTATAAATGGAGTCACTCCTTCGGCACCAGGTAGAGATCCTTGAGTGTGAGGATCTTGTTGACGCGGAAGTAATCGATCACCCCCTCCTCGGCGTCCAACTCGACCGTAAAAAAATGCCTCATCTCCTCGAAACGGTCGGAACGCACGGCCAGCTCGAGCTCCCGGCGGATTTTCTCCCCACAGTCCTTCGCGGGCAACGGCTGCGGCCAGAAATAGAAATTACCGGCGGTATTGGCGACGACCCGGCACGGATTGGGCCAGGTCTCCTCGATCATGGCGACCCTCTCCCGCCGCTCGAGCAGTTCCACATCGATGTCGAATACCGGTTCAAAATTAAGGCTGTTGAAAATCCTGCCCTTGATGATCGGAAAATTGAAAAAATTGCCCTTGGCCGGCCCGGTCATCCTCTCCTTTTTCTTCTCATAGTGGGGCCGCTGAACGGTGGTGACGCGTTCGATCCCCTGATTGATCAGGGTGACAAGATCGGCGTCCCGTTGCAGCTTCTCGATGTAGTCGATGTCGAGGTACGCCAACCCCCGTCCTGAGACCACATAGACCGGATCGATCCGATTCAGCACGTAACACGCCACGTCCGGCATGTATTCCTCGACAATGGCGAGGTCGTCCGACGGCTTTTTATCACGGTATTCCTTGAGAAAATCGTTTATCTTGTCGAGGACGATTTCTTCGAGAAGATTGTGTATCCGCATGGGCTGCATCCTCTCCGGCGGCCCGCGCCGCGCGTTTTCCCGGAATCGGTCATTCGGAGGAAATCTTGAGCAGACTGGTGAGCGCGTCGACGCACTCCTTGAAATCCTCCATGCTTTGTTTCAATGAATAATAGTTGAGTCCCGTGTAGTACAGCTTGGTGAAGACGGAAAAGCTCAGTTCCTTTTCCGCGTCGGCGAGAATGATGTAACACCCGTATTCGTAGCACAGCTTGAGCATTTCCTCGAGACGCTGCTTCAGGAAATCTGCCATTTCGACGGAAAAAAAGAACGTGAAAGAAATCTCCAAAAAACGGCACTTCTGGTCGATGATCACCTCTCCCTGAAAACCGTCCTTGTTCTCGAAGCCCGACGTGAAAAGCGCCCCCTGAACCTCGCCTGAGAAGAAACGGTAGCCCAATTCCTTAAAAAGGACCTTGACCCGCCGGATGCGCTCTTCCATTAATTTCGATTTCTTCATCATGCTCCCTTGCGCCTACCTGCCCAGCGTCAGCCGATGCGCCAGGACCGGGGGCAACCCCGCCCGGAGTATCTTCTGCTGTGTTTCCTTGACCGCGTAGGGAACCCGGTAGAAGGTGAATATCCGATCGTCGTCGTCCAGGATCCCGAAGGCCGCGTCCGGATTGTTGTCCCGCGGCTGGCCGACCGACCCCGGATTGATGAGGTGCACCCGGTCTTTCTCCAGGAATACCGCCCCTTCTGTATTTAATAAATTCATCTGATTGTCAATAGCCAGCGGCATGTGCGTATGGCCGAAAAAACAAATCCTCGCCCCGGCGTGGAAGTCACGCAGGCGGGCGAACGCGTCCCGGACCGATTCCTCGGAAACAAGGTAGAGGTCCTCTTCTTGGGGAGAGCCGTGACAAAGGAGAATCCCCTCGCCGGCATCGATCGGTCCCGGCGCGAGATTCTTCACGGCGGCTATGGACTCCGGATCGAGCGTGCGGCGCGTCCAGGAAACGGCCTCGGCGGCGTGAGAATTGAAATACTCGACATTCATGAGACCGGCGACGGCCTTGTCATGATTGCCCCGCACGGCGGAGGCCGAGACGGAAAGCGTTTTGGCGACGCAAAACCCGGGATCGGCGTTATACCCCACCACGTCGCCCAGACAGAGGATCTTGTCCACCCGCAGCTTGCCGATGGTGAGAAGAACCGCTTCGAGGGCCTCCCGGTTGGAATGAATGTCGCTTATGATCGCGCAACGCACTCTTCTCTCCGCTTTGCTCGGGCTCGAAGGCGTCACACAGGCGATCCGGTTCCGCCATCGTCCCCCGGCTACGATTAATCTTAACTGACTTTCACTCCTCGCGCAAGGAAGTCGGCAGGTAATCGGCGTTGATGCGCCAGGGCGCGCCGTACACGTTTTCGCGCACCCGTTTGTTGAGGCGGTGCACGCGGGCCACGATTTCCTTCATTTCATTGCGGCGGTTTTTTTCTTTTCGGGGGCACGAGACGGAAAAGACCGGGCAATCGAGGATTCTCGCGGCGCGGTCCACCTCCTTCTCCTTCACCTCGCACAGAGGACGGACGATTTTCAGCTTTCCGCCGAAAAAACGCTGCACCGGCATCATGGTGGCGAATGTTCCGTGAAAAAAGAGGTTTAAAAGCGTCGTTTCGACGATATCGTCCATGTGGTGCCCCAAGGCGATGATCGGCGCCCCCGTTTTTTGGGCCTCATTGAACAGAATGCGTTTTTTATTGCGCGAGCACAAATAGCAGTCGAATCGGTTCCGGAACGATTCCGGAAACATGTGCGCCGCCGTGCGCCGGAGCGGTATGCCGAGGCCGGCGCAGTACTTTCGGATTTTTTCATACTGCTCTTCCCCGACGGGGTACTCCCGCCAGTCGATAAAGAGCCCCTCGAGCTCGTACCGGATGGGAAGCCGCTTCCTCCTCTCTGAGAGCGCGTAGCAGAGCGCGAGCGAATCCTTTCCCCCGGAAACCCCGATGAGAACGCGGTCGCCGTCGCCGATCATGCCGAAACGGTTGATTCCCCGTCCCGCCTTTTTGGTGAAAATCTCGAGCCGTTTCAGGTTTTTCGAATCGATGCCGTTCATGCGGAAAAAGGGTCTCTCGCCCGGACGTATTCCTCGGCCGCCCGGATGAGGTCGTCCTCCCGCCTGACAATGAGGGATACCGTACGCAGCGTTTCTCCGAAGGACTCGCGTGATCGTCCCCGCCATATCGTATGCTCGGGACCGATTGCGTTTTCGCCGGCCGCCGGGAGGTCGATCTCGAAGGAAAGCGGTTCGGGAATGTCGATGACGATATCGTATTCCTCGACTTTTCGGCCGAGCGCGGCGCTCAAGTCCCCGGCGATCTCCGCCTCGCGCCGCAGACTCCCGCCGGGACCCGCGAGGGCCCGATGGCTCTCATGCTCGTTCCGGTACGGCGCGCTCACAACGCGTTTGTGCAGTCGGCGCTCGAATACGTCGGTGACGAGTGCGAGAGCGGGATGCGAGCGCCGCTCGGCAAGACGGACCAGAGTCGCGTCCGTGAGGCGGTACAGATCGCCGGGCTCGAGCGCCGAATCCCGGAGCGCCAGACGCAGCGCCTTCCCGACCATGGCCGTGGCGGCGCGTACTGTTTTGTGCCAATAGACCGTCTTGTACATGAGGTATTTCGAAAAAAGGATATGCTCGACGGCGGTCAGGCCTTTGGGCGTGATCGTAAATCCCGCACCCTCGTCGGCGGATACTTCGCCCAGGATGAAGTCCACGTCCTGCACTCCGTACGGCACGCCGCAATAATAGGCGTCGCGGTTCAGGTAGTCGAGTTTGTCAGGATCGAGCACGCCGGAAAGGAGGCGCCGCAGGGCGGTCATTTCACCGTCTCCTTCGGCCGGGAGGGTTGAATCGACGACGGCGGCCACCCGCTGCGGATCGGCGCCTGCCTCCTCCGCCACCAGGCGGGAAAGCGGTCGTTCGCGGACAAGCCGTCCGGTCAGGATCTCATGGTCGTCGAGTCCGAGGTTTTTGAGGGAGTGCGCGAACGGGTAATGGCCCAGGTCGTGCAGGAGCGCCGCGCACAGAAAGGTTTTAACCCCGTCAAGCGTGAAGACCTTCGTTCCTTTCCCGCGCACCAAGAAGCCGATGAGGCGTCTGGCGATGTGAAAAGTGCCGAGACTGTGCGCGAAACGCGTATGGGTGGCGCCGGGATAGACAAGATAAGCCGGCCCGAGCTGCTTCACGTCGTGCAGTTCCTGGAATACCGGCAAAGATATGATTTTCTCGTGCGCCGGCGCGAGGTAGATATGCTTCCAGATCGGATCCCTGATCGGTTCGCTCAGTCCGGCGTCGAGATAATCGAGTATTTTTTCGCGCTCTCCCATGAGCGGACGTTCCTCCCTTGTCGCTCGTTATGGAAGTAAGGTAGCTGAAATGACATTAATGATCAACGAGGGCTATATCGCCTGGATGACGGAAGGAATCGAGATCTTTACGTGCGCGCCGGCTTCCGATTTGTCATCCACCACCTCAAAGGTTCCCCCCTGGGAATCGACAAGCTGCCGGGCGATAACCAAACCGACCGCCACTCCTCTTCCCAGGTCATGCGCATGAGAGGGATCGGCCAACCGCTTCTGCAGCTCGGAGGGAATCCCGGGGCCTGTGTCCGAGACCTCGATGACCACCCTGTCTTTTTCCATGCGAGTGGTGAGCGTCAGTTTTTTCGGGGAGGCGGTGTCGGCCTTTTCGCGGCAGGAATACAGCGAGTAATTGAACACATTGACGAGGGATTGCACCAGGGAGAAGGAGTCTACCGACGCCGGTTCGAGGTCGCGGGCGAGATTCGACTCGAGCTCTATGCCGGCGCCTAAAAATTGATGGCCAAGCAGGGAAAGGGCGCTCTCGGCGAGCGCGTTGACGTCAAGCGACCGGGTCGCGCCGGCCGGCGTTCCGGTGAAAGCCGCCAGGTGCTTCAAGTACAGGCTGATCCCCTCCAGATCGTGCATGAGCGCGCGCAGTGAAGCATTGATTCCAGAGTCGTCGATGCCGGGGGACCAGTGGGAAAGCAGGCGCTCGCGGGCGCGGGTAAGCGGCACCGCGATCTCCGCGCTGAAGGCGGCCGCCAGGCTGGAAAGGATGTTCTCTTGCACGATTTTCAGCAGATTGACATCGAGCGTTTTCGCCTGGGTGATGTCGGAAATGACGCCCTGATAGCCGATGACATCGTCCTTGAACAACACCGGCCGGCTTGAAACGCGCCCCCAGCGAGCGCCGCCGTCCTTGTGCAGAAATCGAAACTCACGCTGCGGCAGCCCCCCCGAAAGAAACACTTCCAGGTCGTCGGCGTCGGGGGCCGTTTCGGCGGGATGCAGAAAATCGGTGAACGCTTTCCCTTTCACCTCTTCCTGGGAAAAACCGAGGAACGATTCGATGGCCGGGTTCACGTAAATGACGTCCCCTTCCTCGTTCAAGGAGAAAATGGAGTCCGATATGCTCTCCAGCAGCTCACGATACTTCTTTTCACTCGCCTTCAGGGCGCTCTCGACGTTGCGGAATTCGGATATATCCCGCACGAAAACCGCGACAAAATCGATATCGCCGCGATCGTCGGGGATGGGGCATATGTGGTTGAGATAAAAGCGCCCTTCGCTTTCCACTTCAAAGCGGAGAGTTTTCAAACGGCTGCGACCGCGGAAAAACGCTTCCTGCCATGACCGGACGGTGATGTGGGGGAAGACGTCGAAAATCGTGTTGCGCCGGCACCCGCCTTTCTGCATGAGCCGATGCGCCGCGGAACGGTTGCACGACAAGAGCCGTCCGTCCCGATCCGCGACCACGGCAAAATCGGGAAAGACATTGACGAGGGCGTCCAGGGTTCGTTCCCGCCCGCTCATTCGCCGGGTCTGCGCCGATCGCGGCCCCGCCGCCTTATTCTTTATAGCGGAGCGTGATCGGGCGGTCTTGGAACGAGGAACAGTACTCCCGGAGTGATGTTCGGTTTTGGGTTTCTTCTTATTCATACGTGTGTCCGCCCGTCCTGTCCGATGCGGCGTTGCCTCCGGAAATCATGAAAAATACCCATTATGCCCAAAATGATTATATCATGAAAATGCTTTTTCGTAAAATGAAATCACCTTCGCCGCCGATAAATATTTCCCTCCGTCCCGCTTACATGAGGGCGAGAAATTCCTTCTCGCTCACCACCTTGACGCCGAGATGCTTCGCCTTTTCCAGCTTCGAGCCCGCCCCTTCACCGGCGAGAAGATGCGTTGTCTTCGAGGAAACGGACGAGACGACCGTCCCTCCCCTCTTCTTCACCTCCTCCATGGCCAGATCCCGCGGCTTGAAGGATTCGAAGCTGCCCGTCACGCACCAGACTTGATCGCGGAAAACGGCCGGCAGTTCCGGTCTTCTTTCATCCGGCGCAGCGGCGAACCGCAAACCGTGCTTTTTGAGTGCGGCGATCCGTCGCCGCATCTTTTTATCGGCGAAGGCGTCGATAATCTGGGCGGCGAGTTTTTCGCCGATGCCCTTGATCTCGAGGAGCGGCGCCGGATCTTTCTTGTCCGCCAGATCGATGATCCGATCGATGTCGGTGTACCCCCCATTCACCAACAGTTCGGCCGCTTTTTTCCCGAGTTCCGGGACGCCGAGACTCGAAAGGACGGTGCGGAAAGGTTTCGCCTTGCTTTTTTCGATCCCATCCCTTATCAAGGCGACCTTCTTTTCCCCGAAACCCGGCAGATCGAGAAGCGCATCAACGTCGAAGGCGTAGATGTCCTCCACGTAGCGGACGATTTTATTCTCGAAGAGCGCGTCGAGCGTCTCGCCTCCCAAGTTTTCAATGTCCATCTGGTCGCGGGCGCAGAAGAACCTGAGCTCGCCGCGCAGTTTCTCCTCGCATTCCGGGTTGCGGCAAAAATAATGGGCCCCGATTTTCTCAAGCGGGCTGCCGCATCCCGGGCATTCCGCGGGGAGGAGCCACGTTTTGTATCCTTCCTCGTTCTTTTCCAACACCCGTTCCACGGCCGGGATGACATCGCCTCTCTTCGACACGGCCACCGAGTCGCCCACCGCCAATTCGAGGAGGTCGATGTACTCCTGGTTATGCAAGGTGACATTGGACACGGTGGAGCCGGCAATGACCACCGGCGATATCCGCGCCACGGGCGTGATCCGGCCGGTGCGCCCGACCTGGACGTCGACGGCGAGGACTTTGGCCACCCCGTGGGGCGCATCGAATTTGTACGCGACCGCCCAACGCGGATGGTGTCCGGTGTAGCCGAGTTTGTCCCTTTCCCCGATCTCGTTGACCTTGAAAACCAGACCGTCGATTTCATAGGGAAGCGAGTCCCTCTCCCGCGTCGTTTTTTCGATGAAAGCGGGGACGTCTTCCGGCCGGCCGGCGACGGTCTGCGGCAACAGCGTCCGCTCCGATTCGAAGTCTCCACTGGGAGAAAAATAACCGAGGCGCGGATTTACCTTGAACTCAAGACGAACGAGTTCCTCGATGATTTCCAGGTGCGTCGCCGGCGGTTTTCTGAAAAAACCCTCGTAGACGAAAATATCGAGCGGCACGCGGGCCACCTCGCTCGATTTAACCCTCCGCAATGTTCCCGACGCGAGATTGCGCGGGTTGGCATACGGAGTTACCTCGCCCTCATTGATTTTGTCAAACAGCTCACGGGGCAGGAAGATCTCGCCGCGCACCGTCACGTCCACGGGGCGCGGCAGGGAGAGCGGGACGCTCATGATCGTTTTCACATTCGAGGTGACGTCGTTTCCCACCTCGCCGTTCCCCCGCGTCACCGCGCGCGCGAGGATCCCGCGTTCGTAGGTGAGGACGATCGACGCCCCGTCGATCTTTTGCTCGCATACGAACGATATCGGATCCTGCGTCTGGCCCTGCAATTTTTGCATCCATTCGAGCACCTGCGCGTGCGTGGTGGCCTTGTCGAGACTCAACACCGGGATGGCGTGGCGCACCTCCGGAAAATCGGCGGAGAGGTCCGATCCGACGCGGAGCGAGGGAGAATCGATTGCCGCCAGCGCCGGGTATTCCTTCTCCAGGGAAACGAGCCTGTCAAAAAGCCTGTCATATTCGGCGTCGCTGACGGACGGTCTTGAAAGTACGTAATATTCATACTGGTAGCGGCGCAGCAGACGCGACATTTCATCGATCTCTTTTTTGGCTTCATCGGTCGTCATGAGACAAATATAGTATAAATCGTCTTGTTGAAGAAGATGCCGGATATCGGCCTTTTATGTATATGTACGCGAAGAGTCAACTATATCAGCGTGGATAAAAGAGAAGAGAAACTACGGATGACGCGGATGGAACGCGGATTAAGAGATAAAAGATAGGGAAGGCCCCCGTACATATTTATTTTTCTCTCCTTCCTTCCTTTCTTTTCTTCATCCGCGCTTATCCGCGTTCGATCCGTAGTTTTTTTCCCTTCCTGGTTTCCTTTTTTCCCGGCTTCCTTATAAATTCTTATTCTTTCTTCGAATAAAAAAAGCCCCCGGGATCGCTCCCGGGGGCCGTTGCAGTCAATCGCGCTTATTCTATGTACCTCAGGAAGGCGTCCCTGTACCCGCGCGCCTTGAACAAGTAAAGAACGGTGCCGGTTTCATCGCGCTTCAGCGGGCCGACGACGACTTTGAACACATTGGCGTTGTCGGCCTTGCCGGAAACGATCGCCATGGGATAGGTGGGATAGGCGCGCAGTATTTTTTCCGCCGCCTCCCGGGTCGTGAACACGCCGAGCTGGAGATAATAATAATTTTTCGAATAGGCGGCGGTGTTGTCCCATACCGTCGTCGTGACGGTCGTGTTCTTGTCGGGCTCCACCGTGGTTGTTTGCGTCGTGTGGTCCGGCTGGGTGGTGACGACGGTTCTCGTCTCCATCCTTTTTTTCGGAGGATTCGGGTTGGTGGGCACCAGGGCGAGATCGACGCTCTTCTTATCCTTTCCACTCGGCTCCGTTCGCGTCATGAGGTCCGGCTTCTCCGGTCCCTGCACGTTGGGAAGGAGATTCTTCGTCACCGTTTTCTCCCTGGCGGGTTCTGTTTTCACCAACGCGGTGACGTCGCCCTTTTCACCCTGCTGCACCTCAGGCAGGTTGTAGGTCTCGAGCGCCAGGCGATCCTTCTCCGATTCGACCTTGGCCAGTCCGGTAACGTCCGCCTTTTCGGCCTGCTGCACCTCGGGCAGATCGTGCGTTTCAAGCGCCAATCGGTCCGCTTCCTGCGCCGCCTTCATGTAGTCGTCGACCTCAGCCTTTTCCCTGTGCCCGACCTCCGGCAGATCCTGCGACGCGAGCGCGAGCTCTTCGCCCGCGGGCTTGAGGCCGTGACGCTCGTAAATGAACGGCTTTTCCTTTTCACGGAGCGTGGGATCATTGAGGGCGAGCTCGATGGTCTCACGGTCCGGCAAAGCCGGACGCTCGAGGTCCGTCAATTTCGGCGTTCTGTCCGGTTTGGCGACGGCCTTGGGTTCGATAAGAATGGCGACCACCTCCCCTTGACCGCTTTCGGATCCCGCGCTGGGGCGGCTTAAAATCACGGCCTGGCCGCGTTCTTTGAGGGCCACCCGGGCTTCGGCGAGCTTCACGCCGCCCAGGGTGTCAGCGGCCGCCGGGGGTGCCTCCGTACGGGCGCTGAGCTCGCCCTCCTGGCCGGCTGATGGCCGGGAGAACCTGTCTTTCTCGAACTCTGGTCCTTGCCTGGTTTCGGTCAAAGCGGGAGTCGGCGTCGGCGAGACGGACGGAGTAGCCGACGGCGTCGGGCTGGGAAGCGGTGTGGCGCTCGGCTGCGGGGAGGTCTCAACCAGGGCGTTCGGAGTCGTCCGATTCAGGTCGGGCGCTCCGACCGAAGGGTTGGTCTCCATGTCGCGGTTCTGAGCGAGGTCGATCCCGCCGGTGAGGTCGGTGGAGATGCCGACCACCTGCGACTTGATGCGGATCACGTCGGTCGGCTGCATCCCGAGCTCGCCGGCGGCATTGGAGGAGAGAAGGAGGAAAACGTTCGCCGAGCCGTCGAGACGCTGTTTCACCGTGACGATGACGCGCCGGCCGTTGTCGAGATTGGTGACGAGGATTTTCGTCCCGGGAGGGAAGGAATTGGAGGCCGCGTAATACCCGTTGCGGTCCAGCTCGCCCTTTAATGAGACGGCCGCATTGCCCTGCCAGGTCTCGTCCGCGAAGATCGCCGGAGCAGCGGACAGAGCGAGGCACAGGGCGCACAATGAGACGATGACCTTTGTTTTCATGGCAGATACTCCTCCATTTTTATAATCGGATCGCAAACCGTTTCGAATAAGCCCCAAAATCCCGAATTTGAACCCAGGCTGCGGAGCCGGTAACAGGCGCTTGCGTGCACTCCCGCTTCCCATATGTTATAATCGAAATTTACATTGCTTTCGGTTTTTTTTCCACTTATGTTTTTTCGCGGGAGATTGTTTTATCGTTTTTTTCTCAAGACCGAAGCGGCTTTTTTCCCCATTTCCCGTCCCAGATCGAAACCGAGCTTGTTCCGGTCCATGCCCTCTTCTTTTCCGCGATTGTTCAGCTCGCACTCGCCCCGCGCAATCCGTCGTCCCGTTCCCGCTTCGAACAACGCATAGGTACCGCGGCTGTCGATTTTTTCAGGCGCTTGCGGCCCGGCGGACATCTTCTCTATTGTCGAGTCGATGACGATCGTCAACAGGTAATCGGCGCCTCCGCGTCGCGCCACGGACAGCGGAACGGCGAGATCGTCTGCAAGGATCTTCGTGCCGAGTCCCTTGTCCTGCGTGTCGTCGAAAACGATGTGGTTGGCCCCGAACAACACGTCGAACACGCCTTCCCTGGCCGCAGTCAAAAATAAGCCGTGTTTCCCGTTGCAGGACTCCTCCAGGTAAAGATAGACGGTGACGGCGAAACCCCGCGCCGCGCACGATACGAACAACGCCGCCATGAATATGAAGAGATTTTTTCTCATCGGGCCTCCCCGTTTTTGGGCTTGGATAGATTATCGGCATGGCATTGGTTTTTTTTGCTAAATTCTGGATGGCGTGGCGGATTACGATATCAGTGAGGCTTTTCTCGCATTGAAAACCACAGTCAATATCCCAATGGAATAAGTACTCTCTTACACGACCTTGACATACATCACCTTGCCGTCGCCGGGCGCATAAAAATCCTCAAGCACCGTCTCGCGGCGGTAGCCGCGTCCCTCGTAGAACCGGCGCGTCGGCTCGTATTGGGGACGGGAGGAAGTCTCGACGTATACGCGCGTCCCGCCCAGAGCCTTGATCGCCGCTTCGCTGCGGATGAGTATTTCACTTCCCAGCCTCGCGTGCCGCGCGCCCTCCTCCACGGCGATCCAGTACAGGTCGAAACTCGCCGTCGTGCAGGGGATCGGGCCGAAGCAGCTGTAGCCGATCGTCTTTCCCTCCCGCTCCGCGAAAATAAAGTGATAGCCCGAAGCCGGGCCCTTCTCAATGAAGTCGTCGACGAGCTCCACCGCCACCTCGATTTCCGGCCGGCTGAAAAAGCCCGACGAGGCGACGATGCGCCGCACGTTCACCCGGTCCTCCGCCCCGACCGTTTCGCGAAAGGCGACCGCAGCCGGTCGTTGCACGTCCATATCCGCCGCTCCTTTTACAATTTCCGTCGCGCGTTTTCCATGAGGGTACGGAAAAGCGTGCGGCGGGTGAATCCGCAGCGCAGGGCGTTGTCGTAGTATCCCGCGTCCGGAGAAAGGCACGGATTGGCGTTGATCTCGAGCACCCAGGGCCGTCCCCGGCCGTCGACCCGGAAATCCACCCGCGCGTATCCCGCCAGCCCGAACTCGTCGTAGCAGCGCAGCGCGATCGCTTCGAGCTCCTCAAGAAGCGGGCGATCGGAATCGGGAAAATCGAAGCGGCGCTTGGTGTTGTTGTATTCGAACGTTTCACTCTCCCACTTGGCCCGATACCCGATGATCTTGGGCTTGTCGTCCGGATAGTCCACGAATCTGATTTCCAGCGGGGGGAAGGCGCGCGCCTTTCCGTTCTCTTCGATGAGTGAAATGTTGAATTCCCGCCCGTCGATGAACCGCTCGTAATAAAAGCCGTCGCCGTTTTCCTCGGCGTCGGCGGCGAGTCGGTCTTCCGAATCGATGACGGCCGAATCGTCCATTCCCAGAGACGCGTGTTCCCAGACGCTCTTGCGCAGGCAGGGGAATATCATCTCCCCGCCTCCGCCGTTCCCCCCCGCGGGCTTGAACCAGTCGGGCGTCGGAATGCCGGAACGGCGCATGATATCCTTGGCCAGGAGCTTATGCGAGGTCAGAAACAGCGCCCGGGACGAGCAGCCGGTAAATGGAAGGCCCAGGCTCTCGAGGAGGCCGGCGGCGAAATGAATGAACTCGCCTCTCCCGTTCAGGGATTCCACCAGATTGAAAACCGCGGACGGTTTTCGGGCGGACAACCGCCGGTGCGCCTCGGCCAGGTCCAGATCGACGGTGAGCGTTTCCGTTTCCCATCCGTCTTCGGCGAGAGAGTCCGCGACGAAGGCGGCCTGCACGAGCGTGTCCTTCTCATCCTCTCTGGCATCCGGCCCCACTTCCTGGTGCAGCAAGATGATTTTATCCGGCACTCGTCTTTCCTTTCGATCGTCGTTTGATTGGGAACAGAGATGACCGAGGTCCGCTCCCGTCTCAGGCACTCTGTTTGAGAGTAATAACCGAAATTGCGGGAAAAGTCCATCCGTTTTTAGCGAGAATCACCGCATGCGACAAGGATTGCCTTGCGCATTGTCGCGCACGGTGCTACACTTGAAAAGGAGGATCGCGCATCCATGAAAGAACAGGCATTGATGTCCGCCGTTTTCGATCTGGTAGAGCACCTCACCAAGTCCGAATTGACGAACATCGCGAAAACGTTGATTTATAATTACTTTGCCGGATCGGAGCGTCCGACCGCCCGCGAACGGGCCAGGGAAGCCGTTTTCCGGTACGCCCAATGCAAGAGTCTGCCCACCCTCAACGATGTGAGGAAAAAGTCCAGGGAGCAGCTCAATAAACTCGAACACCTCGTTTTGCGCATGGAATACGAGGGGATGCGGTTGGACGGCTCCCTGCCCTTGTTCCAAGCGTCGCAGGATTCCGACGACAAAGAGTCTTTTTCACCGCCCGTACCTGCACCGCCGCAATCAGGCCCCGGTCCGTTTCGCGTCGAGTCGGCCGCGGACGACGACACCCGAACCGCTCAGCCGGGGCATGTGCCGTCGCCCCCCCGGGTGCGAAAATCGCAGCTGACACGCGGCTCGTTTTCAGGCGTCAAGACGAATAGTCCTCGATCCCGGGCGGCCAAGCCCGGGCACGCTCGAACGAAACCCGTCAAGCGCCCACGGAAAGCAAGCGCCCCTCGGGAAAAACCGGCTTCAAACGCCCGCCGTGTGATGAAAAAAACAAGCTCCCGCCGGACGGCGAAAAAACCCTCTTCGAGAAAAAAGCCTCGCCGATGATCGACCGTGCGAAATTGGAAACCGCCGTCGCCCGGAAGGCGGAGTTGACCTTCTCGCGCTCGGGGGGCAAGGGCGGCCAGAACGTGAACAAGGTCAACACCAAAGTGACGGCCGCGGTCGACCTCGATGAATTGCCGCTTCTCACCCCCGAGGAGAAGCGGAGAATTCGGGTCAAACTGAAAAACCGCCTCAACCGGGAAGGGAAAGTCCTTGTGCAAGTCCAGGACGAACGCACACAGGCCAGGAACGTCGAACTGGCCGTTTCGCGCCTGACCGGCCTTATCATCAAAGCCGCCCGCCTGCGGAAGAAACGAAAAAAAACGATCGTCCCGTCCGGGGCGCGTGAAAAGCGGTTGGCCTCGAAAAAAAAACAGACGGAAAAGAAAAAACTCCGCCGCTACGATTATTCCAGAGACTGAATTGGATTTTCAGCGAAGATTCTGAAAGAGATTCATTTATCTTTCCGCTTTTAATTCTTCAAGCAAAAAATTGTCCCGAAAGGGACGATTTTTTACGGGTCGGTGTTTTCCAATTCCATCGCGGCCGTATTCAATTTCCGGTAGTAGCAATTCCGCGCTTTTCCCGAGCTGTTCTTCGTGTGGCAGATGGCGTCCCCTTTCGCCCTCACCTTGAAGAGGAGTGAATTCTGCTCGCAATTCACCCGGATCTCCTCCACCGTGAAATAGTTGCCGGAAGTCCCGCCCTTGACCCATAATTCGTTGCGGGACGTGCTCCAGAGCGTGAGGGTGCCGGTTTGTATCGTTTCGTTCAAAGCGCGCTCATTGACGTAGGCAATGACGATGACTTCCTGCGTGGCCGCGTCCTGAATCGCGACCGGGATCACGTCCGGGCAGGCCTTCGCGACCTTGGCCAGTTTGGAGAAATCGAGCATCAGGCGTTTGCCTTCTTCCAGCTCCTTCACATCGTTATCCATATCGCTTTTCCTTTCTACCGCACCGGATAAACCGGTTATCGGTTCGGGCCCGATCCCGGCAATCTTAAAACGGCGCTCTCCATGATCATGCCGATCAGATCCCTGTAATCGATCCCGCGCTGGGAGCAGAGGATCGGCAAATCGGAATGCTCGGGGTGCAGCCCGGCCAGCGGGTTTACCTCGATGAAGTTGGGTTCCCCGTTCCCGTCCGAGCGCAGGTCGAGCCGTCCACCGTCCCGGCAGCCGAGCGCCCGCCAGGCCTGCAGCGCGAGCTCGGCGGCCGCCCGCGCCTCGCCGTCGTCCGCCAGGCGGTAGATCACCCTCGTCTCGCACTGCTCCTTGTTGACGTAGGAATAGGCGTCCGGCTCGGCGTTCCCGCCGAGCACGATTTCAAGCGCGCCGATCGCCTTGGCCCGCGCCCCGCTGCCGATGATCCCGACCGTGAACTCGCGGCCGCTCAAGAATTCCTCCACCAAGACCGGCTGCCGGTATTCGGCGAGAAGCCGGCTGCAGAGGGCCTCAAGCTGATCCGGCGACAGGATCTTCGACGCGCTGGTGATCCCCTTGCCCGTGCCCTCGGCGAGGGGCTTGGCGAAGAGCGGGTAGCGCAAGCCCACCCGCGCCGCGTCCGCCTCCTCCTCGACCACGAAAAAATCAGGCGTCCGGCAGCCGGCCTGCCGCACGATGGTCTTGGCCGCGGCCTTGTGAAGGCAGACGGCCAGCGTGTAGGGATCGGAAAATACGTACGGTATCCCATACGCGTCGAGAAGGGCCGGCACCTGGGCCTCGCGGGCGAAACCGGAAAAGCCTTCGGCGATGTTGAACACCATGTCCCAGCGCTCACCGCGGGCCAGGGCCTCCACCAGCCGCCGGATGTGGCCGATGCGCACCGGCCTGTACCCGAGGCTTGTAAGCGCCCCCTCGATCGCCTCGATCGTCCGTTCGCTGTCGAACTCCGCGGTTTCCTCCTCGGTGCAGCCCTCGGCGAGGTAATCGCTCCGCAGGTCATAGGTCATGCCGATGGTCACGATAGGCTCCTGTTGCATTACTCCCCAAGATAACCACGAAGAAGAGCTTCCTGATAAACGGATTCTAAAAAGCCAGGCCCAAGGTGATTATATACTTCAAAAGCTACGGACACGACATTATATGCTTCAGTCTTGTGCAGCAGCCTCTCTTCAGCCGTTTGTCTCTCTAGTTATTCGCGCATTTTTCTCTTCTATTCGGGTTTATTCGTGGTTACCTCGGGGTACTTGTAGAGGCATCCCTGGTAATTGCGCAGCACCAGGTTGCCCGCCTCGTCCCGTCCCTCCACGTACTCGGGAAGCAGCGGGATTTTTCCCCCTCCGCTGGGCGCGTCGATGACAAAATGGGGTACGGCGTAGCCCGATGTGAAGCCCCGGAGGCCCCGGATGATCTCGATCCCCTTCTCCACCGGCGTGCGGAAATGCTTCGATCCCCGGATGGGATCGCACTGGTAGAGGTAATAAGGCCTCACCCTGACCTTTAATAGTCCGTGCATGAGCCGTTTCATCACGTCGACGCTGTCATTGATTCCCGCCAGGAGCACGGTCTGGCTGCCCAGGGGGATGCCCGCGTCGGCGAGCCGGTTGCAGGCTTCCCGCGCCTCCACGGTGAGTTCGTCCGGATGGGTGCAATGAATGCTCATCCAGAGCGGGTGGTATTTTTTCAGCATCGAGCAGAGGCCCTTGGTCACGCGCATGGGGAGGACCATGGGCACCTTGGTGCCGATGCGGATGAATTCCACGTGCGGAATGGCCCGGACCGATTTGATGAGCCACTCGAGCTTTTCGTCCGCCAGGGTCAGGGGATCGCCGCCGGAAAGGAGGACATCCCTCACTTCCGGATGGTTTCGGATATATTCGATCGCCATCTCCCATTGCCGCATGCTAAAGGGATATTTCTCGTTCGGCCTGATGATCCGCGACCGAGTGCAGTACCGGCAGTTGACGGAACAGAAGTCGGTGACGAGAAACAGCACCCGGTCCGGATAGCGATGGACCAGTCCCGGCACGGGAGAATCGGAGTCTTCGCCCAGCGGGTCTTCCTCTTCGCCCGGGGAGCGCGCGTATTCGTCACACAGGGGGACGACCGCCTTGCGGAGCGCCTGATCCCCGTTGTGGCGCGGATCGAGCAGGGCGGCGTAATAGGGCGTGATCGCCAGGGGTATTGCAGATGCGTTGAAGGCGTCGGCGCTGTATTCGTCGGTGGTGAGATCGAGGAGGCGCGCCAAGTCCCGGAAACTCCGGATGCGATGCCGCAGCTGCCAGCGCCAGTTGTGCCATTCGACGTCCGTGACCTCGGGATAATACTTCGCCCGGAACTCGGTAATGCGCGGATCTTGAGGCTGTAGGGGTTTCGGTGTAAGGTCTAGCCGGCCATCGAAAATCTCGCCGTAAAAGGCAGGTTCGGTTTTGTCGTTTTTAAAACGTTGAGGCGGTTTTTGCGATTTTGTTTTTTTATTCTGAATGCGCGGAAGAGCGATGGTACCCGGAGGTTCGCTCTCGTCTTGTGGAAGTAACATAGCTTCCATGTTATGAGTCGCTCCTTTTCAATCATAAGGCTTTGAAGAAGCATACGCTCCTCCCCCACCGGACCGCACGACAAACCGCTCCCCAGTCGGGGAACCCGGTTGCGTGAGGCGGCAAGATTACTCGGATGTTGACTCATCTTCATACTATTATCGTTACATACATAATATCAATTGAAACAAATTGCAATAGGTAATTTGAAAATAGTCGCAATTCTCATTTTGCTCTGAACGGGGGCAACGCTTTACCCGTGTCTGTGTTTTGAGTACACTGATGAGCGCAAGGGAGGATCGATGAACAAGATACTCGTCCTCTACGACTCAAAAAGCGGCCACGTGAAACAAATGGCGGACCTGGTGCGCGCCGGGGCGGCCGGCGTTTCCGAAACCGAAGTCCGTCTCCTCCACGTTTCGGAAGCATCCCCCGCCGACCTGTTCTGGTGCGACGGGGTGGCGGTCGGCTCTCCCACGTACGTGGGATTGGTTTCGGCCGCCATGAAAGCCTGGTGGGACGACGCGGTCAAAGCGGCCTGGGGCAAGATCGACGGCAAAATCGGCTGCGCCTTCGCCTCATCCGGCGGCCGCGGCGGCGGTGCAGAGCTTGTGTGCCAGTCAATCATCACCATCCTGCTCAATTTCGGTCTGCTCGTTTTCGGCATCCCGGACTACACCGGACCCGGCCAGACCCTTCACTACGGAGCGATCGCCGCCGGTGCGCCCCAGCAGGGCCCGGAGAGCGAGGCCTGCCGCAGGCTCGGCCGGCGGCTGGCGGAATGGACCGCTTTCTACTGTCACGGCCGCCGGGAAGAGCATCCTTTGTCAAAGAAGAATGCATAAAGAATTTATAAGGAACCCAGGAATCCAGGAAGGGAAAAAGAGAAAATGAATAATAATGTAGTAAGTTTTTTGAAGCGTCTCTTTATCTTTCCTGGTTTCCTGGTTTCCTGGTTTCCTGGTTTCCTTATCGATCTTTCCTATAAAATCCGTAGAAATGAAAGTATAAGGACAAGATAGTTTTATCGCATCTCTTCCCGAAACCCTCCTTTTCAACTATACTGCCGCCCAAGGAGCGATTAATGGACGAACCCGTTCTGGCGGGTCTGCTCTTCGCGGACAAAATCATCACGGAAGACAACGGCAAGAAAGCCATCATCGGCACGTTTACCCGCTTTTTCGGCTCTCAATTTCCGGCTTCGTTTCCGCCCTGGGCCATCTACGCCGCGGTGACGAACGTATCGGGAGAGCACGCCTTCTCCCTGCAACTGTTCGAGGCCGAATCCAACCAGATGATCGTGCAGCTCACCGGTAAATTCGAGGCCCATCAGAAAACCGACGTCGTGGAGCTCACGCCGGCCATCATGGGGGCGGTCTTTCCCAAGATCGGCAAGTACACCCTGCTCTTCCTCGTCGACGGCGAGCCCATCGGCGCCCGCACCCTGCTGGTGGAAGTGCCCAAGGAGCGGTAAGCCGGCATGCGCGTCGCCTTTTTCTCCGAAGCCTGGGAGCCCCAGATCAATGGCGTCGTCACGTCGAGTCAGGCCCTCGCCTCGACCCTTGTCGCGCCCCGCGATTCCGTCTACGTCTTTGCGCCGCGGTACCCGGGTTTCCGCGACACCGGCGCCAATGTCTTCCGTCAACCGGCGATCAGATATTTCTTTCAACCCGAATTTTATTTCTCCAATCCCCTCCCCTTCGCCGCCTTGAAAGCGGCGCGCCGCTGGCGCATCGATCTCGTTCACATGCATTCCGAGTTCACCCTGGGCCTGGTCGCCGGAAGCGTCGCCCGCCGGCTGGGCGTCCCGTCGGTCCTCACCCTGCATACGCTCTGGGAATACTACGGCCATTACTTCATGTGGGGTCTCGTGCCGCGGCCGCTCTTCCGCTACTTTCTTTCGCTCCTGTACCGGCTGCCCGATTATTTCATCGCACCGTCGATCAAGGCGAAGGATTACCTGTCAAACGTCATCGGCGTCACCCAACCGATCGCGGTCATTCCCACCGGCATCAATCTCTCCATGTTCCGCAATGCCCGCCTCCCGGCCGAAGAGCGAACGAGGAGGCGCGCCCGGTACGGCATCGGCCCGGACGATACCGTCATTATGTTCGCCGGCCGGGTGGGCAAGGAGAAATCGATTTCCGTTCTCATCGACGGGGTGGCCGCCCTGCGCCGCCGGCACCCCGATCTGAAGCTTATGATCGTCGGGTCCGGCCCGTTCCTCGAGCACTACCGGCGCTACGCCGCCCGACTCGGTCTCGAACGCGAAGTGGTGTTCACGGGCTATCTCCCGTATACGGAAATGCCTTTCATGTACCGACTCGCCGACGCGTTCGCCATCGCTTCGGTCTCGGAGACGCAAGGCCTGGTCACGGTCGAGGCGCTCGCTTCGGGACTGCCGGTCGTGGCCAGGGACGATCCGGCGAACAACGACATGGTCGGGAACGGGGCGTACGGCCTGATCTTCAAACGCGACACCGACTTCCCCGCCGTTCTCGACCGGCTCCTCGCGCAGCCCGATCTCGCGGCGCGCCTGCGCGCCGCCGCTGCGGACGGTTCCGCCCGCTTCAACGTCGCCCACTACGGGAAAAGCGTCCGGGAGTATTACAAGTGGATTGTAGGCGATTTCAAGGCCCGGAAACGATGACGATCGGCTTCTTCAGCGACTGTTGGGAACCGCAGATCAACGGCGTTGTGGTCTCCATGCGGAACCTGGAACGGGCGCTCGCCCAACGCGGCCACCGCGTTTTCACCTACGCGCCCGCCTTCGGCTCCGAACGCAAATGCCGGGGCGGCGTGTTCCGCCAGCGGGCCGTCACCTATCCCTTCCAGCGGGAATTCGCCATGGCCGTCCCCTTTTCGCGGCGGGCGCTCCGCCTGGCCCGCTCCCAGAAGATCGACATCGTCCACGGACACACCGAATTTTCACTCGGCCTCGTGGCCTCAACCGTTGCCCGCCGCCTCGGCGTTCCGTTCGTCTTCACCCTGCACACGCTGTGGAAGTTCTACACCCACTATCTTTTTTGGGGTCTTCTCCCCGACAACCTGCTCGTAGCCGTCATGCGCCGGTTCTATCTCAAGCCCGATTATCTCATCGCCCCGTCGTCCAAGATCAAATCGTACCTGGAAAAGGAATTCCGGGTCGAAGCGCATATCGAGACCATTCCCACGGGCCTGGATCTGGATCTCTTCCACCGGGCGTCGCCCTCGGCCGAAGAAAAGCTCCGCTTCCGCGCCGGCCACGGCCTCGCCGCGGATGACCTCGTCATGATCTTTGCGGGGCGCCTGGGCCGAGAAAAATCGATCGACGTTCTCATTGAGGCGGTGGCGCGCCTGCAGGGGAGCCGTCCGCGCCTCAAGCTCCTGCTCGTGGGCGACGGTCCGGCCCGAACCGATCTCGAACGGTACGCCGAAAAACTCGGCGTCCGGCGCTCGGTCGCCTTTACCGGATACCTGCCGCACGCGATGCTGCCGCTCGCCTATAAATCGTCCGATTGTTACGCCATCGCCTCCACCACCGAATCTCAAGGGCTGGTGACGGTCGAGGCCATGGCCTCCGGCCTGCCGGTCCTCGTTCGCGACGACGCGGCCCACCTGGACATCATCGGCCGCGCCGAAAACGGGATGGTGTTCCGGACGGTCCCCGAACTGGCGGCGGCGCTGGAATCGCTCATCGATTCTCCGCGCCTCCGGGCCGAGCTCGGAGCGCGGTCGCTCGAACGCTCGGCGGGCTTCACCGTCAAAGAGTTCGGAAGCCGGGTCGAGAAGTTTTATCGGTGGGTGGCCGACGATTTTCGGCACAAGCGGAGGGCGTCCGTCGATTGAGCCCTCACCGCCGGGACGCATGGCGCCGCGGCGCCGCCTTCTTTATCCCTTCGAGCGTGCGGACCGATGACAGGATTTTCTCGATCCTCTTCGCCTGCACCGGACTGACATGACTCAAACGCCTTTCCAGAAGAGCGATAAACGCGCGTACGTTCCCTCGATTGACCGCGGGGCGCGCCCGTTCCGCGTGTTGAGGGAGTTCCTTGGGCCGGCAAGTCGCGAGGTGGCGCTCGATGAGCGGCCACAATTTCTTTTCGTAACGGGCGTCCGCGGCCGAAAGCGAAGCGAGCACGGTCACGCCGTTGTCAACGGTAATGACGCTCCCTTGCTCGAAGGCGGCGAGGATCGCCTCCAGGTGCCGGTACACCTCGCGCGGCCTCACGCTCGCGACCGCGGCGAGAGCCGCCATGCCGCCCCACACCATCCGATTCTGCCCGGAACGAAGCAGCTCCGCGAAACGATCGACATGCGCGGCGATGAGACCCGGGTCACGGTGTCCAATTTCGTACAATACCTTGATGCAATCGCTCCGCACCCGCGGGTTCGGACTGCGCAATCCGGCGGCGATTTCGGCGATCCCCTTTTGGTCGCGCCTTTCCGCGAGCTCCCCGGCCAGCTCGATGTTCGGATTCTCGTCGCGGCGCCCGCGGCCCGTCGCTATCTTCTCAAGCGTCTTCATGATCGATTCGTCCTTTTTCTATCGTATTCTTTATGAATTTATTCAGTGTTTCATTCGAAAAATGCGGCTCATCTTCCACAACCTCCAACTTACAATTGGGCAGCAACTGCGCCGTTCTTTCAGCCAAAGCAATCGGTATCGTGTCGTCGGCTCGGCTATGCTGCATAAATACGGCTGATTTTACATCCGCTAATGTGAACCCCCAGTCCAAAAATCTTATTTTTAAGTCCAGTGCGACTCCAAAACAATCATTCATCATCGAATCTTTAATGTCATTATGCTCTCTGTCATCCTCTTTCAAGCCTGAAAAAAATACTTTATAAGCTATTTTCTTGAATTCATTAATATCTTTGTCTTTTGTTATTTCAAACGGCCATTTGGATTGGATAACTTCATCGTATAAAGCCGGCGTGCCGCTGTAAACATAAATATTTCGAACTTTATCAGGATGCTTATATCCGATGGCATAGCTGTACGGGGCTCCTGAAGACATACCCAAAACATCAAATTTTTTCAGTTTGAGCTCATCTATTATCACTGTAATTATTTCACCCCATTCTGAAATGCCGTTCATCAAATATGGAGAGGAGCCGCCATAGCCCGGACGCGCTATGCATATGAGCCGCTTGTTCATTTTTATCAGGCTTTCAAAAAGGCCGTAATCTTTTATACTTGCGATAAGCCCGTGTTGAATTAAAATCGGAAACCCTTCACTGTTCCCATATTCTGCAAATGAAAGAATATTTTCACCGCTAAATCTTAAATTTTTCATTTCTATTACCATCCTTATAAAAACAATATGAGCCGCAAAATGCCGCCTTACGTTTCCTGCGCCCCGACACTGATCGTTTGGCAACGGATAATAACAGCATACACTCGGAAGGTGACAACCTTGTGTCAGGTTTGATAAAGGGAATTCATGCGGCCCACCATGGTTTTTATCTTCTCCCTGACTGCGGCCGGCTCGACAACCTCGCACTGGTCCCCGTAGGAGAGAATGACACCGTACGTCCACTCGTCCAGGGGGAAGCGGGCGCTTGCGTAGAGGAACTTCCCTCGCCGGACGATCCGCTCTTCGGGATAAAATTCCTCCACTTTCACGCGCAGGGACACGGGAAACCGAAGCACGATCTCGACCATGTTGTCCGGCTTGTCCTCCCGTCGCATGAACTCCTTCAAGGGCAGTGATCGGCGCTTGAACGACGCCGGCCGCACGGCCAGCTCCCTCATCCGCCCGACGTGGAACAACCGATAATCGGACCGGGTGCGGCAATAGCCGTACAGGTACCACGACGACCCCTTGTAAAGAAGAGTCATCGGTTCGACGACCCTCGCCGCCTCCTCCCCCCGCAGGTTGCGGTAATCGAAGCTCACCAGCCGGCGCGCCGTGACGGCGTCGTAGAGGAGCTGCAGCAGGTCGCGCCGCATGCCATTGTGCGACCAGCCGGTCATATCGACCGAGATCCGCTCGTTGAATTCGTCGATCACCGCCCGCTTGTCCCTGGGGACCAGGCTGCCGATCTTCTCGAGCGCCCGGTCGACCTCTTCGGCGGGAAACGACGTCTGGATGCCCTTCAGGGCGGCGAGAATGGCGGCCATGTCGGAGAGGGAGAGGAGACTGCGGTCGAGCCTGTAATTCTCCATAATGCCGTACCCTCCCCCGTGCCCCTGGCAGGAGACGATGGGAATGCCCGCCTGCTGGATCGCGTCCAGGTCCCTATAGACGGTCCGCACCGACACCGAGTATTTCCGCGCCAGGTCCCCGGCGGTCATGGTGTCCCGGTTGAGCAGGGTGATGATGATGGAGAGAAGACGATCGAGCCGCATCGGATATACCGTTCTTCCTATGAAACCTGCAATTCAGCAAGGCGCATCAGCGGGCCGGCCCGTTCCCGAACCGAACCGAACCGGTGACGAGGGCGAAGCCGGGCGCGACCGTTGCCAGGTTCGCGTCCGAGCATTGCTCTATGACGAAGCAGACGTATCCGCCCTCTTTTTTCCGACGATAGGTCCGCGTGCACGGCACGTCCCGTCTTCCCGACGCCACCTTCAGTTTTTCGGTCACGGTCTCGAAACCGCCCATGACGGTCGCCTTGCTTAATCGGGGCGGTTCCCCGGTGTAGGCCTCGTCGCCGATTTCCGTTTTGAGTCTGAAGAAATCCCTGTACTCGGCGATGAATTCATCCAGCCGCGGGGCGCCCGCCGACCGGAATACAAGCACCGACAACGTGGCGTTCCAAGGCGATTGGATCTCGGCGTAAACGGGAAAATCGCTTTTCTGTTCGTCGAAAATCCGCCAATTGCCCGGGTAATTGAACGATATCAACTCCGATGAATATCCCCCGTGGTGGGAGATGTCGGGCGGCCGTTCGCCGCATCCGGCCGCGAGGAACCAGAGACAGACAACGAGCGCGAGTGCCGACGGCCGCCGACTCCCTCCGAGGCATCGACCGCTTGTTCCGTTTCTCATTGCCGTGTCACGCATGCGTCGCCCCAATCGCACCCTCTTTCCCCGCATTCAATCAACCGGCAGTCCCGGCTTTCACCCGATGAGGCCGCCGGCGATCTCGTCCACCGCGGCTTCGATCCGCCGCTCGCGGTCCTTGCGCGACCAGTTCACGATCGCCGATCCGCAGACGACCCCGCCTTTTCCTTCGCACGCCCGCCGCATCATCGCTATGGCCCGTGTGCCGCCCATCCACCCATACGGAAAAAACTCGGTGGTGAGGAGGGCGGTTTTCCGGCCGCGCAATGGCTCGATCGTCTCCAGATATTCTTTCATGGGCAGACAGAGGGAAAAGGCGTTCACCGGCGCGGCGAACACCAGCGCCTCGAAGCGGTCGAGCGCGGGCAGCTCCTCGAAGCCGGTGGGGGCCTGGCCCGCTCGGTACCCGGCCTTGGGCATGAGGCGAACGAGCGTCGCCGCGTGCCCCTTCCCGCTCAATTTTTTCTCAAGCCGTTCCGCCGCCGAAAGCGTGTTGCCGGTGTTGGAAAATACGATTATTCCGATTTTCACGACGACGCTCCTTCCCCCGGGAACCTCCGCCCGCCCGTCGCGCGCGCCCTTCGAAAAGGGCTCCCGCTCTAGTCAGCGGAAAAGGCGGTTACTTCCCGTTCACTTGAATAGACTATAGTACCAATAACGCCGCGCGGGCAAGGGGAGACGTCCCCGTCGGGAACGAATATTGACATCCCGATCGCCATGTCATATGATGCCTTCAAGCACACACCGGAAAGACGAGGAACCCGAAACAATGAAGCAGTGGAGAAAGATCAAACGGTGGATCGTGCTGTGCATCATCACCGCCGCTTTCGCGGCGTTCGCCGCCGCCCCGTATAACACTTCAGCCTCGCCGCCCGCGACCCTGGACGATATCCCGAAGGGCCAGGTCGTCCTTATCGTAAACGGCGACGACGTAGGCATGGGGCCGATGTACACCGACGTCACCATAGAGGCCTACGCGGCGGGAAAGATCACCTCGCTCAGCATCATCGCGCCGGCCTCAGATACGGATCGTGCCATCGGTCTCCTCAAGGCCCGTCCCGGCCTCGACGTGGGCGTCCACCTCACCCTCACCGGCGACTGGAAGCCGCTTACCGAAGGACCCAGCCTGCGCCGGAAGAGCGGCCAGATGTGGGATTCCAGCGCCCAGGCGGCCAAAAACGTCAAACCGGAAGAGGCCAAGGACGAATGGGACGCGCAGGTGAAAAGAATCCTGGATTCGGGCCTCACGGTTTCCCACCTCGACTCGCACATGGGATGTTATTTCCTCAGCGACGAGCTGTTTAAAGCGGCCGCGGAGGTTTCCCGCACATACCGTATCCCCCTCGTCTCGCCCTACTGGCCCGGCCGAATGCCGCCCGAATGGCGATCCCTTTTCCCATTGGCCTCGTATTCGGGAATTTACACGTTGAGCGTCCCCGAGACGCTCGAAAACCGGGCGGCCGCCTATCGGGAAAAGATCGACGGCTTGACTCCCGGCGTGCATTACGTGTTCACCCATCACGCGAAGGTCAAACCGAATATCCGATTGCATGGAGATCTTGCCCTCCGCGTGAATGAAACCGCGTTCTGGACCAATGACGAGACGGCCAAAATGCTCAAGGAACGAGGCATCATCCTCTCGGGCTGCATGCCCCTCAAGCGTCAATTCGAGAAGGCCTTGGCCGATTTGTAGACATTTCCGCCGGCGGGACACAGTTATAAAATTCGCTTATAAGTACTTTCCAAAAGTGCTTATAGCACTTGAAGTAAGTACTTATAGCACTTTTTCATTTTGCCTGCGTATTTTTCATCGCCGCGCGTCCAGGCGAGAAATTCGCCTCATCCTTTCCCCCATCCGCGTCATCCGTAGCTCCTTATTTCTTTTCCCGTATTTTCCATTCTGATCCGTGTTATCCGTCCGGGTAGAATCGGGCGGTTACCCGCCCGAAGCCCCCACAGACCCGTACGAGCCCAATTAAGGCATACGGTTCCTC
>JAFGSW010000031.1 GCA_016934415.1 Spirochaetales bacterium | reverse complement strand
TGCCGGCTGCAAATCCCGCTCGTCTATTTCAGCGCCGTGAAGCCGGGGCGGTATGCCGCCGCCTACCCGGTACGGATCATCAACGATTATCCGGATCGGCTCACCGTGGAAGCCGCGCTCGATCCGGCTTTCGTATTCGGCACACAGCCGGGACTTTTCGATTCCATGCTCAAGGCGACGGACGGCGCAGTTTTCAATGTCCGCCGTTACCTGACCCGGGAGGTAAAAGTTCGATTGCACCAATCGGCTTTCCGTGAATACGTGTTGGACGCCTATTCCCGCAGCTGCACCGTCTGCCGGCTCAGGCATCCCGAGCTCCTGGACGCCGCGCATATCATTCGGGATGCTGATGAGGCGGGTGAGCCGGTGGTACCGAACGGGCTGGCACTCTGCAAGATTCACCACTCGGCCTACGATCAGAATATCATCGGCATTACGCCGGATTACGAGCTCAAAGTGCGCGGAGACGTGCTCGACGAGAGCGACGGGCCCATGCTGGAGTGGGGCTTGAAGAAGCTCGAGGGACAGAGGATCGTGCTGCCGAAGCATAAAGAAGATTATCCGGATAGGGAGAGGCTGGCGCGGAGGTTCGGGGAGTTCGGGAGGGTGGGGTAGAGAATCGATAATCTATTACGTAGCTTTGTTTTTTTCAATATCATTTGATTAAATTGGTAGGCTAAATTATAATATTGGGTAATTAAGCACCGGAGCTTTAGTTATCAACTGCAAAAAAAAGAACGGTGATATAGCCGTTCTCTGCAGAGTTTTAAAGCATTCTTGCCGCGTGAAAATGCCTCGTCGACGTTTACGTCGACTCACCATTTTCCCGCGGCCGCTATGAAGTAAAGCTCCAGTGCCTTTATTATGATACCAAATAATACTATTTTGAAACTCAGAGATTGTATTTCAAGCTCCAAATTGTTTTTATCAAAAGATTCATATATTATTTTCATTTGTGGTGCGAGTGCCAAAATAAAATCTACAACTGCAAGGTCAGTTTTCATAGAATATGCTAAAAAATACCTACAAGGAATAGATTTTTTCATTGCGGAAGATTTTTTCCAGGCTTTTTCCGAAAAGGGTAATATTTCAGATTTATTATCAATTGAAGACAATATTGCTAATTATTCTGATTGTATTTTACTATTTATCGAAAGTCCTGGTGCTATAGCTGAATTGGGAGCATTCGCAAATAATAAAAAGTTATTGGTAAAAATACTTGCTATTAATGATAAAGATGAAAGAAATAGTCCTTCTTTCATTACACAAGGACCTATAGCAAAGATTAACCGTAAATCTATATTTAAGCCAGTTCTCTATGCAAAAATGAATGCAAGTCTTGAAATATCTTCTGAGATAAAGCGGCTTCTGCTTGAGAATAAAAGAAAACGAAATAAAAAAATATATCTTGAAACTTTTAGGCAATTTAAAAAAACATTACCAAAATTGCGAATGCTTTTTATTTTTGACTTAATAACAATTTTCCAACCTGTAAATATACTAGAATTAATTTTTATTTTAAAAAAAATATATGGAAATCATCTTTATAATCTACATGCAGAACTAACTATGTTAAAAATATTAGAATTTATTGAAGAAAAAAAAGGATTTTTACTTAGAAAAAATACTGATTATAAATTTTATTTTGTTTATAAAGGAATTGATCTATTAAAAATAAGGGCAGAAATATTGATATCATATAATAAGACTGATCATGAAAAGATAAATCTACTGAATACAGTTGTTGAACCATATGTCTAGGATCATAGATATAATTTCTAAATATACAGGTTTGGATCCTCATAAAATACTAAAGATTACTTATGATTCACCAACAAATTATAAATTATACTATATTAAGAAAAAAAATGGAGACAGCAGGGCAATATTTCATCCTTCAAAAGAAACAAAAATGCTTCAATACGCTTTGATGGAAAAATTTCTAAAAAAAATACCTGTACATGAATTTGCTATGGCATATAAAAAAGGAATAAAATCCCCACTTAAAAAAAATGCGCTTTACCATTTAAATACGCAATATACTCTTCATATTGATTTTACAAATTTCTTCCCTTCAATAATCCCGGAAGATTTTTGGAGGGCAGTATCAGTAGCTTTTCCTGGAAAGGAATTTGAAACATCCGATATTGAATTAATAAATAACATTCTGTTCATAAAAGTAAAGGGTAAATGTTTTCTATCTATTGGAGCTCCAACATCACCAATTATAAGTAATATTGTAATGAAAGAGATGGATGCTCAGTTTCTAAAATTATGTAAAACTCTAGATGAGTATTCAGTATATACTCGATATGCTGACGATATAAATATCTCGACAAACATTAAAGGTTTTTCGCAAAAAATCTACTACTCTATAAAACAACATCTTAGTGAAACAGAATCGCCAAAATTAACAATTAACGAAAAAAAAACATATTTCTTATCAAAAAAAGGGAATAGATTGATTACCGGTTTATGCATAACAAATATGAACTCAGTAGTAATCCCAAGAAATAAAAAAAGAATCATTAGGTCACTAATTCATACAGAATTAACTTCAAACAAAAAAGATAAAACAAGATTAAGTAAAATTAAAGGCTATTTGGCATTTATCAAGGATATTGAACCTGACTTCTTTAACAAACTAGTTATTAAGTTTGGTGATGGAATAAATGATTTATAAACCATCAATATATAAATAATTACTATGCAAATAAACTTATTTTACTGATCTATATATCTCCCTGAAGCTCTCCACCGCCGCCTCCAGGTTCTCGATGATCTCCCCGGCCAACTCGTCCGGATCGGGCAGGTTGTCGAGGTCCGTCAGGCTCTTGTCTTTGATCCAGGTGATGTCGAGACTCGTCTTGTCGCGGGCGAGGATTTCGTCATGGGTGAATCTCCGCCAGCGGCCTTCCGGGTTCTTTTCCGCGTGCCACGTTTCCTTGCGCTTCCGGATGTTTTGCGGATTGTAGCAATCGATGAAATCATTCAAATCCTCGACCCGCAGTGGATTTTTCTTCAAGGTAAAATGTATGTTCGTCCTGAAATCGTATATCCAGACTTCCTTTGTCCACGGTTCCTTGGCGGCCGGCTTGTTGTCGAAGAAGATGACGTTCGCCTTGACTCCCTGTTTGTAGAACACGCCGGTAGGCAGGCGGAGGATGGTGTGGAGATCGGTCGTTTCCATGAGTTTCTTCCTGACCGTTTCTCCGGCGCCGCCTTCGAAGAGCACGTTGTCCGGCACGACGACGGCGGCGTGACCGTCGGATTTCAGCATGGTGCGGATGTGCTGGACGAAATTGAGCTGCTTGTTGCTGGTCGTCACCCAGAAGTCCTGCCGGTTGTAGGTCAGGTCTTCCTTCTCTTGCTCACCCTCTTCATTGGTGATGGTCATGCTGCTCTTCTTGCCGAAAGGCGGGTTGGCGAGCACGTAATCGGCTCGCAAGCCTGTGTCCGAGACCAGGGCATCGGCGGGAGAAATGAAGTTGTCGCTTTCAAAGTCGCCGATGTTGTGCAGAAAGAGATTCATGAGCGCCATTCTTCGGGTGGCGGCGACGATTTCGTTCCCGAAGAACGTCTTGTGTTTGAGAAACTCCTTCTGTTCCTTGGTGAGCGAGTAGTTTTTTTCGTTCGCGATGTAATCGTACGCGGCCAGGAAGAAGCCTCCCGTGCCGCAGGCGGGATCGGCTATTATTTTCATGGGCTCGGGACGGACGCACGCCACCATGACCCGGATGAGGGCGCGCGGTGTGAAATACTGTCCGGCGCCGCTCTTCGTGTCCTCGGCGTTTTTCTCCAGAAGGCCTTCGTATATCTGGCCTTTGATGTCGGCGCCCATCGCGCTCCACTCTTCCTTGCCGATCATGTCGATGAGCTTGAAGAGCTTGGCCGGGTCCTGGATCTTATTCTGGCTCTTGAAGAAGATCTGCCCCAGGACGCCTTTCAGCCTGGAAAGTTCCTGGAGCAGAGCGGTGTAATGTATCTCCAGCTCCACGCCGCGCTTCTCTTTCAGGCTTTCCCAATTGTACTCCTTGGGAATGGGCAGTTTCCGGTTGTACGGCGGCTTGCCGTATTCGTCCGCCATTTTCAGGAAGAGCAGGTAGGTGAGCTGTTCCAGGTAATCACCGTATCCCACGCCGTCGTCCCGGAGCGTGTTGCAGAACGACCAGACCTTGCTGATGATGCCGGAGGTGTTGTTGGCTTCGCTTGTCATGTCGATTTCTTTCTGTTCAAAACGCTGATAATGACCTGCTTCACGGTTTCCATTTCCGAGGGCTTGCTGACCGCTATGAACAAGGTCAAAGCCGCCAGGGCGTCATTGTGGATGGAAGGAGTCCCCTTTTTGTCATAGAGAAGATTATTCTTCCCGAGGAAATAGAGGAAGCAGGCCGCGGCGATGCGCTTGTTGCCGTCCACGAACGAGTGGTTCTTGACGATGAGATACAGGAGCATGGCCGCTTTCTCTTCAAGCGTTGGATACGCGTCTTTCCCGTCAAAGGCCTGGAATATCTGACTGACCGAACTGTCGAAACTCGAGTCTTTCTCCCTGCCGAAAAGACCGGATGAAAAATGACCGCGCATGGAGGCGATGAGGTTCCGGTATTCATCGGCTTTGACCAGGACCGCCTTGCGCTTGGTTTTGCCGGTCGTGTCCAGACTCTCATGGTCGTAATCGTCCAGGAGGGCCAGTCCGCTTGAAAACCGCTCGAGCATTTCCGCCAAACCGGCCGCGTCAGACGGGCCCGCCGGGCGTTCCGCGACGGCCCGGCGGAGGATGGTGATGCCGGTCTTCAAGTGACTGACTTGCAGGTCCCGTTCGGCCAGCCGCTTTTTGTTGATCGCGTAGCCTTCCACCAGGTATTCCCTGAGCCGGCGAGTGGCCCACTGCCGGAACTGGGTTCCGCGTTTGGAATTAACCCTATACCCGACCGAAATAATGACATCCAGATTATAGTGCGGGCGGTCCCTGGCGACTTTTCTTTTCCCTTCTTTTTGAACCGTTCGGAAATTCCGAACGGTTGAATCCTCATACAATTCACCCGTTTTAAAAATATTCCTTATATGCTCGCTGATGTTGGCTTTACTGGAATGAAACAGGCTTACGATTTGCGGTTGAGTCAACCATACCGAATCGTGATCGAAGCGGACTTCAATCTGAGTTTCTTTATCGGGTGATTTGTAAATTTCGATTTTATTCTCTGCCATCGATTTCCGATTCCACTTGCTCGAAGATGATCTCGGCGGTTTCCCGCGATCCTTCGGTATTATGAAAATGTATCTCGTTTTGGAATTTAGGCCAAGCATGACTTTTTTGTCTGGCGAGATAAGTCAATTCACTCTCGATGGATTCAATGATATTTCGATTAATATCGTGATCATTGAATATTATGACATGAATCCCCAATACGTTTGACGGATTCAAACGCGGGTCAAGCCATTTATATCCCTTATAGCCGTTTCTGGCCTTGTCGGTGCGTTTATAATGATTGTAAGCGTTACAGCCTCTTTGAAACCTGGTTTTTATCGGTGTATCGGTCTCTCCTATATATATGATGGTTTGACCATCGCGAACTATGTAGATGCGTCTTCCTTTCCCGGCATTGTCCACCCCATTTTTAAAATACAATTTTACGGTTCGGGTGCCGTCGGATTTTGTGGTTATTACGCATGTGCCTTTTAGCAGCTTGTATTCAACCACGCTTTACCGACTTCCTCTTCCCATTACCCTTCGCTATTTGTGTTGACTCCCTCTCCGCCCGTATCCTCTCCAGCAGAACGCTTGCCGGCTCGTCATTCGGGTCTTGCGGCACAAGTTTCCCCTCAAACGCCTTTTTCAGGATGCTCCGGCGCAGGGCTTCCGCCTGCTCTATGCTTTGGGAGATGCTCTCTTCAATCTTGTCGCAGATGGAAAGGCGGTCTTCAATTTCGGAGATTATGGCTTGTTGTTCTGTGATGGAGCAGACTGGTATCCGAACTGCCTTTATATCATCAAGGCCAAGGCCAACTTTTGTTGCACCTCTCTGTAAATTGTGGAATTGCTTTTGGCCTTTTTCATTACTTGTGAGATACCATGCAAGATACTTTGGATAAACATCACTTCTTGTGGTTCTTGCAAGAGCAATATGTTGATTTATATATCCTTCAGGAAATTCTTTGGGAACTAGAGCAACCATTCCAACGTCTGCTGTAATAGAAATTAAAATATCATTTTCATGAATGAGCGTTCGAATACCTTCAGTACCATTTGGTAGTTTTACGTATTGGATATCTTCAAGGTCTAAATGGATTGTATTATGATCAAGATTCCCCATCCTTAGGAAGATAGAACCAGATTCTGAGTAATATTTCGCCCAACCACGTGATCCGCTTGTCACATAATTAAATATTTCATTTGCACATTCCCACTTCCACCCCTCCGGCAGTTCCCCCTCTTTCACGTCCTTGTTCGTAAACCTCCCCTCGAACGCCCATTTCAGAACCGCCTGGCGATAGACCTTCAATTGCTGTTGTGCGGTCTTGAGGCTTTCAATTCCTTTTTCCAGACGACTGAATAGCTCCTCAATTTTGGCGACAATCCGGTGCTGTTCTGGGAGAGGGGGGAGGGGAATTTCTATCTCTTTTAGATTATTCAAAGAGATTCCAAGAACCGTCGTTCCACTCGATAGTTTATTAAATAATTTTTCCTTTGAGCTGAAGAGATATTTTATAAAGTCTGGATTTGTATTGAATTTAGGTTTCACTATTTTTAGGTCTTGGTTGACGGCAGTTTTAATTTTCGTTGTTATTGTTTTTCCTGGATTTATCCTAGTGACTAAAATAACGTCACCTGGTTGAGCTATATTAGTAGCACTATTTTTTACTCCTTCTTCTGTAATGCTATCTTCAGTCTTAAGTAAATAGTCGCCTTTAATGTCCTTTACAGAGGCCCAGGGAATTTTACCATTCCAGAATGATTGTTGATTCTTACTGGGGGTACCCCCGCCCAGAAAATCGAATACTTCTCCTATCGTTGTGGAAACCCAGTTTTCTGGGAAATTATTCTCACTCATGCTCATCCCGCCAGCACTTCATTCAATTCATCGATCAGCTTTTCCATCTCGGTGCCGAAGAGTTGTCGCATCCTGCCCCGGCCGCCTTTGGCGTCGAACGGGGTGTAGTCCAGGTCGTCGATCCCCACGTGCACGGAATTGGAAATCTGCTCCTTGAGCATGGAGAGCCATTCCATCTGTTCCGCGGTGAACTTGTGTCCGGCCCCGGCGTGCTTTTTGAAAATCCAGCGCTTGAAGTTCGCGTCCACGGTTTTATCGTACGGTGTCAGGACCGCGTCGATGCCCGAGGCCCGGCGGATGAGGGCCACCATGGCGGCCAGCTCGTTTTTCGGCCGGCCGCTCACGCTTTCCAGTTGGGCAAAGGCGCGCCAGACGGAGAGGGGTGCCAGAACCGGCTTGTCCTCCATGATCCGTTCCACGATGTCCTTGATCATCCTGAAGGTGAGCTCGCGCCGGCGATAGGGCTGAGCGTAAAATATCTGGAGCGCGACAAACTCATCCCGGTGTGTCTCGATCCACTCCCGGAACGCCTTGACCGTGTCGCCCGCCTTCTCCTTGTTGTCCTTGGCCCAATCCGCGCTCACCAGCGCGTCCGGGTTGAGAAGATCGATTTTCTGCTCGTGCACCCGGCGGACGTTCTCGATGTACTCGTTCAGCTCGCCGGTGAAGACCGATGCCGCCTCGTCCTGCAGTTTTTCCTGTTTGTTCCCGAAGACTTCTTCGGTTTTTTCAAGCGATGCGCCTTTCGTTTCGCGCTCCGCTTCCTCCCGCAGGCCTTCCAGAACGTCCGGGTCAAAGGCGTTCAAGAGATCTTTCACCACCCGGTGGATGTCCTTGCCGCCGGTCTTGGCTTCGAATTTCTCACGCTCTTTTTCCGTGATCTGCTTGTCCAGCCGGGCCAGGCGGCAGGCCAGGCTGGTGAAGAGCTCCTCGTCCCGCGCGCCTACGGCCACGGCGGCCAGGAGATCTTTCAGGGGAACGCCAGGCTTTTTCTCCAGGGGCCGGCTGTCCGTCTTCAGGCTCTGGGTGACGCCGACCGCGTCCACAATCACGAAGTGGTCCTTGGCCGCCCGGGCCGCGGGAGACACTTTCTTGAGGTCGTCGAAGTCGATGGCCCGGGTGCCGCGGCCCTTCATCTGCTCGAAGTAATTGCGGCTCTTCACGTCCCGCATGAAGAGCAGGCACTCCAGGGGCTTCACGTCCGTGCCCGTCGCGATCATGTCCACCGTCACCGCGACGCGCGGGTGGTAGTCGTTCCGGAACTGGGACAAGACGGACTTCGGGTCCTCCTCCGCCTTGTAGGTGATCTTCTTGCAGAAGCGATTTTCCTCGCAGAACTCCTCGCGCACGATGCCGACGATGTCTTCCGCATGGCTGTCGGTTTTCGCGAAGATGAGGGTCTTCGGCACCTCGAATTCGCCGTTTTTGTCATACCGGTCGGGGAACATGAGCGGCAGGCGCCCCTTGAACGTTCTGATCACCGTCCTGATCTGGTTCGGGTTGACGATGTCCCGGTCCAGCTGTTGGGCGGTGTAGGCTTCGTCCTCATCCTGCAGCTCCAGGCGCTTTCTCCGGGAAAGCCGCTCGCGGCGCTCCACGTACGCGCCCTTCCAGAGCGTGGCGCCGTTCTTGGTGATTTCGGTTTCGATCAGGTAAACGTCGTGCCCCACGTTGACGCCGTCGGCAACCGCGATCTCATGCGAATACTCGGAGACGATGTTCTGCTTGAAGTAGGCGAAGGTCCTTTGATCGGGCGTGGCCGTCAGGCCCACCTGAAAGGCGTCGAAATAATCGAGCACCTGCGCCCACAGGTTGTAGATGCTCCGGTGGCACTCGTCGATGACGATGAAATCGAAATACTCCGGCGGGAGCTTGTCGTTATACTCCACCTCCGGCATCTCTTTGGGTTGCCAGCGCTCGTGCGGATTCTGCTCTTCCTCGCTTTCGTCCAGGTCGCGGCCCTTGAGGATGGAGTAAAGCCTTTGGACCGTGCCGATGTACACCTGGTTGTCGCCCGGTATGTAGCGCGAGCTTAAGCGATGGACGCCGTAGAGCTCGGTGAACTTGTGGTTGTCGTCATTCGGCTGGAAGCGCATGAACTCCTGCTCGGCCTGCTCGCCCAGGTTCCTGATGTCCACCATGAAGAGGATTCGCTTCGCCTGGGTATATTTCAGGAGCCGATAGATGAAGGTGATGGCCGTATAGGTTTTTCCGGCGCCGGTGGCCATCTGGATGAGGGCCCGCGGCCGGTTGTCCTTGAAAGAGTGTTCCAGGTTGTTGATGGCGTTGATCTGGCATTCCCTCAAGCCCCCGACCGGGAGCGCGGGCAGGTCGAGGAGAGATCCCCGCAGGGACTTTTGTTTTTTGAGCCAATCGCGGATCGTTTCGGGGCGGTGAAATGAAAATACTTCCCGCGCCCTCGGCTTGGGATCGCGGAAATCGGTCAGCATGGTGACATTACCGGTGCCGACATAGACGAAAGGGAGGGGTTCGTTATCGAGGTACTTGAGCTTTGACTCCGCGTAATCCTCGGCCTGGTCCTCGTGCACGGAAAGCTTGTAGCCTTCTTCCGCGCGCTTCGCCTCAATCACACCGGCGGGCTTGCCTTCCACGAACAGCACATAGTCCGCCGGCCCGACGGAAGTCTGGTATTCCCGAACGGCTATACCGAGACCGGCGTGAATATTGATGTTCTCCTTATTTTGAATCATCCAACCGCAAGCGTTGAGTTGACTGTCTATTTTGTCTCTCGCGGCTTGTTCGGGAGTTTGATTCATATTCACCTACAAGGCCAAAATTCTCATTTATCAACAGAGAATGTGTAAATTGGAAATTGTGCCTATATTGTAGACTATCTTCATGGGACCCGCAACCAATAAATGTTTACACCGACTACGATAAATTACACTTTTCAGACGGCTTAATTTTCTCTCACCGCTTACTCAGTATTGATTGTACTCCTCATCAATTTGCTTTACGGCCTTGGATGCCTATACTTTTACCTAAAGAATCATCGTTTACACATAAAATGGCTTTTTAGGAAGGGAGGCTCTGATGAAAGCGGTATATATGTTTCTTGTTTTCATATTCATGGCCGGTTTCCTATTTGCGGACAACTTCGGCAAAATCAAGCAAGACATGACGAAAGACGCGGTAATAAAACTGGTCGGGAATCCTACCAAGAAACTGGCGAGCTCTGACAAGCAGTCGGAATATTACGTTTGGATAGTAAAAAATGATGTTTGGTGCGTCATGTTCAACAAAGGGAAAACGACGGGGGAGGCGGCAAAAATTGAGGATATACTGACAGGGTGGCTTGAGGTGAGCTCAACTTTCTCTTCTCTGGGCGATTATTTTACAGAAAGTACAAATGCACCGGATATATCAGCCTCGAACGAGAAGACCGCTAAAAAACCAAACGCGAACCTCGTTTCACAGATTGAAGTGACTGTTCTGGAAGCTAAAATAATAAAAACCTGGTCGGATGAAGTGAAGGCAGGCTGTCGGGTTAAAATCAAGAACAATTCGAAGGAAACTATTTATAATTTGAGTGTAACCATTTATTACCTCGATAAGAACGGAAAAAGAATTTACGAAGAAACCAGCTATCCCGTCAATTCATCTTCCTGGATTGATAAAATCGTACTGAAACCGAATTACTCAATAATATATCCATCTGACGATAAATATATGACGACGGATAAATTGGATCTGAATGAATGGGATGAAGGAAAAGTGGAAGTTGAAGTCACCGAGATCGGGACTGAAAAACCCAAAGAGTGATGAAAGCAAATGAGTAATAAATTTGGTATACCAAAGGATATAGAACTGAAAATCAGGAAAAGAGATGTGAAATGCGTCTATTGTCACAGGGTGATGAAAGCGCATCCTCATCGAAAAGGTGTAAGCGGTGACAAAACAACGATCGAGCACTTGAACGAGGACGGGCCGTTTTTTTGGAAGGACGGACTGAAGCCTGAAGATATTGCTATTTGCTGCGGTAGCTGTAACTCCAGCAGGGGCAAGAAGACGCTTCCGGAGTGGTTCCAATCGATGTATTGTTTAACACGGAAAATAAATCTACAACACGTGTCAAAGCCTGTAAGAGATTATTTCAAGAGGAAAAAGCTCGCATACTGAAAAAACTGGGGGGAAAGAATCATGGTAAGGACAAAATCGGTTTCTTCACGCATCGAATCGCAAAAAGACGGTTTGCGTATTCTTGTAACCAGATTTCGCGGCAGTGGATTGCAGAAAAACCGCTATCATGTTTGGATGGCTAACCTTGGCCCAAGCGAAAAATTACTCAATCATCCGAATATTAGTTGGAGGGAATTCAGCCTGCGATATAAAAATGAATTGTTGGAAGAAACAGGGGTGGATAAAAAGAACAAGATTATAAAAAATAAAGGACAGAAATTCACCTTGTGGTTACTGAAGCATTTATCTACTAAAATGACTATAACGTTATTATGCCATTGCGCTGAGGAAGAAAAAAAGTGCCATCGGCACATTCTTAAAAAGTTACTTTCGAGTTAAATATAGAGCCGGCCCATGCCCTCGACCCGCGCCCTGAGTATCCGCCAACCCCGCACCGGGCAGATCATGCGCGGTTCCAAGACCATCGAATAGCGCAGCCGGTCAACGAAGATTCGCAGCCGCGTCTATATCTATGCAGCCAAGAATCCCGGAGACCCCGATGCCTGGGATGAATTAGGCCTCAAACCGGGCGATCTCCCCTCAGGCGTCATAGTCGGGACCGTGGAGATCGTTGACTGCTCCTGCTCACCGTCCCTTTCCCTCCGCATTCGCGCCCATTCGCGCCATACATGTCTTCACCACCTCCCCCGGAAAGCGGCCTGATGGAGCCGGATCCTGGCGGCGCGGGTCAGGTAGCGGCGGACATTGATGTCCTCACCCCCCGTTTCCCACTTGATGATGTCTCCCAAGTCCGGCTGTGTCTTTAACTAGAGGAAGAGGGATGTGGGATGTTCCTGGATTCGAGGTTCATCTTTTCCTGTTCCACTACGGCGCTCCTTGATCGACGCTCACGGCCATGTAGGCACTGAGGATTTCGGCTTTGACGCGGTAGCCGGCTTTCGTTTTTACCATATACCCTCGCTCGATCAGCTCATCCAAATAACGGAGGTAACTTCTGGGCGTGACACTGTTGGCGATGACAGCGATGGCGGGATCATGCTTTTTCAATTCCTCCAGGGGCAAAGGCTTGTCATGAGGCGTATTGAGCAGGATCGTGCGCTTGTTCTTGTTCGCCTTGACGGCCTGGCCCCGCCCCTTTTTAGTGTCGAATTGCTCATAAACATAATTAGTCCAACTGATGACAAGTTGATTTTCCTGAACGGTTAACAGCGTATTGAGAAGTCCCTGAGTGAAACCTGTTACTGCGTACTCTATGAAGTCGGTCAAATCATTTTTCCTGGTGGCGTTTTCAAGTTGACGATAGTATTCCTCCCGTGTCTCGTTGTAATGGTTTGACAATACATGGGAGGCGATGTCCGGCACTCCCGCCCTGATAAGAAGGTAGAATTCCAGAAGCCGGGCCGTTCGGCCGTTGCCGTCCCCGAAAGGATGGATCCAGGCGATGTAAACATGAGTGACGATGGCCTGCAGGATCGTTTCCATGAACGATTGCCCCTGTGAAAAATGGAACTGGATTTTCATCCACTCGCAGAACTGCTTCAGATATCTTTCCACGCGTTCGAAGTCGGGCGCGCGGTAATTGCTCACAGTAACATTACCGGCGCGTATTTTACCGGGAATGGCCTTGAAATTGTCTCCCAGACCTTCCCCGATTATGCGGTGGTACTCGCACATCAGTTCTGGTGTGATCGGCCTGATCTTTTTTTTGGCCACGACGTCTTCAAGGATAATGTTCAGGGCCTTGAGGATATTGGCCACTTCCTTTTCCATGTATTCCTTGCCTAAGGGCAGTCGTTTGCCTTCTTGAACTTTTTTCACTTCCTCCAAGGTCAGAGTATTTCCTTCAATGGCGGTGGTCGCCTGGGCGCCACGGCCCAAGGAAACCCCCTTGAGCTTCTGCTTATAGTCAGGCAGGATCGGCGTTTTCGATATGGCCTGGATGAACGCATTGCATTGGCCCAAGAGATAGTAGATTTTAGGAGTTAATGTCCAGCGGGGCTGGAAGGAAATATGGGCGTAATTGTTATACATTTCATCCATTAGAAACCTTATGTTTATTTTGGTTCTACCGGATAAATTGTCAATTTAATGACAAGTAAATTGACAAATAAAGTTAACAATCTTACAATGTATCCGGATACGGTGAAATAATTTCTTACTTTATAATGAATTAACGCTTTCTTTCAAGAAAATAATCTTGACAAATAACATGCACAATGACAAGACAAATTACTTTACCGTCCATAATCCCCCAATCCCACGCCTCACCGCCCGTCCTTTAGCGCCCGCTTTTTCCTGACGACCGCGAGGCAGGGGAGGATGATCGTCAGGATGAGGACGGCCGCGTAGAGTGAGGCCAGCAGAAGCTTCGCCAGTCCCCAGCCCAGCATCTCCATGTCGCGCACATTGGCCAGGACGCATACCAGGCCGATCAGGGCCCCGACGAATCCGGAGAGGACGGCCGCCCGCTGCCAGGTGGTGAAGAGGACGACGTCCCTGCCGTAATTCGCGTCCGGATCGGGCCGCCTGGAGAAGACGTGCCCGAACGCCGCTTTTATCTCCGACGGCGAGAAAGACATGAAGAGAACGATGAAGGGCGGGAAGATGACGAGCACCGCGCATATCCACTCCAGGAATAAAAGAAATTTCGCCCCGCCGACCAGGATGGAGAGGGCGAACACCAGCATGATAAGCGCTATTCCGACGATGAAACGCACGACCATTAGTTCCTCCTTTTACTAGCGACGGGTGAACCCGTCGACGAACGCTTCAGCGGCCGTCCGGTCCCCGGTTTCGAAACGTTTTTGCCATTCGTACTTGCGGCCCGTCTCCGTGATGAGCCGCGCCAATCCGCTTTCCGCATTGCCCGGCTGCAAGGCGAACAGCAAACCCGCCGCCATGGCGCAGGCCGCGGCGCCCCACCACATGACAGTCAACGGGAACCCGCGCCGGACCGAACGGCCTTGATCGGCGGGCGCCCAGGGGACGGGCGGCACCCGGACCGCGGCCAATTCTTTTCCGTAGAGTGTTTTAAGGGCTTCCCCCAAATTATCGCGCATACGACGCCTCCAATGCCTCCTTGAGCTTGCGCTTGATGTTGTGCAGCCGGGATTTGATCGTCCCGGTCGGAAGACCGAGCGCCCGGTGCAGAGCGCGCACGCTCATCCCCTCGTAATGGCGGAGAAAGCAGAGCTGCTGATCATCCGGCCCCAGGGCCTCGACGGCGGCCCGCAATACCTCTCCCGCTTCCCTGTTTATAAGCTCGCTTTCCGGATCGGCCGGCGGCCGGCGGCATTCGGCTTCGTTTTTCCACAGGAGGTCGAGCTTGCCGCGGCGGTCCCGCTTCCGCAGGCAGTCGATACAGTAATTGCGGGCGATGCGGTAGATCCAGGGAGCGGCCGGCGCGGCCTTGAGAAACCGTCTCCCGGACGCGTAGACGCGGCAGAGGATTTCCTGGACGGCGTCCTCGCGGTCGGGCTCCGAGCGAAAAAAAGATTTCACGAACAGCGACAGCTTCGGATAATACTTTTTCCACACCGAAGCGAAATCGAGATCGCCGCCGCTTTCCTCCGCGGGCCTGTTCCGGGCGGGTTGCTTGTGATCCGGGGCGACGTTGCTCCTCACGCCATTATTATACGCGCGAAAGCCGGTTTAGTTCAAAAAAAACAGGCTGCCCGGAAATCGCGGCGGTTCCGAACAACCTGAATCAAAATGATGTGTGAGGGGCGAACTTTCGGTTATTGCCTGACCAGGGGGCCGATGACGTCGTCCGGAGTCAATGGATCGTTGTCGAAATTACCGCTTAAGGTGAGCGTATTGCCGGCGATCATATAACCGACGGCCATCACGCTCCCCAGGGTCCCCGGGGGAATATCGATCCAGATTCCCCCATTGAGCTGCCTGCCCAAGGCGATCATGAGCGTGGTTGGGTTAGCGGCGTATGTCCCTTCATTGGAACCGTCCTGCAGGGTCAAGACATCCGTGTAGTCGGTGTAGATCATCGCCGAGTACGTATAGTCCGCTCCGAAGGTGACGATGATGTCCCCGGTCCCTCCTCCCCCGACGGTGACGTCGTCACCGAGCCAGGAGCCGATCAAGTCGGCGCCGACGCCGGGGGTTGCCGGCGGCTCGCATGAGAAGAGAAGGGCGAACGCGAATAATGCGATTGCCGCGATGATTGGTTTTTTTCTCATAAAGCACCTCCATAAATATAACTTTTCAGGGACGTCATACGAACGGTCCTGACGTCCATTTGGTTTTCCCCGACCGGCAACGCCGGGGGGAAAACTGTAATTGCAATATTATTTACTATTGTATCACATGTTTTTGTTTTTATACCAAAAAAAACCGCTGAAATTTTGAAAAATTTCAGCGTGATTTTGCGTTCTTCTACGATATAATAATAGAGAACCGAATAAACACACCAATTCTTTCAGCGGCTGGAGGTGAGCAGTCACGGTGTGCTTGTATTCGTATCCTTCAACCTATCCTTATAAATATAAAAAGTCGCACATAAAGGAGGCCGGCTTATGAAAAAAATAAATTGGAAGTATATCCCCCTGTTCATCTCACTGATCACTCTTATGATCGCCTGTCCCCCGCCGGTGCCGCACGCCGCAGGGTACACCGTCACCTTTGACAAGAACGACGCGCTGGCTTCGGGCAGCATGGCCTCCCAGACCATCCTCCAGGGAGCCTCGGCCAACCTGACCCCCTGCGCCTTCGTCAAGGCCGGCTCAAGCTTCGCCGGCTGGGCGACGGATCCCGCCGGTCCGGTCGAGTACGGAGACGGCGCGCTCTATACGATGGGCGAGGCGGACGTCACGCTCTACGCCCAATGGGTGGCCAACGGCTACTCCGTCACCTTCGACAAGAACGACCCGGCCGCCTCGGGTGTCATGCCGGACCAGGTCATCTCCTCCGGCTCCACGGCGGCGTTGAGCCTCTGCGCCTTCAGCAAGCCCGGCTGGACCTTCTCGGGCTGGGCGACGAGTCCGGGCGGAGGGGTCGTCTACGCCGACGGCGCGGGCTATACGATGGGCGGCGCCGATGTGACGCTCTACGCCAAATGGACGGCCAACGTCTACCAGATCACTTTCGAGAAAAACGACGTCGGTGCGTTCGGGGTGATGACGCCGCAGGCCATCGCCTGCGGTTCCTCAGCCGCCCTGATTCCGAACGCTTTCGGGAAGGCGGGCTATACGTTCGCCGGCTGGGCCCTTACTCCCGCGGGCGGGGTGGCGTACGCGGACGGCGCCTCGTATACAATGGGTGCCGGGGACGTCACCCTGTACGCCAAGTGGAACGCCAACGACTATTCGATCACCTTCGACAAGAACGACCCCGCAGCGACCGGAACGATGTCTCCCCAGGTCATCGCCTCGGGCTCCACCGCCGCTCTTTCGCCCTGCGGCTTCAGCAAGGCGGGATCGGCGTTCGCCGGTTGGGCGACGACGCCCGGCGGCGCGGCCATCTACGCGGACGGCGCGAGCTACACGATGGGCGCCTCCAATGTCACCCTCTATGCCACGTGGGCGGCGAATTCTTACACCGTCGCCTTCGACAAGAACGACGCCGTCGCGACCGGAACGATGTCGCCCCAGGTCATCGCCTCGGGCTCCACCGCTGCGCTCACCCCGTGCGGATTCAGCAAGACCGGGTGGACCTTCACGGGCTGGGCGGCGACGCCCGGCGGCGCGGTCGTCTATGCGGACGGCGCGAATTACACGATGGGCGCCGCCAATGTCACGCTTTACGCCAAGTGGACGGCCAACGTCTACTACATCACCTTCGAAAAGAACGACGCGGTCGCGGTCGGGGTGATGTCGCAGCAGGGCATTGCCTGCGGGTCGACCGCCGCCCTCATCGCCAATGCCTTCTCCAAACCGGGCGCGACCTTCGCGGGCTGGGCGACGACGCCCGGCGGCGCGGTTGCCTACGCCAATGGCGCCAACTACACGATGGGCGCCGGCAATGTCACTCTCTACGCCAAGTGGACGGCCGTCAACTACACGGTGAGTTTCGACAAGAACGACGAGGCCGCCACCGGCAGCATGACCCCGCAGTCTTTCGCCTCAGGCTCGACCGCCAATCTCAAACCCAATGCCTATGCGAGATTCGGCCATACTTTCGCCGGTTGGGCGACCACGCCTGCGGGTGCTGTTGTTTACGCCGACGGCGCGAGCTACACGATGGGCAGCGCCAATGTCACTCTTTATGCGAAGTGGTCCCCGAATATATACTATGTGAGTTTTGACAAGAACGACGCGGCCGCGACCGGCTCCATGGATCCCCAGGGCATCGCCTACGGGACGTCGGCCAACCTGACGCTGTGCGGCTTCAGCAAGCCCGGCTGGTCGTTCGCCGGCTGGGCGACGACACCCGGCGGGGCGGCGATCTATAACGACGGATACAATTACTCGATAAGCGCGTCGAACGTGACCCTCTACGCCAAATGGCTGGTCATCAACCATAATGTGACTTTCGATAAAAATGATCCCTCCGCGTCGGGAAGCATGGGTACCCAAACTATTGCTGAAGGCGTCGCCGCGAATCTCAATACCTGTGCTTTCACCAAGACCGGTTGGTTATTTGCAGGCTGGGCGACCACTCCGTCCGGATCGGTCGCTTACGGCGACGGGGCCAGCTTCACTATGGGCACCGCCAACGTCACACTCTACGCCAAGTGGACGGCCAACAATTATACCATCACTTTCAATAAAAACGACCCGGCCGCCTCGGGCACAATGAGCCAGCAAACAATCGCTTGCGGATCGACCGCCGGCCTCTCGCTCAATGCTTTTACCAAAACGGGGTGGAGTTTTTCCGGTTGGGCCGTTTCCTCGGGCGGCTCGGTCGTCTATGTCGACGGCGCCAATTACACCATGGGCAGCGCCAATGTGACGCTCTACGCCAAATGGACGGCTAACAACTATACGATCACGTTTGACAAGAACGACCCAGCGGCCGTCGGGTCGATGGGCCCGCAAATAATCGCCAGCGGATCGACCGCCTCCCTATCGTCCAATGCGTTTACCAAGGCCGGTTGGACCTTCTCCGGTTGGGCGACCACGCCTTCGGGAACCGTTGCCTATGCCAATGCGGCAAGCTATACGATGGAGGCCTCCGATGTAACGCTCTACGCCAAATGGACGGCCAACAACTACACGATTACGTTCAATAAAAACGATTCGGCCGCCTCCGGCAGCATGGCGGGTCAGATCATCGCGTGCGGATCCACCGTCAATCTGGCGCTCAATTCCTTCACCAAGGCCGGTTGGTCTTTCTCCGGGTGGGCAACCACCTCGGGCGGCGTTGTCGAGTACGCGGACGGAGCCGCGTATACGATGGGAATCTCCAACGTCACGCTCTACGCGAAGTGGACGGCCAATGTATACACGATAACATTCGATAAGAACGACCCGGCCGCCACCGGCTCTATGACGCCTCAGACCATCGCGAGCGGGTCTACCGCCAATCTCACGCCCTGCGGTTTCCTGAAAACCGGGTACTCGTTCTACCAATGGACCACCTCGCCGAGCGGCGGCTATATCTATGAAGACGGCGCCTCCTACACCATGGGGTCGGCCAATATCACCCTCTACGCCCACTGGACCGTTACCTATTATACGGTGTCGTTTGATTCGCAGGGCGGCAGCGCGGTTTCGCCGGCCACGACGACGTACGGGCATACCATTAGTGCGCCTTCGTCACCCTCCTGGTTGGGACATGCATTCGGGGGCTGGTTTATGGAACCCTCATGCGTCAACCGCTGGGATTTCGGCGTCGATACCGTGACGGGAAATATGACGTTATACGCCAAGTGGTATATCTGCACACCCGGTTTGTCCTATGTTTCAATTAAGGGCGGCACGGAATACGGCGTCTCAAAGGGGTCCGCCGATACTTCCGGGACCGTCATTGTTCCCGAGTATTACGGGGGCAAATTAGTGACTACGATCCTTGGGTCGGGTTTCAAGGGCTGCAGTACCATGACGGGCATCACCCTTCCTCCGAGTATTTACGATATTCAGTATTCGGCCTTTGAGGACTGTACGAGTTTGACGACCTTCACCTGCCTGGGCGACATCACGTCCGTTGGCGATTACGCCTTCGACGGTTGTTCCAGTCTGGCAAACGTATCAATGCCGAACGGCACCGCCAGCTTCGGACAAAGCATCTTTTATAATTGCAGCTCTTTGACGACCGTGACATTCCCCGAAAGTATCAGTTCACTCGGGCCGTACTCTTTTTATAATTGTACCTCTTTGATTAATGTATCTCTCCCCAGCGGCTTAACGACTCTCCACAATATCTTCCAGCACTGCCCAAACTTGGCGAGCGTCGTACTCTCCGAAACGCTGGAGACGATCGACATGAATGCCTTCAATGACTGTAACAGCTTGGCAACGCTGACCATCCCGGCCGGTGTCACGTACATCGATATGGTCGCAATAATCAATTGCGACCATCTGACGACTATCACGGTGAACGCCGTCACTCCACCTATAGCGAGCTCGAATATCATATCTTACTGCCCGGCCCTCACCGCCATTCTTGTGCCGGCCGGAAGCGTCGGCGCCTACCAGGCCGCGGCCGGCTGGAGCACGTACGCGTCGCTGATCATGTCGCAGTAATCGTGAACACCGCACTCTTGAGCCGCCCGGAATCAACCGGGCGGCTTTTTTTATCCTTCTTGGTGCGCTTGATCCCGTAAATAGTCGCCGGTTGACGGTCGCGGTCCGTGGGATAATGTTCAGCCGAAACATTGACCCGCGCGCTTTTCGGGTGATATGGTTCACTTGAGGATCACAGTGCGGGCGGAGACTGCGGGCCGGCGCGGAATCCGCATTGTCCCATGGGGAGACCGGTTATGAACCGATGCATTCCTGCTTAAGGAGGCATGTATGAACGACATTGTAAAAAAACGCGTCAATCCGGTGCGCGTCGTCACGGCGGTGCTGGGCGTTTTCCTGGCCGTCGCCGGCATCCAGCACGGCGTTTTCGAGACCCTGCAGGGGAGCAAGGCGACGCCCGGACTGATCATCCAATCGATCGGGCTCGAGTACCAGCGCTGGCCCAACGGGGACGAGGCCTTCACGCTCGTCCCGAACTTTCTGGCCACCGGGATCTGCGCCATTGCCGCGGGTCTCGCGGCCGCCGCCTGGTCGGTCTTTTTCGTCCACCGCCGGCGCGGCCGACTTGTCTTCCTCCTCCTCTTCGTCGCCCTGACCCTGGTCGGGGGCGGCATCGGCTTCATTCCTTTTTATCTCTGCGTCTGGGCCTATGCCACGCGCATGGACAAGCCGCTCTCCTTTTGGGGCCGGGTGATTCGGCCCGGGGCGCGGAAGGCGCTGGGCGTCCTCTGGCCCGCGGTCCTGCCCGTGTCCGCCCTTTGCCTGTTCGCGGCCACGGAGATTTCGTTCTTCGGCCTGCCCGGCACGAGCGACGAGGGGCTGCACATGACCGTCATCTATTCCCTTCTTCTGGCGGCCTTCGTGCTCCTGCATGTGTCGTACATATCGGGCTTCGCCTGGAAACTCCGGAAACGGGAGGCCGGTTGAGACGGCGGCCTTATGTTTTTGATTTTCATCTCCGCCAGTGAAGCGCGGGAGCCGAAGGGTGTCGCGGTTGATGTTTTTACCGTTGGTTCACCGGCACCATCCGCCGGCCGCAGCCGAACCGGGGAACGACTATAATTTCAATCCCATGAGAACCAGGTTGTCGTAGCGGCCGTCGAGCTTGCGGGCGTCGATCCGCTCGCCCTCGCGGAAGAACCCCGCCTTCTCGTACAGCGATATAGCCGTCGCATTGCTTTTGTAGACTTGAAGCTCTATCTTCTCCAGGCCATTCACCTTCTTCGCGTGCTTGATGGTGAGCCGGATGAGTTTCGTGCCGATACCCCGGCCCCGGTGGCCCGGGAGGACGCCCATGCCGAGCACGCCCACGTGTCGGAAGCCCTCGGAGCGCATGGGGAGTGCGTCGCACCAGCCGACCACCGTCTCCCCGTCGAGCGCGAAATATTGGGCAAGGTTGTTCTCAACGAGGTCGCGCACGAACTCGATCGTGCTCTCCGGCGGGAAGCCCGTTGTCGCCACGAGGTATTTCCTCTCGCGGGCCACCGCGTCCACCGCGGCGCCGAAAGACTCGGCGTATTTTTCCGAGGCGTGTTCGTATCGAATCTCCATTTGTTTCTCCTTGAGGCTCGATTTTTAGGAATCCGATTGCGGAAACCTACGGCCGTTGTTTTTCACGGAATGTTCGCGTAAATAAGGATCACGTTTATGGTCCGGAAAACGTAGAGACGCACGGCCGTGCGTCTCTACGATAATTTTCTTTTTGCCGGTCACCTGAGTTCGGCGAGCGCGGCCGGCAACTCGCACAGATTGCGGATGACGCCGGGGCCGTCCTTCTGTTCCCCCTCCCGGTCGATCAGTATGGCGTGCAGGCCGCAGCGCCGCGCGCCCTCAACGTCCCAGTCCGGCCGGTCGCCGATCATGACGGCCTCCTCCGGCCGCGCCCCGAGGAGACGGAGCGCGTAATGGAAAACGGCCGGGTGCGGCTTGCGGAAGCCCACGTCCGTGCAGAATATAATACGCGTGAAAAAGCGGAACAGCTCGTAACGCCTTAAGTCGTCCTCGAAATACGAAGGCGGACATCCCCACGGTATATTGGACAAGAGGGTGAGCGTATGCGTCCGGCTCAATTCCTCGAGTGCCGGGCGGGTGTCCTCGTACAACGACGAGGAGGAAAGAAGCGGCGCCATGAAGAGGTCGAGAAGACCGAGCCGGACGACCTCGCCCTCGGGCAGGTTCAGGACGACCGCCAGCCGCCGCGCGAGCGGCCGCACGGAAAAATCCTCGTTCGTGCGGCCCTGTTCGAGCATGGCGCTCCGGCACTCGGCGGCGGACCTGGTGAGGCGGTCGCCGAGCGCCGCCATGAGCGAATCCAGGATGCCGGGCAGCATCGCCTTGAACTCTTTCCGGTTGAAGTAGTGGACGAGCGTTTGTCCCAGGTCGAACAGGATGAATCTGATCATGGACCGATTGTACCGGAATCCGCACCCGGTTCAAGGGGTTGGGGGAGAAAGATGAGATCACCCGGTTTTAAGAAGCCCCGCCGGCCGTCTTTTGTTACCTGTAATACTCATCCTTGTTCACGCCGTCGTACCTGCCCGTCGCCAGGCAGCAGTTCCTGAAAGCGCTTCCCGCTGCCGCACGGACACGGGTCGTTCCTCCCGAGCTTTTCATGCAGTTCCTTGAAAGCCGCGGACAACGCGCACGCCGCGTTTGACGTGCGTTTCGGAGGGGAAGCCTTTCCTGCGTTTGGGGGTTGGTTTAAAAGCCGTTGTCTTCGAAGAAATTATCGTTTTGCATATAAAACTCCCTTCCTGGACCGGCGGGGGTCGATGAGGGTAGGGAGTTATACCATGGTGGCGCCAAAATAATCAAGTGGAGGCTTTTATTTGTTATTTCAGGTTAAGCTAGTGCGGGGATAATTCCCACGACAGACTCGTCCCTCAGACTTCGACAGGCCTGTCCTGAGCGAAGCCGAAGGGCTCAGTCTGACTTTTTCCCTAAGCCCTTTCTCTTCATTCGCGTCTGGGGGCGAGACGCCCCCAGTTACCAGGTCGCGCCATACATGTCTTCCCCCATCTTCGCGCCCTCATTCCTCGATCACGATCGGCGCCCCGGTCGCCGGGTGTGGGATCACGAGCACGTCGGCGCCGTAGACTCGCTTGACCGTCTCCCGGGTGATCACCTCGGCGGGCGCGCCCTCGGCGGCGATCCGGCCGCGGTCGAGGAGGATGACATGATCGGCGTAGCGGGCGGCGGAATTGAGGTCGTGGAGGGCGGCGACGACGGTGAGTCCCTTTTCGCGCTGCATTTTTTTCAGGAGCGCGAGGATGTCGTGCTGGTGGGAGAGATCAAGATGGGCGGTCGGCTCGTCCAGGAGGAGGAGCCCCGCGTCCTGGGCCAGGGCCTGGGCGAGCATGACGCGCCGCAGCTCGCCGCCGGACAGGGCGGTGACGTCGCGGCGCCGCAGGTGGACGGTGTCCGTGAGCGCGAGCGCCTCGTCGACCCTCGCCCGGTCGGCGCTTCCCTCGCGCTCGAGAAAGGCCAGATGCGGGGCGCGGCCCATGAGTACGATCTCCTCCACCGTAAAGGCGGCCTCGGGCTGGGCGTTCTGGGCGACGGTGGCAAGACGGCGCGCGACCTCGGGGCGGTTGTAGCTTAAAAGGTCGCGGCCGTCCAGGAAGATGGTGTTCCGCCCGGGCTTGAGCCAGCCTGAGAGCAGGCGGAGGAGCGTGGTCTTTCCCGACCCGTTGGGGCCGAGCACGGCGAGAAACCCCCCGGCCGCGCAGGATAAGGATACCGAGTCGAGCACGGGCGCGCGCTCCTCCCCGCCGTAGCGGTAGGAGAGGGAGACCGCCTCTAGTTTAGCGCGGACCCCGTTCGTCATACGCTCCTCCCCGAGCTCCCGGCCTTCTTGCTCCGGACGAGCAGGTAGATGAAGAACGGCGCGCCGAGAAGGGCGGTGAAGATGCCGATCGGGACGTCGTAGGGAGGAACGATCGTGCGCGAAAGGGCGTCGGCGACGGTAAGGAGGATCGCCCCGGCGAGCGCCGAGACCGGGAGGAGCCGCCGGTTGTCGGGACCGGCGAGGAGGCGCGCCAGGTGCGGCACGATCAATCCCGCGAACCAGATGATGCCGCTCACCGCCACCGTCGCCGCGCCGATCAGGGTGGCGAGGCCCAGGAGCAGGCGCTTCCGCCGCTCCACCTCCACCCCCAGGCCGAAGGCTCGCTCCTCGCCCAGGAGGATGAGGTTCAGGTCCCGGGAGAAGAGAAAGCTCGCCGCCATGGCGAGGAGGAGGATCGGCCAGGCGAGGGCGGCCTTTTCCCAGGTGGCGCGCGCGAAGCTTCCCATGGTGGCGAAGATGATCCGCTCGAACCGCTCGCCGCCGAAAAGCATGAGCGCCGAAACCAGGGCGGTGAGCACGGCGCTCACCGCCACCCCTGCGAGCACGAGGTTGACGACCGGCAGCCGTCCCCGCTGCCGGGCGATGAAGTACACCGCCGTCACCGCGGCCAGGGCGGAGGCGAAGGCGGAGAGCGAGGACAGGCTCAAGCCCGCAAGCGCCGCCGCGGCCGGCCCGGCCAGGACGACGACGAGCGTGCTTCCGAACGACGCGCCGGCGGAGACGCCCAGGAAGTACGGGTCGGCGAGGGGGTTGCGGAAGAGCGCCTGGAAGAGCGCGCCCGACCAGGCGAGGCCCGCGCCCGTGATCGCGGCCGTGAGGATGCGGGGCAGGGCCAGGTCGAGGACGTTCAGCGCGACCCGCGCGGGCGGCGTGACGGAAAGCGCAGCCGCGAGGGCGGGAATCCGCGTCAGGATAAAGGCAGTCACGTCCGAAAAGGACAAGCTCCGTCCCCAAAAGACGCTCCCCAGCATCGCCGCCAGGAGGGCGAGCGCGAGGGCCGGGACGAGCAGGCCCGCGGGAATTCTTCGCGCGTTCACGGCTCACTCCCTTGGGCGGGCTTGCGGGGGAGCGGGCCGAAGATCTCGGGGTGTACGGACCGCGCGATCTCCATGAGCCCTTGCGCGAGCCGCGGCCCGGGGCGCGTCACCAGGTCGTCGTCTACGATCGCCACTCGGCCCTGCTTCACGGCGGACAGGGACGAGTACCCGGGCTCGCCTGAGAGCCGGTCGAGCGGTCCCGAGCTTGTGCCGGCGATGATCACCGCGGGATCGAGGGCGACGAGCTTTTCAAGCTGGAAGATTCCCCAGGGCCGCCCGAGCGAGGCGCCTGCGTTTTGTCCGCCCGCGAGTGAAATCATTTCGTCGATGAAGCTCCCCGGCCCGGCGGTCCAGTCGCCGCCGCTCCCGAAGGAGACGATGTAATAACAGAGCGGCGTGGGCGCGCCTTCGGCCCGGTCGGCGATCGACTGTATATCGGCCCGCATCTTTTTGACGAGCGCTTCGGCTTCGGCCGCCTTCCCCGTCATCGCGCCGACGGCGAGGATGGAGGCGTACGTCGATGCGAAGTCCGTGCCCTCGGTCACGGCGGCGGCGGCGCGCATGCGGCCGAGGAGCGAGAGGGTGTCCGAATCGATCTTGTTTCCGGCCAGGACAAGGTCGGGGGCGAGGGCGGCGACGCGCTCCAGGTTGGCGCGGGTGAGGTCCGAGACGCGCGGCAGGCGGGCCGCCCCGGGCGGGTAATCGGAATAGGCGGACGCGCCCACGAGCGAGTCCCCGGCGCCGAGGGCGAAAACGATCTCGGTGTTGCTCGGGGCGAGGCTGACGATCCTTTGCGGGCGGCGGAGCAGGACGATTTCGTTCCCGGCCAGGTCGCGGCCGCGGTAAAAGACGCTTCCCGCATCGGCTTCGGTTTTGTCCCGGACGCAGGCGGCAAGGAAGACGGCCCCGAGAACGGCCGCGGTGACGAGTCGGGCATACGTAACGCTGTGCGGCTTTTTCATGTCGGCGGGGAATACTATAGCTTACATGGCATGTTTTGTCATTGGAGATGAAAGGCAGTTGTGTTCGTACGTCACTCTGAGCCTGCCGAAGGAGCCTGCCCTGATCGAAATCGGAAAAGCCTCAATTCGGCAGGGGCACCTGGTCGATCTTCGCCGCCAGAATGAAATCATTTTCCGTAAGTCCCGCGATTTTCTTGGTCCAGAGAATGATCGTGACGTGACGGTAGGCCAGGTAGATGTCGGGATGGTGGTTCTCTTCCTCAGCAATGCGGGCCACCTGATCGACGAAATCGACGGCCTCATGGAAACTCGCGAACTGGAAGAGCTTGCGGAGCTGGTGGACTTGTTTTCGGCTTAAAGACCAGCTGTGAATCTGATTCAGATAATCGTACTCTTCTTGCTCGTTCAGAGGGACGGTTCCCTCCTGGATGGGGCTGCATTTCTTTGTCTCCAGGTTGTGCATCGCGGCGCCTTTCATGTTTATTCCTCACATTCTCATTTTTACTCAATTTTAAAATAAGCAAATATTCCGAATCTGTAAAGCACGAATCTCGACTATTATGCGGGAATTTTCGTGAAAAGACTCAACATCAAATTCGCCATGGCTCTGCTCGCCGCCGGCCTGATCGACGCCTGGCGGCACGGCGCCGGCGCCAACCCCTTAAATTCTTCCTGTGTTCCTGGTTTCCTTATAAATCCCTCTATGTGATTTTCTTCAAATCCCTGATGGCGCCCTTGTCCGAGCTCGTGGCGAACATGGCGTAGAGCTTGAGCGCCGCGGAGACCGTGCGTTCGCGCTTCGGCTTGAATCCGCCGGAGGCGAGAAGCTTCGCCTTTCTTTTTTCAAGCTCGGCCTTGTCCACCTTGAGATCGATGCACCGGGCCGGGATGTCGATGCCGATCTCGTCGTTCTCCTCCACCAGGCCGATGAGCCCGCCGGCGGCGGCCTCCGGCGATATGTGCCCGACGCTCAAACCGGCGCTGCCGCCCGAGAAGCGGCCGTCGGTGATGAGGGCGCATTTCGTGTTGAGCTTCTTGGAGCCCAGATAGGTGGTGGGATAGAGCATCTCCTGCATGCCCGGGCCGCCCGCCGGCCCCTCGTAGCGGATGACGACCACGTCGCCGGGATTGATTGTATCCTCCAGGATGGCCGCGGCCGCCTGGTCCTGGGAATCGAAGACGCGCGCCCTGCCGGTAAAGCTCATCATGGATGCGTCGACGCCGGCGGTCTTGACGACGCAGCCGTTCTCGGCCAGGTTGCCGTGCAGAATGGCCAGTCCGCCGTCCCGGCTGTAGGCGTGCGCCTTGTCCCGGATGCACCCACCAGCGCGGTCGAGGTCGGTTTCCTTGTAGAACTCGTTCTGGGACATGCCTTCCGTGGTGCGCGTTCCCTTGGGCGCGGCCAGGGCGTTTTGCTTCGCCTCCGCGGTCAGGGCGGGATACCCGCCGTTGATGTCGTTCTCTTCTATATTTACGTGAATCGTCTGGCCGGTGACCGTCATACAGTCGCGGTGGAGGAGCCCCGCCTTGTCGAGCTCGCCCAGAATCGCGGTGATGCCGCCGGCCCGGTTCACGTCCTCAATGTGGTAGTGCGATGACGGTGCCACCTTGCAGAGGGTGGGCGCTTTCTTGGAGATGGCCTCGATGTCGTGGAGGGTGAAGTCGACGCCGGCCTCGGCGGCCACGGCCAGGATGTGGAGCACGGTATTAGTCGAGCCGCCCATGGCGACGTCCAGGCACATGGCGTTCTCGAAGGTTTTTTTGGTGGCGATGGAGCGGGGGAGCACGGTCGTATCGCCCTTTTCGTAAAAGGCTTTCGCCATCTCGACGATGCGCGCGGCCGCTTTCTCGAAGAGCTTCCGGCGCAGCGTATGGGTGGCGAGGAGGGTGCCGTTCCAGGGCAAACCCATTCCGAGCGCCTCGGTGAGGCAGTTCATGGAATTGGCGGTAAAGAGGCCGGAGCAGGACCCGCAGGTCGGGCAGCCGGCCCGCTCGATGGCGGCGAGCTCCTCGTTGGAGACGGTCGCGTCCCCCTCGAGCTTCATGACGTCGATCAGGTCCCATTTCTTTCCATTCAACACCCCGGCCTCCATCGGACCGCCGGAGACGAAGATGGCCGGGATGTTGAGGCGCATGGCGGCCATGAGCATGCCCGGAATGATCTTGTCGCAGTTGGGAATGCAGATCATGGCGTCCGCCACGTGGGCCTGCACCATGTACTCGACCGAGTCGGCGATGAGGTCGCGGGAGGGCAGGGAGTAGAGCATGCCGTCGTGGCCCATGGCGATGCCGTCGTCGATGGCGATGGTGTTGAACTCGAGGCCCACGCCGCCGGCCGCGTCGATCATCTCCTTCACCATTTTTCCCACCTCCCGCAGGTGCACGTGGCCGGGCACGAACTGGGTGAAGGAATTGACCACCGCGACGATCGGCTTGCCGAAGTCTGTGTCTTTCAGTCCGTTGGCCCGCCACAATGATCGGGCGCCCGAGCGGGTCCGGCCCTCGGTGGTGATGCTGCTGCGATACGTGCCCATATTTCCCATCCTCTTCATGTATGTGTTTGTGAGCGGGCGGTGTGAACGCCTGGGTCCGGCGCGCGAATGAATTTTCGGAACCTCGGCCGGACCGCCTCCCGACGCTTCATTATCGCCTGTTTTCATCAATTGTTCAACCGCGGCTGTTTTTTCGTGCAACAAAAGACAGGAATTTGGGTCGAAATAAAGGTATAATGATTGACAACAGCGTTCCGTAAAACGATAATGAAGTCAATCCGGACAGGAGAGGAGTCACCTGCATGAAAAAGACCGCGTCAATTTTGTTTTTCATCGCCTTGTTCGTATCGGGTGTGATCGCCTTCGCCGATGAACCCGCCGCAAAAAAGGGAAATCGGCCCGACGTTCCCTTTGTGGAAAAATCCGAGACCATCGGCGTGAGCCGAGTCCTCATCAAAATCCCCTACGGCACGAAGGTCGCCCACCTTTCGGGGCCGGGGGTCAATAAGGACATCGAATGGCAGCGCACGACGATCAAGAACTACGAACAGTTCCGGGAGGTGGCGGAAGCCGATCTGAAGAATTACGGGTACAACGTGCTCACGGAGGATCTTTTCCAGACCTCCGGTTCCGCGAAAGCCAGGTTCCAGATCGGCGGCATCGTCACCAATTTTTCGGCCGACTACCGCTACCAGCCGGGAGGCTGCTTCGGCGCCGGCGAGCGGTCCGAATCGAAAATCAGCCTGGATACCGAATTCCAATTGTACGACAGCGTGAAGGACGCCGTCGTACTGAAAAAGACGGAAACCGGGAAGTACGAGAATCGCAATGATATCGAGGAGCTCGAAAAGCTCACCGTCATGGGATACGAGGACGCGCTCCTGCGCTTCATGGCGGAGCAGGAATTCGTGGATTTGCTCACGGGCAAGAAAACGAAGGCCGCAAGCGACGAATCGGCGGCGGACGCCAAACCGATTACCGTCGCCTATTCGGAGAGCGCTCCCAAGCTCACGATTCCCAAGGACATTTCCAAGCTCTTTAGCGGCGTTGTCACGATCAAGGCCGGAATGACGCACGGCTCGGGGGTCATCGTCTCCGAGGACGGCTACATCCTCACCGCCGCCCACGTCGTGAGCGGTCTCACCACCGTCGGCGTCTCGCTCGAGGACGGCAAGCAGTACGAGGCGAAGGTCGTCCGCTTCAACAGGAATAACGATTCCGCCGTCATAAAAATCAAGGGGAAGAAGTTCAAATACATCCCATTGAGCACCACCCAGCCCCCCATCGGCTCCGAGGTCTATGTGATCGGGACCCCGCTCTACAAAGAGCTGTCATACACGGTGACCAAGGGCATCGTGAGCGGCTACCGGGAAAAGGACGGCGTCAAGTACATTCAGACCGATTCGGCCGTCAACCCGGGGAATTCGGGCGGGCCCATGCTGGACGGGAACGGCTCGGTCATTGGCATCATCTCGAGCAAGGCGGTCGGGAACGCCGTGGAAAGCATCGGCTTCGCCATTCCCACCGCGGAAGTGCTCGGTTCGTTGAAGATTGAAAAATAACCGCGTCGTGTTGTGCGGTTTCTAGAGCCGGGCGGGAATGAGTCTCCGCCCGGCTTTTTTTGGGAGAAATAGGGAACCATGGCGCCAGGTAAATCTGGAAAGGAAGGATGACGAGAAGGTCTGAAATCCTTAATGCGATCCAGCGGGTGAGAAACC
>JAFGSW010000030.1 GCA_016934415.1 Spirochaetales bacterium | reverse complement strand
TGGACGCCTATTCCCGCAGCTGCACCGTCTGCCGGCTCAAACACCCGGAGCTCCTGGACGCCGCACACATCATTCCGGACGCGGAGGAATCGGGCGAGCCCGTCATCCCCAACGGCCTGGCCCTCTGCAAGATCCACCACTCCGCCTACGACAAGAATATCATCGGCATCACGCCGGATTACGAGCTCAAAAAATGCGGCTGAAAAAGTTGAGCCGTCATCCTGAGCGCGAACTGACAAGGACTGCCAAATGAAAGAACAAAGCGTGAGTAGTCGAAGGACGATGTTGGAGTGGGGCTTGAAGAAACTCGAGGGGCAAAGGATCGTGCTGCCGAAGCATAAAGAAGATTACCCCGACAGGGACAGGCTGGCGAAGAGGTTCGAGGAGTTCGGGAGAGCGGGGTGAAAAAACAAATAATATGAAAAATAAAGGAGGGCCAAATGTCAAAAATAAAGAACCAACTTGATATTATTGTCGATGGGTTTTTTTCGAAGATTATTATCAAGCCGAAATATTCTAATGAAGACCTTGATATCGAGAAAAATGTTTTCGGTACTGACGATTGGCAGCCATGGGCTGGGAAAACCGGGATCTATGTTTTTTATGATGATGAGAAGATTTATTATGTTGGCAGAGCACTTAAAAATACGTTGTTGGGATCACGTGTCAGCTCTCAAACAAATAGAAAATTGTATTCAAAAGACACTGAATGGGGAAAAACAATCCGAAAACTAGATGTAAAAATTCGGCTTTATCTATTGAACAATCCTGAAGAGGATTATTGGCTGGCAGCACTTGAGATTTATTTGATTGAGTTTTTTAAATTAGAATTCAATGCAAGAAGGGGATAATGAGTTTCAATAAATAACTGAAGCTATTATATATATTTAGTGCTTAATTCTTCTAGTTTTTGCAATAGTTGCTTATCAGGCTTTCCGTTTTCATTTATTGTGAATACTTCAACACCTATGCTGGTCAGTAATGGAAGATGATCGTGATTACCTGGCTGCAGTATACCTAAATCATTGACAATAGCGATCAATTGTGCTTGAGGGAATAATAAACGGTATTCATACATCACAGTAAAAAGATCTTCTGCCGCATACTTCAATGCTGCATTTTGACCCTTAGGGGCTCGATATTTAGCTTCAATAATCACTTTGCCAAGACGTGATGGGATTACAAAATCAATGGTCCTTTTTCCTGTAATAGTCCGCACATCATAAGATTTAATATGACCTAATTTATATATCGTTAATAGTTTTTCAACGTTGTCCTCGAATAGTTTTCCTGCCTTATTACTTTCAGAGCCCATTCTTCATACCTCCAAAATTAGATTTCCAGATAGTTAGGCAAACCGTATAATATAGAATCGCATTTATTCTTCACTATTATTAGCTTTTCTTTTCCACGTCGTGGAGCTAAGAACATCCCCTGGTCAGGAATCAGGCTCATAGGAGGAGGTTGGTTATATAGATTATTCATTATTGAAGCTTCGAGCCGTTCAATAAACCTTTTTTCATTTCCATTTTCAGCTAAAAAAATTCGAAAATGCAACAATTGCTTATTAACGGCCTTTATAATATTTGTCTTTTTTTCTAGAAACTCATCTTGGTGCTCTCTGTAATATCCCCATCCCCTCCATATTAATTTTCTTTTTCCTTTTAAAACCGAAGTCATGTCTAGAACGTTATATTTGCCGTTCTTATAATTCCTTGTGTGCTGAATAAATCTGTCTTTGAATGAAATTCGAGTAAGTCCAGCACAATAAATCAAATAGCCTTTTTCATAGTTAAAGGTTTGTAGATAAACACCACAAGTTTTCGGTAGCTGTGGTAATGCAGTATCTTTTTCAAAACCAGGCCAGGCGAAAGGACCATTCCAGCTGAGCTCACGGACAGTCCTATTATTTCCCATAGCATCAATTCTCCTCCAACTCTTCACGACTCAATAGTGCCCAATTCAGTCCCTGTCGGCACTGTATCCATTTCAGCGCTTTTTCTTTCATCAATGGTCGCGTATGGGAAGCAGGATGTCCAATAAAAGTTATACAAGCGATTGAGCTCAAATACCATAAAACGGATTTTAGGCAATAAAAAGAAACACCCTGCCCGTTATTTGTCCAAGGGAGAATTGTATATTTGGAGTGCATTAAGTGAAAAAACGATTGAAATCGTGGCGGTCATAGCGTACAATCCAAAATCAAGATAGCTTTTGCGGTTAAGTTGAAACTGTTGATTCATAAAATGAATATCAAAAAACTAGTTTCAATACTGAAAAGGAGCAGATATGGCCTCCACGCTCATAAACCTCTCCGATGCCTGCACCCCCCGAAAAAGCGTCTTCGATAAATCACGAAAAGACGTCGTCCTGCACCTGGGAGACCTCTTGACCGGCAAAATGAAGGAAAAGGACGCGGAACTTTTTTTCGAAGAGAACTTCGTCACCAAGGGGATGAAATCCCTCATTGAAAAGACCTTCCAGAGGCTGAGCGGCAAGAAGGACCAGGCGGCCACGTTCCTGCTCTCACAGGCAATGGGCGGCGGCAAAACACACTCCATGCTGGCACTGGGACTCCTGGCCAAATACCCTTCCATCAGAAAGAAACTCTGGAGAGAATCGGAGTTGGGAAGCGAAGACATAAAGGTCATCGGGTTTGACGGCCGGGAATCGGACTACCCGTTCGGTATTTGGGGGGCGCTCGCGGAACAATTGGGCAAAAAAGACGCATTCAACAGTCTTTACAGCCCCCTGCAAGCCCCGGGCGTCACTTCCTGGATCAAGCTGCTCCAGGGAGAGCCCACCGTCATTCTCCTCGATGAGCTGCCGCCGTATTTCGCGAGCGCGTTATCGAAATCTGTGGGAGACAGCAATCTGGCCGCGGTGACCACGACGGCCGTTTCGAACCTCATGGTCGCCGCCAATAAAGAGGAGCTCAACAACGTCGTCATCGTCATTTCCGATCTTTCGGCCACGGCTTACTCAAATCTGGGAACGGGAGTGATGGCGGCGCTGGAAAACCTTGAGAAGGAGACGAACAGGAGCGCGCTTGTCATCGAGCCGGTCGCCACGCAGGGGGACGAGGTCTTCCACATTCTGCGGACGCGGCTGTTCGAAAAACTGCCGGCGGAGAAAGTCAGGACGGAGGTCGCGAACGCCTACGCGGAAGCGGTGAAAAAGGCGAAACAAATGGAGCTGACAGCCGCCACTCCGGAAAGCTTTGCGGCGGAGATCAGTGATTCCTACCCCTTCCATTTTGCCTTGCGGGACTTGTACGGACGCTTCAAGGAAAACCCGAATTTCCAGCAGACGCGCGGCCTCTTGCGCATGATGAGGGCGATCATCGCCAATATCTGGACTACGGGCAAGGCGAAGAAGCTTCACCTGGTGCATCCGTACGACATCGATCTCAACGACGGGGACATTTTCACCGAATTCGACCGGATCAACTCAAGCCTTTCCGAGGCCGTGCGGACGGATATCGCGAATAACGGGCATTCCCACGCCGAGGAACGGGACGCAGAGCTGAAGACGACCGACGCGACCGACGCCGCGAAACTCGTCTATGTATCTTCACTGTCCACGGCGCAGAAGGCGATCATCGGCCTGCGGGACACCGAGATCATCGCCTGGCTCTGCGCGCCGGGTCGTTCCATAGAGCGGGTCTTGAGCGACGTGCTCGAGGTGCTCCCCAACCGGGCCTGGTACCTGCACCTGTCCCTGGACGGGAGGCTGTATTTCAAGAATATCCAGAACCTGGCGGCCCGGCTGTTCGGCATGGTGAACACGGCCACCAAGGAAAATAAAATCCAGGAACTGCGAAAATACCTGTTGTCCCTTTTCGAGCCCAAGCTCAAGGACCTGTACCAGGAGATCAAGGTATTGGCCCCCATCGATGACATCGTCATCTCCCAGGACAAGACGACCCTCGTCGTGACCGATCCCTGGCCGGACGCGAAATCGGACCAGCCGCTCAACCCTGAATGGGTAAAATTCCATTCCGACCAGACGTTCCAGAACCGCCTCTTGTTCCTCACCGGGGACCGGAACACCATGGACGAGGTGCTTAAAAACGCGGCCTACCTGAAAGCGGTGGAAGTGGTCATTGCCGAACAGGACCAGGAGGGCGTCTCCCCAAAAGACCCGCAGGCAGTGGAGGCCAGACGCAGCCGGGACAAGTACCAGGTCCAGCTCCGGAGCGCGGTCCAGCAAACGTTTTCCACAATCGTGTACCCACACCGGGGGAAGCTGCGGCACGAACACATCAATTTCAATTTCGACAACAACCAGTATGACGCGGAAGCCCAGATCAGGCGAACGCTCCAGGACAACCAGAAGTTTTCCGTAGACAAACCCAATGATACCTGGATCAAGAAGGCGGAGGAGCGGCTCTTCGACAACCAGAACCCCGTGCCCTGGAACGACGTCAAGAAGCGCGCGGCGGTGAAGCCGGAATGGCAGTTTCATCACCCGAGCCTCCTCGAGGACATCCGCGAATACGCCGTCGCCGTCGGACGCTGGCGGGCGGAAGGCAACATGATCAGGCGCGGGCCGTTTGAAAAGGAACCGACCCGCGTGACGGTAACGACCAAGAGCTACGACCAGGACACGGGAGAGGCCGTCCTCCAGATCACGCCCGAAGGCGGCAACAAAGTATATTACGAAATAGGCGAAGCCAAGCCGACCGCTTCTTCACTGGTCATCAACGATTTCTCAGGCTTCCACACCAGGGAGCTCAAACTGAGCTTCCTGTGCGTGGACGAAGGCCCCGATCCGCGTCCGACAGGAATCCATTACGTATGGAAGAACGTCATCCAGCTCCGCGCCCGGATATACCAACAGGGAAAGGATTTTTACGCGCAGATCGTTTCCAACCCCGAGGTTCCCGTGCGCTACACGACCGACGGCCGCGATCCCGCGGAGCACGGCGTGCCGTATGCCGGGGACATCCTTCTGCCGCCCGACTGCCGGATGGTCCTGGCGGTCGGGGAAAAAGACGGCGTATCGAGTAAAGTAGAATCGTTCCGCGTGGAGCGAAAAGCAGGCGCCGAAATCGACAAGGAAAAGCCGGCCGTCTGGTTTTGCGGCCGGCACTACCAGAACCGTCCCGCGTCCGAGGCGTTCCAGGTGCTGGAGCGGACAAGGGAAGTTAATGCGGCCCTTTCCAACGTGCTCATCAACTGCGTCTCCTCCGCCACCAACGAAGTAATCTACTACACCCTGCCGAAGGGGGAAATACGGCCGGCCGGGGAACTGGCCGATCTCTACATAAAGCTCCGGGAGCTGATAACGGATGCGCACCTCACTTTGAGTATCAGTGAAATTCACTTCAAGCGCGGCCAGGACCTGCTGGACTGGATGCAGAAAGACCGGCTCTCCATCGATGTTCTGAAAGAGGTGAAGCAGTGAGCGAGGTACTGGGTTTCGGGTTTTTCCCGGAGCGGACGACGCATTGCTTCCTTGTCCACATCCCTTCCTCCAAGGACGGGGAAGTGGCGATCACGGAAGAGTTCAAATGGACGGCGGAGGCGTTGTCTTTCGAAAAGGCGTCTTCCGGCTATCAAAACCCTGACCTGAAGGTGCTTCTGCCCATGCGCATCTGGGCGGAGATCGCGGAAGAGGCCAGGGCGGAGTTCAATCGCCGGCTGATACGCCACGGCGTCAAGTCCGGCAAATGGCCCTCCAAGGGTGTGGCGCCCGTGGACCGCAATTTGGGCAAGGAGCTCGTGCTCCTGGCCTGGGCGGTGGAGGAAGCCGATCCGGTGCTCATCCCCAACGCGGTGCGGAACTGGCTGGGCCTGAGCCCCGAGGAGCGCTGGTGGCTCTTCACCATGACCAACGCGGCCACCGGACAGGCCCTGGGCGGGCGTAACAAGGGCTGGCGCAAGGCGGTGCGCTTCGCCCTCACGGAGAACCCCATAGCCGATTCAGTTATCAAGAAACGCATGAGCGATTTCGAATTGCCGCTGTTCAGGGAGTGAAGCCTTGCCCCATAAGCCTTTCATTGAAACCCAATTTCCCCTGGCCATCCTGAGCGCCGAAAGCTATAAAGAGCGAAAGGCCGGCCCCGGACAGACGCTGACCGGCCTGGGAAAATGGTGGGGCCGAAAGCCGCTCATCCTGGTGCGCGCAGTGATCCTGGGATTGCTCATGCCCGCTTCGGAAGACGCGGAAAAAGACCGCGAGATTTTCCTGCGCATTCTTACGATGGACCCCGACGGCCTTTGGAAGCGGAAGACAAAGAAGCTTCCGGCGGCATTGATCGCGGAAAAGCTGACGCCGGAGGAAGCGGCCGGGTTCATTGAAATGAGCGGTGACAAGACCGTCTGGAAGCGCGGGCTGGACCCGGAAGACAAGGCGCGCATGGAAAAACTCGCGTTCAACCGTCTTGATTACGAGGAAAAGCTGGCATTTTGCGACCGGCCGGAGCAGATTGACGGACCGAGTAAAGAAAGCTGGCGGGAAATCAACGCCCATCTGAAAACCAATGCGCACACGCTTCAGGAACTGTTCGCCGAGCTTTCCCAAAAGGCTTTCGGCCGTACGGCCCGGGTGGGCGACTGTTTCTGCGGCGGCGGCTCCATCCCGTTCGAGGCCGCCCGTCTGGGCCTGGAGGCCTATGGAAGCGATCTCAATCCAGTGGCCGCACTTCTCACCTGGGCCGCAATACACCTGATAGGCGGAGGGAAGGAAGTCCAGGAAAAAGTCAGGAAGGCGCAGGAGGAGGCTTGGGAAGCGGCGGACAGACAGATCACCGAATGGGGGATCGAGCATGACGGCGCGGGCAACCGGGCGGACGCTTATCTTTATTGTATAGAAGCCAAAAGCCCGGCCACGGGTCTCTGGGTGCCCCTGGCCCCGAGCTGGGTGATCAGCGAAAAATATAACGTGATTGCGGTACTGAAGAAGAATGAGCGGCGTCATGGTTATGATATCGAGATAATAACCGGCGCGACCGAAAAGCAGATGAATGATGCGAAAGCAGGCACGGTTCAGGATAAGGAGATGGTTTGCCCTGAGACGAAAAATCGCTACGGCATGGCAGGTTTGCGTGGAGATAAAAAAGGAGAGGACGGTGAACCCGTATACGGTCTGCGGCTTTGGGAAAACGAAGATCTTGTGCCGCGGCCGGAGGACACTTTCCAGGAAAGATTGTATTGCGTGCGCTGGATGACACCTGAAGGGGACAGACTGTACAAGAGCGTCACGGAGGAAGATGAGGAACGGGATCGGAAAGTGATTTCGCTTCTGAAAGAGCGCTTTGTCGAATGGCAGGAGAAGGGGTTTTTACCATCAAAGAAGATTGCTTCAGGGGCTGAGACAAGCCGTTTATTTCGCGAACGTGGCTGGACGCACTGGCACCATTTGTTTCATCCACGGCAGTTGCTGGTGCATGGGTTGTCTATTGAGAATATTTTAGGAAAATCACCGGATAAAATAAACTTTATGGGGATGATCCAGGCGATTGGAGTTCAAAATGATATGAATTCACGTCTTTGCCACTGGACTCCCCAAATTGAGCGTTCCGGCGGGATAGGCGCTCCCGCAAATACTTTCACCAATCAAGCTTTGAACACTCAGTACAATTACCCGATACGCGGCCTTGTTCTATCCGAACAGTTTCTAAAACCGAAAGAAAAAGAAATATATTCTTCATCAACAATTGATGGTTCAACCGCTGATAGCAGGCCTGCGGACGCCAGGTCGATAAAAGCAAGAGCTTCTTTGTGGGTCACCGATCCGCCTTACGCGGATGCGGTCAATTATCATGAGCTTGCCGATTATTTTTTATCCTGGTATGACAAGCATCTTCCCAAGCTGTTCCCGGACTGGTATTCCGACAGTCGTCCGGCTTTGGCTGTCAGGGGAGCGGATGAAGACTTTGAGCACAGCATGGTGGACATCTACTCGAACCTGGCGGCCCATATGCCGGATGACGGCCTACAGGTGGTCATGTTTACCCATCAGGACGCAGGCGTCTGGGCGGACCTGGGCATGATCCTCTGGGCCGCGGGCCTGAAGGTGACCGCGGCCTGGACCATCGGCACGGAGACCACCTCTGGCCTGAAAACGGGCAACTATGTCCAGGGCACGGTGCTCCTGGTCCTTCGCAAGCGCCTGGAAGGCGGGACGGTTTTCCTGGACGAACTCTACCCGCTGGTGGACGACGAGGTCAGGAAACAGCTCGACCACATGCGGCGCGTCGACGACCGGATCAAGCCCCAGTTCGGGGACACCGATTTCCAGCTTGGCGCCTATGCCGCCGCCCTGCGCGTGCTCACCGGCTACAATGACATCGAGGGCCAGGACATCCGCCATGAGCTCTTCCGCACCCGGACCAAAAACGAGAAATCTCCGTTCGAGAAGATCATCGACCGCGCCGTGTCCATCGCGGCCGGCTACCTCATCCCCCGCGGCATAGACGCTTCCGTCTGGCGCAATCTCACCAACACGGAACGCCTTTACCTGCGCGGCCTTGAGCTGGAACGCCACGGGGAGTTCCGGCAGGGGGCCTACCAGGAGCTGGCGCGCGGTTTCGGCGTGAGTGAGTATTCCTTCATGCTCGCGGACACGGTCGCTAACCGGGCGCGGTTCAAGACCGCGAGCGAATTCAAGCGTGTGCAACTGGGCGAAGGCGAATGGGGCGGGACGCTCCTCAGGCATATTCTCTTTTCAATTCACGAATCAATTCGCGCCGAAAATCCACGCGAAGGCTTCAATTACCTGAAACATGCCCGTTCGGACTACTGGACCAGGCGTGAGGACATCCAGGAGATATTCAAATACCTGGAGCAGGCAAAGGCGCACGCGCACCTCTCCCATTGGTTCGAGGACGCTAAAAACGCGGAGCTCGTGCGGGGCTTTATCGCGAACGACTACGGCGGGAGCGGGTGAGGGGATGAAGGTAAGTGCTTTCACAATAAAGCATTTGGCAAAAATTGTCTGTGGAGATAGCGGATATACCCCTTATCTCTCCGGACCAAGACTTGTCGAATTATTTAATCGCTACGGATTCAGGGAAACATATGGTGCCGGATTCCCTTCCCGTTGGGCGTTCACAGAAGAAAAACTTGCTAGCATTAATGACACGCCTGCCCTCGAAAAAATAATTGAGGAAATTATCGATCCGAGGCACTTCTTTGAAACAGATAAAATAATTGAAGAAGCTGTTCTCAAAGTGAATGATCTATTGAAGCATGACGGCTTCTCTCTCCAAAAAAAAGGTGATTTATATAAAATATTCACCGTTAACCCCGTTTCAATAAAAGCGGAAGATATCGCTGCCCTTGAGAATGATTATCTCACCGAACAAATACACAAGTGCGAGGATAAGATAAGCAGCTCCGATTATGACGGTGCAATAACTAATGCCAGGACTCTCGCTGAAGCTGTCATGGTCGACATTTTAAAAAAATACGAACCCGAGTACGTTCATGCCGGCGACCTTACCGCCGCATATAAACATATAAAGAAACTGTTGAATATTGACCCTTCAACCTCAAACTATCCAGAGCCGATCAAGCAGATTTTATCTGGACTAAATTCGATAGTTATTGGTTTGGCAGCGATACGGAATGAAATGAGCGACGCTCATGCAAGAAAATATAAACCGGGAAAACATCATGCGGTTCTTGCGGTCAATTCGAGCAAAACACTGTGTGTTTTCCTGCTGCATTCGTTGTCAAAGCAGTTTAGCCTGTAACGAAAAACCACGTAACCAAATTAACGGCAATAAATACGAATAATTGCCGATAATTTGATTTGAGGGATTTCACCATAAAAGACTACAAAGGGAAAATAACTGAATACCTGAAAACCCACTCCTCGATCACCACCGGGGAGGCCGCGGTGATTTTCCGTAAGGCGGACCCGGATCTGCCCGCCAAAACCGTCAATTGGCGGCTTTATGAGCTGGTGAACGGCGGCGTCCTGCGCCGCGTGGGACGGGGCCTTTATGGGCTCCCGGACAAGCCCGCGTTCGTTCCCGCAGTGACGCCCGAAATGATCGAGCTGTCTTCATTTATAAAAACGTCTTTTCCCCTGGCAAAATACTGCCTCTGGGATACGGATACGGTCCGTTCGCTGGCGCATCTGCTTCCGCGCCGTATTTTCATGATTTTGGAAGCCGAAAAGGACGCGCTCGAACAGGTGTTCGACGCGGCCAGGGAAAAATACGACAACGTTTTTTTCCCGAAAGATTACGAGACGGCGTTCAATTATTCCAGGTTTGAGAACACGGTCATTTTCGTCAAACCCCTGCCTACTGAAGCTCCCGTCAAGACGGTGGACGGCGTCCCCGTGCCCGAGCTGGAAAAAATCCTGGTCGACGTTTACTGCGATAAAGACCTTTTCGGCTTCCTGGCGGGCGGCGAATGGAAAAGGCTTTTTGAGAACGCCCGCTCCCGCTATTCCATAAACGTGACTCGCCTGGTGCGCTACGCAGCGCGCCGCGGTCAAAAAGAGTATTTTAAAAAATTTTACGAGTCCCGTAAGGAAAAAAGGAAAAGGTCCGGCGAAGAAGCATGATTGATGTTTCGAAAATGAACGGCGAATGGCTCCGCGTGAACGCCCGCGCCCTGCACGGCGATCCACTCCTCCTTGAAAAAGCGTCGCGGGCCCTGCTCCTGGTGCAGGGGCTTGCGGAAAGCGGCCTTGAGTTCGTCTTCAAGGGCGGAACGGCGCTCATGCTGCTTTTGCCGAAACCGGCAAGATTCTCGATCGACGCTGATATTCTCCTTCCCGGCCGGCTTTCGGCCGCGGACGCGGCGCCTCATGTGGACTCGCTCATCACCAGGGGGTACTTCACGCGCTGCGAGCCTCATCCCAGGGCGCAAAAGGGAAAGCTGAAGAAAACTCATTTTAAGCTCTATTATCCTTCAGTGGCCCGGCGCGGCGTCGAGGATATGATCATTCTCGACGTTCTTTTCGAAGACGGTCTGTACCGGGCCGTCAAGCCTGTCGTCCTGAATGCGCCTTTCCTGCCGCAAACGGGAAAGCCGGTCAGCGTCCGCCTGCCGGACGTGGACAGTCTCCTGGGCGACAAGCTGAGCGCCTTCGCCCCGCGCACCACGGGCGTTCCGTATGAGAAGAACGGAATGAGCATGACGCTGGAGATCGTCAAGCAGTTGTTCGACATCGGTTCGCTCTTTCCGTACGCCGGGAGCATCCCTCACATTTCCGCTTCTTTCAGAAATTGCGCGGAAAAACAGATCGGCTACCGCGGCTTGCGGATTTCCACGGAAGACGTCCTGGAGGACATCACGCGGACCGCGCTGTGCCTTTCGACCGGCGGCTCCCTGGGAAAGGGCGACTACAATGCGCTCAAGGATGGAGTCGTCCGGACAGGCTCATTCATCTTTTCGGAGCGGTTCACAATGACCGGAGCAGTCGTCCGCGCGGCGCAAGCCGCCTACCTGGCGGCATTGATCCGCGGGGGCAAAAGAGCCATCCGGAGATTCGCAAACGCCGCGGAAACAATCGATCTGGAAATCAAGGCGCCGGAGGTCAATCGTCTCAATAAACTGAAAAAGGGTAATCCGGAGGCCTTTTTCTACTGGTACCATGCCGTCGAAGCGGAGGCTCCGCGATGATCAACCGATTCAGTTTCCACAAAGGAATGAAGGGAACGCGATTTCTCTCCGACCGCCTTCATAATGCCCGTTCCTATGATCGCATTGCCGGATACTTCAACAGCTCATTGCTTGAGTTCGCTGGGGAGGCGCTTGAAACGGTAAAAGGAAAAATAAGAATTGTCTGTAATTCCGATCTGCGTCCAGAAGACGTGGTCGCGGCCCAAAAAGCGGAGCATGCCCAAAAAGTGAGCTTTTTCGAGCTCGATCCGGAGATGGTCAGCAGGAACGCTAAAGACAGACTGACCCGCTTGTACCGTCTTCTCTCAAATTATGAATCGGCCTCTTTGGAAATACGGGTACTCCCGAACGAGGCATTCGGCCTGATACACGGCAAGGCCGGAGTCATCACCTTTCAGGACGGCAGGCGGACCAGTTTCCTGGGATCAGCCAATGATACGTACGCCGCCTGGAACCTCAATTATGAGCTGGTATGGGAGGACGACAGTCCGGAGGCTTGCGACTGGGTACAGGGGGAGTTCGACCGTTTATGGACCCATCCGCAAGCCGTTCCGTTGGCCCAGGCGGTAATTAATGAAGTGGAAAGACTAGTCGAACGCAAGGAACTGGATCTATCGACATGGAAAAAAAAGCCCGAACCGGCCGGCGTGCTCATCGAATCTCCCGTCTATAGGGAAGAATTCGGGCTCTGGCCGCATCAAAAGTATTTCATCGACTTTGCCTGGAAAACCCACCAGGCTTTCGGCGCCCGTTACGTGCTCGCCGACCAGGTCGGTTTGGGAAAAACCGTTCAGTTGGGCATGGTGGCCCAACTGGTCGCGCTTACCGGGAGTCTGCCGGTGCTGGTCCTGTTGCCGAAAACGCTCATGGAGCAATGGCAGATGGAGCTCTGGGACCTCATGGAAATACCCACGGCCAGATGGTCTGGGAAGCATTGGATAGACGAAACGGGATATGAGCACACCCCGGAGGGGATGAATCCCCTCCTCAATTGCCCAAGGAAGATCGGGCTCGTTTCCCAGGGTTTGGTCACGCGCGGAAGCGGTCAGGTGAAGGCCCTGCTCCAGAAAGAATGGGAATGCGTGATCGTCGACGAGGCGCACCGCGCCCGCCGGAAGAAGCTCCCCAAACCCGAGGAACGGGGGCCGGCGATCGGCGTGAATCCGGACGCAGAGTGCAACAAGCTGTTCGGTTTCCTATTCAAACTCGCCTCCCGGACCCGTTCCCTGCTGTTATCCACGGCAACACCGGTCCAGATGCATCCCATTGAAGCCTGGGACCTCCTCCGCCTGTTATCCGAGGCGAACGACCATGTCCTCGGGAGCCGCGGCAACCACTGGCGGCATCCGGAAGAAGCGCTGCCGTATTTGCTCAATGAAAAAGAGCTGCCGGAAGATTCGCAAACGCTTTGGGACTGGCTGCGCAATCCATTCCCCCCGAAATGGGAAGAACAGAATTTCCAATATGCAAGAACGAAGCTCGGGATCGAGGACACGCAAGCCGTTGTCGCGGATCAATACAGGGAGTTCGGCCGATTACCGAAGGACATACAGACACGGATGGAACAGAGCATGCAGAACCTTTTCAACAACCACCATCCGTTTCTGCGTTTCATCATCAGGCGCACGAGGAAATATCTGGAAGACACGGTGGATCCGGGGACCCGGGAACCATACTTGAAGAGAATAGAAGTGGAATTGATCGACGACCGGCCGGTGTTGTTGAGCAGTTACCTGAAACAGGGTTATGAAGCGGCGGAAAAGTTTTGCAAACATCTGGCAAAGCGGGTAAAAGCGGCGGGATTCTTGAAGACCCTGCTGCTGCGTCGTATCGGCAGTTCCATCCGGGCCGGACTGAATACCGTCAATATGATGCTTTCGACCTGGAATACACAATCACCGGATGAAGAAGAAAGCGACTTGTATTTTGACGAAGATGAGATGGATTATGAAGAGAGCGTATCTGAAAAAACCTATTCGGAGATAAAAAATATAAACCGTGAAGAAACCGCTCTTCTTCAGGAGTGCCTCCGGGCCTTAAAGCAAGGTCTTGAACAAAAAGAAGGCGCGGACCCGAAGTTGGACGCCGTAATTCATTACTTGAAAAATGAAAAATGGGCAGAAGACGGTTGTATCCTCTTCTCACAATATTATGATACGGCCGAATGGATCGGGGAAGAAATAGTAAAACAATTCGGCGGATATCTTGTCGGTCTTTACGCCGGAAGCGGCAGATCCGGTATCTGGGAGAACGGTCGGTTTCTGAAAAGGAGCCGTGAAGAGATAAAGGCCAAGGTGAGAAACGGTGAGATCAAGGTGCTGATTGGAACCGACGCGGCGAGTGAGGGCTTGAACCTGCAAGCGCTTGGCAATCTCATTAATGTCGACTTACCATGGAATCCCACACGACTGGAACAGCGGAAGGGGCGTATTCAACGTATCGGTCAACTGAGGGACAGGATTCGGGTGCTCAATCTGCGTTATAAGGATTCCGTCGAGGACAAAGTTCATCAAGCTCTTTCGGGACGCCTGCAGGATATTCATGAGCTTTTCGGACAGGTGCCGGACATATTGAAGGATGTATGGGTTGATATCGCTTTCGATGATCTGGAGGCGGCCAATAAGCTCATCGAAGATATACCCAGGATGAATCCGTTCGATAACAGGTATTCGAAAATCGAAATGATCCAAGGATGGGATACCTGGCGCGAAGTGCTGAATAAGCATGAGAAGTTGGATAAATTACGTGAAGGGTGGAAATAGAAATGGAGGAAATAATTGGCCGCTATAAAGGCGGCCAAAATGATCATTTCTTCGGTGGACCGATACGTTCCCACTGCTGATCGTTATCGGGCGTGGGCGGCATATGACCTTCCGGACCTTCAATAGTAATAACAGGTCCTGGAACTCTTCCGCCACGCGGCCCGATTGGGCGATATTCCCCGGGGCTTGGGGGTTTTTCTCCCGGTTTTGCGGTGGCTCCCATAATCTCACCTCCTTTTTATAGGAAGTGTCAGAAAAGTATTTGACAACTTAATGAAATTATTAGAACTGCCTTTGTTCAACTTTGGTCAGACACTGGTCAGCGCGTTTGCGTCCCGGATTTGACCTAAAACTCCAGATGGCCATCTGGAGTTTATTTTTTTTCGCTAAAACATCTACTAACCATCCCACTTCCTCCCATATTTGAGTAGATCCTATAGTTCTTCAACTTATGTTGTATATTTCCGGCGACAATCGCCTCGTGGATATTGAGATCCCGTGCCATCTCGATTACCTCGGACTGTGAAGGAATCCTGCCCGCCTTGATTTCAATTTTCTCCCCAAGCAATTTCTCCTCGGCGAATCGGTCCGCTTCTTTTTCGATTTTGTCGTCGGAAGCCGAATCGCGAAGAGTCATATCGTCGGTGATGAACCCTCCGCTTTCAAGGTGCTTTACCACGTGTCCGATTTCGTGAAAGAGCGTGAACCAGAAATTATCGAGCCGGTCGTAGCGGCAGGTGAGGCCGATGATCGGCACCCCGCCTTTGGTAATGAACGAGGCACCGTCCAAATATGTTCTTTTATAATGCCGTAATATCTTGAATATGATTCCCGCTTTCGAAAGATAGTCCTCGACGAGACAGGGTCCGTCTTTCGTGATGCTGATGCTGGCCAATCCCCGTAAAAAAGCATCACTAACATGAGCTTTCTTAAATGCGACCTTGAGATGCGTCTTTTTCGCTTCGGAGAGCAACTGTAAACTCCATCCTTGCAGGGCATATGGATCGATCTTGGCGTTCGCGCGGGCGGTGCGTGTTTTTCTGAAAAGCCCCTCGGGTAATTGATTGAACCCCCCGATGTTTTCTATCAAGGATCTGATCAATTCCTCGGCTTTATCCTTCAGGTTGGTGGTATCGAACCCTTCAAACGCGCCGTGTTTTGCCATTTCCAAAATAGGAAATTTGTCAAAATCGATTCCTTCCATATCAGTCGGTAGAGAATCGGCTGGATCGACCAGCAACACTTCGGCAGGGATACCCAAATGAGTATGGAGGGCTCGTATCATCTTTAGTGTCAGGGTCTTTTTACCGGTAAGAAATTCCGAAACCTTGGAACGGCTGCCCAGATACGGAATGAGATCGTTCTGCGTTAATGCAGTCTGCTCCATCCTGAATTTGACTGACTCGATGGGAGTGGGTTTGGATATTGGGAAATGATCCTTCTCGTATTTTTCGATGAGGATGGCGAGAACGTCCCTCTCATCGGCCTCGTTTGTGCCTTTTTCGGCGTTCATGATCGAGGCAAGACGCTCAAGCGCGTCGCGATAGTCGGTCTTGCTCCTTATCGGTTTTATCATATTCTTCATATTTCACCCGCCTTTATCTTGTCATACTCCGCGTGGGTGCCTACGAATCGTATTAGAACGATTCCTGCTTCATAATTGACGATTGCGATCAGACGGTATTTATTGCCGCAAATGTTAAAAATAACGCGGTTCCCTTTCAGGAAATCCACGCTCCCGTATCTTTTTTTTATATCTGTGGGTTTTTGCCATCTGGCGTTGACGACCTCGGCAAACCAAGAATTCAGCGCTCCAGACGAATCCGGGTGTTTGGACTGGAAGTCGCTCAACAATTCCCGCCCGACGACTTGCATATAAAATAATATCACGTTCCCGGATAGAAGTCAATTAAATGTTATCAAAATGGGAACAAATAATTGTATTGTGGATGGCCTGCTGGATATGCACCTATGTCTTCCGGTGAATTTGCGGAACTGGTTAAGGCGTTGTCGGCTTTTTCACCCACCTGTTTATCTTCGACCCCGATTTTACGATGACCTCATAATTCATTTTTCTGTAGGCGCCGAGCCGCTTATTGAACATGGAAATCGCCAACCCGGACTCGCCGTCTACAAAATCGTAAATGACGATTTCCTCCTTGCCTTCGTATTCCCTGTGCAGCCTTCCCGCGTACTGGATGATTCTGCCTTTGAATGAAACGGGCATGGCCAGGAAAAGCGTGTCCAACTCCGGCAAGTCGAATCCCTCGCCGATGAGCGATCCTGTCGAAAATATGCAATAACCGGCTTTTTGAACGGCGAGTGCGCGGATGCGGTCGAGGTTTTCACGCCGTTTCTTTTTCCCCATTTCTCCCGTGAGCGTGAGGACGGGGTCGGCATCCCCGCCGCTTCCAACTGAAGCACGCAATTCTTCCAGATGGTCTTTCCTTTCAGAAAGAACGAGTATGTGCCGCTTGTTCTGAAGCGCCTCAAGGATACGGGAAACGATCAATGAATTTCTCCCTTTGTCCTTGACCAATGCCTCCCATACCTTGTAAATGGGCGGCTTCTCCCCCAAGTCCTGAGGAATCCGGAAATCGGTTTCATAAAAAAGCACTTTTCGGGAAAAAGGCGTTTCGGTGTCTTCGCTCATTGCGTAACGAACGGGTCCGGCCAGCATGAATAGAATGGGGTGATGGCCGTCTTTACGGTAAGGCGTGGCGGTCAAACCAAGTGTATAGCGGACCGGGAGCTTGGAGAGAACCAGGTCGAAGGACGGAGCGGGAATGTGGTGGCACTCGTCGATGACTATTTGTTCGTATTTCGGAATGTATTCCCGGAGGCTTTCCTTCTTCGCGAGTGTTTGCAGCATGGCGATGTCCACGGTTCCGAGCGGCTTGTTCCTCGTTCCATCAATCACACCGATCGCTTTGAGGGGTATTCCCGTAAGGGCGTGAAGCTGGTTTTCCCATTGGGTGAGCAGCTCTTTTCGATGTACGAGGATAAGGGTGGGGACTTTCCGGCGCGCGATGACATTGATCGCGATGATCGTTTTGCCGCTGCCCGTGGGCGCAGCCAATACGGAGTAATCTTCTTTGAGCAAAGCCTCCACCGCCGGTTGCTGGTGCGCTTTAAGCTCACCGGTAAACTCGATCTCTATTTTATTAATTGAGTTCCTTTTGTCTTGAATGATGAGTGCTGAGCCGGACGCGTGGAAAGCTTGCTTTATCCGGGGAAACAATGCGCGCGGCAATCTCAGAACGTTTCCGACCAGTTCCCCGCAGAAAATATATTTTGGCGTATCCCAGGTGGAAAACCGCATTTTCTGCTTCTTGAAAAAAACGGGGTTGGCGAAAGTGGCTGTTCTTTTCAACGCCAGCACCAGGACATGGGGAAGCGCCGTAATGTCGATATTGATCATCGCGCCGAGAAGAATGGTGACTTCGGAGACATGGCAACTTTGCAGACGTTCAAAATCGATATCGATTCCCGTTTCGGCTTCTTGAAGCTCCGCTTCCTCAGTGGGATACGCCATTGGAACCGCCGAGTGAGGTGATGATTTGGATAAAATTTCATCGATGTCCTCCTCGGCAAGCCTCAAAATACGGGATAACAAAGACCATTGAGACGGGAAAGGTTGTAAATCATCGTCGATAAACAATGAATTGCCGTTTTCACCCGGCGCTTTTTGGAGTGGCAAGGCGATGAGATTGCCGAAGCCGCCGTTCGGGAGATAATCCTGGTTGGGGAAAAACCTGTCGTAGCTGTCCAGACTCACATTCGGGTTTTCAAGGGATGCTTGTGTCATGATCACAGTACCCAATTGCCGCGCTTTTCGCGCCTGAATGGGTGTATCAAAAAAAATCCAACCGTGGCCGCCTGAACCCGAACGGGACCTTTCCATGTAAACAGGGACGCCAAGCCGTGCGGCGGCATTCTTGTAAATCAGAAGATCCTTTTGCCAGGAGTTCTTGTCGAAATCCGCCGCCAGAAAAATGCAGGTATCATCCCGGCGAATGGCATAAACGCCGATGGTCATTTTCCCCAATAGATGCGCTTTTGCGATGCCGCTATCCAGCGGGATGTAGTCCCGGTGCGGACAATCGGCGCATTTTGCTTTCGGCTTGGGGCACGTGCCTTGCACCCACTCATTCCGGCAAGCCGGTGAGTACCCTTTCTTGGTTTTGTTCTTGTTTTCCCAAAGTTTCGGGAATACGTCGGTCCGTACCCCGAACAATTCAAGAAATAAGGAGATTTTATCCTCGGTGGATAATGATTGATCATGTCGAACCGTATGACCATGGGAAGGTTGAGCCTTGGGTTCCGATACTGAGTTCAATTCAGATAGTAGCTTTTGTTTTTCCAGATCAAGAGCGGCCAATTGCTCTCTGATCCGGATTTCCCGTTCATCCATGATTGATAATATATCAAAAGCCTTAATGATGAAAAATCATCAAAATCACCCTCCCGGCCCCCCACCGGTCCTTCCGCATCTTGCCTAATCACTGGAAGCTTCTTAGCACCACCCACCCTCTTTACTTTTTCTCTTTCTCCCGTATACCATATTCCCATCACGGTTTGTCTACCGCGCAAAGGATCCACCCCATGGAACAGCCGAGAAAAAGATCCGTCTTTATCACCGTCGTCAGCATCATCGCCATCGCGACCGCGGGTTTTATGATCCTGTGGTCCGCCCTGGCCGGTCTGATGACGCACGGGCTTATGTCGCAGGCCCGTGCCGGTGGACGCTCTGCCGGCGAAGTCTTCGATTTATTTAAAATCTTCATCCCCGTCGCCGCGGCGGCGGGCGTCGCGTTTCTCGTCTCCGCCATAGGGATGCTCATGCGCAAGAACGCCTTCCGGATCGCGTTCGTGACGCTGCTCGGGCTTGCCGGCGCCGGAATGATCGTCCTGTTTTTCGACAGCATCCTCCGCTTCGGCCTCCTCCCGCACTCAAAAGATACGTTTTTTACGGGAGATTCCTTCATGTTTACCATCATGAACGTGGTAATGTACGGCATCGGTATCGGCGCGATTGTCGTGTTGATCGTGTTCATCATGTCGAAGAGGGCGTCCGCCGATTTCCGGAAGCCCGAACCACCGGTGGAGGCCGCCGACAATGTGGAAAAGAGATAGGGAAAGAAGGGAACAAATACGGTAATGGTGTCCGTTACCCTTAAAAAATACAAGGACGACAAGCTGTATCCGAAAGTCGTAAAGGCTGTCGGATTGCTCCTGCGGGAGAAAGACGAGATATCGACCGTCGATGTACTGATGAAGATGGGGCATGTGATTCCCAAAGATTATGAGGTATGGCGAAAGGGAAATATCGCTTATCTGGAACTGGTCTTTCAAGGCAGCTTGTCGAAAGCAGGGCGGATCTTGAGGCTTATTCATTTTCACATGCATGATTTGAACATGATCAAGCGCCTTAAGATCCCTAAAGGGCCGGGAAAGAGGATTTTGAGATTTTCAAAATCGGGATACAAGGCAATAGAGGACGCCTACTCCTGTCGGTTCAAATGGAATCGGAGTCGGGAAAAAAAAACTACGATTGTGGAGGAATCCATTTCGCGACGCGCGTTTTAATCGCAAGCAGTGTTATTTTTTAGTAAGCGGGAGTTTTCACTCCCGCTGGTTCACGAAGCGTGCCGAAGCCCCGGCCCGATCGTAATAGCCGTGGGCGAAATGCGGCCATTCACCCCACTCGCCGAAGTCGAGCTTGACGACGCCGTTCTTTTCCTCCACGGCGAGATAGCCGGGGGTGAATTCCGGGACTCGGACGCATTTGTAGACGCACCTGAGCGGGACGCCGTCATGGGCGGATCGCGGAACGCGGGCGTACGACATGAGGGGAATGAACGGCGTGACGTCGTTTTCCAGAAGGGAGACGATGCCGGGAGCGTGGGGAGCGGCCGCCCGCGCATAGGAGACGAGGTCCCGGTAATCGAACGCCAGGTAGGAATGCACGGCGCCGTAAGCCTGGAAGCAGGCTCCATTGTCGAAAAGCTGCAAAATGAACGTTTTCGCCCGGGCGCGCAGGAGGCGCGATACGCTGGGCGAATAGAGAAGAAGCTTCTCACCGGTCGGGTGATCGAGGACGTTGAAAAAGTCTCCGCCGAACGCCTCGTCGACCTCGCAGGCGGTAAAGCGCCAGCCCTCGCGGGAAAAGCGCCTCAACTTCTCAATTTCGTCGTCCGAGAGCCGCTCGGTCCGGCGGGGGCTTTTCAGGAATTCACGGACCAGTCGCCGGCCGCAGAAGAGCTTCGCGGCGACGTACTGGCTGACAGCCCATTCCTCCCATTCGGGCGGTACATTGGAAAATTCAGCGGGATATGCTGCCAGCCTTTCATGAAATTCCTGCTCAAATCGGTAGCGTTCCGCCGCCCAGGGGACGAGCAGGCCCCCACGCATTCATTCACGAATAAATGATATTCGACGCAAAGCCGGTGAAGGTCCTCGAAATCGATCATTCCCTGCTCTCCAGTAGCCCCGGCGCCACGTTCCAGTACTCATGGTCGCCCGTGCGGACGGAGGCGGTTTTTTTGTTGAGCTTGAAAATGATCCCGTCCTTCCGGTCCCCTTGCGGGGTCTTGAAGGAGACGCTCTCGCCGACGTTGAAGCGTTTCATGGCCGCCGTGCTCCTCTCCTGGTGGAGGAGCTTGAGCCTTTCGATCACGAGGCGGTTGACGTGCCGCAATTCTTTTTCCCCGAGGGTTTTCAGAAAGTCCTCTATTCGTCTGATCTCGATCTGTTGTTCGCTTCCGTCCATGGCGGCTCCTTCCGTCAGCGGCCATGGTAGCATAAACGCCGGAAAAAAGGGAATCCCGGGAGGCTGGAAACGCCTCATATCCAAGAATTTCCCCCAACCCGCCTGGTCCCGGCCGTTTATAGAGTCAATAATTGAAGTCCTGCCGCCGTCGTCACGCGTCTTTGCGCTCTTCCTCTCCCCCATCCGCGTTCGATCCGTCGTTCCTCTTCTCTTCATGACGACCGCAGACGGCGCAGGAAAAAGAACGCCGCCGCCGCGAAGGCGAAGAGAATCGAGGCCGCGCCGAAGACCACCGGTTGGGCGCCGACCCCCTCGGCGTCGGCGACGGCGCCGAGGAGGAGCGAGCCGAAGGGGGCGAAGGCGAAGAACGTCAGGCTGTAGGCGCTCATCACCCGGCCCCGGAACTCGTCCTTCACGCGGATCTGGATCATGGCGTTCGCCAGGTTGAACACGGTCATCATGCCGAGCCCGGTGACGAACACGAACGCGTACGAGACGAGCGGGACGGTGACGAAGGAGAAGGCGATGAGGGCGGCCGGGAACACGAACATGCCGGTCAGCATCCATTTCCAGCGGTGCGTGATGTTTCCGCGCGAGGCGATGAAGACGGCGGCGGCCAAAGCCCCCAGGCCGCGGGCCGACTGGAGGAAGCCGTTCGTGGTTTCGTCGCCGCGCAGCATCTCCACCGCCCAGGCGGGAAAGAGGGCGTACACCGAGAAGCCGAAGAAGCTCACCATCATGGCCGCCAGGATGATCGCGCCGATGCGCCGCTCGGAGACGATGTACTTGAAGCCGGACAGGATGTTCTTGATCGGCGCCGCGGGCAGCAGGGAGGAGATGGGGACGGTCCCGGGGAGCCGCATGAGGAGCAGGGCGATGATGACCGCCAGGAACGAGACGCCATTGATGAAGAAGCAGCCCGCCGGACCGAATAGGGCGTACGCCCCGCCGCCCAGGGCCGGGCCGACGGCGGTCGCGACGTTGAACATGGTGGAATTGAGGGCGATGGCGTTGGTGAGCGACTCGCGGTTCACCATTTCGAGGAGGAACGACTGACGCGCCGGCGCGTCGAAGGAGTTGGCGACGCCGTTGCAGGCGGCAATGGCGAGCAGCAGGTACGGGTTGGCGACCTTGAAGAACGTAAGGGCGGCGAGGACGAAGGCGAGGACCATGAGCGCGGACTGCGTCATGACGAGGAGCAGCCGGCGGGGAATGTGGTCGGCCGCCATGCCGCCTACGAACATGAAAAGGAGCGTCGGCAGGCCGGCGGCCACGGCGATCCAGCCGAGGAATTCCTTCGAGCCGGTGATTTCGTAAGAGTAGTAGCCGAGGGCGGTGATCTGCATCCAGCTGCCGAAGAGCGAAATCATCTGTCCCACGAACCAGAGGCGGAAATTGGGATGGCGCAGCGAGGCAAAGGTGCGCGACCCCGCGAACGTGAAATTTCTTGGTGGTTGCTGCATGGTTTCTTTGTCGGGAAGTATAACTGAACCCAGTCGGGCTGTACAGCTTCGGGTGAGAGTGTGGGGCGGCGGGTGAATACATGTAGTGTGCGAATGGCGCAAATGAGGGAAAGCGTATGAGAGCGAAGCAGAAAAACGTCATTGCGAGGGCCGCACAATTGCAGCCCGAGAAAATCAGGACGGCCCGTAGCAATCTCTCGACCGTGTGATCAGTTTCATGATTGCAGGAAACGGGCATGTGTCGTGAACTCGGCCGTTCCCGAACATCCATTTCATCGCGCCGTCTATCATTGATACCTCTCACCAACGTAAATGAGCCGTCCGATTCTTATTCCTTCATTGCGGATCTCTGAGCGGATTTTGGTGGCGGGCACAAAAGGACATCAATGGGATTGAATCCGGTTTCACGAAAAAATCTTCTTCTCAAGAAAGATAAGATTGCGTTCCGGCTCTTCCTTGAATTTCCGGTATCCGAGGCTTCCGTAAAAATGAATGCTTTTCTCGTCACGGCACCCGGTGAAAAGCTCGAACCTCTTCGCCTGCGGGAATAATTCCTCGACGGCGCGCATCAGGATTTTACCGAAACCCTGATTTTGATAATCGGGATGGACGATCACGCGGCCGATGTAGACCGCTCCGTTGTCTTCGTACGCTCTGGTGCTCCCGATAATGCGCGAGTCCAAAGTTATTTTCAGGATCGGACCCCGTATAAAATCGTCTTTCATCCCTTCAACCGTCTGTGTCAGGGGAGGGATCGAAAAATCGCCGTATCGTTCGCCGACTTCCCGGTAGCAAAGCTTCTGCAATTCCAGTATCGCCGGCAGGTCGCTTCGCCCGGCTTTCTCTATCGTCATAGTATCTGTTTTCGGACGACTCACGCGACGATCTCTTTCAGCCTCGCCCCCACGCCGGCCGCGCCGCGCTCGTTCGCCACGCGGATCATTTCCGAGCCGATAATCGCGATCTCGGCCTTTCCCTTCAGGAACGAAACGTCCTCCCTGTCCTTGATTCCGAAACCGACGGCCAGGGGGAGGGAGGTCGCGCGGCGGGCGCGGGCGAGGTACTCCGAAATCTCCGCGCCGAAGGCGGTGTCGAGACCGGTCACCCCCTTGCGCGCCACGCAGTAGACGAAGCCGCTCGCCTTTTCCGCGATGAGGCGCATTCGCTCGTCGGGCGTCGTGGGGGCGTAGAGCATCACCGGGTCGAGGCCTCGGTTCCGCATGGACTCAAGATATTCCGCTCCCTCTTCGGGCGGCAGGTCGGGGACGATCGCTCCGGCAAGGCGGGCTTTATGGAGGGCGGAGGCGAACCTCTCCACCCCGAAACGGAAAAGTATATTGTAGTAGCTCATGATGAGGAAAGGAATGCCGTGCGCCTTCGCGGCCCCGGCCGCGAAGTTCAGGGAGGGCTCGACCGTTATGCCGCCGGAAAGCGCTTGCTGGTTGGCGGCCTCGATGACCGGCCCGTCGGCGATGGGCTCCGAGAACGGAATCTGCAGTTCGATGAGATCGACGCCGGCATCGACCATCGCCTTCACGATGTCCCCCGATGTTTTCAGATCGGGATACCCGACGACGATGTGCGTCATGAGAAGGATTTCCTTCTCGCGCAAGCGTTCCTTGATATAAGCTTCAAGCATGGCCGCCCCCCGCTTTTGTGACGATGAACGAGCGCCAGGCCGGATCGGCGAATGCGTCGGCGATCGTGAAGATGTCCTTGTCGCCCCGGCCCGACTGGTTGATGACGACGACGTCGTCCGAACCCCAGGTCGGCGCCTCCGTGAAGGCCCGGGCGAAGGCGTGCGCGCTCTCCAAGGCCGGGATGAGACCCTCGGTTTTCACCGTGAGCGCCAGCGCCTCCATTACCTCGAGGTCCGTGGCCGACTCGAAGCGGACCCGCTTCCTGTCCCGCAGGTCGGCGAGGATCGGCGACACGCCGATGTAATCGAGGCCGGCGGCTACGCTGTGCGTCTGGCGCATCTGGCCTTCGTCGGTTTGGAGGAAAAAGGTCTTGTACCCCTGCGCCACGCCGATCGAAGCGTCCGCACTCGCCAGGCGGGAGGCGTGCCGTCCAGAGCGCACTCCCTCGCCGCCGGCCTCGACTCCCACGAGCTCCACCGGGTCGTCGAGAAAACCCTGGAAGATGCCCAGCGCGTTCGAGCCTCCGCCGACGCAGGCGTACACCCGCGTCGGGAGCTTCCCGCACTCCTCGATGACCTGCGCGCGCACCTCCCGTCCCACGATCGATTGGAACCAGGCGACCATGGAGGGGAAGGGGTGCGGCCCGCAGGCCGTGCCGAGAACGTAATGGGTGGAGTCCATGTTGGACACCCAGTCGCGGAGCGCCTCGTTGATGGCGTCCTTGAGGATGCGCGTGCCGGTGGTGACGCTCACCACCTTCGCGCCGAGCCGTTCCATCCAGAAGACGTTCGGGCGCTGGCGCTCGACGTCCACCTCGCCCATGTAAATGGTGCATTCGAGTCCGAAGCGGGCCGCCATGGTGGCCGTCGCCACCCCGTGCTGGCCGGCTCCCGTTTCGGCAATCACCCGTTTCTTCCCCATGCGTTGTACCAGGAGGCCCTGGCCGATGACGTTGTTGAGCTTGTGGCTGCCGGTATGGTTCAGATCCTCACGCTTGACGAATATCCGGCCGCGGCCGAACCTGCGTGAAAGGTTGTCCGCCGGGGTGAGCGGCGTAGGCCGGCAGGAATACGTGGAGAGGATCCGTCCGTACTCGGCGAAAAATTCGGGATCGGCCTGGGCGTCCTTGAACGTCCGTTCCAGCTCCCTGATGGTCGCGGTGAGAATTTCCGGAAGAAACTGCCCGCCGTAGGGTCCGTAATATCCGTCACGCGTCATCGGCGCCTCCACATAGAGTGATGACAAACTCATTGAGAGTTTATCATCACGTTCCCTAATCCATGTAATTGCGCAGTTCGACAACCTGGAACAGGTGGTCGAACGGGCAATTGCTTGTCAGGCGGCCGGCAGACCTCACGTTTGCCGGCCGCCAGACAAGGTTTGAGAAAAAGTAAACCGGTCGGTCCGGCAATAGAGAAGCGAATATATCCCGGCCGGGCAGTCGGGGAAGTTGATGGTACGCGCCACCTCGAGCACGGGGCCCGAGGCGGGCAGGCCGAGCAGCTCCGCCCGGGTCCTGTCGTACGCCACCCGAAACGCCTGCCGGAAAGAAACCGGCTCGGCGTAGTAGCGGGTCCTCACCACGCGGGAGAGGGATTCCGACGTGAAATCGTATCGTTCAAGGCCGGGGAAAACGCCCGGGTCGAGGTACGTCTCCTCGAGGAGGATCGGCTCGGCCCCGCACAGATTGAGACGGGAAAAAAAATACGCCTCCCGTCCCGCGAACGGGTTGTCCCTGCCGTCGGGGACGCGGGTCAGTGAAACGGGCTTGATCTCGTGCCGCGCGAGCGCAACGCCCTTTTCCCGGAACGCGCTCGAGGTCCCGGCGGAGGAGAAGAGATCGATTTCCGGCGCTTTCTCGCGCACGTACGTGCCGGCGCCCTTTTTTTTCTCCACGACGCCTTCCCTCACAAGCAGATCCAGAGCCTGTCGGATGGTCGGGCGGCCCACGCCGTAGGTTTTAACCAGAGCCGGCTCAGAGGGAATTTTCGCTCCCAGGGGGTATTCGCGATTCTCGATTTTCCCCTGAATGATCTCCGCCAGTTGGCGGTAGAGGGGCAGGGGTGAACGGCGATTGATCGACATGAGTGGAGGATAATTGAAGTTTGTAAAGATGTCAAGACAAGTTGTGCGGCATTTCATCTTTTCCTGTATCTACATATCGAGCACCTTTATTCATTCCCCGGAGAATTGTTGTATATCCCGAAGAAATATGTTATTAATTTGAAAGAAACGGATGATGGGTGAAACATGGTGGTAAAGTCGAAATTCGAGGAACTTTCCGGAACTCTCACCGACATTGAGAGAAAAGAATTGCTCGACAAAATTCATAAGAGCATGGAAGGTTCCGACGGCGAGTATTACATCCACGTCGATCTGGAAGAGGAAGAGAAAAAACGGCTGATCCGGGAGGAAATCGGTTCCCTCTCCCTCTGGAGACGGTTCGTCCTTTGGGTCCTCAAGACGCTGACCGGAAGGGACCGCGACCAGGTTTTCCTTTCGATGAAAATATCCGAGATCAAGCGCAGCGTACGAAGAACCAATCCCGGGCTCACCGGTTTCGAGACGCGCGAGCTCACCGTCAAGTTCGTCAAGTGCGTATACGATCTCTACACGGCCGTCTGGCCCGTCATCGAATTCTATCAGTATTACGTCAATGAACCGTCCTTCCGGGAACAGCTTGTGTTCGGGCTGTTCTCGTCCGTCTACGATCAGGCGAAGCACAGGCTCGAGGATTTCATCGAACCAGAGGAACTCGAGGAAGTGTTTGCGCAGGCCAACGGCCAACAGGGCATTCAAAACATGCTCTCCAAACGCTTCGACGAATACATGAAATCCCTCCCTGGATCGATCTTCCAGAAGCTGGACGCGGAAATCACCCCGATCATCGCCATGAAAAACGTCGCTCTTTTCAATTACAAGGAACTATTCCAGTATTTCGACTACTACCTCCCGCACACCCTGGAAAAGAAATATCCCTTCTTCCGCAGCGCGCCGGCCATGGTCGTCATCGACCATTTGGAGAGGTTGTACTATTCAATTTATTACGCGTTGAAAAACACCGAGAACTCAACGGCGGTCAACGAGCAGGTCATGTCGGCCTACTACGTCGCCAGGACACTCGGCATCGATCCCGCCCGCGGCGGGCAGGAGCTCGCGCGGCGTCGCGGCGAAGTGGAGCGGGAGACTCACCTGCTCCGGGTGAACATCCAGGCGCTCATCGAGGAGACCATGCGGTTTTACGCCCAGGTGCCGCTCCTCGACATCATCAAATATTTCAGGCGCGATCCGTATTTCCGTTTCAAATTTTACATCCCGGTGCTTCCCCTGCGGCAGATCTATTCGCAAGCCCTGCGCAAGCTCCTGCGGAGCGAGGTCGACGGCCGCATCAGCGAGATCAAGGGCCGGGTGATCGACCGCAAGATCAGGGAACTCTTCAGGGACTTGAGCCTGACGCCGTTTGTGAACGCCACGGAAGACGGGGCGGAGTTCTATCTTCGCCTGAGCCTTCCCTATTTTTCCCGCCTTCGGTCGCTCAACCTGCTCGCCAATTACATCCGGAAAGTATACCGCGAGTTTATCCATGACGTGGTGCAGGTTGTGAGCCAGTATTTCTTCACCACCAACAAGCGGAACCAGAACCGTCTCCTGCAGTATGCGTCGGCGATCGAGGAAGTGGACGAAAAGATCGCCCAGTACGACAAGTCCCTCTCACCGGAGGAGGACGACGGTAAAACGATGCTGCGCCTCCGCTACAACATCGCCAATGACTTCACCCACCAGAAACTCTATAAGGCGTTCCTGTCCGACAAGGACCGCGACGCCCAGGACATCCTGGAGCGCGGCATCGAGCAGTTTGCGGGATTCAAGAACATTTTCGACGAGATCCTGGCCTCCGCCGCGGAAGGGGTGCAGTCCGCCCTGAAAACCCCCGTCGTCTACAAGAGCAAGCAATATACCCTTGGCCAGCTCCTGCAACTCATGTCGCTCAATGTGGGGGATTTTCTCAAAATCCTCAATCAGGTCATGGAGATGGAGAAAGGCCACTCGTAAACGGCCGCCTTCAGGCGCTCGAGCGTATGGCGCGGATTTTCCACGAGTACCCGCTTCCCCGCCACGAGATCGGCCAGGCCGATTTCATCGGAATAGCGCGGGATGAGGTGTTGGTGCAAGTGGGTGAGAGAGGCGCCGGCCGGCCGGCCCATGTTGTAGCCGATGTTGTATCCACTCGGTCGGTAGACGGCGTCCAGCCGGTCCAGAAAATATTTTACGAGCCGGTCCTGACGGACGGCTTCGTCCGCGGTCAGGGCCCGCACATCTTCGACGTGCCGCACGGGGAACAAGAAAAGGTGCCCCGGATTGTATGGATAGAGGTTGACGGTGACGGCGTAGAGTTCGTCGCGGTACACCGTGAGATCGACGATCCCGGGCTCGCCCGCGAGCACGGCGCAGAGGAGGCACCGCGTTTCGCGCGGTTCGGATTTTCTCTCCTGCACGTATTTCATCTTGTCGAAACAAAAAAAATAGCCGTCGCTCACGGGGTGGCGGGTCCTTTTGACTCGAACAAGTCCTTGAGCTCGGGCACCTGGGACGAGGCCGCGCCCGGGTTTCTGGTGATGAAGAGGTATTTAAGAAGCACCGGGTATTTGTTGAACAGCTCTCCGTAGCGCTCCAATTGGGAGACGGAACGGTCGAACGCCATATCCTCTTTTCCGAACAGTTCCCCCCCGCGTTTCAGTTTCTCAAGTTCCAGCCTGGATTGTTCGGCGGCTAATGCCTCGAAATTGGCGCGGGCGCGGGAATACACGGCCGGATCGGGCAGTTTGGTGACGCCCCGCGGCGCCAGGCTGGTGAGATCAATGTCCGCGTATTTGTCGCGGAGGAGCTCGAGGAGACGCTTCTCGAGGGAGAAGGGATTCTCGAGGAGTGCGACGTCGCCGCGCCCAGCGAGCCCGAAGAGCTCGTCCAAGAGGGCGGAAGCGATTCCGTTCTTCTTCCGCTCATAATAGCTTTTGAGGGTTTCCGGTGTGAGTTTCTCGTTTTTGACGAGGCCGAGCAGGGCTTTCGGCCGCAGGCGGTACGAGACGGAAAAATCGACGTCGTAACTGAAATCCGGATGGTACGGGACACTCTGGGCGTAGACGTCCGCCGAGGGGAAACTCCCCTTGGCGGAGACGGCAGTCGTATAGGGAGAGAGCGAGAAGGAATAAATCGTCATGTTCGTGGGGAGGAGGTGCTGCCAGCGCCAGACGAACCCGCTCTCGGGACCGATGACGGTGTCGTCGTAGCCGCTCGACTTGGAGACCATCACCGCATAGGAGTCGGCGGGCACCCAGATGTTCATCCAGCCGAAGAAAAACGCGGCCCCCCCGAGCAGTATGAGAATGATGAACACGACGATGAATTTTTTCATGATGGCCCATCCCTTCTCGCGAACATCGCGGTCCTCTTCGGCGCAGCGGTCCTGCTCCCGAATCAGCCGGAAGACATCATCATATACTTTCTTCATGAAATTGCAAGGCCGCGCGGGCTCCTCCCCCGCCGCGAGCCCGGGAAGGGAACCACGGATAACATGGCGCCAGGATAAAAACGGATGACACGGATAAAAAAAAAGAGGGGAAACAGGCCGTGAGTGACGTTTCGAGATTTCCTATGACCGGTTGATTTTTTTACTCATCCGATCCGCGTTATCCGTCTTCATCCGCGTCCTATCCGTGATTCCCTTTTTCGTATGATGGTTACCCTGTAAGTGGGGCTGTCCCGGAATGCGCGGTATTTATGAGGAAAACGATATCCAGACGGAAAAAGATACGAGGACAAGCATGAGCAGGAAACTGAAGCTCAAGGAAACGATCATGAAGACGAGGCGTCCGGGGCGGGGGTGCAGGGACGCGTCCCGTCGGAGGACCGGGAACAGGAGGTAGAAGAGGCCCGTGATCAGATGCAGGACGAGTGCGGCGGTGAGCAGATCCATGATAAATTTTTGGTCCGCATCGAGAAACCGTTGATAGTTGCTGAGGGTGAAAAGGAGAAATAATACGAGCGACCAAAAAAAGAGAAAGGCATTGACCCGGCCCGCGATGAAGAGAATCCGTTTCCCGTCGATTGCATGGCGCATAATTGAAGGTACACCGGGAGACGAGGAACGTCCAGCGCATTGTACTTCTGCGGAGAAGCGGATACAATACGTGCTCCCGAACCGGCCGCGCGCGGACCGGCATCGGAGAGAAACGTCGTCATCGGATGAAAAGCCTTCAACTGCAGGACATTTCTATCTCCTTCGGAGCGCGACAGTGCCTTGACCGCGTCGGCCTCAATTTCCCCTACGGCGTGAAGATCGCCCTCTGCGGCGCCAATGGCAGCGGCAAGTCGACACTCATGAAGATCATGGCCGGACTCATGCCGGCGGACGCGGGAGCGGTTATCACCAGCCGTGACGCGGTCGTCGCCTATCTGCCCCAGGGAAACGTGGCGCACGGCGAATCGAATTCTATCAAGACGACGCTTTTCGAGGAGGCGTCGACCGCCTTCTCGGCCCAGGAGGAATGGCAGGCTGAGGCGCTACGCACGGCGGAGGAGATTTCGGGCCTCCCGGCCGGCTCGCCGTGTCTCGCCCCCGCCCTCGAACGCCATCACGCACTCCAGGAGCGTCTCGAACGGAGCGGTTTTTTTGCGCGCGAAAAGAGAATATCGCAGGTGCTCGGCGGCCTCGGTTTTTCAGAGTCGGATCACGCCAAACCCGCCTCGGATTTTTCGTTCGGTTGGCAGATGCGCCTGGCCTTGGCGAAGATCCTGCTGCAGGATCCTGATTTCCTCCTCCTTGACGAGCCCACCAACTATCTCGACCTTGAAGCCCGCGCCTGGCTGCTTGAGTTCTTCAGGAAATTCCCGGGCGGCATTCTCGTAGTTTCCCATGACCGCTATTTCTTGGACGCCACCGTGTCGGAGGTCGCCGAGCTTTTCATGGGAAAACTCCGAACGTATCGCGGTCATTACACGAATTACGAGAAGGTCCGGTCGCACGAGATGGAAGCCCTCATCGAGAAGGCCCGTCAGGTGGAGGCGGAGCGGGAACGGCTGGAAGCCTTCATCCGGCGCTTCCGGGCGCAGGCCAGCCGGGCGTCCCTCGTCCAGAGTCGCATCAAACAAATGGAGAAGCTGCCGGTCGTGGAAATCCCGCCGGGAGCGAAGCATATTCGGTTCGACTTTCCGCCGCCACCGACCGGCGGTCGGCGCGCGCTCCTGGCTGAAGGTCTGGCCAAAAACTACGGCGCGCTCGAGGTATTCCGGGACATAGGATTCGAAGCGGCCCGCGGAGAAAAAATCGTCGTCGTCGGGCCGAACGGTGCGGGCAAGTCCACGCTCCTGCGCATTCTCGCGGGACGGGAGCCGGCGGACTCGGGAAAGATCGTTTACGACGAGCGGACGGCCGTCGGATTTTATTCAGGCGAGGTGAGCCTGGACGGGAAAGGAACGGCGACAGTACTCGATTCCGTGGAAACCGCCGCTCCCGCAGCTTTCTATCCAAAACTACGGACGCTTCTCGGCGCCTTTCTCTTCGGCGGGGACGACGCGTTCAAACCGATCCGGGTCTTGAGCGGAGGCGAGCAGTCGCGGCTCCTCCTTCTCACACTGCTTCTTAAACCGGCCAATCTGCTCATTCTCGACGAGCCTACCAACCATCTCGACATCGCCTCGCAGTCGGTGCTGCTCGACGCCTTGCGCAGGTTTCCGGGAACCGTGATCTTCGTGTCGCACGACCGGGGTTTCATCGAGGGGCTGGCGGAGAAGGTGCTGGAGATGGGGAACCGGCGGGCCGTCATGTACAACGGCGATTACCGCTACTATCTCTGGAGACAGGAAAACGCGGCGCGGGGGCCGGGGGCGGAAGAGGCCGGGCCGTCGCGGACGTCGTCCTCCGACGGCGGGGGGCGGGGGAAAGCCGGCCACGAGGACCTGAAACGAATCCGGAACGCTATCAAGAAACTCGAGCGGGACGAGGCCGTCCTGCTCGACGCCATCGAGGAACTGCACCGCGAGCGGGCCGCGCTCGAGGCTTCCCTCGCCGACGAGACGGTCTATCGGGACGGGGAGCTTGTCAAACGGACCAAGCAAAGGCTTTCGGAGAATCATGACGAGGAGGCAGATTTGTTCGAAAAATGGCAGGCGCTCGAGGATGAGAAAAAGAATTTATAAGGAAGCCGGAAAATAAGGAAACCAGGAAGGGGGAGGAAGAGGGCAATTGAGAAATTATAGGAAGTAAAAGAACTATGGCCCTCGATATTCAGCATGCGAATCCGCGTCTTTCCCTTTCACTGCTTTTTCTCTCTTCCTGGCTTCCTCCCTTCCTGGATTCCTTATAAATTCACTCCTCTTCATGGTCTCTCGGCACTCAGGAGAACCGCTTGCACAAGCGGCTGGTTATCGATATTATCTTCGAGAGCAAAACACTCATTTTACTGATTAGAACGCCGCCTAAGGAGTATGCTGTAAAGCAATTATTTCTCAGCATTTCCAATTATAACGGTTTTCTATTTCCTTATGGAATAACGGCCTAGATCGCGCCGATGGTTACGGAAATAGAAAACCATTTGACAAGGAGAATATATTCCATGAAAAAGGCCTTCCTCGTTACATTCTTTCTGGGAACGTTGCTGCTGTTGGCGGGCTGCGCCCAGGCGACGCCGGAAGAGAAATTCCTGTCACATTGGGAAAAAATCGTCGGCATCATGTCCGCCGACAGGAACGATCCCGCTCAGGCGCTGGACGAGGTGAAAACGTACCTCGACTCAAACCTCGCCGAAATGAAGACCCTGGCCGGTGAATTCGGCAAGGAAGAAAGTATAAAGCTCGCTGAGAATCCCGATTTCATCGATCGCGTGATGAAGCTGGTCAACACAATCAACGACCTCGCGAAAACGAACAAGAGTCTGGTTGACGATCCCCGGTTCGCGGACGCGTACTCGTCATTGTCGGCTCTGTTACCATCAGGTAAAGCTGGGGACATTGAATAAATAGGCGGGCGACGCTATGTATCGGACGCTCGCGTTTTTCCCCGCGTGTGACGTGCTTTCCGGGCGCCGGAAGGCACGTTTTTTTTTCGTGTTGACGATGCACGGGTTCCGGGGGAGGCGGCGCCGGCGGCCGAATTCGGTCGACGGACAGGGGCGCTCGCCTTGTGCTGAAATGTCGCGGCGGCCGAACGTTTCCTGCGTCGTTTGTTGGCGGCGAAGGAGACGATGAGAACCATGCCGGTAATGACGATGATGCCTGGCCACCACCGGGAAGTGAAGCGCACGAAGTCCGTTTCGATCAGTTTCAGGCTGAAGGGGAAGAAGAGAATCGAGAGGACGATGAGAAAGGCGGCCGAGATGAGGAGTCCGGCGCGCGTCCGTTTTTTCGATTTAAAGGCGTAGGGGAGCAGGGCGAGACCCGCGATGGACATGATCGCCGGCCAGATGCGCTCGAAGCTCGTGTCCGGGATGATGGTGTTGTAGAGCAGGAAAAAAAGGCCGCCCAACAGCAGGATCATGCCGGGAAGGAGCAGGTGATGGGCCTTGCCCTTGAGGTACACCAGGTACAGCATGACGATTCCGCCCACCATGAGCGGAAGCGGCCAGAGCGCGACGAACCAGTTCAGGAATCCCGGGAACAGGCCCAGGGTCCAGAGCAGGAACACGGCTCCGCCCAGGATGAGAACGATGCCGGCGATGAGCAGTTTGTTCGGGAAGCGGGGTTCTGATTTCATAAGGTCATGTTCTCGATGACGTGATCGGCGAAGGCGCTCGTCGACACCTCGGTCGCCCCCCGCGTGAGGCGGGCGAAGTCGTAGGTTACCGTGCCGCGCGCGATCGTTTCCTTCAGCCCGTGCTCGATGAGCTCCGCGGCTTCGAGCCAGCCCATGTACTCAAACATCATTTTCCCGGAGAGGATGACCGAGCTCGGATTGATCACGTTCTTACCGGCGTATTTGGGCGCGGTGCCGTGGGTGGCCTCGAAGATGGCGTACCCCGACTCGTCATTGATATTGGCGCCGGGCGCGATGCCGATGCCGCCCACCTGGGCGGCGAGGGCGTCCGAGAGATAGTCGCCGTTCAGGTTCATGGTGGCGATGACGTCGAAATTCCTCGGCCGGGTGAGGATTTGCTGGAGGAAAATGTCGGCGATCGTGTCCTGGATGACGATCCGGGTCTCGTTCTCCCGAGTCTCGTTCCAGCGCACGGTCTGCTCGCCGAATTCGCGACGGGCGAGATCGTAGCCCCATTCGGTGAACGCTCCCTCCGTAAATTTCTGGATGTTGCCCTTGTGCACGAAGGTAACCGACGTCCGCTTATGGGCAACGGCATACCGAATCGCGGCGCGGATGAGCCGTTCGCTTCCCGCGCGGCTGATCGGCTTCATTCCGACTCCGGAATCGGGACGGATCCGCCATCCGAATTCCTTTTCGCAGAATTCGATGAGCCGCGCGGCCTCGGGGGTGCCGGACTTGAGCTCCAGCCCGGCGTACACGTCCTCGGTGTTCTCGCGGAAAACGACCATGTCCACGAGCTGCGGCTCCTTGACCGGCGAGGGAACGCCGGGATAATACGAGACGGGACGAAGGCAGACGTAGAGATCGAGGATTCGGCGCAGGGCGACGTTGAGGCTCCGGTGTCCGCCCCCGACCGGCGTGGTAAGCGGTCCCTTGATGCCGATGCGGTGCTCCCGAAAGCTCTCGATGGTGGCCTCGGGCAGCCAGTCGCCGGTCAGGTTTTTCGCCTTTTCACCCGCCAGCACTTCGAGCCATTCGATTTTTCTTTTCCCGCCCGAAGAAATGCGGACGGCGGCGTCGAAGACGCGCACCGCGGCCCTCCAGATATCGGGTCCCGTGCCGTCGCCTTCGATGAAAGGGATGATGGGTTCCTCGGGGACGATGATGCGATTTTCCCGCCAGGTGATTTTCTCCGACATGAATGTGTTCCGATCCGTTTGTGTCGCTTGCAACGATCCCGGCGCGTCGCGGCGTCCGTGACCATTCGCAACTATAACACGACACAAACGCCGGCGGCAAGGGCGATAAACACCGGGTCGCCAACCCTGATAAGGAAGGACACCCTTCGACTCGGCGGAGCGGGCTCAGAGAATCCCGCAGGGGATGGCCGCCTCGCTCAGGGCAGGCTCCGAGCACTGAGGGAAGAGGAGGGTACGGAGGAGGAAGCACAAAAAAAAGGTTTCCATAGCATGTGGAAATCGTTTTTTCTCTCTCCGTATTCCACGTTCCCTCCGTGTACTCGCTGGACACTGCGTTGCGAGAGACGTGTCCTTTACGAAGATGAGTGGCCGGAGGACAGACTATCGAGCTTGCCTTGCCCGCGCGGGCCGTGCTACCATGCTTTCATGAACATAGTGCGCCGTGTCCTTGTTCTTCTCGTCGTCGCGTGCTGGGCGCTCGTCTTGACGGCGTGTCACCGTGAGTTTGATCCATTCTCGCTGGGAACCGTCGGCCGCAGCTCGCAGCTTGAAGACCTCTTCGGACTGATTGAGAAATACAAGACTCCGGAACGGACGCGGGAACGCTTCATCGTCAACAAGCAGATCATCGAGTTGTACAACACCTCGGGACGGGAGCAGGAAAAAATACTCTACCTGACGTATATCGCCGGACGTTTTCCGGATGACCAGTTCAACGGATACTATCTGGCGGTGGTCGCGCAGACATACGAGAAACTCGGCGCCCCGCTCTTCGCCGTACACTACTACGAGAAAGTTCTCGCCGCCTACGAAGACTTGTTTTTTGCGGGCGAATACGTCCATAAATACTGCCTGCAGCACATCGCGGCTTTAAGCGCGCGGCCGGAGGAGAAAATCCACGCGTACCTGAAACTGCTCGAACGTTTTCCCCGGTCGATCGACGTCGGCGCAACCTATTTTTCCCTAGCCCGCGCCTATGAAGAGGTCGGCGATTACGCACACGCCTTCACGGCCTATCGGCAATTTCTCGCGTCGCCTACTACGACCATTCCCGGCTTTCCCAACGCCGTCTCCCGGGTCAAGGAAAAACTCGTGCTGTACGAGGGCAAGGCCGCCTGGGTGCGCCAGGACTTGAACGAGCTGGTGAATATCATCCGCCAGGCTATCGAGCGAAAGGATGTCCGCGAGCTGAAGGCCTGCCGCGCCAACGGTTATTTTTTTACGCTTACCTGGGAGCAAATCAAGGACGATTCGCTCAACGTTTTCACCGAGGCCTCTCTGACCAATTACATCGGAACCTTCTTGCTCCATTCGAACGTCTCGGTCGATCAAAAGCTCGATATCGACTCCAACGCCCGGGAGGCGTACCTGCGCACGGACAATTGGGCGTTCCGGATCCATCCCACGTGGTACTTCTATTTCCGGAAAGTCGATTTTCCGGCCGATCCGGAGATCAACGGCGGCTGGGAATGGGCGGGCATCTATTTCGGGGAGAAGTTATAATCGGGTATTGATTTTCATTGACGCAATCTATCACCAAGAAAGTTGAGCCACGCAGATGATATCTGCGGTTCTTCGATTCGCCGTACCGACTCAATAATGCCCTCCGAACGGCCGATGAGTAAAAAGAAGGAGTCTCGAGTGATGAAGAGAATCGCGCCGGTGATCGCGTTCTTCTTGGGCGCGCTGTGCGCATCCGCCCAGAGCGGCGGCTTCGCTGAAAGCGGCGGCTTCGCCGATAGCGGCGTTCTCGCCCAGGATGGCGGCATTCGGGTGAAAAGCGGACCGGATTGGGGAAACGCGATATTACGATTGGAAATCACAATTCGGCTCGATCTTGACCGCTATCAATTCCCCGAAGCGCGAAGGGCGGCGGAAGAGCGCGTGCGGGAGGCCCTGAGCGATCTTTTCCTGGACGCGCTTTACGCGCTGACACTCCGCTCGTCGCAAACAGTGGGCGAATTCCTCGCCGATCCCGAACCTGATCCCCGCGTGCGGCGCGTGATGGCGGCCCTCCCCGCGCTCTCCGCGGCGGGAACCATAACCCGGTCCACCGTGTCCGAGGATTTCAAATCCCTTACCGTCGTACATGAGTACCCGTTTTACGGGGCCCATGGCCTCACCGACTCTTTCGTCGCCGGTGATACCCCCCGTCCATTGCCGGCCTCGCCCGGGTATTACGCCACGCGGGTTTTCACGGGCCTGGTAATCGACGCCCGCGGTAAAAACATCTCCTTCGGGAAAGGCAACGAGGCGATGTATCCTTATCGTCCGGCGCTTTTCCCTCGCCTTTTTTACCTTTCATCTCGACAGACCATCGAGCCCGTGCTCGACATGACCATGGTCGATCCGCAGGCGCTCCTTGCCCGGGGTATGGTCGGCTTCGTCCGCTCGATCGAAAAAAGCGCGTACGCCGCGCGCGCCGGAGTCGATCCGCTCACCGTCACCGCGTTCGCGGTGTACGGAACCTACGACAGCGATCTCGTCATCTCCGAGGAAGCGGCCCGCATGCTGCTCGCAAACGAGGCCAACCGCGAACTTTTGCGGCAGGGGAAAATCGTCGTTATCATTGATTAAACGTCAGGTTTCCGGTACAACTGCGATGTGAACTCCACTTCACTCACCACCTTCCGTACTCGCGCCGCCGCTCTGCGCGCCACCCGGGAATTTTTCTGGGACCGGGGATACGCGGAAATAGACACCCCGTTCCTCGCACCCGCCCTCATCCCCGAATCGACCATCGAGGTGTCGGCGGTCGAATTCCGAGACCATTTCGGCCGACCTCGGCCGCTCTATTTGATTCCATCGCCCGAAGTCTACATGAAGCGTCTCCTGGCGCAGGGGAGCGGAGACGTCTTCCAGATCACGAAGTGCTTTCGCAACGGCGAGCCGCCCACCGGCATCCACCATCCCGAGTTCACCATGCTTGAGTGGTACACGGCGGGCGCCGGCTACCTCGATTCGCTTGCGCTTCAGGAGGAGTATTTCGATTTCCTCCGCCAGTCGCTCGGGATTGGCGGCACCGTGACCGTACGCGGCCGAACGGTCGACCTTTCACCGCCTTTCCGAAGACTCACGATGCGCGAGGCCTTCAGCGAAACCGCCGGGCTCGACCTGGAGGCCCTGTTCGAACGCGAAGCGCTGGCTGATGCGGCCGCCGGCCTGGGATCGGCCGTCTCGTCCGCGGATTCGTGGGAGAGCCTGTTTCACAAGGTTTTCCTGCAGGCCGTCGAGCCCCGGCTTCCGGCCGGCCGGCCGCTCTTCATCCTCGATTACCCGGCCGCGCTGCCGACTCTCGCGCTCGTACGGCCGGGCGGGATGTACGCCGAACGGTGGGAGCTTTACATCGGAGGAATTGAAATCGCCAACTGCTATACGGAGGAACGAGATCGTTCCCGGATCGCGAGTTTTTTCAGGGAGGAGGGGGAGAAGAAACGAGTTGCGCACACCCCGCACCCGCCGGACGGGGATCTCGCGAGGATCATGGCCGCGGATATGCCCGCCTCATCCGGCAACGCGCTCGGTTTCGACCGCCTGCTCATGGTGCTGCTCGGGAAGGAGAAAATACAGGAGGTCATCCCCTTCGCCTGGTACACCGACCGCAGCTGAGGGAACCCGGAAAGGATTTCTAAGGAAGCCAAGAAGGGAGGAAACCAAGAAAAGAGGAAAATAGAAAATTTAGAGAAGCTGGATCAATTGTATAATGGTTGATCATAAAAATTTAGTTAACATATTTTTTACTTTATTTTCTTTCTCCTTTTCTCCTTCCTGGTTTCCTCATTAATTCCCTCTTCTTCCCGGCTTCTCCTCGGCCCCTTGACAGTTGATTCAAGAAAAATATAATGGTACCTGATTTTTTTTCGAACCTATATTCCAATACAATTGAGGACAGGTATGATCAGGGCAGGAGAAATAGCGAAAGGCACATTTCTGTTAATCAAGAACGATCCGTATGAAGTTGTCGAGAGGGAATTCGTGAATCCCGGCAAGGGCTCGGCCTTCGTGCGCTTGAAGATGAAAAACCTGAAAACAGGATCGGTTCTCACGCAGACCACAAAGACCCAGGAATCTGTTGAGGATGCCCAGGTCGACAACAAGTATTCCCAATATTTGTACTCGGACGACCAATTCTTCCATTTTATGGATACCAAAACCTACGAACAACTCGAAGTGCCCAAGCACGGGCTGGACGATAAAAAAGGTTTTCTGAAGGAAGGTGAAGTCTACCAGGTGGTGATCTGGGAAAACCAGCCGATCAACATCGTCATTCCCTATAAAATGGTCTTTGCGGTCACGGAAGCGCAGAACGCCATTAAGGGAGACACGGTCAGTGGAAGCACCAAACCGGTCACTCTGGAGACGGGACTGGTCGTCCGTGTTCCGCTTTTTATCAAGCAGGGCGACAAGGTCCGCATCAACACCGAAACCATGGATTACGTGGAGCGGGTCACCGACTGATATCGCGGCATTTCGCAGCTCTTCGCCTGAGGTTGCCGTCTCTCCAAAAAATCCGCGCCCGTTAGTTTTTTGCGCAAAACGCGCTATATTTTTTGGTAAGAAGGCATAGAAAATCTTTTTTTAGAGGGCTAGAGGCATGGAGAAAAGCGAAAGGAAACAGGTGGTCTACCTGGATCTAACCGAGATCCAAAAAAGAGAACGAAGCCGACAATCCTTCCCAACCGTATCGGACGAGGAGCTTGATTCCCTCGGCGTCCAGTACGCCACTTGGCTGGATTTGATAGACAGGTAGCTTCCCCGTCACCCGCGAAACGAAACCGCTTTCTTCCCGTAAAAAATAACGTGCGAGTTGCCGTAGCGGCGCTCGTCGCGCAGCTCGAAATCGGTCACCGTCAAATCCCGGGCCTCCGCTTTCGGCAGGTGGATAAGAATCAAGCCGTCTTCGGAGAGCACGCCGTGGGCGGCGATGAGGGAGAAAAGCGCGGCCTTGGCCGGATAACGGAAAGGCGGATCCAGGAAGATACAATCGAAGGAACGGCCGGCTTTTTTCACATAACGCTCCGCGGGCGAAAGCCGTACCTCCACTGGGTTCGTGACGAACGAGACGTTGCGCTTGAGCGTTCCGATTTTGCGCGCGTCCTTTTCCACGAGCACCACCGGCCAGGCGCCGCGCGAGGCGGCTTCAATGCCGACGACTCCGGAACCGGAAAACAGGTCCAGGAAGGAACGGTCCGTGAGGTCGCCGAGCACGGCGAACACGCTCTCCCTCATCCGGTCCATGGCCGGCCGTATTTCTCCCGGCGGGCACACGATGTTCCGGCCTTTATAGACGCCTCCGGTGATTCTCACGCTTTACCCCGTTTCCAGAAAATCCGCCGGGAACGGCGGAACGCGCTCGAGCACTTCCCGCACGACTCCGGTGTCGGCCGAGAGGAGACCGGGATCGTCGGAGAGGAGGGCGGCGGCGTCGGCCTTCGCGCGCAGGAGGACGTCCGCGTCCCGGATAAGATCGGCGAAGGAGAGGCTCAGGAAGCCCGACTGCATCACGCCCAGGAGCGCGCCCGGGCCGCGGATCTTCAGGTCCTCTTCGGCAACGGCGAACCCGTCGTCGGTAGAAAGCATGATCTTCAACCGGCGCACGGCATCCGGGGTGAGCGTCCGGCCGTAGACGAGAAAAGAATACGACTGGCGCGCGCTTCGTCCCACCCGGCCGCGCAGCTGGTGCAGGGCCGAAAGTCCGAAGCGCTCGGCGTGTTCCACCACGAGAGCGGTGGCATTGGGCACGTCCACCCCCACCTCCACCACGCTCGTGGCGACGAGGGCGTCGATTTCACCCCGCACGAACTTCTCCATCGTCTCGCGCTTCTCCTCCTCGCTCACCCGCGAGTGAATGAGGCCGAAACGGAATTCCGGGAACACCGAGCGCGCCAGATTTTCGTACATGTCGATCGCGTTCTTTAAATCGATCTTTTCCGATTCCTCGATGAGCGGATAGACGAAATACGCCTGGCGTCCCGCGGCGAGCTCGGCGCGGACGCGCTCGTAGACCTTGGCCTCGTTTCCCTCGCGGGTGAGGTGGGTGATGACCTTCATGCGGCCGGGCGGTTTGGTTTTGATCAGGGTCGAGTCCAGATCGCCGAAGGCGGTGAGCGCCAGACTGCGCGGGATGGGCGTGGCGGTCATGAGGAGGAGATCGGGGACGGCGCCTTTCCCGGCCAGGGCCTTGCGCTGCAGCACGCCGAAGCGGTGCTGCTCGTCGATGATCGCCAGGCCCAGACGCTTGTACTCGACGTCTCCGGAGAAGAGGGCGTGGGTGCCGACGAGGAGGTCGATTTCGCCCGCGCGCAGCGAGGCGCGGAGGCGGTCGCGCGCGCTTTGTTCCAGGCTTCCGACGAGCAGGGCGATGCGCACCCCCAGGGGCTCGACAAGCGAAGCGGCCGTCTCGGCGTGCTGCCGGGCGAGGAGCTCGGTGGGCGCCATGAAGACGGCCTGGTCACCGGACTCGATCGCGTCCAGGGCGGCGATCAGGGCGACGAGCGTCTTGCCCGAGCCCACGTCCCCCTGGAGGAGGCGGTAGAGGGGAAGGTCGGAAAAGAGGTCGCGCTCGATCTCGGATATCGCCCGTTCCTGGTCTGCGGTCAACCGGAAGGGGAGGCGCGCGAGAAGGCGCTTCTTCAAGTCGAAGACGATCGACCGGCGAGCCGGGCGCTTCGTCTTCCGGAGCAGGGCGGCGCGGAGGATGGTGATCTCCAGGTAGAAGAGCTCTTCGTAGACGAGCGCCGCGCGGCCGCGGTCAAGAGCCGCCTGATCGGCCGGAAAATGAACGGCGGCGAGGGCGTCGCGCTTGGCCGGAAACCCGTATTTCTCCCTGATCGAGGGCGGAAGCTCGTCGTCGATGCCGGGACCGTATTCGGCGAGCGCGCGCTCCATCGCGCCTTGGATGGTTTTTTGAAACAAGCCCTCGGTGAGCGGGTAGAGGGGAAAGACCTTGTTCTTTTTCTTTTCATAGTCCTGCGCGGGCAGGTAGTCGAAAGCCGAACATTGGATTTCGCCGAACCGGTAGACGAACGAGCCGGAGATGAAAAAGCGCCCGCCGATGACGAACACCCGCTCCAGGAAATCCCTGCCGAAACAGACGAGGCAGGCGACGCCGCTCGAATCCCGGACGTAGACCTTGAGGGTCCGTTTCCGGCCGAAGCCGAGGTAGTCGTGCGCCGCCACCGTGGCGATGACATGGGCGCGTTCCTTGCCGGGCGTTCGGTTGATGGGGGTGATCTCGCCCCGGTCCTCGTAGGTACGCGGCGCGTGGAGGAGGAGATCGGCGATCGTAACGACCCCCAGTTTCTCGAACCGGGAGGCGAGGCGGGGCCCGATCCCCTTCAGATACTGGATTTTACCGGTGATTTCTCTCAGGAACACCGATGCCCGCCGCCTTTCTTCGCCGTATTTTTATGAAAACGTCGCCCGAACAAGACGCGACCGGCAGAAAGGGCCTTTTCGAGCGACCACTTACCCGGATTGTAGGAGAATGATTTCAGCTGTCAAGTGGGGGCCACTCTTCTTTGCCGAAACGGGGATTCTGCTATATACTTATAAGCGGAGGTATAAGGCTATGCACGTTCAAGATGATGGCGATCCCGACCCGCTCGGTTGGCGTCGTGTTTCCAGAGTGTGTGAAAAGCTTTTCTTTGGCGAACGGAGAATAACTCGATTTAGGTGATCTGACGAAGGAAATGATGCGAGTTCTCCACGCCGCCGGAAAGGAGAACTCACATGATTTCCTTCGTTTCAAACGTTACATCGATCCTGGATTCGCAGATTTTCCGGGCACTCGTCATTCCGCTTCTCATTTTCACGGCCAAAGTGGTTGACGTCGGTCTTTCCACGATCGGGCTCATTTTTACGGCGCGGGGCTTCAAGAAACTGTCCGCGGCTGTGAGCTTCGTGGAGATCATCGTTTATCTGCTCGCCATTTCCGCGATTCTCGATCACCTGTCCGAATGGCACTATCTCTTCGCCTACGCGCTCGGGTACTCCGTCGGCACCTACGCCGGCATGTGGCTCGAGGAGAAGCTCTCCATCGGCTTCATGAGCATCCGGTTCATCACCCGCAAGAACCCGGAGAGCTTCCTGAAGCGGCTGCGTGTGGTGGGATACAGGCCGACTTTCTACAAGGCCCGTTCCTCCGCCCACCTCGTACACGTAGTGCATGCCGTGGTCAAGCGCCGCGAGTTGGCGGATTTCACCAACCGGATCGCCCGCTTCGACCGGTCGGCCTTCTACGCCATCGAGGACATCCGCCAGGTGAGTCACGACGGCTTCGACCAGCGCATCCGCCGCGCGTGAGAAAACCGCTGCTGTTCGACACAGAGGCACATTCCTCGATGAGCTCGGGACAGTCTCCGCACAGAGGACAGAAGAAGTGGAAAAGCTATAAGGAAACCAGGAATCCGGGAAAACAAGCAAGGGAGGGACACGACAAGAAACGAGATAAGTACTAGTGCGACGTCAACATAATTGAAACAGGTGGCGCCATCCTGCATACTGTTCCTTGGGAAAGGGGAACTATATGTC
>JAFGSW010000002.1 GCA_016934415.1 Spirochaetales bacterium | reverse complement strand
GCTATCGGCGGGCGGTCCGCTATCTCACATATAGGTACTATTGTGTCGTAAAGGGCTGTTTTTGACTTTTTCAGGAAGCCCTATTTACAATATTTGAAAAAACGCCATCGATTTTAATGCCAGATCTTATCAACTATTATTTCAACTTTATAAAGAAAAAAATGAGCTACTTCATGTATTTTAGAACAAGGCAATTTTCATAGGCATAGCCTGTTACACTAACATTATTACCGAAATTGAACGTTCCATACGAAACAGCTCCAATTGCGTATACTGAATTATTTTCGCTGTCTATTTGACAAAAATCCGCATACCCCATTCCAGTAATCGGTGGAAACAAAGATTTTGCCCATTGCGCAGTGCCATTGCTGTTGTATTTTACCAGCAAGGGATTTTCTCCACCTATTGCATCAACATAAACACCATTACCGAAACCAAATGTATCGAAGCCACCCAGTGTACCGCAAACATATATATTGTTTTCATCAATACGAATACCGGTGAATTGTGAAGAATGATTTCCACAGGTACTTGTGCGCGCCCATAATGGAGTACCGTTTTTCTCATATGCTACGACTGCTAAATTAGTACCCTCTGAAATGCCTTTTATATTGACCCCATAGGCAAATTTAAATTGGTTTTGGCCGGAAATCGTACCAGCTACACAGACTATTTGGTCATTTACATCAATACTATTAAAGCCGCAAGAACCGTCTGTGCCAGATACGGTTGTTCGCGCCCATTGTGGGTCGCCTTGATGAGAATATTTTACAATCATTGGGTTCGCGTCAGAATATTGACCATTTATTTCTACCGCATTACCAAAATCTATTATATCAGTTCCACTAAAGGTCCCAGCGAGAAAAATTCCATCGTTGCTTAGCGCGATGGATGAAAAAAAAGAGTCTGAGGCTGAGGTGGCAGTCTTTAGCCATTGCGCAATTCCATTTTTATTATATTTTACAATAAATGCCATGCTGTTTTTGCCGGATAAATTGATTTGTACGTTATTACCAAAATCAGCCAAACCTGGTCCTGTGATTTTACCGATCACGAAAACCCCATCATTATTTACATCCAAACCCAGCGCAGAGCAGGAAGCGTTCCCAGTTGTGGTTTGTGCGAAAATCACATTTCCATGAGAGGAATATTTTACCAATATCATTCTTTCATAGGAAGAAGCCGTGATTGTTACGGAATCTCCCAAATCAAACGCGTCTGATGAGATATTACCGATAACAAATACCACGTTATTAAAAAATTTTACATTTGAAAATATAGAATTACCGCCGGAGATGGGATATTTTGCCCAAAGAGCTTTGCCATCATTGTCGTATTTAACAAGAAGTAGATTATATGTAGTACTAATACCTTTAGCTGTTACGCCATTACCAATTTGAATTTGCCCGTTCATTAAGAAACCTGCAGCATAAACAGCGTCTCCGGCACATGAAGTGGATACGAATCCGGAGAGTGTATTCTCAGTGATGGGATATTGCGCCCAAAGAGGGGTTCCACTTGGAATTTCGTGTATTATTATTGCATTACAGGCGTATAAAGTAATACAGATGAGTAGTAAAAAATATTTACTATGAAATTTCTTTATCATATAAATGCTCGAATTTTTACGATAATTATATCGATATTCGATGTGTGTTTTATTTACTTGCAGAAATACTATATACTTTTATAATCCACACCCTTCAATAATGAAGGGTGTGGAAAAAGTATTACTGAATTATTTTATGGATTGAAAGTGATATTATCAATATACATAGTAGAACCCGAGTTGTTGGTGCCGATCGGAACGTAAATCGTACCGGTCAAGGCGCCTCCAGCGATTGCAATGGACAACGGTGACGCCCAGTTGGCGGCATCGGCGGCGGCGACGCCATTGCCCTGAAGCCCGATATAATTCAACGTCGTACAAGTCTGACTGTCATTATAAAATGCGCCTGTTGGAGCGGCGGCGAATGCGTATACCAATACATCCTTGAAGGTGACGTCGCCGGATGACCAGATGACGTCCACGCTTACGGAAGCGTATTCCGATAAATCGTGCCCGACGGGGATGGTGATTGGAACTATAACCGCGGAGTTATAGTCCGTGGTGACTACTTCAAGAACGTTTCCGTGAGTTCCAAGAGGATCAGCAACGATTGTAGACGTTATGTTGGCCACCGTATCCCAGGCGAGCTCTCCTCCGGTCCAAGCGCCGAGCACATACCCTTCAAAGTCTTCAGTTATTGTGGGTGCCGACGTCGGCGTCGTCGTTCCGGCAGCCGGGCAGCCGGTCAGCAAAAACATTGTTAAAAAGACTGTTAGCGATACCAGCACTGATTTCTTCATGAGAAACCTCCTTTGATTTTTTTTGCCAGTATTTCTTGATTGACCCCGACTGATAATATCACTCGTGCTATTTGCTGTTCAATCTTTTTTTCAAATATTCTTAAAAATATTCGCTTTAAAATCTCCAAAAGATGAAAGTTATCGTAAACTTTAGGAAGATTTTTTAAAAAGGCTCGTCTCATTCGGAACAGGCGCCGGGTCAGGCCGGCGACTCTTTCTTCTTCCGCTTCCGCTCCCGCCGCAGCTCGGCCTTGCGCTCGCGCTCCTCGCGCTGGCGCCGCTTCTTGTCGTGCACTTCCTCCTCGAACGGAAACACGTATTGAGTGAGGCCGAAGCGGTGCTTGAGCTCGATCATTTCCTCCTGCACCACCGGATCCACCGGCACGCCGAGCGCCAGGCGCTCCACCTCGGCGTCGTGCTCCTTCTCTCCCGCGGTCCAGATGCGGTCGTGGTCGGGCATGGTGGCGGAATTCCGGAGCTGGCGCAGGATGTCGCCGGCCGTTTTCCTGAACTCGGCCGGGTCGGTGAAGGCCGCCACGTCCACGGCCATGAAGAAGTGCCCGAGCCGGTGCGGCTCGCGGCGGCCGTCCTTGTAGCCGGAGAGGGCGGTGAGGAAGGCGCCGCCCTGGAGCGCGGCGGAGAGGATCTCCACCACGGTGGCGTAGCCGTAGCCCTTGTAGCCGGAAGTCTCTTCGCCGATGCCGCCCAGCGGCACGAGCGCGGCGTCGCCCTTGAGGAGGGCCTTCAAGACCGCCTTGGCGCTCGTCTTGGACTTGCCCTTGCGGCTGATCACCCAGCCCTTGGGCAGGCGCTTGCGCTGGCGGGCGTAGACCTCGACCTTGCCGCGCTGGATGATGGAGGTGGCGCAGTCGATGAGGAAGGGGAATTCCTCGTCCGTGGGCAGGCCGATGGTGAGGGGGTTGGTGCCGAGGAGGTTGTCGATGCCGAAGGTGGGCGCCACCGAGGGCCGGGCGTTGGTGCCGGTGATGCCGATCATGCCGGCCCTGATCGCCATGAGGGCGTAGTACCCGGCGATCCCGTAGTGGTTGGAGTTGCGCACGGCCACCATGCCCGTGCCGTATTGTCCGGCCTTGGCGACGGCGGTCTCCATCGCCTTGGTCGCGATCACCTGGCCCATGCCGTCATTGCCGTCGAGGACGGCCGTGGTCGGTCCCTCGCGCACCACGTCGATCTTCGTCACCGGGTTGATGATGCCGTCCCGGATGCGGTCGATGTAGATGGTCTTCAGCCGCCCGATGCCGTGCGAGTCGATGCCGCGCTTGTCGGACTCGGCGAGAACCGCGGCGCAGACGGCCGCGTCGGCCGGGGGCACCCCGGCTTTGACGAACACGTCGACCATGAAGCGTTCCATGAGGTCGAGCGGCAGGCGATATTGCTTTTCCAATCAAAGTCTCCACTTCCGGGAAAGCTGAAAGAATCCTTCGTTTCGTCACCCTTCGGCAAGCTCAGGGCGACGAAACGTCATGGTGAGCTTGTCGAACCATGACTTGCGAACCGATTCTTCCGGAATCTTTTTGCAGTCCCCTCCGCATGGCGAATCACGATGCGAATAAAGTAAATTCCCCTCTTTTCATTCCCGGTTCGTTTTTATTATATTATTGCTTGCCGAAGGCGCGTTTCGCGCCCCGGATTTTCCGAACAATTGAAAGAACGGTAATAATCGTCAATACGCTTGAATTATGGAATAAGAACGACATGATACCGAAAGGAGCCTGAAATGTCAAAGCACGAATTCAAGACCGAGGTAAGTCAACTTCTCGACCTCATCATCCACTCCCTCTACTCGCACAAGGAAATCTTCCTGCGCGAGCTCGTCTCCAACGCCTCGGACGCGCTGGACAAGCTCAAGTACCTGACCCTCACCGACGAGGCGTTCAAGGGGGTGGCCTTCGACCCGCGCATCGACATCCGCTTCGACAAGGAGGCCAAGACCCTCACCGTGTCGGATTCCGGCATCGGCATGAGCGAGGAGGACCTGGTGGACAACCTCGGCACCATCGCGAATTCGGGCACCCGCAAATTCCTGGCCCAGATCAAGCCCGGCGCGGCGATCGACGCGAGCCTCATCGGCCAGTTCGGCGTGGGATTCTACTCGATCTTCATGGTGGCGGAGAAGGCCGAGGTCGTCACGCGCAAGGCGGGCGGGGAGGCGGCCTTCCGCTGGACGAGCGACGGCAAGGGCGGGTTCGACCTCGAGCCGGCCGGGCGGGACAAGGCCGGCACCGACGTCACCCTCCATTTGAACGAAGAGGGGGTCGAGTACGCCGAGCGCTGGTCGATCGAGTCCATCGTCAAGAAATACTCGAACCACATCCCGTTCCCCATCTTCCTCCATTACGCCGAGGAGAAGGACAAGAAGAAAACCGAAAAGACCGAGCAGATCAACTCGGCCTCGGCCCTCTGGAAGAGGCCCAAGAACGAGCTCAAGGAAAAGGACTACTTTGAGTTCTACAAGACGATCACCCACGACACGGAGGACCCGTTCCACTACGTGCACACCCACGCCGAGGGCGCGCTCCAGTACACGACGCTTTTTTACATTCCCAAGAAGGCGCCCTTCGACCTCTACTACATGGACTACAAGCCGGGCGTGAAGCTGTACGTGAAGCGCGTCTTCATCACCGACGACGAGAAGGAGCTTCTGCCCCCCTACCTGCGCTTCGTCAAGGGCGTCATCGACTCGGACGACCTGCCCCTGAACGTGAGCCGCGAGATCCTCCAGAAGAACCGGGTGATGGTGAATATCCGGGCCGCCTCGGTCAAGAAAATCCTCTCCGAGCTCGCGGCGCTGTCCGTGGACAAGGAGAAGTACGCCGCGTTCTACCGGGAGTTCCGCAAGCCCATCAAGGAGGGGCTCTACCAGGATTTCTCCAACCGCGACGCCCTGCTCGAGCTCGTGCGCTGGAAGTCCAGCACGGAGGAGGGCCTGGTGAGCCTGTCCGAGTACAAGCAGCGCATGAAGCCCGACCAGAAGGCCGTCTACTACGTCACCGGAGAGAACGAGGAGACCCTCCGCCGCTCCCCGCTCCTGGAAATGTACAAGGCGAAGGACGTCGAGGTGCTCATCATGGACGACGAGATCGACGAGATCGTCGTGCCGGCGATCCACACGTACAAGGACGTCGAGCTCAAGGCCGTCAACCGGAGCGACGCGGCCGAGGACCTGAAGACCGACGAGGACAAGCAGTCCGAAAAGGAGATCGATTCGGTCGTCAAGCGCATGGGCCAGGTCTTGAAGGACGAGGTGAAGGAAGTGAAGGCGAGCTCCCGCCTCTCCGATTCGCCCTCCTGCATCGTGGTGGATTCGGCCGATCCGACCATCCAGATGCAGCACCTCCTCAAGTCCATGGGACAGAAGGACCTGCCGGACTTCAAGCCCATCCTCGAGATCAACCCGAAGCATCCCATCGTGAAGAAGCTCGAGGACGTCAAGGACGACGCCGTGTTCGAGGACGCGACGCGCCTCCTCTTCGAGCAGGCCTTGCTCATTGAGGGAGTGGAGCTCAAAGCCCCGGCAGAGTTCAACAAGCGCCTGAACCGGGCGCTCGAACGGGCATTGTAGGACACGTAACTGCGGGCAAGAGCGGATGAGGAAGAGAAGTGAACCGCTGAGATTCTCCGGGTCCAGGCGCTCGCGGACGGCGTCGAGATCTCCTTCGTCGCGGCGGTGTACGCGCGGGGACTGATGCGTGCCCGGCGTGCGCCGGCGGTTTCATCCGCCGCGGCATCGCTCACCGGTCGCACCGCCGGACGGACGACGGACTAAAAGCCATCCCCCGTTTCTTTTTCGATCGGCGCCGGGCTTTCCATTGGCGGAACGGCCCGTTGGACGATATAATGGGGATTGCTCCCGCCGCCCGGCCGGGAGCGAACGGAAACGGGAGGTGGGGTTATGAAACCGCAGGAAGACATGCTCGCGGCGGGGAACGTCATATCGTCTTTGACGGCGATCATGGATGTCGTCAATTCATTCCTGGTCGGTCACCAAAAACGCGTGGCCGAATTGGCCTCCGCCCTGGCGGCGGAAATGAATCTGCCGCCCGACCTCCGCGAAGGCCTCCGGATCGCCGGTCTATTGCACGACATCGGCGAGATCGCCGTTCCGATTTCGATTCTTGCCAAACACGGGAAACTGAACGCGGATGAATCCGGGCTCGTCAAGGCCCATCCCCAGACCGGATACGCGATCCTGAAGACGCTCGGTTTTTCCCAGCCGGTCGCCGAAATCGTTCTCCAGCACCACGAACGCCTTGACGGCTCGGGTTATCCCCACAGGCTCAAGGCGGACGCCATTCTCCCGCAGGCGCGGATCCTCGCCGTGGCCGAGGTGGTGGTGGCGATGACGAGCCAGGCCATGTACCGCACGGCGCCCGGGGTCGACGCCGCCGTCGCCGAGATAACGCGGAACAAGGGAACGCTGTACGACCCGGGCGTGGTCGGCGCCTGCCTCACGCTCTGCAGGAAAAAAGGCTTCAGGTTTCAATGAGCGATTCCCATGCGGCTCCGCACCGACTTCGTCCGGCGGCCTGTATTTCAATTGAAATGCGTCCGCGACGGATTTCATCCTGATTGTGAAATGACGCCGCTTGCAATTGTCCCGTTGAGGCCTCTATAGTATCTTCTAACTACCCTTATGGCGCCCAAGACCGTCGTCCAGAACCTGGAATTCCGCACCGGCCGCGAACGTCATTACAACCGCTCCGGGGCGGTGGCCTGGATCGTTTCGCATTCCCTGCGCTACCCGCTCTTCCCGCTGGCGGCCCTCATCGCCTCGATCATCAACAATTTTTCCTACTCGGAGATCCAGGTGATGATCGGCCGGGCTTTCGGGGTCATCACGACCCCGGGCTGGGACCTCCAGGCGCTGTACGGGGTGGTCGCGTTCATCATCGTCCTGGCGGTCGGGCAGGGCGTGTTCGGCCTGGTGCGCAACTACGCCATCGAGTTCATGGCCCAGCGCATCGAGCGCGACGCGCGGGACGAGCTCTACGGCTCGCTCCTCGGCAAGAGCCTCACCTTTCACGGACGCCGGCGCATCGGAGACGTCATGGCGCGCGCCACCAACGACGTGCACCAGCTCAACACCATGTTTTCCCCCGGCGTCATGCTCCTCATCGATTCCGGGATGGGGCTGGTCGCACCCTTCGTGCTGGTGGCCGTGCTCGACTGGCGTCTGCTCATCGTCCCCTTGGTTTTCGTCGTCCTGCTCTTCCTCACCGTCTGGGATTACGCCCGCCGCCTGGGGCCGGTGAGCGCCGCGGAGCGCGAGCAGTTCGGCGTCATGAACTCGGACCTGGAGGAGGACATCTCGGGGGTGGAGATCGTCAAGTCGAACGTCCGGGAGAAAACGTCCTGGGAAAAATTCAGGGACCAGGCCCGGCGTTATCGCGATTTCTACCTCAAGCAGGGAATCGTGCAGAGCAAGTACTTCCCCATGCTCGCCTTCACCTTGTGCTGGGCGCTCGCCTTTCTGCACGGGCTCTGGCTCTACGGCCAGAAGCTCATCGGCCTCGGGGAACTCGTGAGCTTCCTCGGTCTCATGGGCGCCTTCCGCTTCCCCACCTTCATCTCGCTCTACTCGTTCCAGCTGGTGCAGATGGGAATCGCCGGGGCGCGCCGCATCCTTCACCTCCTCACGGCGAAGACCGAGCTCGACGAAAACCCCGGCGGGACGGCCCGGCCCATCCGCGGCGCGGTCGAGTTCAAGAACGTCGGCTTTTCCTACGGCGACAAGCCGAGCCTCGCGGACGTGAGCTTCCGGGTGGAACCGGGCGAGACCGTCGCCATCGTGGGCAAGACGGGCTCGGGCAAGAGCACCATCACCCGGCTCCTGAATCGCGTCTACGACGCCACCGCCGGCTCCATCCTGGTGGACGGCGTCGACGTGCGGGAGTGGAGCATCGGGAGCCTGCGCTCGCAGATCGCGTCGATCGAGCAGGACGTCTTCCTGTTTTCAAGGAGCATTCGCGAAAACATCGCCTTCGGTTCGCCGGGCGTGAGCCGGCAGCGGGTTGAGGAAGTGGCCAGGGCCGCCTGCGCCCACGACTTCATCATGGAGTTCAAGGACGGCTACGAGACGGTGATCGGCGAGCGGGGGGTGACCCTCTCCGGCGGGCAGAAGCAGCGCATCGCCATCGCCCGCGCCTTCCTCACCGACCCGCGCATCCTCGTGCTCGACGACTCGACGAGCGCCATCGATTCCCGGACCGAGGACGAGATCCAGAAGGCGATGCGCCGCATCAGCCGCGAGCGGACCACCTTCATCATTACCCACCGCTTAAGCCAGATCCGCTGGGCCTCGCGCGTTCTCGTGCTTGAGCGCGGGCGGGTGGCGGCCTCGGGCGCCCACGAAGAGCTCTTGAAGGCGAGCCCCGAGTACGCGCGGATCTTCATGAGGAGGTAGGGCGATGAAAAAACTCGATGACCGAAATGATCGATCACCCTTTGACAGGCTCAGCAAGCCGTCGCACGACCGGCAACCGCATGTCACCCCGAGCTTGTCGAGGGGTGCATGACCAAAAAAGCGTCAAGAAAATCGATTTTCGCTCAGTTCTCGACAGGCTCGAACTGACATCTCCGCGCTGATCCGGTCGTGCGACATCCTCTCAGGGTGACTTGGTCATGGTGAGCCTGTCGAACCATGAGGGACACGTGAGGCTCATAAGAACGACGAAAGGACCGATCGACCATGGCCTTCATCCTTGACGGGCTCGAGACTGAAACCTACGACCGCGTCTACTCGGACCGCCAACTCTTCCGGCGGATTCTCGCGTACATGAAGCCGCACGCGCGGAAGGTGGCCGCCATCGTGGTCGTGCTCGCTCTCAACTCGCTGGCCACGAGCTTCGCGCCGATCCTGATTTCGCGCTCGCTCAACCAGTTCCTGACCGCGGTGACGCCCCTCGCGGCGATGTTCTTTACGGGCGGCATCCTCGTGCTGGGGGTCGGCGCCTGGCTTTTCAACTACCTGCTCCAGCGATTGGAAACGACCGTCATCGGCAACATGGTCCTCCGCCTCCAGGAGGACGCCCTGCGCTCGGTGCTCGCCCACGACCTCTCCTTCTTCGACGAGCACCCCACGGGCAAGATCGTGAGCCGCGTCACTTCGGACACGCAGGACTTCTCCTACATCATCACCCTGGTGACCGATCTGGCGAGCGAGGCCGTCATCCTGGTCTTCTTCTTCGTCTGGCTCATTCTCGTCAACCCGCCCCTCACCCTCCTCCTCGTGAGCTTCGCGCCCGTGGCGGTGCTCGTCGCCTTGAGCTTCCGCCGCATCGCGCGCACGGTCACCCGGCACGCCAAGCGCTTCACGGCCAAAATCAACTCCCAGATCCAGGAGTCGATCTCGGGCATTCACGTGGCCAAGACCTTCCGGCAGGAGGGCGCGCTCTACAAGACGTTCCTCGTCAACAACAGGCAGGGGTACCAGGTGGGCCTGCGGCGCGGCATCGTTCTCTCCACCATCTTTCCGCTCATGGGCACGATCTCGGGCGCGGGAATCGCCGTCCTCGTCGCGGTGAGCGGCTCCCAGCTGCAGTCGGCCGGGCTCACCCCCGGCGACTGGTACCTCTTCATGCAGGCGGTCGGGTTCTTCTTCTTTCCGCTTATGAGCATCGCCTCATTTTGGAGCCAGTTCCAGGACGGCCTCTCGGCGGCCGAGCGCGTCTTCTCGCTCGTCGACTCCGTGCCGCGGGTGAAGCAGACGGGACGCGCCGTCCCCGACCCGTTCGAAGGGCGGATCGAGTTCCGGAATTTAAGCTTCCGCTATAAGGAGAACGAACCGGTGCTCGAGGACTTCTCGCTCGTTGTCCGCGCCCGGGAGACGATCGCCCTGGTGGGGCATACGGGCGCGGGCAAGTCGAGCATCGCCAGCCTCATCGCCCGCTTCTACGAATACCAGGGCGGCGCGCTCCAGGTCGACGGGGTGGACGCCCGCGCCCTCGACCTGGAAGCCTACCGCAGCCGGATCGGGCTGGTCTCCCAGGACCCGTTCCTCTTCTCGGGCACGGTGCGTGACAACATCCGCTACGGCCGGCCGGGGAGCGGCGACGACGCAATCCGTGAGGCCGCTTTCCACATCGGCCGCGGCGAGTGGGTGGCCGACCTCGCCGACGGCCTGGACACGGTCGTCACCCAGCGCGGCGCCAACATCTCCATGGGCCAGCGCCAGCTCATCGCCCTGGCGCGCGTCTTCCTCAAGGACCCGCGCGTCTTCATTCTCGACGAGGCCACCTCGAGCGTCGACCCCTTCACCGAGGAGCTCATCCAGGAGGGCCTGGATACGGTCATGCGCGACCGCACGGTGATCGTCATCGCCCATCGCCTCTCCACCGTCCGCCACGTCGACCGCATCGTCGCCATCGACCACGGAAAGATCATCGAGGAGGGCAGCCACGACGAGCTCCTCTCCCGCGGCGGCTACTATGCCGAGCTCTATAACGCCTACTTCCGCCATCAATCGCTCGAGTACGTGGAGTGCTGCCGGGACGAGGAGGAGCCGGGAGCCGCGCCGGAGAGCCGGTAAGGGGAGCTATAAGGAAGCCAAGAAGGACAGGAAACCGGGAAAAGAAGGGAAGAGATAAGGAAAAGAGAAAAATCGAAGGGATGACATTGCGAGGGTCAGGACACGCGGTGCCTTTTTACGCACAAAGGCGGCTCGCGGTAATCTCGTGACCATTTTGATCTTTACCGTAATTGTCGGTAACAGGCAGATCGTCACGAGATTGCTTCGGGACGCCGTTTCTTTTTGCAGAGGAGATTGAATCTTGCTGTCCTTCGCAATGACCTTTTCTCTTTTTCTTTTTTTCCCCATTTCCTCTCCCTTCCTGGTTTCCTGCCTTTTCTGGTTTCCTTAGAAATTCTTCTCAAGTAATGCCACAAAAAAAGCGCCCCCGTTGCCGAGGGCGCTTCGCGTATTTTCAGGAAAGAACTTACTTCGTATAGAGCGCGAACTTGCCGTCGTGAACGGTGAACATCTCGAACGCGTCGATGGTGAGCCCGTTGTGGTCGGTGGGTGAGAAATTGAAGATCCCGCCCGTGCCCGGGAAGTTCTTGATCTGCTCCAGGGCGTCCCTGACCTTCTCCGGGTCGGTGGAGCCCGCGTTCTTGATGGACTGGATGAGAAGCATGAGCGCATCGTAGGCGTGGCCGCCGAAGGTGCTCACTTCCTCGTTGTACTTGGACTCGTAGTCGCTCTTGTACTTCCGGAGTACGGCCTTCTGGGGATTGGAGTCCGGGAGTATGTCGATGGCGAGCAGGCGCCCGCAGGGGAAGATGACGCCCTCGGCCGCTTCCTTGCCGGCGGCCTCGACGTACTTGATGTTCCCGAAGCCGTGGCTCTGGTAAATGGGCTGCTTCATGCCGAGCTGGCGGATGTTCTTGATGACGATGGCCTGGGCCGGCTCGATGGACCAGTTGACGACGGCCTGGACGCCCGCGGACTTGATCTTGGTGACGACGTCCGAGAGGTCTTTGGCGTCCTTATTGTATTCCTCGGCGGCGGCGATGGTGATCCCGTACTGGGGCGCGTATTTCTCGAGCTGCGCCTTGCCGCCCTTGCCGAAGCCTGAGTTGGCGTTGAGGACGCCGATCTTCGTGATGCCCTTGCCCTTCATGTCCTCGAAAATCTTCATGGCGGCCAGCGCGTCGTTCTGGGGCGTCTTAAAAATGTGCGGGGAAACCGGGGTGGTAATGGTCTCGGCCGCGGCGCAGGAGATGAGGAGCATCTTGTTCTGCTCGCAGAGATCCTTGACGCCCATGCTCTCGCCGGAGGTGGTGGGGCCGAGGATGGCGAGCACCTTGTCCTCCTCGATGAGCTGCTTGGCGAAGGAGATGGCGTTTTCGTTTTTCGCCTGGGTGTCCTTGTAGACGACCTCGATCTGCCTGCCGTCCACGCCGCCTTGGGCGTTGATTTCGGCCACAAGCATCTCGATCGTCTTCTGCTCGGGAGCGCCCAGGTTCGAGGCGCCTCCGGTGACCGCAAAGAGCGTTCCGATCTTGATGGTGCCTGTTCCGCTCGACGAGCACGCGCCTGCGGCGAAGATCGCGGCCAGGAAGGCGGCGCCCAACGCCGGACGGGTGAGCCAATTCCGTTTCATATTGATTCCTCCTTTTCCATGCGGCTAACGGAGGCCGACACCCGTGCCGGCGGCGTCCTGGAAGCCGGGCAAAAGCGCATCCCGCCTATTCCCGGCGGGGAACGGCGCATGAACTTATGCTTTTATGGATAGTAACGGTACGCCATTATTGGGCAGCGGACGGTTATTTGTCAAGTCGTCCGGGAAAGGAGGATATGAAGGTCACGAAAAAGACACGAAGAATGCGAAGAAGGATAAGCGAATGGAAGGATGGAAGGAACTATGGATTGCACCGATGAAAACGAATAATACGGATGAATGAAGGGAGAGAAGGGGAATAAGTCGACGGCCGAAATGAGACCGGTGCACGCCGTCGTATATTCATGTGCTCCCGCGCGCGGGAAAGATCATCATGGAGCGTGCGGTCCGGCGGCGGGACGCGAAGACCGGAAAAAACATTTGAAAAAGATTTGGAATGAGCCATTATTATATGGAAGAGAAGTCTTATTCGCGTTTCGTCGATTATCGCATCGTTTATCGCTGAAAGGAGCGTCTTATGAATCCCTCCTGGATTGAATACAAGGGCAAATCGATACTATATTTCGATTACCGCAGAGTCAAGGATACCCTCGAGTCGCTCAGGATATTGCGAAAGGGTTTCGAGCTGATAATACGTTCCGACGGCAATGTGTTGATCCTGCAGAATTTCGAGGGAGCCGTGGCGAACGACGAGTACATGGCCGAAGTAAAGACATTGGGCAAAACAGCGAGGGATAAGGTGAAAAAGAACGCGTGCGTGGGAATCACCGGAATAAAAAGGCTCCTGCTCCAGGCGTACGTCGCCTTCAGCGGCGAAAAAACGCTCAGGACCTTTGAAACCGAGGAGGGCGCCAAGGAGTGGCTGGTACAAGAGTGAACCAGGCAGGTATAGAAATCACGGAGGAGTCGAAGGGCGATGACTCGCCCGACGTCCAGGAGGGGCTCCGCATGCCGCGGGAGGGCGGGACGGCTCATCGTGAATAATCGCGGATGAGCGGGCGGACTCATGCATGCGGGACAAGAGATGGAGCACATGAAGAGAAGCGCGATCGTTATGCATAGTGCGATGGCCGCCCGTACTGCGGCTGGATTTATTTTACCGATATAACAACTATGCGACGTTTCGACTCGGCGCAACATGCTTAATGAAAACGTCGCGCTGGAATGAAATTCATCGGGACCCGGTATGTCTTCATCAAGAATTACCTGACATGGTATTCGGTCATCGTGGGTGTCGTGCTTGTCGCCGTTACCATATTTGACATAAGTGAAAGAACGGTTCGCGGATGTGAAGAAACGGGAAAAGGCGTCAGTTCGATTATCGATCCGGAAGACGGCACAAAATATCAAATTTGTAGCGCGTTGGTAGTATAGTGTGGGTCATGGACTGCATCGACCGGATTGCCCGGGCCTTACAATATATCGAAGAGCGCCTCGCCGACGAAATCACTCTCGCGGAGGTCGCCGAACGGGCCAACAGTTCGCTGTACTGGTTCCACAGAATATTCTCTTCCGTGGTCGGCGAGAGTCTCGGCGACTACATCAGGAAACGCCGCCTCGATTGCGCGGCAAAGGCGCTGGTGACGACGCGGCGCAGAATTCTTGATGTCGCCTTGGAGTACGGATTTTCGAGTCATGAGGCGTTTTCGCGGTCCTTCCAAAGACAATTCGGAATGACCCCCAAAACGTACAGAAAAGGCGGGATTTTTGCGCCCAGGAAAAACCCCGTTACGGAGAGACTGCTGAGGCGTGAAAGAAAAACCGAAGGAGGCGTTATGAATACGGGAAAAACCGGCGATGGCGGCATGAGAATCATCGAACTGCCGAAGTGTGCGATGATCACGTCGAAGGGCCATAACCTCGAGGAATTCAACACGTGGTGGTCCGCGGTTGACAAACAGAGGAAGGACAGGTTCTTCCCGCGCGACTTCATGTATTTCGATTTCGCGGATAAGGAACTCGTCTGGCTTTTCGCCCATTACGACATGTTGAAGTACGATGGAAAATACAATGTCGTCGATTTCAGGGGCGGACTGTACGCGGCGGCGATCTCGATGGACGGTGACGACGTCGACGGCGAGCGGGTCGTGCACCGCGTGAAGGAGTGGATCAAGCAAACGGGGTATTTCGAGCTGGACGAAACCGCAGATCGTCCCGTGCTGTTTCACGTGATTACATCGGACGCAGCCTTCGCCAAGATGAAGTACCGACAACTCGATATTTTTTTTCCGATCAAATGAGACGATACGTTTTTCCCTTGACTGTAAACTCGTGCGCGCCGGGAGGGAGAGGGATCCGCCGAGTACACTGATAAACGAGAGCAGACACTGATGGGGAAAGGGGATAAAAGAATCAGAATACTGTGCCGGCCGAGTTGCTTTTCCGTGGTTCCCTTTCCCCCGCGCATCAGAAAACATCCGTCCCGCACCGGCGGAGGACCAAGTCCGCGGGGCCCGGCCGCAGGCGCTTGAGGACGACGATACCCATCTTCCACCCGCCAACGAAAATCTCGCGCTTTTCCCTTGTCATGCGCTTCACGATCTTCCGGGCGACGAGTTCCGGCGTCATGCCCGCGGCTTTGGCCGGATCCATTTTGCCGTGGAGCGAACCGTCCCCTCCCAAGACCGCGCGGCCGCGGTTTTCATGAACTCGAAATCCTGGAGCTCAAAGGGGAGGACGAATACGTCTTCCCGGCGCGCTCCGCATTCGCCGGCGGCGCGCAGGAGCCCCGGCTCGTCGTTCGACGACAGGATCAGTTTTGCGCCGCGCGCCGCTCACTCGCGCGCCAGCGCCTCGCCCAGTCCCGACGAGGCGCCGGTGATCCATACGACCGCGTCCCGGAAGCTTCGCTTTCTCACAAAGTTGATTCTTTCTTCGCAGGCTTCGGCATCAGGAACAGCGCGCGGACGGCCCGGCCGGAGGCGCAGGCCAGTTCGATTCGTTCGCCGCCCGAGAGCGCGAGGAACCCGCCGGCCTCGAGATCGGCGGACCGGGCCCCGCACAGGCGCTGGCGGCCTTCGAGCGAGATGACGAGCGCCGGACAACCCTGCTTAAATGCGAGCGCGCGCGAGCCCGGCAGCGCACGGGCCGTGTATGCGACGAACTGGTCAGTTTGCAGGCGGAGGCGCGCTCCACGCGGCAGGGCGGGTGCGGCGCTCGACGACGTCCCCTCCGAAGGGGAAGCCCGGATGTCCAGGAATTTGATCGGGACGTCGTTTCCGGATGAGGCGGCGATCTTGTGGATGATGGGATGGCCGGTGTAGAGTGTGGCGAAAAACGCGCCGGTCCGAAAACGGATGGAGCCGGTCAATAGGCTGCTGATCCCGGCCCTGAGTTTTCCGAAGATTCCCGCCGGACAGGGGAAAACGAAACGGTCCGCCCGGGACGGCCCGATGACGGAGTTGCTTTGCACTCCGCCCCGGGCGGAGGCCACCGGCGCGTCATGGTCGCGGCGGTGAAACAGCGTTTCCTCTCCCGGCGCGATTTCCGCGCGATACACGTTGAAAGTTCCGTCGCTGTGGAGGAGCGTGTGATGGGGCTCTTCGGTTCCGTGGGGTATCGTTCTCTCACGTCCGAAGCAGTGACGCGTTTGCTCACCTTGTGATTGCCTCGCGTCAACATAATACGCTCTTTCCCCGGTCACGTACACACAGCTTGTTTTTTTATCTTGAAAATCATCAATGCGGTTCAAGAAAGATCCTCCGCGCTTATACCCTCATAAAAAAGCGGGATTCCCCGGCAGGGAAACCCCGCTTTCTCCTTTTCTTTATTTTTTTTTGTCTTGCTCTCCGTGCTCTTCGTTTCCGGAGCCTGCCCGGAGCGACCCCGCACTCAATAATTTGAGTGCGGGGGAGTCGAAGGGTGCTCTTCGTGGTGCTTTTAAAAGCTACAAGTTTTTTAGCACGTCGCTCGTCACGATCGGAATGCCGTTCTCCTTCAGCACCCGGTGCGCCTGTTCGTGGTCGTCGATCTTGAAGATGACGATGGCGTTGGACACGCGCTTCTCCACGAAGGCGTACATGTACTCGATGTTGATGTCGTTCTTGTTGCAGACTTCGAGGATGCGGGCCAGGCCCCCGGGTTTGTCCTCGACCTCGATCGCGATCACGTCCGTCACCTGGGCCACGAAGCCTGATGTCTTCAAGGAAGCCAGGGCCTGGTCGGGGTCATTGACGATGAGGCGGAGGATGCCGAAGTCCGTGGTCTCGGCCAGGGACAGGGCGCGGATGTTCACGCCGGCCGACGCCAGGGCCCTCGTCACCTCGGCGAGTCTCCCTTTCTTGTTCTCCAGGAATACGGCGATTTGCTTGATGTTCATGCTTTTCCTCCTCTGCACCAGCATTTCATTGTACGTCCGATGAAGGAGGGTCACCCTGAGTTTGTCGAAGGGTTGGTGACGAATAGTTGATCTCCATTCGTTTTCATGGTTCGACAGGCTCACTATGACCTCTTCGGCCAATGATGACCCAGTACTTCCTTACAAGCTCCGCTTGTCCACGACGCGCTTCGCCTTGCCCTCGCTCCGCGGGATGCTCTTCGGCTCGACGAGCTTCACGACCGTATGGATGTTCAGGGTCGAGTAGAGGGCCGATTCGATGTCCTTCTCCATCTTGGCGAGGTTCTTCATCTCGTCCGAGAAGATCGTCTCGTTCATCTCCACCCGCACCTCGACCGAGTCGAGCGCGCCCTTGCGGTCCACCAGGATCTGGTACTGCGGCTCCACCCCCTCGATCTTCATGAGCACGTTCTCTATCTGGGAGGGGAAGACGTTGACGCCGCGGATGATGAGCATGTCGTCGGTGCGGCCGAGGAGGCGATGCATGCGCACGTGGGTGCGGCCGCAGGCGCACTGGCCGGTCAGGAAGTGGGTAATGTCTCGGGTGCGGTAGCGGAGGACCGGGGTCCCTTCCTTGGTGAGAGTGGTGACGACGAGCTCGCCCTTTTCGCCCGCGGGGAGCCGCTTCCCGGTCTCGGGGTCGATGATCTCAGGGTAGAAGACGTCCTCGAAGATATGAAGGCCGTTCTGCTCGAGGCACTCCGACGCGACGCCCGGACCGATGATCTCGGTGAGGCCGTAGATGTCGAGGGCCTTGAGACTCAGCTTCTCCTCGATCTCCTTGCGCATACCCTCGCTCCAGAACTCGGCGCCGAACAGGCCGACGCGGAGCTTAAGTTGGGAGAAATCGTATTTTTCCTCACGGCCGATCTCGGCCAGGAGGAGCGAATAGGAGGGGGTGCAGGTGAGCACCGTGCCGCCGAAGTCCTTGAGCATCATGAGCTGGCGCTTGGTATTGCCGCCGGAGATGGGAAGGACGATCGCGCCGATTTTTTGCGCGCCGTAGTGTACTCCCAGGCCGCCGGTAAAGAGGCCGTAGCCGTAGGCGTTGTGGACGGTGTCGTCCCTGGTCGTATCTCCCATCCCCAGGGTGCGCGCCATCACCTCGCCCCACAGGTCGACGTCGGCCCTGGTGTAGGCGTCCACCACCGGCTTGCCCGTGGTGCCGGTCGAGGTGTGAATTTCGACGATCTCCTTCTTGTCGACCGCGAGGAGGCCGTAGGGGTAGACCTCGCGCATCTCGTCCTTGGTGGTGAGCGGAAGCTTCGTGATGTCCTCAATTTTCCTGACGTCCTTGGGCCCGACGCCGGCCGAGTCCATTTTCTTTTTGTAGAAGGGGACCTTTTTATAGAGGGTCTCCACGAGCTTGGCCAGGCGTTCACCCTGCAGCGCGGCGAGCTCCTTCCGTCCCATGGCTTCGCTGGATTTGTCGAACATCGCCGTCCCTCCTTCGCGAAAAACTGTCGGTGAAAAAACTGTAGCAGGAAAGACGCGGGCGTGTAAACTACTTTTTTCTTTTCAGGCTCTCCTTGAAAGGAATTTCTGAGGAATCCAGGAAGGACAGGAATCCCGGACCAGAGGAGAGGAAAATGAGAGTGAAAAAAGGAAGAGTGACCGGAGTGTGAAGAAGACGTGACTCATCGCCTGACTCCTTCATTTTTATTTTACTTAATCCTTCTTCCTCTGTTCCTGTATTTTTCCCTTCCTGGCTTCCTTAGAAATTCCGTAAAGTAAAGCTCCAAAAAAAAAGCACCCGGGGCGCCGGGTGCTCTCAATAGACGCAGTAACGGATCGATTATTAATCTCTCGGGGCGCCGGCTTCGGCTTCGCCGGCCATGGCGGTCTCGGCGGCCTTGAGCTCCTCGACCTTGCTCGCCATGACCTCCTCGCGGGTCCGCTTGCCGAGCATGTGCGCCTGGAGGTAGCCGCCGAAGAGGCGCCACTCGTCAAGGCGGCAGGAGTGCACGAGCTTGCCGTCCCAGTAGGTGATGTCCGGGCAGGCGTCGCACATGTCGGTGCGGCCGTCAGGGTAGAGGTCCGGCGCCTGCACCGTGCCGATTGAGAAGATGCGCATGCGCTGGAAAAGCCGCCAGGGGAGGAGGCAGTGGACGAGGTACCGGAAGAAAGCCCGGCGCACGTGCTTGTCGAACAGGCCGAGGAAGAAGATGCGCCGGCCGAAGGATTTCTTTTTCGAGTAAACCATGTACGACTTGCTGAACATGTGGTGCATGGACTGGATGATCTCCATCGCCTTCGGCCCGAGGGCGCCGAAGACGCGGCCGCCCGCGCCGATGAGCACGCCCGCGGTCCATTTGAAGGAATCGTGCGTCATGGTGCCGCCGAGGTAGGCGGCCGGCTCGTAGCGGGCGCAGCCTTGCTTGATCCGGTCGTAGACGTCCTTGGTCTCGATGTTGATTTCCGCGAGCTCGTCGGTGGTGTAGCCGAGTGAGTCTACGTCGACCTTCACCTTGGCGCCCTTGTTGTCGATGTACTCGACGCCCTCCTCGATGGGCACGCCCCGGTACATGATGAACACGAAGCCGCTCACGTATTTCATGTTCCTGATTCCCCAGCGCACGATCTCCGGGAGCTCGTCCAGGTTTTGATTGTAGATCGTGAGTCCGAAGGTAAGGATGAGTTTGGGGAAGATCTTATGGATCATCTTCGCGTAGCGCTCGCGCAGGGCGCATAGGTCGAAGTCGGTCTTTTCTCCGTCACGGTCGGCCCGCTTCTGGTTCCGGTCCATGTGAATGGTCATGCTGTTGAGCTTGGCCTTCTTGAGCTTTGTGATGAGCTCGGGGGTGAGGGCCAGACCGTTCGAGAGGATGTGGACCTTGAGCTTTTGCGACCGGATGAACGCAATGAACTCGAACAGGTGCGGGTAAATGAGGGGCTCGCCGCCGGCCAAGGTGATGTTGTCGACGTTGCGCCACTCCTTCATGAAGAGCACTTCCTTCTTCAGTTCGTCGAGCGTCTTGTGCCCGCCGAGGGTGGAGCGGTAGCAGCCTTTACAGTGGATGTTGCAGATGTCCGAGACTTCCACCCAGCCGATGGGATTGTCATTGAGCGACCAGGGGAATCGATATAAATCTTTTTTGGCCAACATATTTTTCTCCTCGCGTTTATCATAGGGGGCGAGCCGGAACATGTCAATATATTTTACGTGTGGATTGCGGCCCCGTGTCCTTTACATTCTATAATAATATATCCGCCGGTCAGATAAAACCGTTTCTTTATCGCGAAGAGACGCCGGGGCCCGGGCAGGATGATGACAGGTCCCGGCCTATGCAAAAAGCCCGCCAGTTCGCATCCGCGGTGCCGCCGGGAACGTGCGCGTCGATGGCCCGTCGCCAGGCCGTTTCGGGCAGTTCGAGTATGTCCGCGAGGACGCCGCAGAGTGCGACGTTGACGTATTTTTTATCGCCGATTTTTTCCGCGAGCGCGGCCGGATCGAGGAAGCGGGCGCGGGGGGCGAGGGTGCGGATCTCCTCCTCAATTCCGGCCGGATATTCGGCGACATTGGCGGGCAGGATCTTCTCGGTCGAAACGATGAGCCCGGTGCCCGCGTGTGTAAAGGGGAGCCAGCGGAGCGTCTCCATGAGCTCGAGCGAGAGAAGGACGTCCGCGCATCCCTCCTCGATGACAGGCGAATGGACCGTGCGCCCGAAGCGGACGTGCGAGGTGACCGATCCCCCCCGCTGGCTCATGCCGTGGATCTCGCTCTTTTTGGCGTCGAAGCCCGCCGCGAGCGCGGCCGCGGCCAGCACGTCGCTCGCCAGGATGATCCCCTGCCCGCCGACGCCGGCCATGAGGATGTTCCATATTTTTTCTTGTCCCGTGGATTGCATGTACGAACTCTCCTTGCCGAAAAAAACTACGGATGACGCGGATGGGAAAAAAAGTAAAGAAGAAAGAGGAATGATTAACGAATATTCAATCATTTATTCCTCTTTTTTACCTTTTCTTTATCCGCGTTCATCCGCGTTTATCCGTAGTTCTTTCCCTCTTCCTCTTCCAGATGATGCACGGCCCCTTGACCACGAGGAGCGACAGGCGGCGGGCGGAAAGGAAACGCTCGATCGCCTCCTCCACCTCCTTCGGCTTGTACGCGTCCACGATCGCGACGTCGCCGTCGGCGAGGCCGACCGCGGCGGCGAGCGTGCGGTAGTCGACGGCCGGGGCCGGCTTCCCGTCGATGCGCTCGCCGGAGAAGGGATTGGGCTGCATGCCGGTCATGGCCGTGGTGGAGTTGTCGAGGACGATGATCAGGATCCGGCGGCCGTTGTAGGCGGCGTTGACGAGCCCGGTGAGTCCCGAATGCGCGAAGGTCGAGTCGCCGATGACGGCCGCCGTCCGGCCCGCTCCTTCAGTTTCCCCGGCGCCGTCGATTCCTTCTGCGATTTCAATGCCCTGGGCCAGACCGACCGAGCCGCCCATCTCCACGCAGGTGTCCATGGCCTGGAAGGGCGGAAGCACGCCGAGCGTATAGCAGCCGATGTCGCCCGAGACGGTGACGCCGAGTCGTCCCAGGATCTTGAAGACCGTGCGGTGCGGGCAGCCGGGGCAGAGGGTGGGGGGGCGGGGCGGGAGGCGCAGGCTCGAGCGCAGGCCTTCCGCACTCGCGTCGGTTTTGCCCTCGGCCTGGAACGCGCGCCGCAGCAGGCCCGGAGAAAATTCGCCCGTGCGCGGCAGGAAATCCTTGCCCCGCGCCTTGATCCCCATCGCCTTGATTTCCGTCTCCAGAAAGGGATCGAGCTCTTCGACCACGTAGAGCGTTTCGTGTTCGGCGGCGAAGCGGACGATGAGTTTCCCGGGCAGCGGCCACACCAGACCGAGCTTCAGAATCGGCGCGTCCGGGAAGACCTCCCGCACATACTCATACGCGACGCCGGAAGTAATAATACCGAAGCCGCCGCGGCCCGGTTCAATCCTGTTTTCCGTAAAGGTTTCCGCGTATTCCGCGAGGGCGAGCAGGCGCTCCTCGACCGCTCGGTGGCGGGCGCGGGCATGGGCCGGGATCATGACATATTTTTTTAGGTTGCGCTCGAAGCGGGGCGTGTCCGCCCGCGGCCGCCGCTCGCCCGACGGCGAAACCGGCGACCTTGAATGCGAGATCCGGGTCGTGGAGCGCAGGATGACGGGCGTATCGAAGCGTTCGGAAATATCGAAGGCGAGGGAGGTGAAGCGGCGCGCCTCCTCCGAGTCCGCCGGCTCGAGCATGGGGAGCTTGGCGGCGCGCGCGTAATGGCGATTGTCCTGCTCGTTTTGGGAGGAGTGCATGTCAGGGTCGTCGGCGTTGACGACCACCAGCCCGCCCTTCACGCCCGTGTAGACGGAGGTGAAGAGGGGATCGGCCGCCACGTTCAAGCCGACGTGCTTCATGGTGACGAGGGAGCGCGCGCCGGCCAATGCGGTGCCCAGCCCCACCTCGAGCGCGGTCTTCTCGTTCACCGACCACTCGGTATAAACGCCCTGATACCCGGTCAGGCTCTCGAGGATTTCCGTCGACGGCGTCCCCGGGTAACCAGCGCCGACCGCAACCCCGGCCTCGTACGCGCCGAGGGCGATCGCCTCATTTCCCGACATCATCAAACGCTGCTTCATGTTTTTCCGTCCCGGTGTTCATGGATTGCATTGGGTGAAATAGGGATCGACTGTTTCGGATTCGACTATATTCGGTGAAATCGAACTGAAAGTCAAGATTGGCTTGTTTTTTCGATTTCTGTCATTCCTGCGTTGGGATGCACAGCCGTGCTTTCCGGCGGATTGATCTTTCCGGTACAGCCTCACTGTAACACTCCAAACGACCGTTGGTTTACATTGGCATGGGCTTTTTCCGCCCACTTGTATAATCGATTATTTTCCGGCACAATGCCGGTTCTGAGGAGGACTGCAGTGAAGAAGCTATTCTGCCTGACGATCGGCTTGGCGTTCACGTTCGGCGCGCTTTTCGGCGCCTGGGCCCAGGCGTACGATATCGACGTTTCCAAACTCCCTTCCGATGCGGCCTATCGAAGACATATCGATGAATTCACGCCGCTTTATAAATACGTAGCCGCATGGACCCCCGATTGGGGCGCCGGGATCCCCAAGTCCAAGGTGGTTTCGATGCTCAAATCGCTTTTAGCTGAAACGAATGCCTTCATTGCCAAGGATAAATCCGGCAATGTGGACCTTCGGCTTTTCCAGGTTTTTCTGAAATCCTGTCTGTACAACACCGACCTTCCCGAGTACCACGATGAAATCGTAAAAGAGCTCCTCGCGATCAAGAAGCAGTATCCGAAAGACTACCGCGCCTACTGGATGCTGGCCAATCATTATGGTTCAGCGGATATGACGTTCACCGCGGTGAGTGAATATACCGACATGTTCAAGACGGTGTCCGACAACAAACCCATCCCGAGCGTCATGGACGATTATATGAAGGTCTGTTTTTACACGATGATGTTTTCCCGCTGCAAGCTCCTGATGGAGGAAATCGCGAAAGAAAACAAGAAGAGCGATCCCGGCGAGTTCTTCCCGCTGTACGCCGCCGTCAACTCCCAGTTGAAAGAGCCGCCGCCCAAGCATGCCTTTCCGAACGACCTCGTCTACCAGCCTCAGCGGCGTGAATTCGAGGCCGGGTACCTCAATCGCGCACTCGGAATCTGGCTCCCGCTCAAGGACACATGGAAGGTCTCGGCGTTCGAACTCACCGCCGAAGCCTTTTCGACCCTCCTGATCGTCCTCCCGCAGAAAAACTCGGCGGGCAAAGACATTTCGAGCGATCTCAGCATTATCTTCCAAGCTCGCCCGCAGGAGACGTTTGAAGCATGGGTCGACAAGGCGCTCGCCAAGCTGGATAAAAAACAACTTACCCGGGAACTGAAAACCCGCTGGCCGGCCACGGTGTATGAGATTACGGATCCATCATCCGACCGCACGAGCGGCGGGAGTCACGGTTATGTCGTCTTCGTCAAGCGCAGCCAGCCGAAGATCAAAGGCCTCGCCATCGAAGCGCCGGCGGTCATCCCCTTCGAGCAGAATAGCCGGAAGGTCAACATGGTCATTTTAAACGAAGGCTACACGAGATTCGACGGGGACATCTATTACGCGTTCACCTTCAAGACCCCCGAAGAGAATTTCAGCACGGTCAAGAAGGAGTTTTTCGGATTCATGGACCGCGTACTGCTCGATTGATATCAGGAGGGAAATGTGGCTTCCGTTGAGATAAAGCCCGGTATCCACTGGATCGGCGTGAACGACCGCACGACCGACCTGTTCGAAGGCATCTGGCCGATCAGCAAGGAGGGCGTTTCCTACAATTCGTACCTCATCGACGACGAGAAGAAGGCGGTCATTGATCTGGCCAAAGCCTTCAAGACCGACAACTTTTTCCGGCAGATCGAGCGCGTGACCGATCTCGCTTCAATTGACTACCTGGTCGTCAATCACATGGAGCCGGACCACACCGGCGTCATCCACACCTTCCGCCAGATCAATCCCCGCGTCGTCATCCTCGCCACGCCCAAGGCGAAGAAGATGCTGGAATCGTTCTACCAGCTCACCGCCGACATCCGCGAGGCGGCCGACGGCGAGACGCTTTCCCTCGGGAAGCACACCCTCCGCTTTCACCACATCCCGTTCGTCCACTGGCCCGAGACCATGGCCACGTTCGACGAGACCGCGCGCGTCCTCTTCTCCTGCGACGCCTTCGGCTCCTACGGCGCCCTCAAAGGCGCGCTCTTCGACGATGAGTGCACGGACTTCGACTTCTACATGAAAGAGGCGGTCCGCTATTACGTCAATATCGTCGCCAAGTTTTCGGGTCCCGTGCTCAAGGCCATCGAGAAGCTCGCGCCCCTTCCCATCGAGGTGATCGCACCCTCGCACGGGCTCGTCTTCCGCAAGAATCCGGGGGTCATTGTGGACTTGTACCGGAAATTGGCGGGGTACGCGACCGGCCCGGGGGACAAGGCCGTCACCCTCGTCTACGGCTCCATGTACGGCAACACCGAGATGATGATGAACGCCGTGGCGCAGGGAATTTCGCGGGAGGGTGTGCCGGTCGAGATCTTCGATGCGGCGCGCACGCACTCGAGCTACATCCTCACATCCCTCTGGACGAAGGCGGGCGTGATGATCGGCGCGCCGACGTACGAGGGGAGCCTCTTCCCGCCGCTCGAGCAGGCGCTCCGGATGGCGGTCTTGAAGCAGGTGAAGAACCGCACCGCCGCCATGTTCGGGAGCTACGGCTGGAGCAAGGGCGCCCTCGCCCAGATCAAAAAGATCACCGAGCCCGCCGGTTGGAAAATGTCCGCCGAGCTCGAATTCCCGGGCGGCCCGACGACGGACCTCCTCGCGCGGGGCGAGGACTTCGGCGCCGAGTTCGCGCGCGTGATCAGGGCATTGTAAGTCCCCGACTGTTGATTTTTTGGAGACGGTATGCCGCAGGATTCCGTTAAAATCATGAACAAAGATTTGCGATTGGCATTTTATTTCGATTTATAGACGCAATGCCCGATATACCGGAAACCCACGACATTCACCCGAAGCCCGACCTTTTTATCATCGAAGCCGGTCGAACCGACGATCTCAACCGCGTGACGGCGCTCATCGCCGACGTGACCGACGGGCTGCTGACGCGCGGCATCGACCAATGGGACGAGATATACCCCGCACGCACGCATATCGCGGCGGACCTCGAATCCGGCACGCTCTTTCTCGCCGAAACCGGCGGCCGTCTCGTGGGCATGATTGTCCTCAACGAACACCAGGAACCGCAATACGCGTCGGTCGATTGGCGCTACCGCGCCGATCGTTGCCTCGTCGTGCATCGCCTGTGCGTGCATCCCGAAGCGGAGGGAAGAGGCGTGGCCAAGTTGCTGATGGCTTTCGCCGAGGCGCAGGCGCGCGAACGGGGCTATGCGGTCCTGCGTTTGGACGCGTTCACGGGAAACCTCCGGGCCATGGGCTTGTACGAGCGCCTCGGCTATCGGAAGGCGGGAGAGGTGATCTTTCGGAAAGGGCGGTTCTTTTGCTACGAAAAAGCAGTTGTCGAGGATTACTCGTTGAGGCTGTCCCAATAGGACAGTCTCAACGATAGAATCCGGACGGGGAACGATGATCCGTCACTCGCTGCGGTTTCCTTCGTAAGAGGGCCTTCCCCAAAAAAAGCGGGGAACCATTTCTCCAAAAGATTGAAACTCAATTTTCCGGAACTGGTCATTCGCGGCGCGATCCCATGTGCCGCGATATTTCCGCGGCCGCCTTCTTGACCTGCGCCGCCACCTTGGGCAGTTTCAGGTTGCGGGCGGTCTTGGCCGACCAGGAGGCGCTCACCGCGGCAATGTTGTGGTCGCGGTAATCGAAGATCGGCGCCCCGATACAGCGTACGCCTTTCTCATACTCCTCATTGTCGTAGGTCCAGCCTTTTGTGCGCGATGCGGCCAGGTGTTTGAGGAGGGTATCCGGGTCGGTGATGCTGTTCGCGGTGCGGGAGGCGAGACGAGAGCCACGAACTACTACCAATGTTGGGTCGGCGGCAATGGCGGTGGAGTAAACTGCACGGATAACGGAAACGGCCGTTACTCGGGAAACTGGAACACGTCCAATGATTTCGTCGTCGGCACGGGCTGGAATCCCTGCAATAGCCGGAACATCCAGTGGACCGGCGGCTGCAGCGGAAGCGGCTCAAGCCCCATCAGCCTGGCTGAACACTTCCAGGGGTGGCAAAGTCTGGGCAAATCGATCGGCGGGCAGAATTACTGCATCGTCGCGTCGGAAGCCTGGCAGGGCAGCGGCACCTTCGACGTAACTGTATCGGAAAACACCGGCAGCGGTTCGAAAACCTGGCAAGCGCTCGGTTCGGGCACGAATGACTATGTCTACGCGCTCACCTGTAACGCCAACACGCTGTATGCGGGCGGATACTTTTCCTCACCGGGAAACCATGTCGCCGCGTATAAATGAATCGAAAACCTTAAAGCACAGAAGAGGCTGTCCCAAAAGGACAGCCTCTTCTTTTTGCCGTCTGAATCAATCGCAGAAAGATACTGGTCAACGGCCGGCGCCGTATCCTATGGAGCCGGGCCTCATTACCTCTGCCGCGCCGGCTTTACCGGCTGCGCCGGTTGGCCCGGTTGCGGAACATGCCGGTGCGATAGGGCGCCCGGGGTTTGCGGTCCGCGCCGTCGGAGTCCGTATGTCTATTGCCGTCTTCGCCGATGCGTCCGGAGCCTTCGCGGCGTCCGTCCCGGCGGCGTCTTCCACGCTGCCCGGGTCCGGAAAACTTTTCGTAGAACGGGAGGCCGTTCCCGTTGCCGCGATCCCGGCGCTCGTTGTGCCGTCTCGCCGGCCGGTCGCGATCGGGCAGGCGGTCGAAAGCGGCCTGCGCTTTGCGCTCGGCGGCCAGGTCCTCCTCGAGGAGGGTGATGTCCGGGGTTTCCATCACCTTGAGTCGCGCGCGGATGAGTCGCTCGATGTCGCGGAGGCAGACGCGTTCCTGCTCGTCGCAGAATGAAACAGATACGCCCGAGGCTCCGGCGCGCGCGGTGCGGCCGATGCGGTGGATGTAGGTCTCCGGGACGTCCGGCAGCTCGTAGTTGACGACGTGGCTGATGGAATCGATATCGATGCCGCGCGAGGCGACGTCGGTGGCGACGAGGACGCGGGCTTCTCCCGTCTTGAAGCGATCGAGCGAGCGGCGGCGGGCGCCCTGCGCCTTGTCGCCGTGAATCGACTCTGCGTCGATGCCGGCCCGGCAGAGCTTCCTGGCCACCCGGTCGGCGCCGTGCTTGGTGCGGGTGAAGACGAGCACCCGTTCGGCCGCATCGTGGGACAGCAGGTGGCGGAGAAGGGCCGGCTTGTCGGCCTTGGCCACGAAGTAGACCGATTGGTCGATGTTGTCCGCGGTCGCCGACGGCGGGGCCACCTGCACCTGGTGGGGATCGACGAGCAGGTTCTCCGCCAGCGAGCGGATTTCCGCGGGCATGGTGGCTGAAAAGAGCAGGGTCTGGCGCCGGCGCGGCAGGAACTCGGCGATCCGGCGCACGTCCCGGATGAAGCCCATGTCGAGCATGCGGTCCGCCTCGTCGAGGACGAAGACCGCTGTCCGGGCCAAAATGACGGCGCGCTGCTCGATGAGATCGAGGAGCCGCCCGGGCGTGGCGACGAGGACATCCACGCCGCGGCGCAGGGCGTCCTTCTGCGGGACGTAGCCGACGCCGCCGTAGACCACGGTGGTTTTCAAGTTCAGGCCGCGGCCGTAGACGCCGAAGCTTTCGCCGATCTGCTCGGCGAGCTCGCGGGTCGGGGTGAGGACGAGGACGTGAGCGCCGCAGGGCAGGTTGACGGGCCGCGTCCGGGAGAGGGTCTGGAGGATGGGCAGGGCGAAGGCCGCCGTTTTGCCCGTGCCGGTCTGGGCGCAGGCCAACAAGTCGCGGCCGGCGAGCACCGCCGGGATCGACTCGGTTTGAACCGGGGTCGGCTTTTCATAGCCCTCCTTTTCCAAGTTGGCGCAGAGGGAGGGGATGAGATCAAGTTTGCTAAATTGCATTCAATAAACTCCTTAACAAGAATGTCGTGGCGGCCCGTGAGGCGGGCGCGGTGCGCTTCATCGCCTCCGGCCGTCCGGTTATTTCGCGGTTCGCGCCGTCGCGCCGCTCCGTGCCAAAGGTCGCGGTCGCGCCCGGTCGGCTTCGCCGCGAGCGTTTCATGAGGAAAGAAAAAATTGGAGGGAGATAAAAATGCGATCGCCGCACGGCTTCATCCGCCCCGTGCCGCGGGCTTAATGCAATTCGTCCCTCAAGGCTTCCGCCCACTCTCCCGGTGTATGTCGGTAAAAGCGGTGCCGGCCTTCAGGACATACCGCGCGGCGTATATACAATCTCAAGCGCCGCGTCTTCTTTTCGGCAATCATGTTCGTAGAAATGAATACGAAAGGCCGAAGGGCGAGTGTTTCTTTAATCCGCCGTAAATATAACGATTTCGGAAGCGGGTGTCAAGGGAAAAGCGAAACACCGATAGCGGTGGTTCGCTTTTATTCGATCTTCCGCAGATCGACCACCCGCTTGGCCTTGCCTTCGGCCCGGGGGAGGGTGCCGGGTTCCACGAGCTTCACGGCCGGCGTGACGAGGATTTCGGCCTTGAGCAGTTCCTCGATTTCGCATTGCAGGTGTTCGAGCTCCTTCAGCGTGCCCCGAAAGAGGGCACCGTGCGCCTCCACCTTGACAACGAGCCTGTCCATGAATTTTTCCTTGTGTATCTCGATGAGGTAGTTGTCGCCCACCCCCGGCACCTTCATCAGCACCTTCTCGATCTGCATGGGGAAGAGGTTGACGCCATTGATGATGAGCATGTCGTCGTCGCGTCCCTTGATCCGGCGCAGTCGGACATGGGTGCGGCCGCAGGGGCAGGGACCCGGCAGGAAGGCGGTGAGGTCGCGGGTGCGGTAGCGGACGAGCGGCATCGCCTCACGCCGCAGGGAAGTGAGAACGAGCTCGCCCTCTTCACCCGGGGGAAGGGGGCGGCCCGTCTCCGGGTCGATGATTTCGGCCAGGAAGTGGTCCTCCCAGAGGTGGAGGCCGTCCTGCTCGGGACACTCGAAGGCGACGCCCGGACCGCACAGCTCGGACAGGCCGTAGCAGTTGTAGACCTTGACGCCCAACTCATCCTCAATCCTGCGGCGTACGCCCTCGGTGTGCGGCTCGGCGCCGACGAAGGCGAGGCGCAGGGCGAGATCGCGCCGCGGGTCGACGCCCGTCTCGCGAAGCGCGCCGGCCAGACGCAGAGCGTAACTGGGAAGGATGTGAAGGGCGGTGGTGCGGAATTGCCGCATGAACCATATCTGGCGCTGGATGTTGCCGGGGCCGATGGGAATGGTGAGCATGCCGAGTTTTTCCGCTCCGTAGTGCATACCGAGACCGCCGGTGAAGAGGCCGTAGCCCATGGTGTTCTGGAAGACGTCCGCGCGGCGCGCCCCGGACATGTAGAGCGAGCGGGCCATCAGGTTCCCCCATTCCTCGATGTCGCGGGCGGTGTGGAAGACCACGGTCGGGTTACCGGTGGTGCCGGAAGAGGAATGAAGGCGCACCGCTTCATCGAGCGGCACGGCTAATAGCCCGCACGGGAAATTCGTGCGGAGGTCGTCCTTGGTGGTGAAGGGGAGTTCGGAGATCTCCTCGAGGGAGGAAAGACCTTCGCGGCCGGCCCGGCCCAGGCGTTCCGCGTACCAGGACGCGCGCGCGGCGCGCGACAGCGTTTCATTCAGGCGTTCCAGCTGGAGTTGCTTCAGGCCGGACGCGGGCAGGAGTTCGATCTCTTTTTCCCAGAACATCGATTCACTCTCCTTGGTCGAAGGCGAAGTACGTGCCGTGATCGGGCTTACTCAACATGGCGAATCAGGGATAAAACAATTATAGCGATTCGTCATCGTGAAAACAAGTAACGTGTTTGCGGCTGGATCAGAAACGCGTGCGCGGAGTGTCCGCCGCGCGGACGAACAGGTCCCAGAGCACGTCCCGGGGAGGAGGAGCCGTAGAGCGAAGGTGATACTTCGTGAAGGGGTGGGCAAATGAAAGCTCGCGCGCATGCAGCAGAATGCTCCGGTCGGGGTTGGAGCGCCGCGCCCCGTACTTGACGTCGCCCTTGATGGGGGCGCCCGCGGCGGCGAGCTGGGCGCGGATCTGGTGCTGCCGGCCGGTGGACGGCCGCACGATAAGAAAATAGTAACGTTCGCTACCTGCCAGGAGACGGTAGGAGAGGACGGCATTCGGTTCGGATTCGCCCTCGCGCGCGGGACGGGCGGAGACGACGTTACGGCGCCGGTCAGGCCGGAGATGATGGCGCAGGACGCCCGCCGCCTCAACGGGCGGCCGCTCGGTCACGGCCCAATACACCTTCTCCACGGCCCGCGCCCGGAAAAGCTCCGTCATCGCGGAAAAGAAGGCTTTTGTTTTGGCGAAAAGCACGACGCCCGAAGCGGGCCGATCGAGCCGATGTACCGGCTCAAGAAAGCGGTACGTTGTGCCTGCGGACAACATATCGATGAGAGAAGGGTCGCCCCGCCGATCGCCCTGGGTGAGCTCGCCGGGAATTTTATTGAAGACGAGGGCGTCGTCGTCCTCGTAAAGAATACGCTCTTCGAGCATGCGGGCAGTATACGGCGTACCCCGCGCGTCCGCAAGTCGCGTCGTTGTATGCTTTTGGAAAGAACGTCAATAAGGAATCCAGGAAACCAGGAAAGGAAAAGAGAGAAGGTGGAGGAAAAAGTAAACCGAGGTAATTGTTATCAATATAAACTTACTTGTTCACAGGTTACTTATCGTTTACTTTCGTCGTTCTGACGGCCATTTTCCTGACGTCCTTTTTCTCATTTTTCATGTCCATCCGCAATTCCTCCTCCTTTCCTCTTTTTCCTGGCTTCCTGGTTTCCTTATCGACTTTCTCCATGTCAGTCTGGAAAAGGCGGTAATGGGGACACGCGGCCGTCGGTCGCTCAGTTGCAATTCGGCCCCCGTTCCGATAGATTGATATCACCGGAAAGGAACCGCCGCGAGGCATGTCGAAGGCACGCGTTCTCATTCTTTACATCAGGGCCGGTCACGGCCACTACGGCATAGCCAACGCGATCGCCGACGGGCTTCACCAGCGTTATCCGGGCGAATTCGAATGCCGCGTCGAAGACGTGTTCCTTAAAAGTGACGCCACGTTCCAGCGGATGTTCCAGGAATTCTACAGTTTCCTGTCGAACTACTTTCCTCCCGTTTACTCTTTCGGATATTATTGTTCGGCTTTTCCCCCTTTCCACGATTTTCTCCTTTGGCTTATCAAGTGGCGGACCAAGAAGCGGCTGCAACGCATCGTCAATCGGGTACGGCCGGACGCGATCGTCATCACCCATCCCGTGCTCCAACGGGTGGCCAAGGAACTCAAAGTGTACTCCGGGCCGCCTCCGGAATTGTTCCATTTCATCGTCGATATCGATCCCCTTCATTGGTATTTCAAATATCACCAGTATCATATCATCGTAAGCACGCCCCATCTGAAAGACTACGCCTGCACCCACCTCGGCTTTCGGCGGGAGAGGGTCTGCATGAGTCCGCCGCCGCTGCGCCGAGAGTTCTACGAAGAATACGACGAGGCGGCCCTCAGGGGCTTCAGGAAAAAATTCGGTTTCGAGGAGGGCCGGCAGATTTTTCTCATTTTCGGCGGCGGCAACGGCCTGCCCAAGGGGGAGAACATCGTCTATCACCTGCTCAAGCACCGGCTCGACGCGGACATCGCCATCGTCTGCGGCCGGAACGATTTCCAGCGGCGGGTGGTGGAGCTCATGGTGACCCACTTCGGCGATGAGCGGCAGAAGGTTCACATTTTCGGGTTCGTCGAGGAGATTCACGAACTCATGGCGATCTCGGACGTGATCATCTCCAAGGCCGGATTCTCCTCCATTTTCGAAATCTTGGCGTTGAAGAAAATTCTCATTTTTTCGCAGTTTATCTGGGGTCAGGAAAAGGGCAATGCGATGTATCTTCTCCGCCATGGGATCGGATTCTACTGCAAGCGGCCCTCCCGGCTGGCGCGGAAGGCGGAAACCCTGGTCCGCGATCATAAACTGAAGGACGAGGTGCGTGCGAATATCGCCCGGCTGAAATTCGCCAACGGCGCCAGGGAAACGGTCGGGTTCATCCGGAGCGTTCTCGACGAACGACTGAACCGCAAGGAACATGAGAGCGATATCGAGCCCGGACGCGACCGTCCGGAAACATTTTCAACTTGAAATGCGGCGGCGGCCAAATTATCATTAAGCGTAGGCGCGGCCTGCACGCATTGTCGCGTCGGGAGCGCCCGGATCGCGGCGCGAGAAGGGAACTGGATCTTATGGCAAAAAAGAAATCGAAGTCGGCTTCGTCCGGGAAGAGCACTGCCCCCCAGGCATGGGTGGTGAGCGTCCGCATGGGACTCGGGCACCAGCGCGCCTCCTACGCGCTCCGCTACCTGTGCCCGGAAAACGTCCTCAACGTGGGCGAGATAGCCACGTCCAGCCCGGAGGAGATGAAGCTCTGGACCAAGCTCACGAGCAGTTACGAGGCGATATCGCGACTCAAGAGCGTGCCCCTCATCGGGCAGGGTCTGTTCAACCTGTACAACAGGATACTCTATATTCCGCCTTTTTACCCTCTCCGCGACCTCTCCGAGCCCAACCTGCAGTCCAGGATCATTCGCCGCTATATCGAGAAGGGGCTGGGGAAAAAACTCATGGAAAAAATCACGTCGCAGCCCCTGCCGATGATTTCCACCTATCCCGTCCCGGCCCTCATCGCCGATTATTACGGGCACCGCCGCAATTACTGCGTTGTCACGGACGCGGAGATCAACCGCGCCTGGGTGCCGGTCGACGCCGCCGCGGGCAAGACATATTACTTCGCCCCCTGCAGCCGGGCCATGCTCCGCCTCCGGGAATACGGCGTGCGCGACGAGCAGATCTACCTTACAGGGTTCCCGCTTCCCAAGAGCCTTCTCGGGAGCGAGCGGCTCGAGGTCTTGCTCGCGGATTACGGCCAGCGCATCAACTACCTCGACCCGGGAGATCAATTTTGGCCGCTCCACGGAAACAATGTCGAGCATTTTTTGGGCCGGGCGAACGTCCGTTTCCGGAAAAAGCGCCTGTTGACTCTCGTGTACGCGGTCGGTGGGGCCGGCGCGCTCTGGGAGATCGGACTTCACATCGCCAAATCCCTCAGGGCCAAGATTCTGAAAAAGGAGCTCCGACTCGTGCTCGTCTGCGGCGTGCGGAAGGAAATCCGCGACAATTTCGCGCGCGGCCTCAAGGATCTGAAGATCCCGGCGGGGCTCGTGCCGCTCGTATACGCCGAGGACAAGGACGATTACTTCGAGCGGTTCAACCAGCTTATGCGCGTCACCGACGTGCTTTGGACCAAGCCGAGCGAGCTCGTCTTCTACTCGGGGCTCGGCATTCCCATCATCATGACCGAACCGGTCGGTTCGCAGGAGTCATACAACCGGAAGTGGCTTCTCGAGGTGCAGGCCGGCATCGAGCAGGAGGATCCGGCCTACACCGACGAATGGTTCGGCGATCTCCTCAAGCTGGGCCGCCTTGCCGAATGCTCCTGGGACGGATTTCTCAAAGCGCGCAAGTACGGGACGTACAAGATGGAGGAGATCATGCGCACGGGCACCATGATCCGCGAATCATCGCCGCTCCGGCGTTGACCTGATGCCGAAAAAATTAGGCATTTTCGCCTTCCTTTTATTCAGTGCCCCCAAGATTGTTGTGGAGTTTTGTCTTGATGGAATTTTAGAGCCGATTCGGAAGCAGCAGCTTTTTTGGTTTTCCGTTTGGGGCCATTCGTGGGAATTCGAACGCGACGCGAATTGGGACCTGTTTGATCGATTCTGCGACTTGGCCGGCGTCCGGGCCGATATCTGGTACGCGACGGTCATTGATGTGTTCGATTACCTGAAAGCGGCGCGAGAGTCGCGGTGTCGGGCGCGTTCGCGGAAAATCCCTCAGCCCGGTCGGTATGGCTGACGGTGGACGACCAACCGATTGAAAATCCGGCTGGTGGGAGGGTTCCATTGTAATGGTTTCCATTGTAGAGACGCACGGCCGTGCGTCTCTACCGATATTATTATAATATTTCGCTTTTCATAGCCGTAAAAATCATTATAATAATTTATAGCGGTAACAATACATGGCAAAAATCATGTCCAATCCCTACATCGTCGGGAACCCCATTAAAACCAAGGAAATGTTTTTCGGCCGGGAGGACGATTTTCTCTACATTTCCCGCAAAATCGGCCTCGAGAAGGCCAATCAGGTGATCGTTCTCTGCGGCGAACGGCGCTCGGGCAAGACCTCGGTTCTCTTCCAGATCCTCTCCGGTCGCCTGGGGGAGGAGTTTCTGCCCGTGCTCGTTGATATGCAGATTCTGGCCGGGATAAAATCGGACCTGGAATTCTTCAGGGCCGTGGTTGAGACCGCCTGCGGCTCCTTGAACCTGCCCGGCATGTCCTTCGGCGAGCTCTCCGCGCGCGAGGGTGACGGCGCCGAGAAGCTTTTCAACGCCTTCCTCCTGGCCGTGGGTCGGGCTCACCCGAACAAGGTTCTGCTCTTCCTCCTCGACGAGTATGAGCTCCTGGAGGCGAAGATCAAGGAAAACATCCTGACCGAGGCCGTCGTGCATTTCCTCTCGGGCGTGCTCGAGGGGAACCGGCGCGTTTCCTTCATCTTCACCGGCTCCACCAACCTCGAGCACCGGAAGGTGGATTTTTGGAAAGCCCTCCTCGGCAAGTCGATCTATCGCAAGATCTCCTATCTTTCCGCGGACGACACGCGGCGGCTCATCACCGAGCCCCTCGCCGGGACCGTCGCGTACCCGGATGAGGTCGTAGACGCGATCTACCGCTTGAGCGGCGGGCAGCCGTTCTACGTGCAGGTCGTCTGCCAGAACCTCATCGATCTCCTCATCGAGGATGAGCGCGATAATCCCGGCCGGACGGACCTTGATTCGGTGGTGAGGGACATCATCGAAAACCCTCTCCCCCAGATGATATATTCCTGGAACAGCCTCTCCGACTGGACAAAATTCGCCCTCTCGTCGCTCGCCGGCACCCTCGATTCCCCGGACACCCGCAGCGACATGAACGGCGTCTACCGCTACTTGAAAATCAGCAAGATCATTCTCCCCTTCAAACGCGAGCGCATCAATGTTTTCCTCGAGGAAGCGTATCAGAAAGAATTACTGGACAAGGACGAGGACAACGGCTATGCCTTCCGCATGGATCTGTATCGCCGCTGGATCCGGAAGGAGCACTCCATCTGGAAGGTGCTCAAGGAAGTGAACCTGGAGGTGAAGAAGAAGCGAAGCTGGCTCAAGTTCGTTTTCTCATTCGCCCTTGTGCTGGCGGCGGCCGCCGTGGTCGTCGTATTCGTCGTGCCGGGCGGGCTCACGCTCGGGCTCGGAGGGGCGAACGGCCTGTCCGGCAACGGTCCGGCGGAGGCGGGAAAAATCAACGGTGTGACGATTACGGCCAACCAGGGGCCCTTCCGGGTCTCTGTCGACGGCGGCCAGACGCTGACGAACGAGGGCCGGTCCGACGTTCTGTCCGTCGCCCTGCCTCCGCTCGATCCGGGCGAGCACCTCTTCACGGTCACGAACCCGAAGAGCGGCGAGAAGATCGACGTGCGGGTGACGGTCGATTCGTCCACCGCATCCGTTCCCGTCGCCTTCACCAAGGAGACGGCGGCCGTCGCCGTGGGAGCAGTCTTTATTTCCACCACGCCGAAAGGCGGAGCGCGCATTTTTCTGGACGGCAAGGAGGCGGGCGTGACGCCGAAGCTCCTTTCCGGCCTCACCGTCGGCGCCCATCGCATCGAGGTCGAACTCGACGGTTTCCAGCGTGAACAGAGAAGCGTACGCGTCCGCGAAACGACCCAAAACGTCGAGATCGCGCTCACCGCGGCCGTCGGGTACCTCCTCTTCGACACTCTGCCGCCCGCGCAGGTGTTCCTCGACGGCGAGCACCTCACCGACACGCCGGTCGTCAAGCTCGTCCCCGTGCCGACGGGCACTCACAAGCTCAGGTTCGTGAACGAGAGCTCGGGCCTCGACCGGGAAATCACCGTCCGGGTGACGGAAAACGCCACGGAAAAAATCGAAAGGTCGATGCTGCAATGAACATGCGGATACCGATCGTGATCATGGCGGCGCTCGCGCTTTTCCCTGCGGTCGCTTTCGCCCAGGGAGAGCCGCCGCCGGCCGGCCCGGCCAACGGTTCGAGCGTCTCGCCGGAAGTGCAGACGATCGAAAACGTCAAAGCGCTGTACGCCGCCGCCAAATTCACGGAATGCCGGGCGGCGGTCGAAAACGCCCTTGCGCTTCAGGAGTCAGGCGGCCTGCACTTCCTTTTTTACCAACTGGCCGAGATGTACGTCTACCAGGCGCTCGTCGTGTACGCCTTCCGCGAGACGGCCGCAACGGTGAGCCCCGCCGAAAGGGAGAAGATCGAGGGCCTGCTTCAAAAGGCGGTGGAGCTCGACATCAATTACGATTTCAATGATTACACGGCCTTCCCCGCGTACATCCTCGACAAGTACCGCAGGATCAAGGAAGCCTACCTGGCGCGGTTCTCGAAGTCGTCGCGGCGCAACAGCCTGGGCGTTAACTTCATGATGAGTTATCTTTCCGCCTCCCTCGCCCAATCCCAGAATCTCACTCTCGGCATCCATTACGGCTTAAATCTGGGAGATGCGGTGCAACTCGTCGCCGACGTCGAGTTCCCTTTGTCCGACCAATTTTTCAATATGCTGAAATTGCGGGTCGGCGCGATCTGGTTCACCTCGTTTCGGATTGAGGCGCCCGTACTCGGTCTGGGTCTCTTCTATTCGATCAACCCGGAGTCCAATTGGACCGCCTTCATCAACGCGGTCTCGATCGAGGGATACGGCGAGATCATTTTCCGGTTCGGACTCGGCCTGGGAGCCAGTATCGAGGTAGTCAGGGGCGAATTCATTTTAGGCGAGGCGGATTTCACCGAAATCCCGAGCGTGAGTCCCTTTACATCCGGGAAGCTCAGGCTTTCGTTCGCCAATGTGCGTCTGTACATATTCTGGACGTTTTAAATTAAGCTTTCATCTGTTTTAGCACAGAGACACGGAGACACAGAGGTCACAGAGAAAATAAAATAGAAAGGGGAAGAAATGATTCATTCCTTCTTGATACTTCCTTTTTTCTCTGTGTTCTCTGTGCCTCCGCGTCTCTGTGGTTTCGCAAAGGGAAGTAGAGGGAGGTGACATGCTGGACGCAGAGGCGCCGGTCGCGCGGCCGGCGGATTTTTACGGGCGGAAAAACATCGTGCGCCGCATCTATTCGCGGATCGCCGCGGAGCGGCCGCAGTCGGTGGCCGTCATCGGCGGACGCAAGGTGGGGAAGACCTCGCTCCTCGCCTACCTGGCCGCTCCCGAGGTGATGCGGGAGAATCTGCCCGAACCGGGACGCTACCGGTTCGTGTCGATGCCCGGCGTCGACGACCCGGCGCTCCGCGCGGACGACTTCCTCGGCGCGCTGAACGGCCTCCTCGGCGGGACAAGGATGCCGGGTGAAACGGAATACAACCGGCTGCAGCGTCAGGTGGAGGAACTGCACCACGGCGGGGTCAACCTCGTCTGCTTTTTCGATGATTTCCATTACGTCACCCGCAACACCAATTTCCCGCTCGAGTTCTTCTCGTTCCTGCGCTCGCTCGCCAATAATTACAACCTCGCCTACGTTACGTCCTCCTACCTCGAGCTGCAGAAACTGTGCGTGGCCAAGGACATAGAGGAATCGCCCTTCTTCAACATCTTCACCAACATCGCCCTCGGGCCGCTCTCAGGCGACGAGGCGCGCGACCTGCTGGTCTCGGTCACAGGCTGGGATGCGGCGGAAGCGGAACGGTTGGCCGCCTGGGCCGGGCCGCTCCCGTACGTTTTGAAGCTCGTGGCTCGCGCCTGCCCCGACGGGCCGCCCGCCGATGGGAATAACGAGAAACACCTCATACCGGTTCTCAAGGAGTATTTCGGGGCCATCCTCGCCATCCTCCCGCGCGATGCCTTCAAGCCGCTCAAGGACCTGGTGCGCGGCAAGGCCGCCGACCCGCGCGACTCGCATTTTTTAAAACCGCTCGTCCGCCACCACTTCCTGCTCGACAATGGAGAGGTCTTGACCTGTTTTTCCGAAGCGTTCAAACTCTTCATACAGAAGCACGCGACCGCCGCCATGCTCAAGGGCGACGGCGGGAGTTTTTAGTGGAATCGATCGACGATCTGCTGCGTAAACGAAAAGAGCTCCTCGAGGAAATCGACGACGCGATCCGGAAGCGGTACACCAAGGAGGTGACGCTCCTCTTCACGGACATCGTCGGCTCCACGACCTATTTCGAAGAAATGGGAGACATCGCCGGGCGGGAGATGATCCAGACCCACAACGACCTTCTTTTCCCGATCATCACCGCTCACGGCGGCACGGTGATCAAGACGATCGGCGACTCGATCATGGCGAGTTTTGCCGATCCTGGCCGGGCGGTGGAGGGGGCGGTCGCCATGCAGCGCGCGCTCGAAGAATACAACCGGACGAAAAACGAGCAGCACCGCATTCGTGTTCGCATGGGGCTCCACTACGGCGAGGCCGTCGTCGACGACCGCGGAACTTCCGGCGATCTTTTCGGCGACATGGTGAACACGTCGGCGCGCGTCGAATCCAAGGCCGAGGGAGCCGAAATCATCATTTCAGCCTCGCTCTGCGGGCGCGTCGGGTCCTCGGGCATCCCCACCGTCCACCTGGGAAGCGAGCCGATCAAGGGCAAGAAGGAAAAGCTCGACCTGTACCTGGTCAATTGGAACGGCCGGACCGAGGAGGAGATCCTCGTCTCCTGGCAGCGGCGGGCGGCTCCGCCCCCGCCCGAGGCGCGGCCCGCGAGCGGGGTGCGGGCGCCCCGCGTCGTCGTGAAGGGCAATGTCGATCTCAAGGACCTGGCGAAGAAGATCCCGCCGCCCGCCGCCCGCGGCAATCCGTACCTGAACCGCGTTATGATCCCGCACGAGGCGATGTTTTTCGGACGGCGGGCCCTGGTGAAGCGGATCGCCGGCCGCATCGGCGCGGCGCGTCCCCAATCGGTCTCCGTCGTGGGCGAGCGGCGAATCGGGAAATCCTCTCTGTTGAACTACCTCAATTTCCCGTCCGTGCGCCTGGCGCTTCTCGATCGTCCCGAATCGCTGTTGCACGTCTTCATCGACTTCCAACAGCTGCGCGCCACCGGACCGGACGACATCATCGCCGTCATCTTCAAGGAGCTCGAGCGTTCTCTCGGCGACCGGATCGAGATCGCCGCGCCTGCCGACTTCGACGGGATGCGCCTCCTCGCCGAGGCCGTCAAGGAGGCGGGTTTGAAGCTCGTCCTCTTCTGCGACGAGTTCGAGTCGGTCACCAAGAACGAAAAGATCAAGCCCGATTTCTATTCGTACTTCCGCTCCCTCGCGAACAATTACCCGCTCGCCTTCGTGGCCGCCTCGGGCAGGAACCTGAAGGACATGTGCGTCACGCACGAAATTTCAGACTCGCCCTTTTTCAACATCTTCGCCGTCCAGCACGTCGGCCTGTTCAGCGAGGACGAGGCGAAGGAGCTCGTCACCGTTCCCTCGGCCGCCGCCGGCGCGCCCCTCGCGCCGCTCGCGGACGGAATCATCGGCGAGGCGGGACGATACCCATTTTTCCTCCAGATGCTCTGTTCGTCCTGGTACGAATACCTCACCGCCGAAGAGAAGGCGGCGGCCGACTTTTCCGGCAAGCGGCCGCCGCGCGAGGTGCTCGATGTGTTCCGGGAGGAAGCCGAGCCTCACTTCGAGTACGTGGCCGAGACCTGGACGGACGAGGAACGGGCTTTCATGCGGGACGTCGTGGGCGAAAAAGCCGTCGACCCCGCCGCGCCCGCCTGCGAGCAGCTCTGCAAGCGCGGGTACCTGGTGGAACGATCGGACGGCTCGCCCGAGCCGTTTTCGGCGCAGTTCGGATTGTTTTTGAAGAAACATTTTACGCGTTGAGTTTCAATCCAATAAACACGGAGCCGCCCCCCGACCGCTGAAAATTGCGTTGCGTAATTGCGCTCGGGGCAGGCTCCGGACACAGAGGACACGGAGAAAGGAAAGTAGAAAAAAAGCCATGCGTGGCAACGCCGGCGGCCTTCGTTTCCCCTTGCCGGAAGCGGAGCTCCCGGGGTACACTCGCCCCATGAACTGCCAGAATCAATCCAAGAACATCGCCGTCTGCAACTGCACCTACGGCGGGTGCCCGCGACACGGGATCTGCTGTGAGTGCCTCGCCTACCATCGGCGCTTGAACGAGCTTCCTGCCTGCTACTTCACCAAGGAGGAAGAGCGCACCTACGACCGGAGCATTCGCTATTTCATCTCGCGCCGCCGGTAGGAATTACTTCGGGTTCAATGCAGAGGCTTCTTCTTCAGTTTGACGAGATCGATCACGTCGTCGAAATCGTGGCCGATACGCACCCGGCAGTAGATCCATCCCCCTTCGCCGCGACGGCTCTATTTTCTTGTCGAGCAGGCGTTCAAACATTCGGTCATCTTCGATCGGGGTACAGAGCTATAATACCGACAATAGAGTTGATGATTGACACACGCTTGTCAGGTTTGATCCGGGAGAGCGGGGCGCGAGCGCCGGGCTATTGATTCTGCTTGTCCTGGGGCGGCGGTTGGTCCGGCCGTTTTTCGGCCTCGGGTCTCGGTCCGGTGAAATAGCGGATGAAGCCGATGACGAGCGCGACCCCGCCGAGCGCCAGGCATACGATCTTGCCGATGAGCGCGTACGCGCCCATCCAGCTAAAGACGATGATTTCACTGTGACGGATCAGGGGCATAACGAACCCGCCGATGCCGATAATGATCAGCAGCGCCGCCACGTAGAAAAAATTAGTCCTTCGTTTCACCATGGGATGATACTCCTCTGCAACCTCGGTTCTGATCGAATCGATCAATGTGATACAACGGTATCCGAATCTCGCCCGCGAGGCAAGAGCCGGCCGGGGTTCGCCGGGGTTCGCCGGGACGGCGGGGACGTCGGTCGCGGTGATGATGTACCCGCAAAGCTACGCTTTGTCGGGTATTTCCGATTATAATTCTTTGTCATACAGAGATTTATGCAAAACCCGGTATGACAAATCAAAAACGATTGAGTATAACTTGCCCGGAACCCCGCGAATCGATATGATGGCGGCCATGAAACGCGGCGGGAGCCGGGGAAACGGCGTCCACCGCCGCGCGCGCCGGCGATCCGGGCGTTTTCTTCCATATCTTGGGTACAGAGGAGTGACCTCGTGACTATTTTCATCGCCGTCCGGCACGGCGAGACCGAATGGAACAAAATCGGGAAACAGCAGGGGCACCTCGACAGCCCGCTCACGCCGCTCGGGCGGAAGCAGGCCGAGGCATTGGCCGCCGGCCTGCGCGCGCATCGAATCGATGCGTTCTACGCGAGCGATTTGGGCCGGGCCCGGGAGACCGCGGACGTGATCTCCCGCGCCATCGGCCTGCCGTACGAGACCGACGCGCGCCTGCGCGAGCGGAACCTGGGAATCATCCAGGGCTTTACGTCCGCGGAGTTCGCGGTTCACCACGCGGCCGAGCTCGCGCGCTTCAAGGGAGGCGATCCGGATTTCCGCTTGAGCGAAGGCGAGAGCGAACGGGAGCGTTTTCTGCGTCACACGGCCTGCCTGGAGGACCTCGCCGGGCGGAATCCCGGCCGGACGGTCCTGATCGTCACGCACGGCGGCGCGCTCCGGAGCTTCATGGACCGGACGCTCGGCATCCCCCTCGGCGCGAAGCGCTCTTATGCGTTGCCCAACGCGGCGATCAATGTCTTCACGATCGCGGCCGGGAACGAATGGCGGCTGGAGACCTGGGGCGGGACCGCCCACCTGCGCCGGGCCGGCCTTCAGTCCCTGGACGATACGTGAGGTCGGGAGGCGCCATTGTCACAATACCTTTATCAGGTCGCTCCCAGGATAAAGCATTAATAAGGAACCCAGGAAACCAAAAAAAATAGAATCATTTTTAGGGCTTATGTCCTTGTTTCACTTCCATAAAAAAACGTAAAAACTGTTTCGCCGTATTTTGAATCATCTTCCATAGTTTAATCAGCCTTCTCTCCTCTTCCTTCCTGGTTTCCTTATTTATTTTACCCGCGTAAACAGTTTCCCGTGCATCGTTTATCCTTGGGCTTTCATCGACCGAAACGGGCGCCCCCGATTCAGCGCCCGCGCTTCGGGAAGAAGCCGCCCTCGGCCGTCGTTTCGACCCGGAGGGCGTTTCCCAGGTGCGTCGCAAAGAGCACGGCGCCGGTTTCCGCGAACCGGGCGAGCCAGCGCGTGCGGCAGCGGGTGTTTTTCTCCTGGTCCCAGTCGAACGCGCCCGACGGCCAGTCCGGCCGCGCGATTTGAGCCGGGTGGTGGAAAAGGTCGCCCGTCAGCCAGACGTTCTCGCCCTCGAGCTCGAGGAGGAGGGCGCCGGGGGAGTGCCCGGCCGCGTCGTGCAGCCGTACGCCCGCGATCGAGTCTCCCGGCTCCACCCATTGTACGAGGCCCGCCTCTTTGAGCGGCAGGACCGAGTCGACGAAGGAGGGGGGACGTCCCCCGCCGCCCGGCGCCGGATCGTTCCAAAATTCGAATTCCGTTTTTCCGACAACGTGGACTGCCCGCGGGAAGGTCGGGATCCAGTCGCCGTTTTTTTTCGTGGTGGCCAGCCCGACGTGGTCGACGTGGAGGTGCGTGAAAAACACGTGGGTGACGGCGTCGGGCGCGACGCCGAGCGAAGCGAGCGTCTCCAGGTATGGGCGATTGAGGTTGTTCCAGTACGGTTCCGCCGGCCTCGCTTTGCCGTTGCCTGCCCCCAGGTCGACGAGGGCGACGACGCTTCCGCGCCGGAGGATAAAAATCTGCGTCGACATAACGAGGTGGCCGTCCCTGCCGAGGCGCCGGTCCGCACCGGCGGGCGAATGCTTGCGCACCTCGCTCTCCGGGATGCCGGGGAAGAACTCGGCGCAGGTCATACCCTCGCCCTCCCACTCCACGAGCTGGGTGACCGACCAGGAACCAAAAGCGTGCGGACCGCGCGTTTCCAGAAGATCCATGCCGCCATCATAGCCGTGAGATTGAGTACGGGTCAACCGGAAGGTGGGAGGATGACGGTATTTCTCAAAACAGAGGACACGAAGCAAGAAAAGGAAAGAGGAATAGAAGGCTGAAAAAATCTCTTCAACTGGGTTTTCCGCATTTTTCTGCTCCCCCTTCGTGTCCTTCCTGAACTAAAGCTTCCATTATGAGAATTGCCGTGAGACGCACTTGATCCGAACCGGCGGGATAGCCTACTTTAGACATTGAAACGATGCGAAATCCATGACCGTCTCGCCGCAGCCTGCGGGGCGCCGGTCGATATGGTCCTGAGTCGAGGAGGAAGCGTGCGGGGAATCATCCGGGTGGGCACCTCGGGATGGCACTACGACCACTGGTACGGATCGTTCTATCCGCCCGAGGTCAAAAAGAGCCGGATGCTGGATTATTACCGCCGGCGTTTCCGGACCGTCGAGATCAACAACTCATTTTACCGTCTGCCGGAGAAACGCACTTTCGCGGCCTGGCGGGAAACGGCGGGGGAGGGATTCCTCTTCGCGGTCAAAGCCTGGCGCGCGCTTACCCACTATCGGAAACTGAAGGACGCGGGCGGTCCGCTTTCGGAGTTTATCGATCGCGCGCGCTCTCTCAAGGACGCGCTCGGGCCCGTGCTTTTCCAGCTTCCCCCCCGCTGGAAGGCCGACCCGGAGCGGCTGGCCTCCTTCGCCGCGCTCATCCCCCGCGACGTGCGCGCGGCCTTCGAGTTCCGCGACGCATCCTGGTTCGACGAGCGGGTCTACCGCGTGCTCGGGGAACGAAACCTCGCGTTGTGCCTGTCCGACTTCGAGGGCCTGAGGGCTCCCCGTCTCCCGACCGCCGACTTCGTGTACGTCCGCCTGCACGGCCCCGGCGCGCGCTACCGGGGCCGGTATTCGGCCTGCGCCCTCGAGGAGTGGGCGGACGACCTGCTCGTCTGGAGCGGGCAGGGGAAAGACTGTTACTGTTATTTCGACAATGACGAGGCGGGATATGCCGCCTCCAACGCCCTGGCTCTCGACGCGCTGGCTTCGGACCGTTCCCGGTGAACTGCCGGCTCACTCCGTTATCACCGCATACCAGAGGATGATGAGCGCGATGAACACGGCGATGATGATCCCCGTCAGGAGCGGCAGCCGGGCTCCGGGCTGAGTCCCTTTCTCCCTCGAATTCCCGAGCATCTCCCGCCGAACGCGCCGCGGGAAGAAGCGGTCGCGACGGTTCGGTGCCAACGCAAGAATGAAGAGCGTCGCAACCAGCCCGACAATAAGGAATCGGATGAAGGAGACGCCCAACAACGCCGGCCCGAACGGCCGGATCCACACGCCTCCCGCCCAGATGAAAAGGAACAGGACGACGAAATAGGCGGCGAAGTCGAGGGCACTGCGGTTCTTCTGGAAAAAGAACGCAAGCAGGGCGAAGGCCACCCCGGAGATGAACGAAAAAAGAAATTCCGCGAGGAAATACGGATACATCAGTTTCCTTCCTCTATGAAGCTGGTGGAGGCGCGCACTTCCTCCGCCCGGCGCCCGATGATTTCCTTGATGCGTCCGCCCGGGATCTCTTCGTGCGCCAGAAGCTCGGTTACCACGGCCTCGAATTCGTTTTGGTGCTCCCGGAGGAGAGCGAGCGCCTTCCGGTACGCCTCATCGAGCATCTTCACCACCTCCTGGTCGATCTCGCGGTAGGTTTCCTCGCTGAAGTCGTGCCGCTGGGCGATTTCATCGCCCAGGAACACCTGCTGATGCCGGCCGCCGAAGGAAATGTTCCGGTACTTGTTCCCCATCCCCCAGTCGAGAACCATCTTCCGTACCAGGCGCTGGGCTTCTTTGAGGTCGTTTTCTGCGCCGCTCGTGACGGCGTGCATCATAATCTCCTCCGCGGCCCGGCCGGCCATCAGAACGGTCACCCGGTCCATCAGATACTCCCGGCTGAACAGGTACTTGTCCCCCTCCTGCAGCTGCTGGGTGTCGCCCATGGTGAAGTCACGGGGAATAATGGAGACCTTGTGCACCGGGTCGGCGTTGGGAAGGAGCTCGGCGACGAGGGCGTGGCCGGACTCGTGGCAGGCGATCGTCCGCTTCTCGTTTCCGGTCAAGATGACGTTGCGCCGTTCGAGCCCGAGGACGATCTTGTCTTTGGCGGCGTTGATGTCGTCCTGGGAGATGAAGGTCTTGTCCCTGAGCGCCGCCACGAGGGCGGCCTCGTTGAGGAGGTTTTCCAGGTCCGCGCCGCTGAACCCCGGCGTGCCCCGCGCCACCTCTTCGAGGTCGACGTCGCGGCCGAGGGGCTTATTGCGGGCGTGAATGCGCAGGATGGCCGCGCGGTCCTTCATGGCGGGCAACCCGATGGTGATCCGCCGGTCGAAGCGCCCGGGGCGCAGCAGCGCGGGATCGAGCACGTCCGGCCGATTGGTGGCGGCGAAGACGAGGGTCTTGGAGTCCTGCTCGAAGCCGTCGATCTCCGAGAGGAGTTGGTTCAGGGTCTGCTCGCGCTCGTCGTGGCCGCCGCCTATACCGGTGCCGCGGCGCCGGCCAATGGAGTCGATCTCGTCGATGAAGATGATGCTCGGGGATTGGGCTTTCGCCTGGCGGAACAGGTCGCGGACCCGGGCCGCGCCCACGCCCACGAACATCTCTATGAAGTCCGATCCGGAAATACTGAAGAACGGCACGTTGGACTCGGAGGCGATGGCGCGGGCGAGGAGGGTCTTGCCCGTGCCCGGGGGGCCGATAAGGAGGATGCCTTTGGGCGTCTTGGCTCCCAAAAGCATGTATTTATGCGGATGCTTGAGGAAATCCACAACCTCGCCCAGCTCCTCCATGACCGCGTCGACGCCGGCCACGTCCTTGAACGTGGTATTGTTTTCCTCTTTTTTGAAGCGCTTGGCGCGGCTCGCGCCGATCTGGAAGAGGTCCTGGCCTTGCGCGCGCATGGTCCGCGCCACCCGGTAAAATAGATAAATCATGACCGCGAAGGGAAGGAGGTTCAAGAGCACGGCCCACAGGGAAATGCCGCCCGTCGGCTGGGCCGTGACCGGCACGTTCTGGTTCTCAAGCTTGGTCAGGATCTGATTGTCGAATCCCTGGGGGGGAAGATAGGTGCGGAAGGCGGTAAGCTTGTCGGTCCCGACCGGGGAGACGAACTCGCCGTCGATTTCCTGTCCCTTGACGGTCAGGCTTTTAATGTTATTGGCGTTTACCTGATGAAGAAACTCGGAGTAATTCACCTGACTGACGCTACCGCTCCCGATGAAGGAGATCACCAGCCACGGGACGAGAAAGACGAGAGCCGTAATGATCAAGAAAAGCCACGTCCGAAGGCTGCCCCCGGCCGGCCGTTGAGGCTGATTGTTTTGAGGATCCTGTTCGTTTATTCCGGGCATACCGCCATCCTTTCGCTCAGTCCGGCAGGCGCTCTTTTTTCTAGTATACTGACCGTGTGTGCAGGCAATGCGGATGTTGTTCTTCTTTTTTCTGACTGTTTTCGTGGTGCTCGGATGCATGAATAAACAGGATCCATGTGCGTTAGCATGAGATTGGTACAAACAAGAACGTCATCGTCCTCAATCTGGCTATCCAGGGTGAAATTTATGTCCTCCCGCAGCCGGTTTCGAATTCACTTTTTTTTCCTTTTTTCTTTTTTGAGGAAAACGGTTTCGGGAAAGTGGATATGGACGTAAGACGCCTGAGACAGAACGTCGATCAAGGCGATTCGTTTATTCGAACTTAACAGCGAGTTCAACCGGGAACTATTGAAACGAAGAATCATGGGTTTCCTCCTTCCGTCTCCGGTCGGGAGATCTGTCCTCGACCCCCCGTGGGTTAAAAATTTATTCAAAGCAGAACCCGGAGGGGCGGATTTATTTCGCCTTTTTATCGACTTTTTCCCGCCAATAAAAGTGATAATATGGAACGCATCCGGATTGATAGTCGGCCGGCACATAAATATTCGCAAGGGAGAAAAAATATGTTTTGGAAAAGCCACTCTTTGATAGCGGCGATCTCAGCGGCCTCAGCGATCTCGGTGGCCCCCTGCACGGACCCGCCGGTCGGAGAAGGCGAATTCCTCGTCGCCGGGCCGGAGGGGAAAGTGATTGTGCGTTTCTTCCTCAGCGCTTCGGGGGAGCCTCGGTACTCGGTGAGCCTGGAAGGCCGGACGGTAGTCCTTGCCTCCGCTCTGGGGATTGTTCGCGCGGATGGCGATTTTACGGCCGGCCTGGTCTTGGAACGCGCCGGTCGACTGAGGAGGCTTTCCGGCACGTATCGTCTTTTCCAAGGCAAACGGCGGCGCTGCCGCTGGCGGGCCGTCGAGCGGACGTTCCATCTGAGGAACGCTTCAGGCGATCCGATCGACATCGTCTTCCGCTCGTTCAATGACGGTGCGGCCTTCCGCTACGTTTTTCCGAACGAGTCCAAGTTTCCATTGAAGATACTCTGTGAGGCAACCGCTTTCGATTTTCCCGACGACAGCGAAGCGTTCATCCAGCCGATGCAGGAAGTCGACACGGGGTACGAACGTTCCAACCCCGCCTACGAGGAGCCGTACGAGCAGGGGACGCTCGTGCGCGAGCTCCCTCCCTCGGGGCCCGGGTGGGTCTTTCCCGCGCTTTTCCATTGCGGCGGGGGTTGGGTCCTCCTCACCGAGACCGCCCCCGAAACCGAGTACTGCGGCTGCCGACTTCTTCATGAGCCGGGCGCGGCGGGTTTTACCGTCGGCTTCCCTGTGCGCCGCGAAGAATTCCCGGGCGGAGCCCTGTTCCCGGAATCGACCGGACCTTGGGCTTTGCCCTGGCGCGTCATCGCCGCGGGGCGGGGGCTCGCCGCCATCGTAGAATCGACGCTCGGCACCGACCTGGCTCCGGCCGCTCGGCGGGGGGACTGGTCCTACGTGAAGCCCGGCCGCGCCTCCTGGAGCTGGGTCCTCCTCAAGGACGGGGCCACGATCTTCGACATTCAGAAACGATTCGTCGATTACGCCTCGGATATGGGTTGGGAATACTGCCTCGTGGACGCGGGGTGGGACGGACAAATCGGGTATGAGAAAATCGCGGATCTCGCCGTCTATGCGGCGGGAAAAAAAGTGGGACTCATTCTCTGGTACAATTCCGCCGGAACCTGGAACTCAACGCCGCAGACTCCGCGCGACCTGCTCCTCACCGCCGAAGGCCGCGAACGGGAGTTCGTCCGAATAAAGGCGATGGGCGTCCGGGGCGTCAAGGTCGACTTCTTCGGCGGGGACGGGCAGTCCATGCTCGGTTATTACCGCGCCATCATCGAAGACGCGGCCCGGCACCGGCTCCTCGTGAACTGCCACGGCGCCACCCTGCCGCGCGGCCGGCAGCGGACGTATCCCAACTTCATCACCGCCGAGGCGGTCAAGGGCTTCGAGCACGTCACCTTTGATCAGGCCTTTGCCGACCTCCAGCCGGTACATTGCGCGACGCTTCCCTTCACGCGCAATGTCTTCGATCCGATGGACTACACGCCGGTGTGTTTTTCGGAGGTGCCCGGCATCAGGCGCGCCACTTCGAACGCCTTCGAGCTCGCCCTGTCCGTGCTCTTCACGTCAGGCGTGCAGCATTACGCGGAGACTCCGGAGGGGATGGCCGCCGTACCCGCCGCGGTGCGGGAATTCCTGAAGAGCCTGCCCGCGGCCTGGGACGAGATCAGGTTCCTGGATGGTTTTCCCGGGAAGTTCGTGGCGCTCGCACGCCGCTCGGGGCGCGACTGGTTTGCCGCCGGCGTGAACGGAGGGCCGAACGACCGGGAGCTCGATCTCGATCTCGCGTTCCTGCGCCGACCGACAACCGGCACTCTCATCACGGACGGGGCGGATGACAGGACGTTTCGCTGCGAAGAAATTTTCCTGGCGCCGGGCCGGACGCTGCCGCTCGTCGTCAAGCCCGCGGGAGGCTTCGTTATCAGGTTCGGGAAATAGCGCGAGCTCGGAGACGATGTTCAATCCGCGAACCGGGCCGCGTACATGACTGTTTGGTAAGTGAATTCGATCGTGGCGTCCGTCTGCCACTCATCGAAAAGATCGCTCAGGGCAGCCGCCAACCGCTCATATTCCGGCGTGCCCTCCTTCGGACAATAGGAAGTCGAGCGCACTCTGCCGAGCAGCCCCCCCCGATCGAACCGCTGCCGGTTCGGGAATTCTCTCCGCACCGCTTCGGCGGGCTTAAAAAAATCCATTATTTCCTTCCGCTTGTCCAAATGGAATCCGACCAGTTCGTATTCGGGGATATGGGTCCTGATGAGCCGGTCGTATTCGCGCATGAAATCCTCGTTCTCGTCCCGTACGTTCCAGACGAGAACCATCGCGCCCCGCGGTTTCCGAATGCGGGCGAATTCTCTTTTTGTGCGGGCGACGTCGAACCAGTGAAAGGCGGTGCCGGCGGCGATGAGGTCGACCGAGCGATCCGGAAGCCCGGTCCTCTCCGCCGTGCCGTTCACCGAGACGAAATTGCCCCGGCCGGCGAAGGCCCGCTCGGCCTCCCGGCGCATGTCTTCATTCGGCTCCACGCCGTACACGCGGCAGCCTGAGTCGAGAAACAGCTTTGTGAGCTTGCCCGTGCCCGACCCGACGTCGGCCATGACCGATTCCCGTTTCAGGCCGTATTCGGCCGCGAGCGTGTCGATGATCTCCCGGGGATAGCCGGGACGGTATTTCCGGTAGTCGTCTGAGAGGCCCGAGAATCGATCTTCCGGACGGCGCGGATTCTTCATAGCGTTCTCCTTTTTCCGATTGGGCTTTGATTATTGGGACGCACGGCCGAGTTCAAGCGCTTTTTCCGGCCCGCCTTTGAACATCTCTGCGAAATCGTAGAAGGTATAGCAGCGACTATCTGTCAGCGTGTCGCCGTCGAGCGTGCCGAGGAGGTCAATGATCGCTCTATGTTTCATTGGTTCTTTCGAATTGGACATTTACATGCGACGTCCGCCCTCGTCCTTCCCGACCGCCTCCGCGATGCTCGCCACCGTCTCCTCGATTCCGCACCGCACGCAGTCGAACGTCAGGTCGGCGTATTTCTCATACAGCGGCGCCCGTTCGGCGTAGAGCCGGGCGAGCGTGCTCCCCTTGGGCATGACGATCCCGCGGCTTCCCATGTTCATGACGCGCCGCTCGAGCGCCTCGAGCGCGGCCTTCAGGTACACGATCGTCCCGTCCCTCATCAACCGCTCCATGGCGGCCGGGCCGTAGACCGCGCTGCCGCCCGTGGCGATGACGGCGCCGCGCGCCTCGAGGGCGAGGATGAGCGCTTCTTCCCGGCGCAGGAATTCCGCGGTCCCCTCCGCCTCAATGAGCTCCTGCAGCAGGCGGTCCTCCCGCTCCTGAAGCAGGAGGTCGGTGTCCAGAAAGGACATGCCGAGCGCCTTGGCCAGAAGCACGCCGACCGTGCTCTTGCCAGCGCCGGGCATGCCGATCAGGACGAGATTCGAAGTTCGCATTGATTTTTCCTTCGTTTTGGAGCGGCGATCGGGTCCCGAAAGCCTCAGCGCCGGCTTGCCGCTCCGCGCAGTCCGGCCGTCTCCCTGGTCCCCGCGCCGCGGACGGGCGCGGCGCCGTGCAGCTTGCCCTCCAGGGGCAGACCGGTCCGACGGTAATCGTCCAGGCCGCCGGGGAAAATGATGACGTTTCGGTAACCGAGCTTAGACAGCTTGGCCGCCGCCCGGGCCCCGGTGCGACTTTTCATGTTTTTGCCGTAGACGATAATCGTATCGTCTTTTTCAAGAAGGGCCGGCGCCTTCGCTTCAATCGTTCCCTCGGGTAAGGAGACCGAGCCCGGAATGCGTTCCTGGGCGTAAAGGAAGATCGGTCTGGCGTCAACCAGGGCAAACCGGTCCAGCGATTGCAGGAGTACTTTCAACTGTGACGTATTGATCTTTAATACCACGTTCCGCTCCCATTTGTTGGATTTATAGATTGCAATTTTTTTAATTGGGAAACGAACCGCGCCCGGGCCTCTTGCGTCTCCATATCTGACTCAATCACCCCGAACGCTCGTTTCTCTTTCCTATAAACATAACAACCCTGCCGCTAAAATGGAACCCCTGAAAGAGGGTTTTTTCCATAAAAAAAACTTTTTTTGTTTGACAATCGACTTTCGGCGTGCTATAAGTTGACCAAGGAATGAAATGAGAGGAGTTCGGGTACACGAATGAAAATCCGTAACCATTACATGCTTACGATTGATGCCGGCAATGTTGGCAGGCGAGGTGTGCCCGGGAGATAAGATTCATTCGTCGAATGATCGAGCCGCGGCGCACCGAAATGCGCCGCGGCTTTTTTTTAAGGTAAAAAGCCGCGCGACCGTGCGTCCCGCGGCTTTTTTTTGACATGGAAAGGAAATGAAGTATGACACGCAGCAGTCACCTCCCCGATTTCAGGCGCCTCCTCTCCCGCCGGGGCGTCCGGCTTCTCTGGAACATGCTCGCGGGCTTCCGGGCCCTGTACGGCGCGGCCGTGCTCTGCGTCGCGGCGGCGGCCGCGGCCAAGACCGTATCGTTTTTTCTCATCCGCGGTTTCGTGGACGACGTATTCGTCAAAAACGGCGCTCTCGCGCTCGTGCTCGCCTACGTCCTGTGGTTCACGCTCTTCGCGCTGGTTGAAGCCGCCGCCACCTACGGCCGCGGCCGGCTCGCCGCGCGCTCGGCCGAGGGGATCGTCCTCTCCTTGAGGAGGTTCCTTTTCGACCACATTCAGCGTCTCTCGTTCCGCTACCACGACCGGGCGCGCACCGGCGACCTCATCGAGCGGGTGACGTCTGACGTGGAAACGGTTCAGCGCTTCTATAGCGAGCAGGCCACGGAGATCGGGAGGATCCTGGCGCTCTTCGCCATCAACTTCATTTCGCTTTTGTTCCTCGACGTGACCGTCGGGCTGCTTTCCATCGTGCTCCTGCCGGTCGTCATCGCCGTCTCGGTCTGGTTCTTCCGGCGCATCTTCAAACGCTACGACGCCTACCAGGACCAGGAGGCGGCGCTCTCGTCAACGCTGCAGGAGAACGTCTCCGCCGTACGGATCGTGCGCGCCTTCGCCCGCCACGATTTCGAGCGCGGGAAGTTCGAACGCGACAATGCCGAAAAGTTCCGGCGCGGCTGTAAACTGACGCGGCTCCACTCGCTCTATTGGCCGATCACCGACCTCCTCTGCTTCGCCCAGACGGTGTTCATCTTCTGCCTGGGGGCGTCGTTCGTGCTCGCCGGGCGGATGAGCGCGGGCACGTTCCTCGCCGTCAACGCCATGGTGGCCAACGTGGTCTGGCCCATGCGCATGCTCGGGCGCATCATCGTCGAGGCTTCGATGGCGGTCGTGTCCTCCAAACGACTGGGCGAGGTGGCGCGCGAAGAGCCCGAGCCGTACGCCTTCGCCGCCGCGGCCCGGCCGGCTCCGTCCGCGGCTCCGCGTCTGAAGGGAGAGGTGGCCTTCGACCGCGTGTGCTTCTCCTACAATGACGGCGAGCCGGTTCTCTGCGACGTCTCCTTCGCCGCCTCCCCCGGCCAGATCACGGCCGTGATGGGCCCGACCGGGAGCGGCAAGACCTCGCTCGTGAGCCTCATTCCGCGCTTTTACGCCCCGAGCTCGGGTGCGGTGCGTGTGGACGGCCGGGACGCGGGCGAGTACCCGCTCGAGGTGTTGCGACAGTCGATCGGCGTCGTGGAGCAGGAGCCGTTCCTCTTCTCGCGGAGCCTGCGCGAGAACCTCGTTTACGGCGCGGGGCGCGAAGTGCGCGAGGACGAGCTCGAGGCCGCCGTCAGGGCCGCCGCGCTCGAGGAAGTGGTGGAGAAGCTCCCCGAGGGCTACGACACGCTCGTGGGCGAGCGGGGCGTGACTTTGTCCGGCGGACAAAAACAGCGGGTGGCCATCGCCCGCACCGTCCTCAAGGATCCGGCCATCCTCATCCTGGACGACGCCACCTCGAGCGTCGACACGGAAACCGAGGCCGAGATCCGGGAGGCCCTGCGCGGGCTCATGAAAAACCGGACCTGCTTCGTCATCGCCCACCGGGTGCAGACCGTGAAGTTCGCGGACGCGATTATCGTCTTGAAAAACGGCCGGATCGCGGAGCAGGGCACCCACCGGGAGCTGGCGGCCGGCAGCGGGTTCTACCGCACGGTCTACGAGCTTCAGTCCCGCCTGGAGAACGAGGGCGGGCCTGAAAGCGGCGGAAGCGGAGGCCGCCCGCGGGCGGCGCAAGGAGTATAACCATGGATGACATCGATTTTCAGGAGGAAGATTTCAAAAGCCGGCGGTCGGGCGCGACGATCCGGCGCATCGCCGGACTTCTCCGGCCGTATCGGAAGCGGACCGCGTTCTTCCTTCTTCTCATCAGCATCGTCGCGTTCCAGGACGCGGTGTTCACCTACCTCAGCAAGCTCATGCTCGACGAGGGCGTCTTCGCCGGGAACGTGAACCGGTTCGCGTTCCTGACGGCGATTTACGTCGGCATCGCCCTCGTCCAGGCGGGCATGGTCTTCGGCTTCATCTACCTGGCCGGGGTGATGGGCGAACGGGTGCAGTACGACCTGCGCCGGCGCATGTTCGACCACCTGCAGGAGCTCTCGTTCTCGTACTTCGACCGGACGCCGGTGGGCTGGATCATGGCCCGCGTCACCTCGGACTCGGGCAAGATCTCCTCGGTGGTCACCTGGGGCCTCATCGACCTCACCTGGGCGGTCCTGAACATCCTCGTTTCGCTCGGCTTCATGATCGCCATCAATCCCGTGCTCGGGCTGGTGATCTGCGGCGTCATGCCGATCATGATCGCCGTCTCCGTCAGGTTCCAGTCCCGGATCTTCGAACAGTACCGCAAGGTGCGCAAGCTCAACTCCAAGCTCACCGCCCGGCACAACGAGAACATCTCAGGCGTACGGGTGGTGAAAGCCCTGGGCCGCGAGGAGCGGAACCTGGAGGAGTTCGGCGCCCAGGCGGACGAGATGTTCGCGGCGAGCTACAAGGCGGCCCGCATCTCGGCGCTCTTCCTGCCCGTGATCCAGATCATCGGCTCGCTCGCCTTCGCCGCGGTCGTTGTGTACGCGGGCGCGGGGCGGGGTCCGGGGTGGATCAGCCTGGGCGGGATCCAGGCCTTCCTCTCCTACCTGGCCTTCATGTTCTGGCCCATCCAGCAGATGGCCCGGGTGTGGGCCGGCCTGCAGAGCTCGCTCGCCTCGGCCGAGCGCGTGTTCTCCCTCCTCGACACCGAACCGGCCATCAGGGACCGGCCGGACGCGGTCGCCGCCCCGCACCTGAAAAGCGAGATCGCCTTCGACAAGGTGGACTTCCATTACGAGCGGGGCAAGCCGGTGTTCGAGGGCTTCTCGCTGGCGGTGGCGCCGGGCGCGACCGTGGCGCTCGTCGGCCAGACCGGGAGCGGCAAGTCGACGATCATCAACCTCATCGCCCGGTTCTACGAGCCGACCGGGGGCGTGATCGCCTTCGGCGGCGTCGACTACACGCGCTTCACGTGCCGGTCGATCCAGTCGCGCATCGGCATCGTCCTGCAGACGCCGCACCTCTTCTCCGGCACGATCCGCGAGAACATCCGCTACGGCCGGCTCGAGGCCGCGGACGCCGAAATCGAGGCGGCGGCCCGGCTCTCGCGCGCGGACGAGTTCATCCGGCGGCTTCCCAAGGGCTACGACGAGGAGGCGGGCGAGAACGGGAGCCTCCTTTCCACCGGCCAGAAGCAGCTCGTCTGCCTGGCGCGGGCCGTGCTCTCCGACCCGGACGTATTCATCATGGACGAGGCCACGAGCGCCATCGACACGGAGACAGAGCGCCTCATCCAGGAGGGCGAGGAGGCGATCTTCCGCGGCCGCACCTGCCTCATCATCGCCCACCGGCTCTCCACCATCCGGCGCGCCGACCGCATCATCGTCCTCGAAGGGGGGAAGATCGTCGAGTCGGGCACGCATGATGAGCTCATCGCCGCGCGGGGAAAATATTACGCGCTGTACACGAAGAGCTTCGAGCTCGAGGAGGAGAGACAGCTCGTGTAGGAGTTTTTTTTTCGAGAGGACACCCCTCGACAGAGTTTTTCCCGAGCGAAGCCGAGGGGCTCGGGGCAAGCTCCGGGCACACGCAAGCGGAGCACACGGAGGGGAAAGGAAGGGGGGAACCATTGCGCCAGGATAAATCTGGAAAGGAAGGATGACGAGAAGGTCTGAAATCCTTAATGCGATCCAGCGGGTGAGAAACCCGT
>JAFGSW010000029.1 GCA_016934415.1 Spirochaetales bacterium | reverse complement strand
CTTCCCGTGACAATACCGGGCATCGGTTGGGAGAAAGGCATCAAGCATCCAGTCTCTTGCCGATGAGGCTGAAGAACTCGGCGCGGGTGGAGTTGTCGGAGTGGAATTCGCCGAGGACGCTCGAGGTGGTCATGACGGAGTTCTGCTTTTCCACGCCGCGCATCATCATGCACAGGTGCTTGCACTCCATGACCACGCCCGCGCCGAGCGCGTCCACGGAGTTCTTGACCTCGTGCGCGATCTGGGCGGTGAGCCGCTCCTGGATCTGCAGGCGGCGGGCGTAGAAGTCGACGATGCGCGCCAGTTTGGAGACGCCGATCACCTTCTTCTTCGCGATGTAGCCGATGTGGCAGCGCCCGAAGAAGGGGAGCATGTGGTGCTCGCAGAGGCTGTACACCTCGATGTCGCGGGCGATGATCATGTTGTTGGAGGCGGACTCGAAGACGGCGTTGTTGATAACCGTCTTGATGTCCTGCCGGTACCCGCCGCTCAAGAATTCGTATGAAGCGGCCACCCTGGCCGGCGTCCTTTTAAGCCCTTCCCGCTCCGGGTCCTCGCCGATTTCGATTAAAAGCTCGCGGATCAGCTCCGCCACCCGTTCCTTGTTCATTTCGTTCTTCCTTTCAACCGCAGGCAGTCACAAAAGCGCTAAAAAATAAACTTAAAAATCGCCCTTCAACAGAGTCTGTCCCGAGCCTGTTGAGGGGCTCAGGGTGACTTTCACGTCATGGTGAGCCTGTCGAACCATGACTGACAATTCCGCCCTTCGACAAGCTCAGGGCGACTTCACTTCCCTTTCCTCATCCTCGTTCATCTGCGTCATCCATAGTTCTTATCTTTTATCCGTGCCATCCGTCCCATCCGCGTCCTATCCGTAGCTCACTTCCTCTCCCGGTAGATCCGCACGCCGACGGTCCGCGCGAAGCGCAGGGCGGTGGGCTTTTCCACGGACACCGACACCGCGCTCACCCCGCCGTCCCCGAGGCAGAGTCCGGCGATCCGCTCGGCGAGCGTCTCCACCAGGTTGTACGACGAGGCCTCGGCCAGGGCGATCACTTTTTTCTTGAGGGTCGAGTAGTCGAGCGCGTCTGAGATGTCGTCGCTCGCGGCCGCGCGCGAGGTGTCGGTGTAGAGGTCGATGTTGATGACGACGTCCTGCGGCTTCTCTCGCTCCTCCGGCCGGATGCCCACGATGCAGCGCACGAGAAGATCCCGGATGAACACCACGTCGCGCATATCCCGGTCAGAAGCCATACATATCCCCCCTCAGCCGCTGGCCGCCGTCCACGAACAGCACCTCGCCCGTGACGAACGGGCTGGCCAGGAGAAAGACGACGGCCCGGGCCACGTCCCCGGGCTCTCCGTGCCGGCCCAGCGGCACGTCCTTGATTCGCCCGGCGAAATACTCGGCGTCCATGCCCTCGGGCGGGAGGACGAGCCCCGGCGCCACGGCGTTGACGCGCACCCGCGGCGCGAACTCGAGCGCGGTCATGCGCGTGAAATCGGCGAGGAGGCGCTTGGAGACGTGGTAGGCGGCGTGGGCGCGGTCGTATTCCACAATCCGGGTGTCGAGCAGGTTGACGATGGCGCCTCCCTCGCCGACCTGCTTCGCGAATTCCCGGGAGACGACGAGCGGGGCCAGGGCGTTGACCGTGATGTTGGAAAAGAGGTCGCTCTCGCTCATCCGGTCGATCCGGCCAGGCGGGAAAATGGAGGCGTTATTGACGAGCAAATCGATGGGTCCCGCCGCCGCGACGCCGCGCGCCACGAGCGACTCGTACTCATCCTTCCGCGACAGGTCGGCCCGAATCGTCTTCGCGGTCGCGCCCGCCCCCGTAAGGTCGCGGGCCAGCTCCTCGGCCTCGCGGGCGGAGGTGTTGTAGTGGATGACAAGGTCGACGCCTTCAGCCGCCAGCGCCCGGCAGATCGCCTCCCCCAGGCGCCGGGCCCCGCCCGTGACGAGCGCGCGCTTGCCTTTCAGCTTATACAGTTCGGACATAGACGGGCTTCAGTGTATCAGGTTTTGGGGGTACCGTAAACGGTCTTTCTCCCTTTGGGCCTTTTGGGGGAGGACACGGAGCACACGGAGGGAACGAAGAACACGAAGGGGGCTGAAGGGAGAGAGGACACGGAGAGCACGGAGGAAGACGGAGAACACGGAGAAGAAAGAGAGAAGAGTTCTGGCGAACGCTGAAATGGGACGAGGTCTATTTGAAAGATTACAAAACCATGGCTGAAGCTAAAGAAAAAATCGGGAGGTATATCGAGATTTACAACACTGTCCGTCCGCATGAAACGTGTGGCGGGCAAACACCGTACCATGTCTATACTTCACGTTGTGAAGGAGACGTGGCGTGAGAACCACTAAAACTCTCTGAAAAAACTGTCTTGATAATGGGGTCCACTATGCAATGTCGGCCCGCAGCGTCTGTCACGCCTCAGGCACACGGTCTTGAATCGATCGAAAATTTCTCTTCCGCGCCCATACATATCTTCCCCTCAATCCCGGGTCGGCCCAGCCACGTATATTTACTCTCGTCCATATCACCGGTATACTGAATTAATGATTACCTTCGGGCCGGTCGATCTTAAAACATTCCTGCCGGAAAGCCTGCGTACGGGCCGCTTGCCGCAGGATTTCATCCCCGCCCTGGCCAAAGACGAGATAATGCTGAAGCAGATCGAAACGACCATCAAATCCCTGCCCTCCCAACACAAGTTATTCAACGAAGATTCGACGGCTTTCAATAAATTATCGAAAAACAGCGTCCATCTCGTCATCACATCGCCGCCTTACTGGACCTTGAAACGATACAATGAATCCACCGGCCAGTTGGGCCACGTGGAGGACTATGACCGGTTCATCGAATGCCTCGACGCCGTCTGGAAGATGTGCTTTGACGCACTCGTGCCGGGCGGGCGCCTGATCTGCGTGGTCGGCGACGTCTGCCTGTCGCGCCGGAAAAACGCCGGGGAGCACGTCGTCGTTCCCCGCACGCGACGATCCAGGAACACACCCGGGACATCGGTTTCAGCAATCTGTCGCCGATCATCTGGCACAAGATTTCCAACGCGCAATACGAGGTTGAGGGCAATAGCCGGTTCCTCGGCAAGCCCTACGAGCCCAACGGGATCATCAAGAACGATATCGAATTCATTCTCATGGAACGAAAACCGGGCGGCTACCGGAGCCCGTCCCTGGCCGAGCGCATATTCAGCGTCATTCCCGACAAGCTGCACAAACTCTGGTTCCAGCAGATCTGGCAGGGGATCACGGGCGCGTCGACCAGGGATCATCCGGCCCCGTACCCCGAGGATCTGATCGAACGGCTGATCCGCATGTTCAGTTTCGTCGGGGACACGGTGCTTGATCCCTTCATGGGCTCCGGCACCACGAACGTCGTCGCCGCGAATTGGGGCAGAAACAGCGTCGGCATCGAGCTCGACAAGAACTATTTCGAGATGGCGAAAAAAAAATTATCCACGGTCACGCGTAATCTTTTCAATGCGATTGAGGTCGAGATCAATGCCGCCGTCTGAAAAGGAAATAGACGCTTTAGTCAAAGCGGCCATAAAGCATTTTTGGTCCACCCGTAAGGCGCAAAACGACAAGCAGGGCGAAAATACGGGAAAAAAGGACCATGGAAACCGCGGCGCGGTCACGGGTGGCGCTCAGCTTGACGGTTTCATCGATTTGGCAAAAAAAATATTCTCCGCCAACGGCGTGCCATCAAGCGATATTTTCGATAAGGAAACGACGCTCCCCGGATTTTTCCGGCCGACGAAAGACTGGGACTTATTGGTTATTCACGGCACGCAACTTGTGATAGCGATAGAGTTCAAATCGCAAGTCGGGCCGTCCTTCGGCAACAATTTCAACAACAGGATTGAGGAAGCGCTGGGAAACGCGACCGACATATGGACGGCCTAACGGGAGGGAACTTTTCCGGCGCAGCATAAACCCTGGCTGGGGTATTTCTTCCTGTTGGAAGAGCATGTAAAATCCACCGGTCCCGTCAGGTTCCAGGAACCTCATTTCAGAATAAGAGAAGAATTTATCGATTCGTCCTACTTAAAGCGCTACGGCATATTTTGTGAAAAATTGCTGCGTGAGCGACTCTACGATGCGGCGGCCTTTATAGTTTCAAATAAAAATAACGGCGCCAAAGGCGAGTACGCGGAACCCGGTGAGTACTTGAGCATTAAGAATTTCATTAAAAGTATAACGGAAAGAATTCATACGGTATATTCCTGATCAAAAAGAATGCAGGATCGCTCCTCGTTTATACGTTTTCTCTTTTCCTGGTTTCCTGTCCTCGCTTGAAGCTGCGCTGCGAGATTCCTGGCTTCCTGTCGGAATTTTCTTCCCCTCTCCTTTCTTTCTCCGCGTTCTCCGTCTTCTCCGTGTCCTCTTCCGGCGCGTCGGTCCGCTGGTCAGCCTCGCCTCGACTCGCTTGAAGCTTCGCCTCGACTTCGCTCGGCGAACGTACTTTCCCAACCTCCTCCCCTCTTCATCCGCGTCCTATCCGTAGTTATATTCCTTTCCCCTTCTTCCTCCCCCTTCGTGTCCGGAGCCTGCCCCGAGCTTGCCGAGGGGTGTCCTTCGTGGTGTTTATCCAGGCTTCCCGATAAGGAGACTTTTGACCCCTGCCGCTTTAATCGTTATACTAAACTCAATCATGATGGAACCGTTGCGCAAAACGAAAATCGTCTGCACGCTGGGGCCGGCCGTGCGCGCGCCCGAGACCCTGGCGGCCCTGCTCCGGGCCGGCATGAACGTGGCCCGGCTCAACTTCGCCCACGGCGACCACGACTCGCACCGGGAATCGATCCGCCGCCTGCGGGAAGCGAGCCGGACCACCGGCATCCCGGTCGCCATCCTGGCCGACGTCAAGGGCCCCGAGATCCGCACGGGCGACGTGCCCGGCGGAAAACCGGCGCGCCTCGTCGCCGGGAGCCGCGTCACCGTCGACGCCTCAAACGCGCCGGTCACCGGAACGCACGTCGGCCTCTCCTACCGCGACCTCGTCCGCGAGGCCCGGCCCGGCGTCCGCATTCTCATCGCCGACGGGCTCGTGGAGCTTTTGGTGGAGGAGGTCCGCGGCGACGGACTCGTCTGCCTGGTAAAAAGCGGCGGTGAGTTCGGCAGCCGCAAGAACGTCAACCTGATCGGCATGCGCGCCACGCTCCCGGCCATCACCGAGAAGGACGTCAAGGACATCCTCTTCGGCATCGAAAACGGGGTCGACTTCATCGCCGCCTCCTTCATCCGCCGGCCGGAGAACGTGCGCGAGATCCGCGGCATCGTCGGCGTGGCCGACGCCCGGACGGAGATCATCGCCAAGATCGAGGACCGCGAGGGGCTCGACAACATCGACGAGATCATCCGCGTCGCCGACGGGGTGATGGTGGCGCGCGGCGACCTGGGGGTGCAGCTCTCCGCGCCTGAGATCCCGCTCGCCCAGAAGCGCATCATCCGCAAGTGCAACGCCGCGGGCAAGCCGGTCATCACCGCCACCCAGATGCTCGACTCGATGATCAAGAATCCCGTTCCCACAAGGGCCGAGGCGACGGACGTGGCCAACGCCGTCTTCGACGGCACCGACGCCGTCATGCTCTCCGGCGAGACCGCCGCCGGCGCCTTCCCCGTCCAGGCCGTCGAGACCATGCATCGCATCGCGCTCGCAGCCGAGCAATCGGCGGAGTTCAGGGAGCGCTGCCGTGAATCGTTCGCCGACGGCCGCCGGACGGGCGTGGCCGATTCCATGGCGGGCGCGGCCTATCTCATTGCCGCGGGGATAGGGGCGCGGATCATCCTCACCCCCACCCTGCGCGGCCACACGCCGCGGCTCATCAGCCGCTTCCGGCCCGACCAGACGATCGCCGCGGTCACGCCGTTCGAGGACGTGCTGCGGCGGCTCCTGCTCGTCTGGGGCGTGGCGCCCGTTCTGTCCGCCGTCACCCGCGATTCGGACGCCATGATCGCGCACGCCATCGACGCGGCCGGGAAGGCCGGGCTCATCCGGCCCTTCGACAAGGCGGTCATCCTCGCCGGCATCCCGGTCGACTCGCCCATCATGCTCAATACCGTCCGCGTGCATTTGAACTGCCGGGTGCTGGCCAAGAGCCGGCGCGGGTACGGCGGGCGCGCCGCGGGCCGCATCGTCAAGGTGGCCGACCTGGCGGAAGCTGAGCGCCGCGTTACGGGCTCGGGCGACGAAATCCTCCTCACCCGCTACCTCGACCCGACCTTCTACCCGGTCCTGGGAAAAGTGCGGGGCTACATTCTCGAGGAGTTTTCCGCCATGAGCTGGGAGGAGATCAGCGCCCGCAACCCGGATCTGTTCGCCCTGGCCGGCGCGCCCGACGCCTACTCGATCCTCGCCGACGGCGACGTGGTGACCCTCGACGGGGAGGAGAAGCTCGTGTACGAAGGCCGCGCCGAGGAGGAAGGGAACCGCGGATAGGACGCGGATGAAGACGAATGGAGGAAGAAGGAAAATTCATTTCTGCATATTCGGAATTTCTTTCCTCCTTCCCTTTCTCCCATCCGCGCTTATCCGCGTCCTATCCGTAGTTTTTCTTTTTCGGCTTGTGACAATAAAAGCTTGATGGAGCCAACATGGACCTGAAAAACCTGATACGCCCGGACAGCGTGTTTTTCATCGAGAAGACCGACCGGATGTCGGTGCTCACCGAGCTCGCCGCCAAGAGCCTGGCGCTCGGGCACGTCAAGGACCCGGACGACTTTTGCCAGGCGGTGATCGAGCGCGAGTCGCTCATGTCGACCGGCATCGGCCTCGGCGTCGCCATCCCGCACGCCAAACTGCCGTCCATCGACGACTTCTTCGTGGCTACGGCCGTCCTCAAAACCCCGGTGGAATGGGACGCCCTCGACCGCAAGCCGGTCCGGGTCGTGTTCCTCATCGGCGGGCCGGAGGGGAGCCAGGGCGCCTACCTCCGGCTCCTGGCGCAGATCATGCTCGTCATCAAGAACGACGAGCGATTGCGGAAACTGCAGGGCGCCGCGACGGCGGAAGACGTGATCGGCGCCATGACGTGATGCGGCCCGGCAATCCGGCGGAGGACGGCCGCCGGCCCCCATGCGAACTTCCCGGTTGACTCTTTGCCGATAAATCACTAACAATTGCCTAGCAGAAAACTCATCAAATCGTAATATCAAAACCGCGCGCGAAAGGACGAAACGTGACAGCCGCCGCCCGGCTCGCCATAACGACGATAGTATCCGCCGGCTTCTTCTTTTCCTCCTGCGCCGAACGGACCGGGGCGAAAGCGCCCGACGGGGCCGACAAAGCCGGGTCCCGCACGGTGCAGGTCATCGGATCCGACACCATGGTCAACCTCGTCCAGGCCTGGGCCGAGGCCTTCGGCGCGCTGCATCCAGAGCTCATTTTAAGCATCCGCGGCGGCGGCTCGGGCGCGGGACTGGCCGCGCTCATCAACGGCTCCTGCGACGTCGCCATGACCTCGCGGCCCATCAGCGAGAAGGAAACCGGCGAGGCCGAGGCCAACGGCATCAATCCCCGGGAATGGACGGTGGCGCTCGACGGGCTCATCGTCATCGTCAACCCGGCCAATCCCGTGTCCAACGTGACCCTGGACCAGCTCCGGGACATCTTTCTCGCCAGGGTCCGGGACTGGAGCGAGCTCGGGGGGAACGGCGGAAAAATCGTCATCCTCTCGCGCGAGAGCAGCTCCGGCACCTACCTCTTCTTCAAGGAGCACGTCCTGCGGCGCGGGAACAGCAAAAACAAGGACGAGTTTTCGCCCGAGGCGCTCCTCATGCCCTCATCGCAGGCCATCGTCAATGAGGTGAGCCAGAACCCCCACGCCGTCGGCTACGTAGGGCTGGGCTATCTTTCCCCGCGGCTCAAGGCCCTGGCCGTGGCCAAAAACCCGCACTCCCCGTACGTCGCGCCCAGCATCGCGCACGTGACCGACGATTCCTATCCCATTTCCCGCCCGCTCTTCTACTACACGAACGGAAACCCGACCGGCGCCGCCCGGGAGTTCATCGAGTTCGCGCTCTCCCCGACCGGGCAGGAGATCGTGGTCAAGACCGACTTCGTACCCATGGAGCGGCCGTGAAAAGACTCTTCGACTGGATCATCGAACGGTTCATCTTCCTCTGCGGCATCCTGGCGGTCATCTTCGTCGCCCTCATTTTCCTCTTCCTCCTGCGCGAGGGCGTCTCCTTTTTCGGCTCCTATTCGCCGATCAAATTCGTAGGCGGGATCTACTGGTACCCGACCTCCGATCCGCCGCAGTTCGGTATTATTTCTCTCATCGTCGGATCGCTCTTCGTGACCGTCCTCGCCGCCTGCCTCGCCATCCCCCTGGGCGTGGCGACCGCGCTCTTCATCGCCGAGATCGCGCCGCGCTGGCTCAAGGACGTCCTGAAGACGGTCATCGAGCTTCTGGCCGCCATCCCGAGCGTGGTCATCGGCTTCATCGGCATGGTGACGCTCGTGCCGCTCGTGCGGCAGGCGCTCAACCTCCCCACGGGCCTGTCCGCCTTCTCCGGCGCGCTCATGCTCGGCTTCATGGCCCTGCCCACCATCGTCACCATCTCCGAGGACGCCATCCGCACCGTGCCGTGGTCGTACAAGGAGGGCGCCATCGCCCTCGGCGCCACGCGCTGGCAGACCATGTACCGCATCATCCTGCCGGCCGCCCTGCCCGGCATCCTGGGCGCGGTCATGCTCGGCGTGGGGCGGGTGATCGGCGAGACCATGGCGGTGATGATGATCACGGGCAATGCCGCCCACATCCCGGGAAGCGTCTTCGACCCGGTGCGCACCATGACCGCCACCATCGCGGCCGAGATGGGAGAGACCGTCAGGGGGAGCCCCCACTACGAGGCGCTCTTCGCCATCGGCCTGGTGCTCTTCGTCATCACCTTCATCGTCAATTTCACCGCGGACACGTTCCTCAGAAAGGCGAGGCGCTAGATGAAATCGCGCACCGCCCAGCGCATCGCCTTCGCCGTCCTCCTCGCCGTCTCCTGCGTCGTGTTCCTGCCGGTGGTCTCGATCTTCGTCATCCTCGTCAAGGAGGGCGGCGGCGCCCTCACCCCGGAGTTCCTCTTCACCATGCCGTCGGAGGGCATGCGCTCGGGCGGCATCCTGCCCGCCATCATCGGCACCCTGCTCATCGTGGTCTGCGCCATCGCCGTCACCCTGCCGGTCGGCGTGCTCGCCGCCATTTACCTGAACGAGTACGCGAAGGACAACCTCCTCACCCGCGTCATCCGGCTCGCCATCGTCAACCTGGCGGGCGTGCCGTCGGTCGTCTTCGGCCTCTTCGGCCTCGCCCTGTTCGTCATGATGCTCAACCTCGGGGTCTCGGTCATCGCCGGCGCGCTCACCCTTTCCATCATGGAGCTCCCCTCGATCATCACCACCTCGCGCAACGCCCTGTCCTCCGTGCCCGCCTCCTTCCGCGAGGTGAGCCTGTCACTGGGCGTCAGCCGCTGGCGCACGATCCGCCACGTGGTGCTCCCCAACGCCGTGCCCGGCATCCTCACCGGCGCCATCCTCTCCCTGGCCCGCATCGCCGGGGAGACGGCGCCCATTCTCTTCACGGCGGCGGCCTTCTACGTCACCCGCCTCCCCCACTCGCTTTCAGACCAGGTGATGGCCCTCCCCTACCACCTGTACATCATCTCGACCCAGATCCCGAACATGCCGTCCAAGCTCACCTACGGCACCGCCCTCACGCTCGTGCTCCTCGTCTTTTTAATGAGCCTGGCGGCCATCATCCTGCGCATCATCTTCCGCCGGAGGAAGAAATGGTAGAGAAGATCAAGGTCGAGCGTTTCACCTGCTGGTACTACGACGTGCTCGCCCTCCAGGCGATCACCCTGGCCGTCCACGAGCACGAGATTCTCGGGATCATCGGCCCGGCCAACAGCGGCAAGACGTCCTTCATCCGCTCCTTGAACCGCCTCAACGATCTCAACCTCACGTTCCGGAAACAGGGCACGGTGCTCCTCGACGGCAAGGACATTTACGCGATGAACCCGGAGGCCTTGCGGCGGCGGGTGGGGATGGTGTTCGCGATGCCGCTCTCCCTGCCCATGAGCGTCTACGACAACGTCGCCTACGGCCCGCGCCGCCACGGCCGGCGCGGCAAGAAGCGCCTCGACGAAACGGTTGAAAAGGCGCTTGTCGCCGCCTCGCTCTGGGACGAGATGAAGGACCGCCTTTCGGACTCGGCGCTCAAACTCTCCGGCGGCCAGCAGCAGCGGCTCTGCCTGGCCCGCACCCTGGCGGTCGAGCCGGAGGTGATCCTCTTCGACGAGCCGTGCTCCGGTCTCGATCCGATCTCCACGGCCAAGGTCGAGGAAACGATGCTCGAGCTCAAGCAAAAATACACGATGGTGCTCGTCACCAACAACATCAAACAGGCGTCGCGGGTGAGCGACCGGACGGCCTTCTTCCTCTCGGGCGAGCTCGTCGAGATCGACGTCCCCTCGCGGCTCTTCGTCACGCCCCGCGACAAGCGAACCGAGGATTACGTCACCGGGAGGTTCGGCTGATGAAAAAAATCACGGCCGCGGGCCTGAACCTCCACTACGGGACCTTCCACGCGCTCATCGACGTCTCGCTCGGCATCGAGCCGAACAAGATCACGGCCATGATCGGGCCGTCGGGCTGCGGCAAATCCACACTGCTGCGGGTCTTCAATCGCATGAACGACGCCATCGAGGGCGTCCGCGTCGCGGGGAACGTCGAGCTTGACGGCGAAAACATCCTCGCGTATCGCGACGACGAGGCCATCGACATTTTGCGCCGGAAGGTGGGCATGGTGTTCCAGCGCCCCAACCCCTTCCCCCTGTCCGTGTTCGAAAACGTGGCCTTCGGGATGCGCATCCACAAGCTCGCGCGCGGAAGGGAGCTGGAGGACCGGGTGGCTGAAAGCCTGAAAGCCGTTCTCCTCTGGGACGCCCTCAAGGACAAGCTCAAGCGCTCGGCCCTGTCCCTCACCCTCGAGCAGAGACAGCGCCTGTGCATCGCCCGGCTCATCGCCGTCACGCCCGACGTCATCCTCCTCGACGAGCCCTGCTCGAGCCTCGATCCCGTGGCCACGCTTAAGATAGAAGAATTGATGCTGGAGCTTAAAAAGAGGTATACAATAATCATTGTCACGCATAACATGGCGCAGGCGGCCCGCGTCTCCGACGAAACGGGCTTCATGCTCCTCGGCCGGCTCGTGGAATTCGGGGAGACATCACGCATTTTCACCGCCCCCCAAGCGAAGGAGACGGAGGAGTACATAACCGGCCGATACGGCTAAAATATGCTCGGGAGCCGAAATGGACCGGACTTCCCGATAAGCTGCCGGTTATGCCGTACGACCGGGCGGAACGCTCGGTCGTGAGATAACCGGGAGGTACGGTTGATTTTCTAGTCGAGAGCTTGATGACTATAATTTTTTATATGAATATAAGCCGGTTATACGTACGACCGGGCGGGACGCTCGGTCGTGAGATTACCGGTAGATATGGATGATCTATAAGCGTCTTTTAGGGCGAGATCAGGGAAGTAACAAACTACGGATGAACGCGGATAGGAAAAAAGGAAGGGAGAAGGAAAATTTAAATATGAAGAAATTAATTCTCCTTTTCCCTTCATCCATCCTCATCCGCGTCCTCTTCGTAGTTTCTTCGCCGCTTTGATCCGCGGGCTGAGCGAGACCGGCAATGGAAGGATTGAGCGTTTTGGAAATTACGGTTTTACTCCGGTCAAGCCGATAAAAAATAGTATCCCGTGAAGGAGTTGAGAATATGATACGGCACTTTGAAGAAGAATTGAACGAGCTGAAACAACGGCTGCTCACCATGAGCAAGTTGGTGGAGGAAATGATCAACCATTCCATCCGCGCCGTCATGGAGCAAAAACAGGACCAGAAGCAGGACGTCATCGAGCGCGAGGAAGAGGTAAACAAGAGCCAGGTCGAGATCGACGAATGCATCATCGCCATCATCGCGCGCCAGCAGCCGGCCGCCGCCGACCTCCGCTTCCTCACCTCCGCCATGAAGATCAACTCGGACCTGGAGCGCATGGGCGACCAGGCGATAAATATCGCGCAGCACAGCCTCGACCGGGCGGAGTTGGTCTCCACCGAGGTGAAAGGACTCATTTCCCGGATGTCGGAGATGGTGAAAAAGATGGTGCGCGACAGCCTCGAATCCTTCGTCACGCGCGATATCCGTCTCGCCCAGGACGTATTGGAGAGCGACGACGAGGTCGACTCCGCCAAGGACGAAATTTCCGCGAAGCTGACCGATCGGATGAAGGGCGACCCGGCCACGATTCACCGCTCGCTCGATCTCATCCTCATTTCTCGCAACCTCGAGCGCATCGGCGACCACGCCACCAACATCGCCGAGGACGTCATCTACATGGTGGCCGGCAAGGACATCCGGCATCATATCCTGGAAGGCCGACGGTAAAAGACGGTTGTTTTGAAGAAACTCGTATTCGGTCTTTGCCTGATCCTCATTTCCCCCCACGACGGATTCGCGGATGCTCCGTACGGAGGCACGGCCTATTTTGAGCTCTCGTTCGCGGCGGCCGGGATCTATTCCTTTCTGGATTACGCGGGAACCCACGATGACGTGCTCTCCGTCGGCGCTTTATTCTTCGGAAGATTCATTTTTTCCGGGGGGTGGGGCCTGGGCGTCCTGTACGGCGGCGGATTAACACTCCATGATTCTTTGGGCATTTCAGGCCCGATCTCGCTTATAATGGATGCCGGGATAGGACCGTGCTTCCCCTTCCGCTTTGGAAGCGATACGGCCTCATTCACGATTATGCCGGCCGCTCATTTTTGCTTGGTAAACGGTTATCCGATGTTCGGCGTAATATTCGCAAGCGAGATCGTCATCCTTGTGTCGAGGCTGGGCGGCATCCACTTCGGCCTCTCGACCTCTTTCGACTTCGTTCCCGCTTCCAACTACGTGCCATTGGCGGGGAGCTATACTTTCGGCTTCAATGCCAGGTTATATTTCGGTGTCACCATGTTCATTTCCTTGACGGGAACCGCTCCCCCCGCGGAGGAGATCGGCTTCCGCCCACTGGGGGAGAAACCTTGAAACTCGAATATATTCAGAAGGAAAATCAATGAAACGTATGCATATTCAGGCGGCGTTGACCGCGGCACTACCGTTCCTTTCCTGCGCCCACCAGACGGCGTTCAAGGCGACGAGTCCCGGACGACCCGTCAAGCCCGGTACGCTGGCCGTTATTCCCGGCGATAATTCTCCATCCGAAATGATCATCATTGAGTATCTTGATCTGTCGCCGGATGGGTCGGATACCATTTCACCCCCTATTCCTATATTCGACTTGAAGCCGCCTGGTACGGCGACATGTTCTCCGGGTTCTCTTTCTGGACGACCTTGATCAGCGTGGAATCCGCCGACGTCATGCTCGTGACCGGGGCGATTAAAAAATACGGCGCCTTTCCGTTCGGGCTCGGCATCGGCTACGGCGTGGGCGTCGCCTACGCCCGGTTCATGAAAACGACCTGGAACGGCATGTCCGTTTCATCCGAAGTAACCGCCGAGTCGTGGGATCTCATCGTTCCCGTGGAAATCGTGTTCGCCCCCGGCGACAACATTCAAATCTCCGTCGGCTACACGTCTTCCGTGCTGAAACTCGTATCCGGTACCGTGGTATTCAATTATTCTCACGTCATCTCCCTGAATATCGGGTACAACATCAATCTCATTCCCTAAAAAGATAGTATCGGCCCGCGACTGCCCTCAGTCGGCGAACCGCGCCTTTCTTTGTGAAACTCAACTTCCCGGGGAAGGGAAGCCGAGCGGTCAGGGAATCGTGAACAAGTTCCCCCTGTTCAACAGGAACCCGGGATCGAACGTCCGCTTGAGGCGTTTCATGTCGTCGATATCCTCGGGTCCGTACATGAGGGAGAGGAGGTCGCGCTTGAGCTTGCCGATGCCGTGCTCGCCGGAGACCGTGCCGCCCATGCCGACGACCGCCTCCGCGATTCCGGCGAAGACCTTCTTGCCGGCCTCGTACTCCGCCTCCGTGCGCGGGAGCACATTGACGTGCAGGTGGTTGTCGCCGATGTGCCCGAACATGACGGACGAAAGCCCGGCGCCGCCGAGCCGGTCGCGGTACAGCTTGACCAGCGCGCCGAGCGCGTCGTTTCCCACGGCGAAGTCGGTGCCGAGTTTGGTAATCCCGGGCGTCTCCCGACGGGCCGCGGCGATCCGGGCGTTGACGGCTTCCGGCACCGCGTGGCGGAAGAGGCGCAGGCTCTCGCGCTCGGCCGCGCCGTCTCCCGCCCAGTTCGCCTCCGGGTCCCCGCCCGAGAGGGCCACGAGACCCGAGAGCCCCTCAAAGTACGAGTAAAGCCGTTCCTCCCCGTCGTCTTCCGCCGCGTCGACCTCCACATAGACTCCGGCGCGGTGAGCCGGATCGGGCGTGCGAATCGCCTCGTGTGTGATCTCTGCGGTGACGGCGAGAGCGCCGCGGTCGAAGTACTCGACGGCGCTCGGCCGCACCGCCGACCCGCCGGCCTCGTCGGCCCGCACCCGCAGCACGAAGTCGAGAGCCTGTTCCTCGGTCGTAAAGAAAAACAACACCCCCATGGTGTGCGCGGGCTCCGGCAGCAGACCGAGGGTCATGGACGAGACGACGCCGAGGGTGCCCTCTTGCCCGATGAACAGGTCGATGAGGTCCATATCGTCCCGGATACGGTACCCGGCGGCGTTTTTGACGGCGCGGAAAGTGTAGCCGGGGAGCTTTCCCGTGACGGCGGCGGCACCGTCGAGCTCGAGCGTAAAATCGCGGCCGCGGGCAAGCGAGCGACCGCGCGCGAGGCGGACGATCTTCCCCGACGACAGGACGACGGTGAGGCCGGTCACGTAATTCCGGGTCGGCCCGTAAAGATGGCTCCGGGCGCCCGAGGCGTTGCAGGAGACCATGCCTCCCAAACTGGCGGTTGTTTCCGTGGGATCGGGCGGGAAGAAATGGCGGCCGGAGTTGCGGAAGCGCTCGAAGGCTCGCTGCGACGCCGGGGCGGCGAGGCCCGGCCCGAAATCCTTGCGCCGCAGGTGGCCGCCGAGTTCGGCGAGGGTGAGCCCGGGCTCGATCGAAATTGAAAATCGGCCCGCCGTCTCGTCGCATGCGAAGCCCGTGATCCGCTTCATCCGCGAGAGGTTGAGGATGTGCCCGCCCTCGGGCACCGCCCCCCCCGTGATCCCGGTGCGCGCCCCCTGCACCGTGAAGGGAACGGCGCTCGCCGCCAGGCGCCCGACCGTTTCGACGAGCTCCGCCTCGGTTTCGGGAAAGGAAAGTGAATCGGCGCGTCCCTGGTAGCGCGATTCGTCCGTCAGGTACTCGGGGCTGATGTCTTTCTGGGGGATGATGGTCACCATGGCCTCACCGCGGCCATCATAGGGTATTTGTCCGACAGGTTCAAGACGCCGGACAACGGCGAGTGCGGTTTCAATAGTAGATTTTTTCAAGCCATGCGTGCTCAAGAACCACGGAGAGGCGCAGAAAACTCCCCCCGGACGCCTGGATCGACGAGCGCCTCGCCCGCATGGTGAATCCGCAGCGACCTTCCCCCCGGAGGAGAACCACGGATAACACGGATCGGACGGATAAGCACGGATAAGGGGAACATCGCTACATCGCATAAAAACGCATAGAGACTATGTATTCGGCTGCAGTGAGAAACAGAATAGGTTTTATGAATAAACAAAGTATATTATGCGGCAAAATATAGCATGTTTTGCGACAACACTCACTCGATTAGGCAGTAAAACATTATTTGTGAGATAGTGAAACGTTATATGTTTTCCCGAAAAACATATAATGTTTTGTCGCTCAACCTAATTAGGTTTCCCAACAAAATCCAATTATATTTTAAAACAAAAACCAATCCAGTCCCCCATCTTATTCCTCTTCTCTCCATCCGTGTTATCGGTCCGGGTAGAATCGGGCGGTTACCCGCCCGAAGCCCCCACAGACCCGTACGAGCCCAATTAAGGCATACGGTTCCTCAGAGTATGG
>JAFGSW010000028.1 GCA_016934415.1 Spirochaetales bacterium | reverse complement strand
GGTGACGGTGAACCACTACCGGCACGACGGCAAGCTCGTGAAAAAGGAGCTTCCGAACAAGGAAGCGTTCCTGTATAATTACGACAACTATTCCTGATCCGGATACCATTTTTAAGATGGTGATCTTGTCGAGGTGTGTCATGCGGAAAATTTGTAATGCAATCTTGATCACGATGGTGTTCTTATCATTTTCCTGCAGCCTGCCCGTGGTACCGGACGGCGGTTCTCAAGAAAACCCCTCTCTTCCTATGGTTTACGGAAGTGTCAACGCTTTAAAAGTCGTCGGCGATTCGATATATATCGGGGGAAGCTTCAGTTATATCGGGCCCCCCGTCGTGCCCGCCGCGGGTTTTCAAACGTCGGACGGGAGCGTTCTCAACACGAACCTATTCGGCGAAGTGAATGGAAGCGTTTCGGTCATTGCGCCCGACGGCGCGGGCGGCTGGTATGTCGGCGGTAATTTTACGAAATTCGGGTCGGCGGAGAGGAATCATATCGCGCATTTTAACCCGGACGGAAGCCTGCAGGCGTGGAACCCGAACGCCAATGGAAATGTCGCCGCGATCGCCGTCTCCGGCAATTACGTTTACGTGGGAGGTTCCTTCACCAGTATCGGCGGGAAGGCCAGGCACGGCCTCGCGGCGATCGATGCCGCGGGAAACGCCCTGTCCGATTGGGACCCCAATCCGGACTCGGGGGGCTTTATCGGCGCGTTGGCCGTCGACGGGAATACATTGTTTATCGGCGGGAGCTTCGGCATCGTGGGCGGCGTTGCCCGCAACAATATCGCGGCGCTGGACTTGGCCGGCGGCGCGCCGATAGCGGGCTGGAATTCAAACGCCAATGGAGCCGTGCAATCGCTCGTCGTCTCGGGAACCATTCTCTACGCCGGAGGAAATTTCACGACGATCGGCGGTCAATCGAGGAACAGGATAGCCGCCCTCGCCCTCGACACGGGCGCCGCCGCGTCGTGGAATCCGAATGCCAATAATACCGTCGAACACATTGCGCTTGCGGGAAATACATTGTACGTGAGAGGCGATTTCAGCGTCATCGGCGGCCAAAACCGCAATCAGCTGGCGGCGCTTGACGCCGCTTCCAATTCCGCCCTCGCCTGGAATCCCAATCCGAACGGCGCGGTGGCGGCGATCGCGCTGGGAGGAGGGACCGTTTATGCCGGAGGGGCTTTCTCGAATATCGGCGGCCAGACGGTAATGGGCCTTGCCGCCCTCGACGGCGCGACCGGCAGCGTCCTGGGCTCCTTCAATCACCGCATCACCTACGGCAGCATCGGGTCGCTCGGCGTGTGGAATGGGACGCTGTGGGCCGCGGGAAGTTTTTCAATCGGCGGGTATGCGCGCCGCAATCTGGCCGCGATAAGCAAAACGACCGGGGGCGTCATGCCCTGGGACCCCGACGCAAACGGTATTGTGTACGCGCTTGAATCCGCGGGGTCGGTCATATTCGCCGGCGGTCAGTTCGGCAGCGTCGGCGGAACGGCGCGCAATTATTTCGCTGCGATCGACGAGACCGGAAGCCTCGCCCCGGCATGGAACGCCGATATCACCGGTCTGTACGTGGACGCGTTCGCCACCGACGGCGCCGTCCTCTACGTGGGCGGCAATTTCAGCGCCGTGGCGGGTCAGGCAAGAAATAATGTCGCCGCCTTTGATCTTTCCGGAACCCTTGTCGCGGGCTGGAACCCGAATGTCAATAATTACGTTACCGCGCTTGAGCTGGCCGGAAACACCCTTTATATGGGAGGCTCCTTCACCTCCGTCGGCGGCTATACCAGAAATAGAATCGCGGCGCTCAATGCCGCGAGCGGAGCCGTCACTTCCTGGAACCCCTCGGCGACAGGAATTGTCCTGGCGATAGCTTCAGCCGGCGATACGATTTACGTGGGGGGCGAGTTCTCCACAATCGGAGGTCGATCCAGAAATTATCTGGCGGCGGTCGATTTGACGGGAACCGCGACTTCTTGGTATCCCGCGATAAGCGGTGAAAATCCGCCTCTTCAAGTCGCCGCCCTTGCCGTATCCGGAGGCAGGGTGTACGTCAGCGGGCAGTTTTCCACCGTGAACGGTCAAGCATGTTCCGGTTTGGCGGCGATAGATGCGTCGGGAAATGTAATAACGGGATGGTGGAATCCACCATGCGATTTCGTGCATGACATAGAAAAAAACGGAAACTATGTCTATGTGGGCTCATACGGCGTTTTTTGCCATCAGGAATAATAGGGCCGTTATGTCGAAGGAATTCCCGTAGACGGGGGGGTGAGCCGTCCGGACGCAAGCGTCCGGTGCCCGGTACCCATTCGCGCCATTCGCGTTATACATGTCTTCCCCCCACGCTCTCCAGGCGAAAAAAAGGCCCCCCTTGCACACACCAAACAAGTGGAGGCCGTATATTTTGGACGCCCCTACGGGGTGTCCGACTTTTCCGGCGCGCTCCCATCACTAAGAGGGCCGACACGGCGACGGAGCGCGCGCACTTTATGAAAAACCCGGCCTTTCGGCGCGGGCCATTATTCGATCCCGAGCGCGTAGAGGGTCCCGTCCACGCTTCCGATGTAGACCGTATCCGCCGTCACGAAAGGCGAGCTTATGAAGGAGCCCATCGTGAAGAGCGCGGCGATATAACCCTGGGCGTCGAACGGAGCGCCGGGCTTGGAGAAGCGGCTCAATACCGACGATGACTGGAACCGGTCGTTCTTGTAGAACTTGTCCCAATGCGCCTTGCTTGCCTCGGTCTGGAAGACCCATTTCTCCGCGCCGGTTTTCAGGTTCACCGCCGTGAGCCGGCCGTTGAAATTGCCGAAGTAGACCGTGTCCCCGGCGGCCGCTCCCGAGCCGAAGAAATACATCCGCGCGTTGTAGTGCCAGGCGAAGACGGGCCTGCCTTCGGCCAGGGTTTTCGCCTCGTCGAGGGCGTAGAACGTCTGGTCGCCGGTCCGCCCGAACATGACCAGGCCGTCCTTGATGACCGGGGTGGAGATGATCCAGCCCGCGTTTACCCTGGATTTGAAGAGAAGCGATCCGTCTTCGGCCTTGAGGGCGTAGAGGGTGTGGTCGCGGGCGCCCGCGTAGACGATGCCGTCGCCCACGGACGGCGATCCGTACACCTCGCCCTTGGGGCAGTCCGGGTGGCCGTCGGTCTTGAAGCGCCATGCGAGCGCGCCCGTTTTCCGGTCGAGCGCGTAGACCGCTCCCTCCGAGGTGCCGAAATAAACCGAATCCGCGGTCACGGCCGGCGCGGAGTGGACGGCGTCCTCGGCTTTGAACGACCAGATTTTTTTGCCGCTCTTGGCGGCGAGGGCGTAGAGATTGCCGTCGCCGCTCCCGAAGTAGAGCACGCCGTCGAGCAGGCAGGGCGACGACAACAGGAAATCCCAATCTTCCATTTTTTCCCCGCCGGTCTTGAATTTCCAGCGGAGCTTTCCCCCGGCCGCGTCGAGCGCGTAGACGAAGCCGTCGCGGCTCAGGAAATAGGCCGCGCCGCCGCCCACCGCCGCGGTCGAATCGATCGCCCCGCCGGTCTTGAATTTCCAGCGCTCCTTCCCCGAGGCCGCGTCCAGGGCGTGGAACACGCCGTCGCCGCTCCCCACGTAGCAGAGTTTCCCGGAGACGACGGGCGAGGCGATGATCTTTCCGCCGGCCTTGAAGGTCCAGCGCGTTTTCGTGAAGGCGCCCGCCGCCTTGGTCTCGTACGTCCCCCGGCGTTCCGGCGAGTTCTGGAACATAGCCGCGCCGGGGTCGGCGAAGCACACCCCCGCGGTTCCCAACGCCAGCGCCGCGAGGCCGATCAATAATTTCATCATTGCATTTCCTCCTCCGCCGGGCGGACCGAACGGCCCGTCCGGTTTGTTTCCATGCGTCTACAATACGGCGGGAAGCGGCGCGAATCGACCTTGTAGTCGCGGGGCGCGCAAAGTGGCACGTCGGGGGATGGGGAGACATGTATGGCGCGAATCACGCGAATGGGAAGGAGGTGAAGAGAAGCGGTTTTTAATCTTCTAAGTATTTTCCATTATTTCTTGCGAATATTTGAAAAAATTCTGTTTCTTTTTTCTTTCATCCGCGTCCATTCGCGAGATACATGTCTTCACGCGGAGCGGCTCTTCAGGTACTGGCGCGGGTTCTTGCCGGTCTTTTTCTTGAAGGCCCGGTTGAAAGCCGATTTGCTGTTGAACCCCGCGTCGAACATGAGGGCGAGCACGGTCTCGCTCTTGCGGACCGGGTCGGAGAGGAAGTCCAGGAACTCGCGCACGCGGTACTCGTTGACGAAGTCGTAAAAGTTGTCCGAGCCCGAGGCGCGGATCGTCTCCGTCAGCGACCGGGCCGGGATGCCGGAAAGGTCGGACAGGCCCGCTAGTGAGAGATCGTGCTCGACGTGCGGCTTCTCGGTCTCCATGAGGCGCGCGAGTTTTCGCCGGTAGTCCCCGGCCGTCTTGTCGGAGAGGCTTTTTTTCGGCCGCCGGGAAGGCTCTTCTTCCGCCTCGAACAGGACGCGCGGCTTCTGCAGGACATTGTAGAGAAAGAGGCAGCAGAACAGGGCGAAAACGATCCACAACGCCGACGCGCTCCAATCCGCCGGATTCCGGTCCGCGAACCGGCCGGCGAAGCGCACCAGGTCGAGGATCCAGAGCGCCGCCGCCCCGAACGCGAGCTTGCCCAGCCAGGCGAAGGTGACCGCCGTCAGGGACGAAAAGGATTTCTTGAGCCTGAGCCGGTAGAGGACGAGCCGCCGGACGCACAGGACGATGTAGAACAGGATCTGCGCCTGGAGGACCGCGGTGAGCGCCTTGTAGCCGTAGTTGGGGAGAAAGTCGGGCGCCCAGATGATCCTCTGCTTGGCCTCCGCGTCGTGAAAATAGAAGGCGGCGCAGAGGTAGGCGGTGAACGCGGCGAAGGGCGCACAGTGGAGGAGCGTCCGGGCGGCGGCGGCCGGACGTACGGGCGGCCGCGCGGCGGCATTCGTGGCCGGGCGGGTCGAGTCGCGGACGTAAAGATAGAGGCAGGGCGCGTAGAGGAAAGCGAACGGCGCGCCCAGGTATATGAAGTGAATCCAGCCCGGGAAGAAATAATCGATGCGGCGGAACAGGAAATAGTTGAGGATATTGGCGGCCAGGGAGAAGAAGAAGAGGGCGAGGTACAGGAGTTCCCGCCGCCGGCGCAGACCCGCGAAGGCCAGGAACAAGGCGAAGATCAGAAGCTGCGCCGAAGTCAGCAAAATGACGACGTCGATGACTCCCACGACCACGGGGTATTATCTCCTTTTTACGGCCTTATTCCTTGGAGTATAGCTTCCAGCCCCCTAGGAACGCAAGCCGGCCGGGGAAGACATGTATCTCGCGAATGGGAAGCGAGGGAACCCCCGATGACACCGATGAGGAGGAGGGAGAAGAAAGGATAAACAAGCTATTTCCCCTCTTTTCCTTTTTTTCCGATCCGCGCTCATCCGCGTCATCCGTAGTTTCCCTCCCCATTCGCGCCATCGCTTGAAGCTTCGCTGCGAGATACATGTCTTCACCCCGGGACAAAAAAAAGGCCCCCCTTGCACACACCAAAACAAGTGGAGGCCTTATTCCATGGGACAATCCGCAACGCGGCGTCCGTTTCTTCAATTGTCACGCGGGACGAATCCCGCGCGGTCGGGCTTGGTCCCGGTGACGCGTCTCTGCACGCCGCTCCCGCGGCCGCGCCCCGGGACCGCCCTATCGTTGTACGTCTTCATAATACGCGTGTCCGTGGAGGAAATCGACCTTCTAACGGCGGGACGAAGTTATGAATACCTCCGGTTTGCTCCGGAGGGAGAAAATGGACGATCAATTGTCCTTTGCCTGAAAAATCATGAAACCGCAACCTTGGGGGCGCTTGTGCATTGTCGCGGATGACGTGGAGGAGACGGGGAAAAACCGAAAAAACAGGTCATTTTTCGGACTTCGTCCGCTCCTTGATGAAGCGGCGGGGGTTCCGGCCGGTTTTTTTCTTGAAGACTTTGTTGAAGACGGATTTGCTGTTGAAGCCCGCCTCGAACATGAGGGTGAGCACGGTCTGGTGGCTCAGGGACGGGTCGGCCAGGAAGCGGATGAATTCCTTCACCCGGAACTCATTGACGAAGTCGTAGAAGTTGTCGCATTCGCACTTGCGGATCACCTCGGACAATGAGCGGGACGGGATTCCCGTCAGGCAGGACAGGTCGGAGAGCGAGAGCTCGGGTTCCAGGTGCGGCTTCCGCTTCTCCATGATCGAGAGAAGCTCCTTCTTGTAGGACTCGGCCGTCCGGTCGGAAAGGCTCTTTCTCTGGTTCGCGGCGTCGTCCCGGCCGAGAAGGGCCTGGGGCCGGCGGATGGCGTTGAAGAGGATGAAGTAGCTGAAGCCCGCGAAAAAAACGTACAGGGCGATTTCGAAGGCGTCCGGCAGCACGCCGCGGGAAAAGCTGGCCAGAATGCCGCCTCTGAGGAGCCCCCAGATCCGGCTTACAAAGCGCAGGAAGTCCAGGGCCAGCAGGATGGCGAGCCCCACGCCCAACTTGGCGAGCCAGGCGTCATTGGCGTACTCCCGGGAGTGGCCGTGCGTTGTGAGCCTGCGCTTGTGCCGGAGGAGGGCCCGGAGCCCCAGCGCCACGTAAAACAGCGACTGGGCCTGGACGGCGATGGTGAACCAGATGGTGGCCGAGTTGAGCAGAAAGGACGGGTCGCGGAGGAGCGAACCCTTGTTCCCGGCGTCCTGGAAATAGAAGGTGGCCAGGAGGTACCCCGAGAGCGCGAGGAAGGGGATGAAGTGGAGGGGCACAAGGAGCGGGTGCCGCACACTGCCCTCCCGCGACCGGCGGAGGTAAAGGTAGAAGCACGGGGCGTAGAGGAGCCCGAAGGGCGCCCCGATGTAGAGCAGGTGCATGTACTCGGGGTACAGATCGTAGACGCGGCGGAGGACCAACTGGTTGAGCATGTACAGGACCAAAGACAGGAAGAAAAGGGAGAGGAACAGCAGCTCGCGCCTCTTCCCCAGGCCCTGCACGGTCAGGAAAACGGCGAAGATGGAAATCTGGACGATGGTCGAAAAGATGATGATGTCGAGGATGCCCATGGTCACGGCGATCCGCTCCTTCACGCGCCTTCAACGCCGTTTTTCCATATAGTTATTAGATATCACCATTGTATAATAAACACGGTTATAAATCAATTGAGACGGATATGGGTTACGCCTAACGGCTTCTACGGATGAAACTGCCTGATTTCGCGTCCCCGTCCCCGCGCGCTTGCGGGAGAAAAGGCGCGCGGCTATAATGGCCCATCGCGCAGAGGGCCGGTCGGGGGAGGAAATATGCCATGAGAGTCTTGAAAGCGGCGGTTATCGTCGTCGTGATCGCCGTCGCGGCGGTGACGCTCTTCCACGGCTGCCTCTTCCGGGGCGCGTTTTTCCTCGGCGTCCCCTCCATCCACGCGGGCCGTCTTCTGCGGTTCCTCACGTTCGGCGGCGCGGCGATCGTCTGTTTCGTTATCGGGGCCGGCGTGCGGCGCGGCGGGCTCGCCTGGCTGCGCATCGTCCTGTTCGTGGCCGGGGGGGTGCTCTCGGTCTGGGCCGTCGTCAACCTGTCCGGAGTCATCTGGTGAATACGGCGGTCGATCGGATCGGCGGCCGGGGAGAAGCTTGATGAGCGGCATTGCGTCCAGGTTGCTGAGAATCGCCTCGGCCGTCCCGGCGGCGGCTTTCTCCATAATGTGGTGGATCATCCTGTTCCACCCGGAAGGCGGCTCGATGTTCGGTCATCCGGTCGCAGAAGTCCTTTCATTCGTCCGCGCCGCCTGGCTGGCGGGCATGGCGTTCTTCGGGATCGCGAACGGAATTGCGAGCTGGAATTCCGGGAAAAAGCGGATCCGCTTCGCCTTCCTGGGGATGGGAGCGGTTTTTATCGTGCTGCTTGTGCTGCGCTTGGCCGGAGTGGCGTGAAAACGTGACGGCGTACGGGCGTATGGGTTCAATCGCAGACCAGGCATTCCGACCCGCCGTCGGGAAATATAAGTCTTGCCGACAGGAGCGCCTTGCCTCCGCCGAAGCTGATAACGGCTATAGAACCGTCGGTGAGATCGTACTCCACGATGACGAAGCCGGAGCCTATGTCCCGGGCCGGCCGGCCCAGGAGCGCATCGACTTCTTGAGGCGTCATGTCTCTTTTAAGGAGTAGAAAATCCGCTTTGGAGAGTCCGCTCGTTTTCTCCGTGGAAACGGGGAGGGGTCTTTCCCGGGGCGCGGCTCTCCCGCTCGCGGAATCGCCCCCGCAAGCGGCCAGGCAGACAAACGTGATGAGCGCCGTAAAAATGGTTGATTTCATTTATCAATCCCCTTGTTCGGCCGCACGAGCCGGCCCGTATTTGATATGGTCATTACTATACCCCTCCTATCTTCTCACTAATAAATCCACTACAAGACGCTCGAAAAAGGCGGGGGAGCAGGATTTCACGTTCTTCAACACCTCCTCGGAGAGGTTCTCGT
>JAFGSW010000027.1 GCA_016934415.1 Spirochaetales bacterium | reverse complement strand
TATGCTGTCTATAATAAACGATCCGCCCGGCTCATGAAAGCCCGGCGCCCGTCCCTACCCGACAAACCCCTAGCTTCCGATCGCCTGCAATTCGTCGAAAATCACCTGCTGGATCTTGCCGGTCCGGAGCAGCCGGTTGATCTCCCGTTCGAGCTCGTTCTGCAGTTTTTCCGCGTTTTTGGGGTGCAGCTCGCTCCACGACTTCTTGCTCAAATAGATGAGGACCCGGTTGTGAATGAGAGAGGCCTTCTCATTGATTTCGGCCGTGAGCGAATTGTTCCCCGCGTCGTAGCCGAGCTCGATGCTCGCGATGAAGCTCGCGGGGGGCACGTCGCTCGTCTGGCCCCGTATCTGGCCCACGTTCTTGAAGTAAATCAGGTTCATGGGCGCGGCGATGATATCCTCGGGCGCCGCCGGCACGTTCGATATGGCCGTGGAATTTCCCACCAGCGCCCGCCACATGAGGACCGTCACGAGCACGGTGAGCAGAATAAAGGCGATGACGATGGCCACCCATTTGAGAATCTTGAGGAGAAGACTGGGAAAAAGACCGACTCGCTTGCCTACTTCAGCCTCATCGCCCTGCGCGGGCGACTCTTCCTCTTCCAGAAATCTGTCTTTATCCGCCATTCACACACTCCCCCGCGGACGTCATTCTCCGCGGCAGCCCCCGATTATTCCTCGTTCTTGAAAGCCCCGATCAGTCTCCGGTAGGCGACGATCCGCTTGAACAGCGTATCAAAGTCTTCCTTCACCACCAGGTGTTTCCCGGACAGCATGATGATGGTCGTGTCCGGATTGCGCTCGACGTATTCAATCTGATGGGGGTTGAGATAATATATCTTTCCGTCGAGCTTCGTCACTTCAATCACGACTTACCGCCCCATGTAATCAATATACCGCCTTATCGTTTCAGTGTTAAGACCTCCTGGAGCATCTGGTCGGATGTCGTGATCGTACGCGAGTTCGCCTGGAAGCCGCGTTGGGTGACGATCATGTCCACGAACTGCTCCGTGAGATCTACATTGCTCATTTCCAGGGATCCGGCCCGGATCACGCCCTTGCCCTCGGTGTTGGCGGGGCTTACCAAGGCTATCCCCGAGTTGTTGGAGGCGACGAAATTCGTTTCGCCGGCCTTCTCGAGCCCGGCCGGATTGGTGAAGGTCGCCAGGGCGATCTTGGCAATGTCTTGTTTCACCCCGTTAGAATACGTGCCGGTGATGACGCCTTTTTCGTCGATTTGGAAATCCTCAAGGTACCCCATGCCGTAGCCGTCCTGCTCGCGGGCTTTGTTGGTGCTCGCGTCGGCGGCCTGGGTGGCGCCGATGAACTGGCCGGATGTCCCCAGGTTGACCCTGAAATTGAGCTGATCGGCTCCCGGGATGGTGTAATTGAGATTGATGCCGAGGTCGCCCTGATTCACGGTTGCTCCGGCGGCGTCCGTGATGGAGATGAGCCGACCCTCGGTGTCGAAATTGATGGTAAAGCGATTATTTGCTCCGGCCGCGGCTCCCAGACCAGCCGCCGCCGGTTGGCCGTCGATGAGGGCTTCGACGTCCCATTGGTTCACCGTGTCCGCGACTTTATTAAAGTTGAGCCGCAGCTGGTGGATGTTCCCCAGGGAATCGTATATGTCGACCGTATTCGTGTGGCCCCTGCCGAGGGGCGGCGCCTGCATGCGCTGATCCAAATTGCTGCGGTAGAAGACATTCTGCGTGGCCTTGGGAGACACCTTCCCGTAGACCGGAATACGGATGTCTCCCAAGTCCGCCGCCGAGTTGATCGTCCGCACCCCGTTTACGGTTTCGGCCGTCCAGCCCTGCACGCGCATCCCGTTCGACGGGTTGACCAGGGTTCCGTCCTTGTCGATGCCGAAAGCCCCGGCGCGGGTGTATAAGCTGCGATCGGCGTTCTTGAGAATGAAGAAGCCCTCGCCCATGACCGCGCAGTCGGTTTTGTTGCCCGTCACCTGCAGGCTCCCCTGGGTAAGGAGCGTGTCGATGGTGGCGACCAGCGATCCAAGGCCCACCTGTTTGGGATTCACGCCGCCCACTTCTTCGGTTGGCTTGGCCGCGCCCGAGATCAGCTGGGACACGAGATCCTGGAAATTGACCCGGCCCTTTTTAAACCCATGGGTGTTGACGTTGGACACATTGTTGCCGATGACGTCCATCCGAATCTGGTGATTGAGCATTCCGGACACGCCGGAATACAGCGACCGCATCATAGGTTATTCTCCCTTCCCAGCGCCGGCATGTGAGGCGGCGTCGGTCACGCGTTTGATATCGTTGAAATCGTAATAATATCCGTTGATGAGCACCTGGGGCGTGTCGCCTCCGGTGACCTCCTGGACGATCCCCTGCACCGCATTGGCGCCCTCGCCTATCTCCACGTATTTTCCGATGAGCGAGTAAGCCTGGCTTTTCATCATGAGTTTCGCGACGCCCTCAAGGCTGCGGTTCATGTTCTGCATCTGCTCGAGACTCGAAAACTGCGCCATCTGGGCGATGGATTCCCGGTCCTTCATCGGCTCGGTCGGGTCCTGATTCTTGAGCTCGGTGATGAGGAGATTGAGAAAATCCTCCTGGTTGAGGATCTTCTTGAGCTCCTTCCCGTTATTGAGCGTTTTATTGAAAAAACTCACCGCACGCTCAGTCTGGGCCCGCTCAGCGGGCGATTGCATCGTATTCATGTTGGCGATTCCGTCACTCACGGCGCACCTCCTTACAATACTATATTGACGAGCGAATCGGCGTAGATTGAAGCGCCGCCCGCCTCGTACGTCCCGGCGGGCGAGGTTTCGACCATCCTTTCCCCGTCGATCAGGTCGGAAAACGTTCCCTCTTCAGGAGCGTTCCGTCTTTCCCCGGCCACCGATACGTCAAAAGCCGCCGCCTGGTAGCCGTTTTCCTGCAAGGCGGTCTCAAGGTGGCCGAGGTTTTCTTCCATTATTTGCTTCACACTATTATTATCGACAATTATTTTGCCAACTATATGATTATCGTCGAGATTCAGTCGGATGCGGACCGATCCCAGTGACTCCGGCTTGAGGACAAGATGTATCTCTCCGCTTCCGCCGTCCTTGAGGACAAAGCCGGTGTGCTTCACCATCTCATTCTTCATGACATCGGCCAGGCGCGATGAAAAATCGCTTCTGGGCCGGGCCGCCTCCGGACCCGTCGCGCGAGGTCCGTGCTCGGCCGTATCCGGCAGCGCGCCAGGTTTGTGCCACACTTTCACCTCGAAGTCCTCTTTGGTTTTTAAGGTTTTTTTTGCCTCGCGCGTCTCGCTCTTCGCGACCGTCCGCGCAAGTCTGATTTTCCGGGAGTCATCTCCCGTCTTCGATTTTAGAACCGGTAAAGCTCGCGACCGCAGGTCGACAATGACCACCAGCCGCGCTGTTTTTTTCTCATCGCCCTTTGAGAGCGCCCGCTTCAATTCGGCGATCGCGTCCGAAGATTTGGCTGTCTTCGCATTGGCCTCCCGGAGCGCAAGCGGTCGGACCGCCATGAAAAGTTCCGCGAGCCGTCCCGTCTTTTCGGGCTTGGCCTCGTCCTTGGCTTTCGATTCCTTCGCGCTTTGCTTTTTCTCCATCAAACCGGAGAGGATGTTCTTAACCGTCGAGGTTTTTTTATTCAGAGAGGGGGATACGGTATTGCTTTTATGCGCGCGGACCGATCGAATCGACTCATTGTGTTTCACCGCGTTTTTATCTTTAGTCCCGTTATCCGCCGGTTCGGTTTTTTCTTTTTCTGCGGATTCCCGTTCGGCTTTCTTTTCCCGTAATATTTTTTCAAACGACGATCCGTTGCCGTCCGACCGGGACGGCTCCTTCGCGCCCGCCGAAGCGTCCGAATGCGCGATTGATTCTTTTCCCTTGTTTGTCCCCTGCGGCGGCGGGACGTCACGCGGAGATAAACTCTCCTTGAGCGGGGGTGCGGTGGGGAATGCCGGTAACGCAGTCACGAAAGGCCTCCGTCCGAACGAACCCGCGTTTCCGCCCGCCATTGGGTCGGAGAAACGCGCCTCGTTCCAGACGGCTCGTCGAAAAGGAAAGGAAAAACCGATGCCGGTTCAGCGCCACATCCGCTGGATCTTCGCCACCCGGTCCGGCGGCATAAGCGATTGCCAGTAGGGAACGATCGATTGCTCGTTCTCCTTGTTGGCAAGCTCATCCGTGACCCGAAGCACCTCGATGACTTCCTCGATGTCCATTTCGTTCAGGATTTTCACCGCGTTCTCTGGAGGCATGCTCCGGAACTGCAGCGACTCCTGCTCGAGCCGTCTCCTTCTATCATCGAGACTTTTCGTGTCCTGATTAAGCGATTTTTCCATTTCCGTGAGGGATTTTTCCTTATCGGAAAGGATCCCCTCTTTCTCTCCTACCTGCGCTTCTCTCGAGCTCAAGTCCTTTTCCTTGAGGTCGAGCTCCTGTTCCCTGAGATCAAGCGCATCTCGGTTTTTCATCTCCCGCTGGTGGACGAGAAGGAGCGGATCCGTCGTGTCGACCGGAGTCGGGCTGGAAATCCCAAACAGCTTGTAAAATGGCGTCAAGAGGCCGCGGGCGTCGAATATCCCCAGACTGGAAATGACGACGAATCCCAGAATGAGAAGAAATGCGATGACCAGCAGCAGCACGATGATGCGCAAGCTTACCGGTATTGTCGAATACTCCGCCATGACATCCCTCCCTATCATGCTTTTAAAAAACTGAAAGCGGTTTTTTATAAGCGTCCACAGATGTAAACCAGAAATTGCCGGCACTTATTGTATGAGATTTTTTATGTATTTTCGGCTGTTTTTTACTCATATCCCATACCAAAATAAATTCCGGCAATTTCATAAGAAGGTTGTTGAAAAAGCTCAACTTTTTCAACAACCTTCTACGAGACCAGCTTGGCGCGAACGAGAGCCGCATTATTCACCTCGTCCATGACATTGAATTCCTCGCGCCGGGCGGCGAGGTAATATTCCGCAGCGCGGCGCTCCTTGAGCTTGTCCAGGACCTTTCGTTTTTTCGCCGCCTCCAGGTACCCTTTTTGGATTTCCCCGCGCTCGCGCTGCCGGATCACAAGCGCGGCGCGATGCTCCTTGATCTCCTGGCGCAGGCGTGCCATAAAAAGCTCGTATTGCATGAATTCCGTCATGTCAAGCGCCCCTTCTCCCGCCCGCCGGTCGTCGAGGCTGTCGAGAATTCCCTTTTCGCACCGCCGGATGGCGTTTTCAAGGAGCAGGCATTTGCCGGTGATGGCCGCAAGCTTCAGCTCCCACTCCCGTTCGACATGCTTGCGGAGGGTGAGCACCTGTTCAAGCCTGAAGCGGAATCGTTTCATTCTCATTCTCCTCGGGGGCTTTTTCCGGCGGCAGGGGCACCTCGACGCCGGCGATGCGTCCCAAGGCGGCCCAGGTCTGGATAAGCGTTGATTTCTCCTCGATCCCCTGACACAGGAAATCGTTGATGTCGCCGATTTTTTCGATTGCTTCGTCTATCTCTGAGTTGGAGCCCTTGACGTACGCTCCCACGTTGATGAGGTCTTCCGCTTCGGCGTAAATCGCCATTATCCGCTTCACATAGTCGACGGCGCTTTTCAATTCGGCCCCGGTCACCGTGGCGGCAAGACGGGAGATCGACTGAAGCACGTCGACCGCCGGGTAGTGGGTGCGCGCGGCCAGCCGGCGGGCGAGGACGATGTGTCCGTCCAGGGTTCCGCGCACCGTGTCCGAAATCGGCTCGTCCATGTCGTCGCCCTCGACCAGAATGGTGTAGAAGCCGGTGATCGTGCCCACGGGCGATGTTCCGCAGCGTTCGAGGAGCATCGGAATCTGGGCGAAAACCGAGGGGGTGTAGCCGCGATTGGCCGGCGGCTCTCCGACGGCGAGCCCTATTTCCCGCTGGGCCCGGGCGAACCGGGTCACCGAGTCGAACATGAGCATCACGTCCTTTCCCAGGTCACGGAAATACTCGGCGACGGTTGTGGCCACGTAGGCGCCCCGGATGCGGGCCAGCGGCGGCTTGTTGGAGCCGGCCACGATGATGACCGAGCGTTTGAGGCCTTCCTCCCCGAGGTCGTTTTCGATGAAATCGCGCACCTCGCGTCCGCGCTCCCCGACCAGGGCGATGACGTTGACGTCGGCGGCCGTGTTGCGCGCGATCATCCCCAACAGAGTGGATTTCCCGACGCCCGACCCTGAAAAGATTCCGAGACGTTGGCCCTTGCCCGCGGTGAGAAGGCCGTCAATGGACCTCACCCCCGTGGCGAGAGGCTCCCGTATGCGCTTGCGCTTGAGAACATCCGGCGGAGAATTGAAGATCGAATACCATTCGGTTGAACCCACGTCTCCCTTGCCGTCGATCGGCTTGCCCATTGAATCGAGCACGCGGCCCATCAGTTTCTCGGACACGGGCACGGACAGATTTTCTCCCATGGCAATGACGAGATTGCCCACCTCGATGCCTTCGACCTCGTCATAGCTCATAAGCTGGACGGTCGAGCCGCGCAGACCCACCACTTCGGCCCAGACCGTACCCCGCCCCTGGGGCACCAGGATCTGGCAGAGTTCGCCCACCACTGCGTGCGGTCCGCGGCTCTCGATGAGCAGACCCTGGATGCGCTCGACCACTCCCGTCCACTTGATGGGATCGATCGAGTCCAGACGCTTTGAGTACTTGTCGAAGATGCTCACTCGTCCCCCTCCTCTACTCTATCAGCCTTGAAAACACCACGAAGGACACGAAGATCACGAAGGAGGAAAAAAAAAGTGAAGGAGAAAAAATAATCCGATTTTTTCTTCCTTGCTCCTTCATCTTCCTTTTCTCTTCCTCCTTCTTCCTTTCTTCTTCGTGCTCTTCGTGCCCTTCGTGCCCTTCGCGGTGCCTTGCAAGGCTCACGGAATTCAATCCTCCCCGCGGGCCCGGATCGGCATGAGCTCGACGATCTTCTCTTCAATCTCGTGCAGTTGCGACGAGACGCGGGCGTCGATCTGGCCGAAGTCCGTCTCGATGATGCAGCCGCCTTTGTCCACGGAAGAATCCTCCATGATGGTGACCGATTTCACGTTTTCCACCATCTTCAGGAAATCCTTGGTGTGCTCGGTGGCGAGCTCGAGATCGCTCAAATTGACCCGGATCACCACGTCCCCGCGGCTCTTGAGCTTGCGCAGGGCCTGGATGACATTGTTGATGACGACGTTCTTCTGGTTCTCGGAAATGACCTTGATGACCTTCTTGGAGATGAGGAGCACCAGATTGATGAGCTGGGTTTCGGACTCCTCGATGATCTCGTTCCGCTTGTCGATGGCCTTGGTAAGAATGAGGTGGAGACGGTCCACCAGGCGTTTCACTTCCTCCTGGCCGCTTTGGTAGCCCTTGTCATGACCCTCACGGTAGCCCTTGTCGAAGGCCTCGTTCTCGATCTGCTCCATTTTCTGGTTGACGCTCGCCTCGACGGCGTCGGCCTTGGCCTTCGCCTCATCGACGATGCGCTTGGCTTCGATCTCAGCGTCCTGTTTCGACTTCTGGGCCTGGCTGGTTTTGCGCTTCACTTCCTCGAAGGCCGTCTGCTCGGCCTCCGTGACGATCCGGTCCGCTTCCTTCCGCGCTTCCTCGATCATCTGGGATTTGGTCTGGTCCCACTGCGCCTTGAACTCATCGCTCTCGCGCTGCATGTCTTCGAGCGAAGGTCCTATGTAGGCCTCCGGCTCTTTCTCGATCTTCACCGGCTCCTCTGACGGGATGACGCTCGGGGGTTCGATGAAGACCTTTTTGTTGACGTTCACGACTTCGTTCGGGCGGAAGACGTTTTTAGCCATCGTCAGACTCCTTTGCGTTGCGTCGGCAGCCGAGAAGAGAGGGGGAAGAAACTACGGATGAAACGCATAAAAGAAGACGGGTATGAAGATGATTTTTTCGTTTTTTTATCCGCGATATCCGCGTTCATCCGTAGTTCTTCTTCTCCTCATACAACCAGTTCGTCCTCGCCGGCGCGGGCAACGACGATCTCGCCCTGCTCTTCGAGCTTGCGGATGATGGAGACGATCTTCTGCTGCGATTCCTCCACATCCTTCAAGCGGACCGGCCCCATGTACTCCATGTCCTCCTTGAGCAGGGTCGAGGCGCGGCGCGACATATTGCGGAAGATCTTGTCCTGGACTTCTGAATCCACCGCCTTGAGGGCCTTGGCGAGCTCGCTGGTGTCCACCTCGCGCAGCACCTTCTGGATGGCCCGGTCGTCGAGAAGAACGATGTCTTCGAATACGAACATGCGCTTCTTGATATCCTCGGCCAGTTCCGGATCGTCCTCTTCCAGGGACTCGATGATCGTTTTCTCCGTGGACCGGTCGACCAGGTTCAGTATTTCAACGATGGTGTCGACGCCGCCGGCGGCGGTGTAATCCTCGGACGAGAGGGTGGAGAGCTTTTTCTCGAGCACGCGCTCGACCTCGCGCAGGACCTCGGGCGACGTCCGGTCCATGGTGGCGATGCGCTTGGCCACGTCTGACTGGATCTCGTGGGGCAGGCTGCCCAGAATAATGGATGCTTTCTGCGGCTCCAGGTAGGCGAGGATGAGGGCTATGGTCTGCGGGTGCTCCTGCTGGATGAAGTTGAGGAGGTGGGCCGGGTCGGTGCGGCGGATGAAATCGAAGGGCCTGACCTGCAGTGACGAGGTAAGCCGGTTGATGATGTCGACCGCCTTCTGAGTTCCAAGGGACTTCTCGAGAAGCTCGCGCGCGTAGTCGATGCCGCCCGAGGAGATGAAGTCCTGGGCCATCATGAGCTCCTGGAACTCCATGAGCACACGGTCCCTGTCCTCGGGTTCTATGGTCTCGAGACGGGCGATCTCGAAGGTGAGTTGCTCGATCTCGTCCTCGCGCAAATGCTTGAAAATTTCTGCCGAAATCTCCGAGCCGAGGGTGACGAGGAAGATGGCGGCCTTCTGCCGTCCGGTAAGCTGCTTCTTGTGCGAGCCCACGGTGTGGGTGCCGTGCTTCTTGACGGTCGTCCCAGAGACCGTGCCTCCCACGTATTCTTCCTTTTCCTTTTCTTTCGCCTTGGAAACGGCCGCAGCGGCCGCGGATGTCATTCTCTTCGCCATACCGTTATTCCTCCAACAGCCAGGTTCGGATCAGTTGGGCGACATCTTCCGGATGTTCACGGGCCATATTGATGGCGTTTTCCTGCATCTCCAGGCGCGCCCTCTCCTCTACGGAAAGCTCCACCTCCACGCCTTTCTCTTCGGCGCTGCGGAGCGCCGCCTCGCGCATGGCCTGATGCTGTCTGGCCAGCTCCTCTTCCTTGAGGCGCCGTCTCCTTTCAAGATACTTCGAAAGCAGGCGGAACGCAATAATCGCGACGAAGATAAGCCCCACTCCAATGATAATCCAAAAAACGATCCGTTCCACCTGCTTTTGCTGGCGGAAAACCTCGTTCTCCGCCTCGAACTCCGCGGTGCGATCCTTCGGCTGGGTGCGCACCGTCACCAGATCGAAGCGCGCGGGTTCGTAGCCGACCGCCGCCTGGACGAGGTCCCGCGCGATGGCAAGCTCCTGGTCGGTGACCGGGATGTAGGTCCGCTTGATGCTCCCGTCCGGGTTCATCACGAGTTCTCCGGTCTTGGTATCGGTGTCTTTCACCCAGCGCCCGTCCAAAGCCACGGCGATGGTAAGTCGCTTAATTTTCCAGGGACGGTCTTTCTCCTGGGTCTTTTTTGTATTTATGGCATTTTCGATATTTTCCAGGTTTCGCTTGTATTTTCCGACCAGATTCGAGAGATCTTTATATGCTGGAGGAACCTGTCCTTCGACTCCGGGAGGTCCTTGGGGCGTAAATCCAGTCCCTTCAAAATCCTCGATCTCTATCAGTTTTTTCTGCGTGATGGATTCCACGACCTTCGACTCGTCATAGGGCGTCTTTGGATTGTCCGGCACGAGAATAATGGGAGGGTGCTCTTCAGTTTGAGTCGACTTCTCGAAAATGTCTAGGTCGACGTCACAGTTTATAATATCCACCCTGTCCTTCGTGAAGGGCCCGGCCAAACCGTTATATATATTGTTTTTAAGTTTGGTTTCGTATTCCGCCTTGAGCTTGAGCTGCTTCTTGACGATGTCGATTTGGGTGGCGGCTTTATATAAATCACTATCTAAATCATTTATTTGTTCCCCTGTGATCTGGTCAATAATGGTAATATTTTCTTTTTTCAGCCCTGATATCGAAAAACTGATAAGCTTTTCGATTCCCATTATTTTCTTCGCGTTTCTATCAATATCTGATCCGGGTTTCGGAGTGATGACCACCGAAGCGGTGATCGGTTTCTCGTCTGCAATAAATAAAGTCTTGTCCGGGACTGAAAGCTCGAGCGAAACAGCGTCCACGTCTTCCAACGCCAGGATGTGCTGGCGAAGCTTCTCTTCGATGGCGCGCCGCAGGTTGACGTTCCGCTCGAAATCGGTGAGCGTCCAGCGGTCCATGTCGAACACGGCCCACGGATCGATGCGCGCGGGGAGCAGATCTTCCCGCACGAGCAGGTCGCGGGCGCGCATCGCGGTTTTCTCGTCCTTCACGTATATGAGGCCGTTCTCCAGCTTGTAATCGAAGTTTTCCTCGTCCAGACGCTGAGTGATCCGGTTGAGCTGCACGTCGTCCGTGATCGCCGTCTGGAAAAGGAGCGGCCGGGACGGCGCGGCGCTGAACGCGAAGAGTAGGATCACGGCGACGATAGCGACCCCGAGAATCGAAAAAATGAGGATCTTCTGCGTGACATTGATTCTTTGCCACAGAGACTTAATCTGGGCTAGTACGCGTTTGAGCCACTCGTTCATTTCCCCTCCCGTCCATGAACGTCCTTGTCTCTCATTATATGGAATTTGCCGTCCTTGGCAATCCCTCTACCTAAATTTCATCACCGTACGTTGATGATCTCTTTATACGCGCGGATGGCCCGATCGAAGAGCTCCTTGGTGATGGACAGCGACAGCGTCGCCTTGGCGCTCGCCAGGGTGATGTCGTGGATGTCGACCGAGTTGGGTTCGGTGATGAGTTTCTCGTTCAGGCGCGTCGGCTCCATTTGAAGCGTGTTGACGTCGTCGAGGGCCTTCAAAAGCAGGTTGCCGAAATCCTTTTCGCTCGAAATGTTCGCTTTTTCTTCATCCTTCAGAAAATTCAATTTGTCGAATATGTCCGTCCGCAGTCCGTTCAGCTTGAACGGGTCCTGGAGGATGCTTCTGGTGGAAAAATAGCTCGGCAGCATTTATTTACCTCCCGATCTCCAGGGCCTTCTGGAACATGCTCTTTGAGCCCTGGATCACCGTAGCGTTGGCCTCGTACGAACGCGAGGCGGTGATCATATCCGTCATTTCCGTGACGATGTTGACGTTGGGATATTCCACGTAGCCGGCGCGCGGTCCGGTTTTGATGGCGTCGGGGTGAGTCGGGTCCCAAACGAGTCGGGGATCGCTCTTGTAGTCTTTTTCGATGTCGACCACCCGCACGCCCGCGCCGATCTCGTTCTGCAGCATGCGCGGCAGAAACGGGCTGCGCCAGTAGGGCTGGTCCACCCGCGGCCTGAAAATCACCCGGCTCCGGCGGAACGGGCCGCCCTCCGTGGTGCGGGTGGTGTTCACATTGGCGATGTTGTCCGAGATGACGTCGAGTCGGGTGCGCTCGGCGGACAACCCGGAGGCGGCGGTGCTGATGGCGCTAAAAATACCCATGCTGTTGCTCCCCCAGGCTGTTGAAAAACCGAATGCGGTTTTTCAACAGCTTCCCTAGATGTAAACAAGAAATTACCGGAAGCATCCTACCGTTATTCATCGTAATTCCCCGCCGTTTGCATTTTTACCCTCGCATAATCTGATTCCGGCAATTTCATGAGCAGGATGTTGAAAAGGCTCAACTTTTTCAACATCCTGCTAAGCCCTCATGCTCAGTGAAATGTTCATGCGCTGGAACTCGCCGTTGATTTCGGAGAGCATCGCCTGGTACAGGAGCTGGGTGGTGGTGGCGGTCATTATCTCCTCTTCCATGTCCACGTTGTTGCCGTTGTTTTTGGCCGTGGTGAGGTAATCGAGCGTGACGCGCGGCTGCACCTCGCCCGAGGTGCGCGCCTTGAACATCTCGTGGCTCCGGTCGTACATAAGCGCGCCCTCGAACGGCGGCTTCTGCTTTTCCAGATCGAGGAGGCGCTTGAGCTCCGCTTCGAAACTCACCGTGGAGCGTTTGAAGTTGGGTGTATCCGCGTTGGCGATGTTGTTGGCGGTGACATTGTAGCGCAGCAGGGACACGTCCAGACCGCGCTTTAGGAGATTGAGATTTATTCCAAAACTGGTGCCGGAGAACATTGTTACCCTCCCCCTACAATGTTCGGTGCTTTTTTAACTTCGGTTTAGGACATTTCGTCATCCGCCGCTAAAAGAAAGGGAACCACGGATGGAACGGATAACACGTATTAAGAAAGGGAAATAATCCTTTTCTGTTTTTTTTCTCTCTATCCGTGTTATCCGTTCTTATCGGTGACATCCGTGGTTCACTCTCCTCCGTACTACTAAAGTATAAACCGCGTCACGTCGCGGTCCTCCATGATCGTTTTCAGCTTCTCGTCGACGTAGGCCGGGGTGATGCGTATGGTCTGGCCCTTGAGCTCGGGGGCGTTGAAGGAAACGTCCTCCAGGAGGTGCTCCATGATGGTGTGCAGGCGGCGGGCGCCGATGTTTTCGGTGGTGGAATTGACGCTCGTTGCTATTTCGGCGATCCGGCCAATGGCCTCCTCCTCGAAAACGACTTCCACATTCTCGGTTTTCAAGAGTTCGATGTACTGTTTGATGAGGGCGTTCTCAGGCTGGGTGAGAATTTTTACGAAATCGTCCTTGGTCAGGGCGGCCAGCTCTACCCGCAGGGGAAAGCGCCCCTGAAGCTCTGGGATGAGGTCCGAGGGCTTCGACATGTGGAAGGCGCCGGCGGCGACGAAAAGAATGTGCGACGTGTCGATCATGCCGTACTTGGTGTTGACCTTCGAGCCCTCGACAATGGGCAGGATGTCCCGCTGAACGCCCTCCCGGGAGACGTCCGGGCCGACCTTGGCGCCGGTCGAGGCGACCTTGTCGATCTCGTCAATGAAGACGATGCCCATCTCTTCGACCCGCTCCTTGGCTATCTCGGAGACGCGGTCCATGTCGATGAGCTTGTCGCGCTCCTCATTGTAGAGGAGTTCCTTGGCCTGCTTCACGGTGACGTTCTTTTTCTTCTTCCTGCCGCCGAAAATGTTCGACAGGCTCCCGCCGATGTTGATGTCGAGCTCTTCCAGGCTCATACCGCCCGAAAACACCTCAATCTGGGGCGTTGAGCTTCGCGTCACGTTGATTTCGACGAGCTTGTCATCGAGTTCTCCGTTCCGCAGTTTTTCCCGAAACTTCTCCCGCGTGGCCGATGAGACCGGCTCTTCCGACGGCGGCGGTTCGCTTGGAGGCGGCTGCTGCGGCAGGGGAATGAGCGGCCGAGGCGGCTTCTTGATGCCCGGCAGGAGCAGGTCGAGGAGCGCCTCCTCTGCCCTGCGGGTCGCCTCCTCGTGGACCGTGGCGTAGAACTCCTGACGAACCAGCGAAATGGCCACCGACATGAGGTCGCGGATCATGGATTCCACATCCCGCCCCACGTAGCCCACTTCGGTGTATTTGGTGGCTTCCACCTTGATAAAGGGCGCATTGGTGAGTTTGGCGAGTCGCCGGGCGATCTCGGTCTTGCCTACTCCCGTCGGCCCGATCATGATGATGTTCTTGGGCGCCACCTCGTCCTTGAGCTCCTCGGGCAGCCGGGTCCTCCGGTACCTGTTGCGCAAGGCGATGGCGACGGCCTTCTTGGCTTTTGTCTGTCCGATGATGTATTTATCGAGGGCGGCGACGATTTCTTTCGGCGTCAGCTTATCGCCGTCTTTGGTCATGCCAATTCCTCCACGATGATTTCTTCATTTGTAAAAATGCATATGCGGGCGGCGATACGGAGCGATTGCTCGACGATTTCACGGGCGGACAACTTCTTGTCCTCACAATAGGCGAGAGCAGCGGCATAGGCGTAATTTCCCCCGGAGCCGATGGCGATGACCCCCTGTTCGGGCTCCACCACGTCCCCGGTGCCGGAGACGAGGAGGATCTTGGTCCGATCTCCGGCGAGAAGCATCGCCTCGAGCCGGCGAAGTACCCGGTCGGTACGCCAGTCCTTGGCCAGCTCGACCGCGCCGCGCGTCATATCGCCGCCGAATTCCTTGATCTTCGCCTCGAACCGCTCGAAAAGCGTGAAGGCGTCGGCGGTCGCGCCAGCGAACCCGACCAGGATCTTGCCGTCGAATATTCGTCTCACCTTGCGGGCGTTCGATTTCAGCACCGTATTGTTATAGGTCACCTGGCCGTCGCCGCCCAGCGCGAGTTTTCCGTCCCGCAAGACCGCCAGGATCGTCGTCCCGTGAAACTGATCCGTCATGAGCCCTCCCCGGCGCGCGATTCGTGCTCCGCACGCGTTCCCCGCAGTTTGGCGTGGGGGTGGGCGTGCGTGTAGATGTCCTTCAGTCGTTCCACTCCCAGGTGGGTGTACACTTGGGTCGTGGAAAGGCTCGCGTGCCCGAGGAGCTCCTGCACGACGCGGATGTCCGCTCCCCGGTTCAGGATATGCGTGGCGAAGGTATGCCTGAACGTATGCGGTGTGACTCGCTTTTCGAACCCCAACCTATCGAGGGAGCGTCCCAGGATCACCCGCACCCCGCGCGGCGTCAGCCTGCCCCCGCCCCGGTTGAGGAAGAGCGCGTTCGATTGTCTTCTGGAGCCCGGCAGGGCGGCCAGGTAGGCGTTCCGCCTGCCCAGGTATTCCATCACCAGAGAGCGGGCGGAACGCCCGAGATATACCAGGCGTTCTTTCCGTCCCTTGCCCGTCACTTTCACCAGGCCGTCTTTCAGGTTGAGATCGCCCGTGTTGAGCGAAGTCATTTCTGAAATTCGGCAGCCCGTTGAATACAGGAATTCGATAATAAGCTTATCCCTGAGTTCGAGGAAATCATTCGCGGGAAAATCGAGAAGCTTCCGCATTTCCTCCTCGACCAGGAACGAAGGAAGCCACTTGTCCATTTTCAGCGAGCGAAGCGCGCGGAAGGGATTTTCGGCGGCGTGTCCGTACCGCTGCTTGAAGCGGTAGTATCCGCGGACGCAGGAGATGACCCTGTTGATCGATTTGGCGGAGAGGTTCCGCCGCGACAGAACGGTCACGAATTCCCTGACGCCCTTCACGTCGAGGTGCTCCTCCCGGTACCCGCGTTCCTCCAAAAACCGCATGAATTGCTCCATGTCCTTGGCGTAGGAAAGAATGGTATTGGCCGACAGGTTGCGGACGCTCCTTAAGTAGACAAGATATTCCTTGAGCACTAGTTGAAGCCCTCCCCGGTTCCGTTCCCGTTGTCGCCCTCGTTCTCATCAGCGGGCGGCGCCAGCGTGGCGCCTTCCTCGGCGTGGAGATAGGAGCAGTCGGGATTGATGCAGACCTTGTATGTGCCGCGTTTCTTATCCGCTTTTTCCACGAGGAACTTGCCGCACTCCGGACATTTCATCTCAATGGGTTTGAAGTGTGTGAAGAAATCGCAGGTCGGATAATTGGTGCAGCCGTAAAATTCCCGGCCGCGTCCCCCCGCCTTGCGGCGTGCGATCACCTTGCCGCCGCACCCGTCGCGAGGGCAGTCGGCGAGCGGTACGGCCCGCGTGTTCTTGCACTCGGGGAATCCGGAACAGGCGAGGAAGTAGCCGAAGCGGCCGAGCTTCTTGACCATCGGCCGTCCGCACTTCTCGCACGTGAAGTCGGTCTTCTCGTCGAGGATGCCCTTCATCGACTCAAGCGAGTGCATGACCGAATCGACTTTGCTTTTGAAGGGCGCGTAAAAGTCGCGGAGCATGCGGACCCACTCTTCCTTGTTGTCTTCTATCCGATCGAGTTTTTTTTCCATTTCCGCCGTAAAGCCGACGTCGAGAATCTCCGGAAACGAGCTCGCGAGAATGTCCGAGATGATGCGCCCGAGCTGGGTGGGTACGAGCTGCTTGTTCTTGCGCAGGACGTAATAACGATCGAGAAGAACCGAGATGATCGGCGCGTAGGTTGACGGCCGTCCGATGCCGAGCTCTTCGAGGGTCTTGACGATCGAGGCGTCGGTATAGCGCGAGGGCCCGGAGGTGAAGTGCTGTTCGGGGGCGAATTCCCTGCAGATAAGCTCGTCTCCGACCGCAAGCGCGGGGAGCGGCTTTTTCTTGTCCTTGGGAAGGAGGAGCTTCATGGCTTTGTAAAATCCTTCCTCGACCGTTTTCGTGTCCGAAGCCCGGAAGAGCGCCTCCCCGGCTCGAATATCTACGGTCTGGGTGACGGTTTTCGCCGGCTTCATCTGCGAGGACACGAACTGCTCCCAAATGACGGCATAGAGCTTATACTGATCGGGGGTGAGGTGTTCACGGATCCCCTCCGGCGTGTTCCCCACGTAGGTGGGGCGGATGGCCTCATGGGCGTCCTGCGCCCCTTGGGCCACACCGTAGACGGCGGCCTGTTCGGGGAGCCCGCCGGGGTAATGCTTCCCGATGAAATCGCGCGCTTCCTCGAGGGCGACAGCGGCCACCCGGGTGGAATCGGTGCGCATGTAGGTGATGAGTCCCACCCGCGACTCGCCCAAGTTGATGCCCTCGTAGAGCTGCTGGGCGATCTGCATTGTCTTTCTCGAGGTGAAACTCAGGCGGTTGGCCGCCGTCTGCTGGAGTTTCGAGGTGGTAAAGGGGGCTTTGGCCTTGATTACTTTCTCCGTCTTCCGAATGTCGGCGACGGCGAACGGTTGGTCCTTCACCGCCGCGATGATCTTCTCCGCGTCGGCTTTCGATCTGAGCGTCGGCTTGGCCCCGGCGTACTCGGCCAAGTCCGCCGGGAAGTGCTTCTTTCCCTTTTCAAGGTGCGCGGTGATCGACCAATACTCTTCCGGGATGAATGCCTCGACCGCCTTTTCGCGTTCGCAAATAAGCTTCAAGGCCACGGATTGGACCCGTCCGGCGGAAAGCCCGTTTTTCACTTTGCTCCAGAGGAGGGGCGACAGGTTGTATCCCACGAGCCTGTCGAGCACCCGACGCGCCTTTTGGGCGTCGATCTTGGTGAGGTCGAGATCCCGCGGGTTGGCGACTGAATCGTGGATGGCCCGGGGAGTGATTTCGTTGAAGACGATGCGCTCGAATTTCAGCTTGGGATATTTCTTCTCCAGGGCGTTCTTAATGTGATAGGAGATCGCCTCCCCCTCGCGGTCGTTATCGGACGCGAGCATAATCTTGTCCACTTTCTTGGCCTTCTGCATGAGGTTCTTGAGGATCTTGGCCTTGCCCCGGACAGTGATATACTCAGGCAGAAAATCGTGGTCGACGTCCACCGCCATGCGCGATTTGGGCAAGTCGATGAGGTGCCCCATGGACGCTTCGACGGTGTATCCCGCGCCGATGTATTTCTCGATGGTCTTCGCCTTGGCCGGTGATTCGACGATGAGGAGCACATTATTTTTATTTTCTTTGCTGTTCGACGCCATATATCACTCTCTCCAGTATACTTCTCCGTCGAGAAGAAAGACTTTATTCCGCAGTTCCAATTCCATGAGTTCCGACAACCCGAGGCTGCCGCAACGCGGCAGCCAGCCGTCTCCGGTGGATTCTCCCGTCTCGAATCCGGCGTCGTCGTCCGCGGCTTCCCGGGACGCCCGGCAGGCGAGCGTCTCATGCGCCCGCCTGATCCGCACCGCCCCTTCATCCGCGAGCTTGATTCCCCCCCCGCCTGAGCCCGGCCTCAAGCCGACTTCATGTACGAAGAGCTCGCGCCCCTGCTCGAGGGCGTAATCCGAGGTGATGAGAGCCCCGGACCTATCGGGCGCCTCCACCACTATCACCGCCCGTGACAATCCGGACACAATCCTGTTCCGAGCCGGGAAATGGTGCTTGAGGGGGGGCGTTCCCGGCGGATATTCGCTCACGATCGCCCCGCCGCTCTCCAGGATCGCTCCGGCGAGTTTTCTCGATCCTACCGGATAAACGCCGTCGATACCGTTCCCCAGCACGGCGACCGCGCGGCCCAATCCCTCCACGCATCCGGAATGCGCGGCCCTGTCGATGCCCCGGGCAAGTCCGGATACGACCACCGCTCCGCTCTGGGCCAGCTCGAGTCCGAGGAAGAAGGCGGCTTTCAGGGCGTCCCCCGTCGGGCGCCTGGTTCCGACAACCGCTACGTGTTGCAGGGTGTCAGGAGGAAGTTCGCCCCGCTGGAACAGCACGAGGGGCGGATCGTATATCTCCCGGAGCAGGGCCGGGTATTTTCCGTCGCCATAGAAAGTGCATAGAATATTCCGCTTCGTCAAGTACAATTCGTCCGTTTCCGCCCGACGGACGTATTCGGCGGGGTCGAATCGCACGATCCGCATCCTTCGATTAATAGAAATTTCAAGCTCCCGCTTCCCGAGCCGAAGGAAATCTTCAATTCCCTCGAGGAGCTCGGCCATGAGGAGTCGCTCTTTCGGCGTTAAAAACGTGACCCGGGCGAGAGCGAGGAAGAGCAACGGACGCGAATTCATGTTTCACCTCCTGATTCGCTGAGGAAAGCGGACCCGAAGTTAACGAAGAAGGAAAAGGAGAAAACGAATGAAGATAATTGCTTTGGCATAAAAATCCGTGTTCTTTTCTTCATTACTCCTTCTTTTCTTCGTGTTCTCCGTTCTCGGAGTCTGCCCCGAGTGCAATAGCGCAACGCGGTTTCCAGCGGTCGAGTGGTGTCCTCCCCTCTCTAACGCCGCTCAGGCGCTATCGCTTTCATTCTCAACCCCGCGGATGGTATTTGCGATGGTATTCCTTGAGATCGTCCTTGCCCAGATGGGTGTAAATCTGGGTCGTGCCGATATCGGAATGTCCCAAGAGCTCCTGCACGGCGCGCAAATCGGCCCCGCCCTTCAGAAGATGCGTGGCGAACGAATGTCTGAGGGTGTGCACCTTTCCTTCCACCCCGGCCTGTCCCGCGATTTCCTTGAAGCGCTTCCACATCCCCTTGCGAGACAACCGGCCGCCGAAGCGGTTGAGGAACACGAATGAGTTTTTCCGCTTCGGCCGGGTGAGTTTCGGCCTGGCCCCCGTCAGGTATCGGGTGAGCCAGTGCACGGCGTGTTCGCCGATGGGGACCACGCGTTCCTTCCCCCCTTTGCCGATGACCTTGAGGAATCCCTCATTCAGATAAAGCTGGTCGAGGCTCATGTCCGCCGCTTCGGACACGCGGAGGCCGCATGAATACATGAGTTCGAAGAGGGCCCGGTCCCTGAGTCCCGAGGGAGTGTCCGGCACGCAGGAAGAAAGGAAATTCTCTATCTCCTCCGCCGAAAACACCTTTGGGATTTTCCGCCGGATGCGGGGCATCTCAACGGTTTCCGCGGGATTTCCTTGCGTAAAGCCCTCAAGCACGCAATAGCGATAGAAGGAACGGAGACTCGAAATGATCTTGGAGATCGTGCACTGGTCGATTCCCTCCACCTGGCGGGCCACCAAATATTCGACGATCCGCGGCGAGTCGACCGCGAGGAGATCAGCGCGTTCGCCCGAAAGCCAGGCGAGGAAGATCCGACATTCGATGAGATAGGTCGCGATGCTGTGCGGGGAAAGTCGCAGTTCGGCCCTGAGATAGTCCTCGTACCTTCCGAGAATGTCTTTTCCGACGCCGATCGCTTCCATTAGTCCGCCTGCCCCGCCGCTTTCTTGTTGCGCAAAATGGCCGGCACCCAGAGATCGGCTTCCTTGGAATTTCTGCCGAGCAGATAATCGTTTCCCGTCTTATTGCGGATCCCTTCGGAAAGCTCCATCCATTCCCCGTAGCTGATGATGTCCGACTCGACCGCCTCTTCCTTTTCCTCGACCTTCCTGGGACGTCGGCGGGTGTTGAAACCGGTGGCGATGACGGTCACCTTTACGCAGTCGTCGAGTGCGGGATCGATGGCGTTGCCGGAAATAATGAGCGCGTCCTCGTCCGCGTTGGCGGTGATGATTTTAACGATCTCCTCGTATTCGGCCAGGGTGAGACTGTCCCCGCCCGTCACGTTGACGAGGATGCCCCGCGCGCCGTCGATGTGGGCGTCTTCGAGGAGCGGGTTGTTGATGGCCTGGGTGGCGGCCTCCACCGCCCGGTTGTCCCCGCTGCTCACCCCGATGCCCATGATGGCGTCGCCCTTGCCGTTCATGATCGTCTTCACGTCGGCGAAATCGATGTTGATTTCGCCCGGGACGGTGATGAGATCGGAAATCCCCTGCACGCCCTGACGAAGCACGTCGTCGGCGAGAAGGAAGGCTTCCTTGATGGGCGTGCGGCGCTCGACGACCTTGAGGAGGTATTGGTTGGGAATGACGATGAGCGTGTCCACCTCCTCGCGCAGCCGCTCGATTCCCTGCTCGGCGAGCATGAGTTTCTTCCGCCCCTCGAAGTCGAAGGGCTTGGTGACCACCGCCACCGTGAGGATGCCGAGTTCCCGGGCGATCTGAGCCACCACCGGCGCGCCGCCCGTGCCCGTGCCTCCGCCCATGCCGGCCGTGAGGAAGAGCATGTCCGCCCCCCGGATGAGGTTTTTAAGATCCTCCTGGCTTTCGAGGGCCGCCTTCTCCCCGACCTCGGGGATCCCGCCCGCTCCCAGCCCGCCGGTCAGTCGCTGGCCGATGGCGAACTTCGCTTCGGCTTTTGAAATCCCGAGCGCCTGGGCGTCCGTGTTGACGGCCACGAACTGCACGTTCCGTAGGCCCGCGGCGATCATGCGGTTGACGGCATTAGTGCCGCCCCCGCCGATCCCGATCACCTTGATGACGGTCGGATTCGACGTTTTCTCATCCAGCATTTCGATGGTCATGTTCCCCTCCCTTTATATAGTTCACTCTGTAAATATTTACTTGAAAAGAGGACACGAAGGGCACGAAAAGGACGAAGAACACGAAGAAAGACAAGAAGAGAAGAAATGAACCTAAAATAAATTTTCTCAATGGATATAATATTCATTCTTTCCTCCTTCCCTTCCTTCTTCGTGCTCTTCGTTACCTTCGTGTCCTCTTCAAACGTCGATGAAATCCAATCAATCAAAAAAATTCCTGGAACCAGTCCTTGAGCTTCGACCACACTCCCTGTCCGCCCGAGCGGCGGGCGCGGCCCAGGGTCTGCCCCTCCTCCTTCTGCGACGCGCTCATGACGAGGCCGACGGCCGTCGCGTAGACCGGACTGGAATATTCCTCGATCAAGCCGCCCAGCCCCTGGGGGGTGCCCAGGCGCACCGGCATCTCGAAGACGTCGGCGGCCAACTCGATCGCGCCGGGAAGAAGAGCCCCGCCGCCCGCCAGCACCGCGCCGCCGCCCAGGCGCTTGAGCTGCCCGTCGGCTTCGAGTCGCTCGCGCACCAGGCCGAAAATCTCCTCCATCCGCGGTTGAATGATCTGGAGGATCTTTTTCCGCGAAATTTTATCCGGCGGCCTGCCACCCACCCGCGGGATGTGGACGAACTGGTCTTCGATCACGGCCGAGGCGTGGCAGGCGCCCGCCTCTCGTTTCACTTTCTCCGCCGACTCGATCGGCGTCTTGAGCATGATGGACAGATCGCTTGTCACCTGGTCCGCCCCGATCGAAAGGATTGAAGTGTGATAGGGCGAGCCGTCGATGAACGATAGGATGTTGGTCGTCCCGCCGCCCAGATCGAGGAAAAGCACGCCCAAGTCCTTCTCGTCCTGCGAGAGGACGGCCCGGGAGGCGGCGAGCGCCTCGAGCACGAGCTCGGTGACGCGGAACCCGGCGCGGTTGACGCTCTTCAGGATGTTCTGGGCCGAGGACACCGAGCCGGTGATGATGTGCACCTCGGATTCAAGGCGCACGCCCATCATTCCCACCGGATTTTTGATCCCCGCCTGGTCGTCGACGATGAATTCCTGCGGAATGACGTGCAGAATGGCCCGGTCCATGGGCACGACGATGGCCTTGGCGGCGTCCACCACCCGGTCGACGTCCTCCTTGACGATCTCGCGCCCCTTGCCGGTGACGGCCACCACTCCGCGCGAATTGACGCCCTCAATATGGGCGCCGGAAATACCGACGGTCACCGCCTCGACTTCACGCCCGGACATCAATTCCGCCGCCTCGACGGCCTGGACGACCGACTTGACGGTCGATTCGATGTTGACGATCACGCCGCGCCGCAATCCCCGCGAGGGGTACATGCCGACGCCCGTAATCTCCAGGACACCCGTTTCGCTATACCGGCCGATAACGGCGCACACCTTGGTCGTGCCGATATCCAGCCCCACGAGGATTTCGTCTTGCGCCAATTTACTTCTCCCCTTTCCTGTGATACACGGCGTCGCCGGAACGGAAATCGACTTCATCGACTTCCCCGAGCAGGCCCCGTTGTTCCATGAAATATAACGTGAAAAACATGTAGCGCAGCATCCCCGGATTGAGCCGCTTTCCCATCCATACCCGCACCTTGTACACGAGCGGATAGAGAACAAGCTCGTAGCTCCCGGAGTTCGAGCCTATGACCTGGATCTCGGATATGAGATCGAAAAGGGTCGCGTTCGTCCGCTTCAACTCTCCCAAGTCCCTCAGGAAGGGCTGCATGATCTTGGGAAGGGCCGTTCCCGGCTTCAGATCCTCGAGCCGCACGCCCGACAGTACGGGGAGGTCGCGTTCGGCGACATCCGCGCCGCGTTCGAAGAGGACTCCCTCGTCGTCGAACACCGCGGGCATCGTCTTCCCGTTCACCGACGCGTAGGCGAGCGCGAGCGGCCGGCGTCTGACGAGCGTCACCTTGAGCGTCTCCGGGAAAACCTTCTGCACGAACGCTTCCCGCACCAGGGGGTAGGCCTTGAGCCTGGACTCCACGGCGCGGCCGTCCACGGCGAAGTAATAGGTCGTGCCCTCAAGCCCGGCGAGCGATACGACCTGCTCGCGGGTAAGCGGCACGTCGCTTGAGAGCTCGATCCTCCGGACGAGCATGTTCGGCGAAACGAACAACTCAAAGGCGAGCCCTCCGAGCGCGGCCACGACGAGCACGATGATCGTTATCGTGAGGATCCGGCGCACGATCGCCTCAAGCCGTTCCCGCGGCCTGGGCGGCGACACGAGCACGAACGACCTACCCACCGAAATACCCTCCTCCGCTTTCCCGAGCGCGGGAGATGTTGACGAGAAGCCCGCTCATGACGAGCGTCAGAAGCATGGCCGAGCCGCCGAGCGAGAAGAACGGAAGCGGCATGCCGGTGGCCGGGACGAGCCCGGCGGTGACGAGCATGTTGAGAACGGCCTGGAGGAAGATGGTGGTGGTCAACCCGAAACCCACGTAGTAGGAAAAATTGTCCTTGCTCTTGAAGGCGATTGAGTAGCCGCGCAGGGCGAAAAGCACGAACAGGAGAATGAGCGCCGCCAGACCGATGAACCCGATCTCCTCGCCGGCGACGGCGAAAATGAAGTCCGAATCCGCCTCGGGGAGGTACCCGAGCTTCTGGGTGCTCATGCCGACCCCCCGGCCCAGAAATCCCCCGAGCTCGAAGGCGATCCGCGAATGTTGTATTTGAAAGCCGGCCCTGAACGGGTCGCGGGCCGGGTCGAAAAATGTGACGATCTTCTCGATCCAGTACGTCTTGGTGAAGAGTACGATGGCCCCCAGAGGAATGAGAAGCGACCCGATATACAGGAAATACATGAACCTGACGCGCGCGATGAAGAACATGGAGAGCGCGACAAGTATAATGAAGAAAGCGGTCGAAAGGTCGTTCTGCAGCACGATGATGAAGGCGTACGCGAAAACGACGATGAGCGGCGGCAAGAGCGTCCTGATCGGCCGGTCCAGCCGGTCTTCCTTTTTATACAGGATCACGGCGATGTATATCACCACCGTAAACTTGACGAGCTCCGAGGGCTGAAATGAATAGCCGAGGAACGAAATCCAGCGCCGCGCTCCGTTTAATTCCAGCCCGATACCCGGGATGAGGGGCAAGACGGCGATGACGAAGGTGGCGATGACGAGCACCGGCACGGCCCGCCGCAGCCAGAGGAGGGGCAGGCGTGAAAACACGACCAGTCCGATGAAACCCAAGGCCACGAAAATGAGTTGTTTGTTGAAAAGATTCAGGGGGCCATGCCCGAGCTTTTCCGAATGGTAATAGGAGGCGGAAAAGAGAAACGACATCCCGATCCCGGTGAGAAGAATAATGAGTATGATGAAAAAGTAGTCGACCTGTTCCCGCTCGATTCTTTCCACCGGCGCGCTTCCTCCAGCCTCACTGAATCTTCAGGGTCGAAAGGCTCAAAAGCGTGAAGAGCCCGCCCAGAATCCAGAACCTGATCACCACCTTGGACTCGGCCCAGCCCTTGAGCTCGAAGTGGTGGTGGAGCGGCGCCATCTTAAAAACCCGCTTCTTGCGCAACTTGAACGACAACACCTGAATGACCACCGAGAGTGTTTCCAATACGAACACGCCCATGATGATCACGAGGAGAATTTCCTTCTTGAGAAGCAGGGCGAGCACGCCGATCATGCCGCCCAGGCCGAGACTGCCGGTGTCGCCCATCATCACCTGAGCCGGATGGGCGTTGAACCAGAGAAACCCGACGCAGGCGCCGACGAGGGCGAGGCTCGCGATGGCGAGCTCCCCGCCCGATTTCACGAACGGAATGAAGAGGTAATTCGCGTAATCGGCGCGCCCGGTGAGATAGGAGATGATGGCGATTGTGATCCCGACCATGATGAGGAGCCCCGTGGCCAGCCCGTCGAGGCCGTCGGTAAGGTTGACCGCATTGGTGGTCCAGAGGAGGAGCAGGACGGCGAAGGGGATGTAGAAATACGACAGGTCGAACAGCGGTTCCTTGAAAAACGGAACATACAGGAACGTGGTCGTGTCGACCTGCCCGTCCCGGGCGGTGCGCAGAAAAAAGATAACAAGCGCCACGGCCGCCGCCAGAATGAACTGCGTCACCCACTTGAAGCCGGCGGTAAGCCCCCCCGCGTTGCGCCGTGTGATTTTCAGGAAATCGTCGGCGAAGCCGATCGCGCCGAACCCGACCACGCTCCCGAGCACGAGCCAGGCGAAAGGCCCGTCCAGATCCTCGAAGAGCAGGATCGAGAAGACAATCGAGACAATGATGAGGATCCCGCCCATGGTCGGCGTCCCGGACTTGGAGAAATGACTCTCCGGGCCGTCGATGCGTATTTCCTGCCCGATCTTCAACTGCCGGAGCTTCTTGATCACCCACGGCCCGAGGAGAAAGGATATGAGAAGCGCGGTCACGGCCGCGTAGGCGCTCCGGAAGGTGATGTACTGAAGAATATTCGGCCCGCCGAGGGCCTTGAAAAGCGGATGGAGAAATTTCAGAATCATACGCCCTCCCCTGCGGTATCCTGCGCGGAAAGGAACGGGACGAGCCGCTCCAACTCGAGCGCGCGCGAGCCCTTAACGAGCACGAGATCGCCCGTGCGCACGACGGCCGTCACCCGTCGGGCCAGCTCGTCGAAATCGCCGCACCACTCGGCCGCGGCGGCGCCGCGGGCTTCCCGGTAGGCGTCGAGCGCGTCGCGCGTCTCCTCGCCGAAGAAGAAGACCGCATCGAGCGTCAACGCCGCCGCATTTCGGCCGAGTGTGCGATGCAGGCCGGGGCCGTGATCGCCCAGCTCCCTCATGCTCCCCAGGACGGCGATCCGCCGACCGGTCCAACTCACTTCGCTCAAGAAAGCGAGCGCCTGTGCCATGGAGTCCGGATTGGCGTTATAACAGTCCTGAATGACGGTGATTTTTCCCCGAAGTATCTGGGAACGGCCGAAAAGGGGCGCGGCGGCCTCCAACCCCTCCTTGACCGATTGCGGCGGCAGCTTGAGGAAGGATGCCACCGCGATCGCGGCCAGGGCGTTACGGTAGTTATGGAAACCCGCAAGGGGGAAGCGGATCAGGAGTCCCTCCCAGTCGATGGCCGTGCCATCCAACCCCTGATCGCTGCCTCCCTGAAGCCCTTGCGTATGCCGGGGACCGTAGGGGATCACTCGCCCGCCCGAATCCCGCGACAAAAAACCGTAAAAACTTTCTTCCTCGTAGATAAAGAACGCCTCGGACTTTTTCAGATACGAAGCGATTTTCTTTTTTTCAGCCGCAATCCCCTCCCGCGATCCGAGGGGACCGATGTGGGCCGTTCCGATATTGGTCAGGACCGCCAGATTCGGCCTCACGATCGAGGCGAGCACGTCCATCTCGCCCGGGCGATTGACGCCCATCTCAAACACCCCGTAGCGGTGTTCGGCGGTAACGGCGAAAGCGGACAACGGCACTCCGATTTCGGAGTTGAGATTCCCCGCGCTCACCATGGTCGGCGCATTGCGCGACAGCACCGCGCCGATGAGCTCTTTGACGGTCGTCTTGCCGCTTGAGCCCGTGACGCCCACCCGGAAAAGCCGGGGAAACCTTGCCATGTGGAAACGGGCGAGATCCTGCAGGGCGGCCAGGGTGTCGTCCGCCACCACGCAGGAGATGTCGTCCCGTTCGGCGATTTCGGCGAGCCTTTCCCCCTGATTCGCCCAAACGCCGGCTCCCGCCAGCACGGCGGACGCCCCTCGCCCCGCGGCCTCCGGAATGAAATCGTGCCCGTTCGCGCGCTCGCCGGCCAGGGGAACGAACAGGCAGAAGTCGACGGCGGTCCGGGAATCGATGACGACCGAGCGGATCGGCTTGGCCGAGCGGCGCACCACCACCCCGCCCGTCGCTTGGGCCACTTCACCGACGGTGAACAATGTTCCCGCGTGATTGATCGACGTCACGTTCCCCTCTCCAGCGCCGCTTCCGGCGTTTTCCGCCTTTCAGGCGGGCGGTGCCGCGGCCGTACTGCGATAAGGCCGCCGCGCCGTATCACGCGCGCACGCGCGTCATTCGATCACAAGTCGCTTGACGCGGCTGAAATCGATTTTCTGCAAACCCAGCTCGTCCCGGGCGATTTTTTCGATCCGCTCCGGAGAGCGCAGCACCGATATCCCGGCGATGATTTTCTTGTTTCTTTCGAACCAATCCTTCTGCTCACTTTCCAGCGCGCTCACCTCGCGCTGCAGCATCTGGTACTGGTAGGAGGTCAACACCTGCAGGAAGAAAAATACGGGAACCGTGCAGGCCGCCAGGATCAGGAGTAATTTCCTCACAATACTCATACGCACTTCTCCACGACGCGCAATTTGGCGCTCCGGGCGCGCGGATTCCTTTGCGTTTCGGCCCGTCCCGGAACGAGGGGCTTCTTCACAAGGAGCTCAAGCTCCTTCTTCCCCTTACATTGACACATCGGCAGTTCCGGCGGACAGGTACACGGCTTGTTCTTCTCCCCGAAAAAGAGTTTGACAATGCGGTCTTCCAGGGAATGGAACGAGATCACGCCCATGCGTCCCCTGGGCTTGAGCGCGGCGAATCCGCCCTCAAGCCCCTCCTTGAGTTGGTCGAGCTCGCGGTTGGTTTCGATACGAAGCGCCTGGAAGGTCCGTGTCGCCGGATGGATGGCGCGCCGGCGGTACTCCGCAGGCACGGCCGACCAGATGATTTTCTCAAGCTCCCCTGTCGTCTCCACCGGCTTGTCCCGGCGCGCTATCGCAATAGCCTTCGCGATGCGGCGCGCGTACCGCTCTTCGCCGCAGGTCTCGAGCAAACCGGCCAATTTCGGCTCGGGCCAGGTATTCACGATGTCGCGCGCGCTCACCGGGCGCGACGGGTCGAGCCGCATGTCGAGCGGTTCGTCCTTCCTGAAAGAGAAACCCCGGCCGCTCTCCTCGTAATGGCGCAAGCTTAAGCCCAGATCGAAGAGGATCCTGTCCGGCGGCCGTATCGCGCGCGACCGGCATTCCTTGAAAAACGAACCGAACCACAGATTGAAGAATTCCACACGCCCCGCGAAAGGCTCCAGGCGGGCGCGGGCGCGGTCGAGTTGTCCCGGGTCGACATCGACGCAATAGAGATACATCTCCGGAAAACGCGACAGGAACGCCTCGGCATGGCCGCCTTCTCCCGTCGTGGCGTCGATCATGACGCATTCACCGCCGCCGTCTCCGTCGGACGGTTTCAGGTATTCCACCACTTCCTCGAGGAGCACGGGTTCATGAATGTACCGATTCGATCCTTCGTTTACCATCTCCGTGTTCTCCGTTTCCGGAGCCTGCCCCAAGCACCGGCGAGGGGCGATCTCCGTGTCCTTCCTCGAGAGTCTATGTGAGCCGGAAAGAGATCTTGTCACCCAGCTCCTCGGCCGCACTCCGGAAGCGGCTCTCGTTCTCGTTCCAATACGCCGAGTAGATGCCCTCGTCCCAAATCTCGATGGACTTGAGCATGCCCAGGATGATGCACTCCTTTTTGAGCTCGGCGTATTCCCGCAAGGTCGACGGAATGCTTAAGCGTCCGCTTCTGTCGATCTCGATCTCCTGGGCGGGAGCCAGGATGCGTCGTTGAATCAGCCTTGTTTTTTCCAGGAAGGGCGAGGTGGCGTCGATCAGGTTTTGAGAAATCGTCTTCCACTCCGCCGGAGGGAAAAGCCAGATGCACCGGTCGATGCCGCGGGTAATGACCACCTGGTTGCCTGCTATGGCCTGCCGGATCGGCTGGGGGATCATCAATCTTCCCTTTTCGTCCAATGAATATTTAAATTCGCCGGTCAACATCGACATTCAACCCCAAATTGTCATTTTCTCCCACTATTTCCCACTTGCCCCCAATAATAGTCTATAATTTTTTTCTGTCAACTAATCGGATTTCTAAAATCTGTTTTTTTTTGACTATTCCACCCCATTTTACTAAATTTTTGTTAAGTAAAATGGGGTGTTTTCAGTCTTCGGAGATGTTTATAATATTTTAAAAAGGGGTAAAGAGGAGGAATGACCGAATAAATTTAACCTTATGAGTCAGCGTGAGACCGGTGCCTGAATCAAATCGAATCCCGACTTTAAAGCTTTTTCGTTCAACTGCAGCAAGTCTTTTTTCCGCGCCGAAACCGTTGACGGCAGCGCGGCGATCAAAGCCGAAAGCGACGCCAGCTCCGGAACCCGCGCCACCAGGGCGCCGACCATGACCATATTGGCGGTCTGGTAGGAGCCGGCTTCCTCGGCCAAGGTGTTGGCCGGCACGGGGATGCAGGTCACCCCGGGCACGTTCGGCTCGGCGTCGATAAGCGACGTATTGAAAAAAAGCAGTCCGCCCTTGCGAACGATCGGACCGAATTTTATCAGAGACGGTTCGTTGAAGATACAAACGATATCCGGTGAAAAAACCAGAGGGCTGGGTATTTCCTCGTCCGCGACCACGACCGAGCAATTGGCCGTTCCCCCGCGCATTTCCACACCGTACGAAGGAATATGCGAAACGCATTTCCCCGACTTCATGGCCGCGACTGCCAGAAGCTTGCCGGCCAGTATCACTCCCTGGCCGCCGTAGCCGGCGAAAATGAGGCGCGTCATCATGCCTTCGCCCCTTTATCCCTGACGACGCCGAGCGGATAGACCGAGGCCATGTTTTCCGCCACCCAAAGGTTCGCGGCTTTCGGCGTGACGCCCCACCCCGTGGGGCAGGCGGACAGAACCTCTATAAACGAATATCCCCTCTTCTCGATCTGGTTCATGAGTCCCTTCTTGAGGGCGCGCTTGGTTTTCAGGACGTTTTTCACGTCGTGGACGCTCGTTCGCTCGATGTAATACGGAGCTTCTAGCGTGTTGAGGAGCTCGCAGGCTCGGATAGGATAGCCAACGTCCTCGGCCTTCCGGCCGTAGGGCGAGGTCTTGGTTTTCTGACCCACCAGGCTGGTGGGGGCCATCTGGCCGCCGGTCATGCCGTAAATGGCATTGTTCACGAAAATGACCGTGATATTCTCCCCCCGGTTGGCGGCATGAATGGTCTCGGCCGTGCCGATGGCGAGGAGGTCGCCGTCACCCTGATAACCGATGACCACGTGGTCCGGGTGGACGCGCTTGATGCCGGTCGCCACCGCCGGTACCCGGCCGTGCGCCGCCTCGCAGCCGTCGGCCCTGAAGTAGAAAAAGGCGAGGACCGCGCACCCGACCGGGGCGACGAGAATCGTTTTTTCCGCGATCCCGAGCTCGTCCATGAGTTCCCCAAGGAGCTTGTGGACCACCCCGTGGCCGCAGCCGGCGCAATAGTGCATCTTCCTGGGATACATCGAGTCGGGCCGGGAATAGACGAGCTTTTCCCGGACTTTGGTCAGTACGCTATTCGACATAACCTCTCACCCTTTCCACGATGGCTTCGACTTCCGGGATCATGCCCCCCATGCGGCCGTAGAAGTCGACCGGTGATGAGTCCGCCACGGCCAGGCGAACGTCCTCCACCATCTGACCGGCGTTCATTTCGACGACCAGAATCTTCTTCCTGCCCCGGGCCGCCGCGGCGAGCTCCCGATACGGGAACGGCCAGAGGGTGATGGGACGGAAAAGTCCGGCCTTCACCCCCGCCCTGGCGAGCGAGACGACGGCTCCGCGCAGGATCCGGGCGCACATGCCGAAGCCGACGAGAAGGTACTCGGCGTCTTCGGTGTTATAGGTTTCATGGCGAGTCTCGTTTTTCTCGATGACCCGGTATTTTTCCTGCAAGCGTAAGTTGAGTTTTTCAAGCGCGTCCTCGGGACTCAGGAGTAGGGAATAGACGAGGTGTTGCTCGCGCACCTTGGCGCCGGTCAGCGCCCACCCGGATTTGTCGAATTGCTTTCCGGAGGGCTGCGGCAGGACAAGAGGCTCGGACATCTGCCCGAGGTATCCGTCGCCGAGCACGAGCACGACGATCCGGTACTGGTCGGCCAGATCGAAGGCGAGGAGCGTGAGATCGGCCAGCTCCTGCACCGAGGCGGGGGCGAGGACGATGTGCCGGTAATCGCCGTGGCCGCCGCCTCGGGTGGACTGGAAGTAGTCTCCCTGCGACCCGGCGATGTTGCCCAGGCCTGGCCCGCCGCGCATCATGTTCACGACGACCGCGGGCAATTCGGCACCCGACAAATAGGAGATGCCCTCCTGCTTCAGGCTGATACCGGGCGAGGACGATGACGTCATGGCCCGCGCCCCGGCCGCGGCGGCGCCGAACACCATGTTGATGGCCGCCAATTCACTCTCCGCCTGAAGGAAGGTGCCCCCCACCTGCGGCAGGCGCATGGCCATATAGGCGGGCACTTCGTTCTGGGGGGTGATGGGGTAGCCGAAAAAGTACCGGCACCCGGCGATGACGGCGGCTTCACCTATCGCTTCGTTCCCTTTCATGAGGATCTTTTCCGCCGTTGCGGTCATCGTCTATACTCCCGACTCGAATTTATAGATTTCAATCGCGCAATCGGGGCAGATGACGGCGCACGATTTACACGCCGTGCAGGGCACGGCCGGATCGTACTCGGCGTAGGGAACGCCCTGGGAGTTGGAGTGCACCGACAATTTCAGGCACCCTTCCGGGCACGCCTCAATGCACAATTCACAGCCTTTGCATATTTCCGGATCGATGCGGGGCCGCCCCTTGCTCGCCGTCGCGGCGGGGCTTGCCTTTTTCGTATTCGTTTTGGACATTCTTCCCCTCTCGGTGCCGTCTAGAACCGATTTTTATTAACATATACGTATACGTATACCTTGTCAAGAAAAATTTACGGCTGGTGGATGAGGAATTGTGAAATGATGAAAAACGTCGAAAATCGATGAGGAAATCAATCGGACCGCCCCGCGGAACCGGCAACGATACGATTCATATTCGTTCACCACTGATGCTGGGTATACAGTGCGGGCTCGAAGGCCAGATGGTGCGCCTGGAGACCCTTGGTGCCTCGGATGTGACAACCGGCGAATTCGACCGCATCGAGCCTCGCGTCGGTGAAATCCGCGAACGACAGGTCGCATTGAACGAAGCTCGATCCTTTCAGATCGGCCCGCGTGAAGGCGGCAAGTGTTAGGTCGCACTTGAAGAAGTGCACCCGGTGGAAGACGCTCCGGTCGAACCGCGAACTGCGCAGCAGCGACCAGACGACGTCTGCGTCGCGGCAGCGCGCCCCGCGAAAATCGATTGAAGCGGCCCGGAGCTCTCCGAACATGACTTCAGCCAGATCGCAACCGTGAAACGAGCACCGATCGAGAACCGTATTGTAGAACTCCGCCCGCCGCAGTTCGAAGCCCGAGAAATCGAACCGCCTGATGATCAGGTGCTGCATGATGACCGGGACGTTTCCCGCTTTGCCCCGCCTCAAGCGGCGAAAGAGTACGTCCTGCGGCATTTCTGTTCGGACGATGGGCTTTATCGTTCTCATGGCACACCCCGCTTCCCATTTCGGTTTCTACCCCCACTCTACTTCCATGATGTAAAATAGTTGTTCGATAATTGTAAAATTTTTCGATTGTTTTTTTACATATGTAAAACAACGATCCGCCGGCGAAGGTTATAACCGGCCGGCAAATTAACTTGCATTCACCAACCTTCTTTTCTATACTACTTATATCACCGCCCGTCTTCCGACCGACAGATGAAGTCCGTTTCACGGCCACGGTTCCCGGTTTTCGGAAAAGAAGAACGCGCCTGATCGAATCCGAAAGCCGGGCCGCGTGCAGCACACCATCGCATTGAACCTGCGCCGCGGCGGAAGCGGGAGGCCGCCTTCAGTCCGCAGACGGCTCCGCCGAGCGGACGCCGTCATGATGAGGGGAATGGAAAAGGTGAACCGCATCGGTTTCATTTACGATGATATTTTTTTGAAACACATTCTTGGACCGCACCACCCGGAATCGCCCGAACGGCTGTCCGCCGTGCTGCGGCGCCTGGCCGCCACGGGGCTCAAGCGAGAGTTAGCGATCATCCCTCCCCTGTCCGACCGGCGCGACATCGAGGAGGCGATCCTGGCCGTGCACTCGCGCTCGCATTACGATTCGGTCGTCAAGTGGGGCGACAAGGCCGAGCCGGCCCTGGCCGCGGTGGGCGCGGTATTGGCCGGAGTAAACGCCGTCATGAAAAACGAGGTGCCCGCCGCCTTCTGCGCCGTACGCCCGCCCGGCCACCACGCGCATAACCACGGCGCCAATTGCGACGGCCGCTACCAGGGTGAGGGATTTTGTTTTTTCAACAACGTGGCGATCGGCGCCCGTTATGCGCAAGCGGCGCACAAAGCGGGGCGAGTCCTGATCGTCGATTGGGATTATCATCACGGGAACGGCACCGAATGGGCGTTTTACGGCGACGGGAGCGTGTTCTACTTTTCCACGCACGCCCTCTACGATTACCCGGTCACGGGCTACCCGGAAAGACGGGGAAATGGCGACGGTGAAGGCTTCAACCTTAACACGCCCTTGCCGGAGAGGGCCGGCGACGGCGCCATCATCGCGGCCTACGAGAGCGTCCTCATTCCCGCCTTGAAGGAGCGGGACTTTCGACCCGATCTCATCATGATTTCAGCGGGTTTCGACTCGCGCAAGGAAGACCTCCTCGGCACCTTCACCATCACCGACAAGGGATTCGTGGAATTGACGCGCATTATAAAGAGCCTGGCGTCCATTTATTGCGGGGGAAGGCTCGTCTCCGTCCTCGAGGGCGGCTACTATCCCTCGGGCCTCGCCCAGGCGGTCACCGCACACATCCGCGCGCTCGGCAACGGCTCATAACAGGCTCTTGAAAAAGCTCAACGTTTTCAACAGCCTGCCGACCGATTCGTAAAGAGCGCGCTCCGACGAACCTCACTCGATCCTGCTCACATACTCGCCGTACCCGTCCTTGGCCATGTCGCCGAGCGGGATGAATCGCAAAGCGGCGGAATTCATGCAGTAACGAAGCCCGGTCGGCGGCGGTCCGTCGTTGAACACGTGCCCGAGATGGCTTCCCGATTCCGCGGCGCGCACTTCGCTCCTCACCATCCCCTCGCTCAGATCCTCGCGCGTAACGACGGCCGCGGGATCGATCGGTTTGGTAAAGCTCGGCCACCCGGTTCCGGAATCGTATTTATCCTTGGAACTGAACAACGGCGCGCCCGAGACGACGTCGACGTACAGCCCCGGCCGATGATTGTCCCAATACTCATTGGCGAATGGCGGTTCGGTGCCGCTCTGCTGGGTCACGTAGTATTGCATGCGAGTCAATTTTTGTTTCAAATCGGCGTTTGTCGTCATAGGGCCAGCCTCCGGCGCCGTGGGCGCATCACCCTTCGAATAGCAGGCGAACATCGCCAATGCAAAAACGAAAGAACTCGCACGGCATAAAATCTTCTTCTTTTTCATGGTATTAATATATTGTTTCTTTTATATAGAGTATAGTTTATTTTACATTCATTTTTCCTCAGTGCCTCCACGATTGTTGCGGAATCGACGAAACCGAGCCGCCGTTTCTCAATGAGGACGAAAAAAGTCTATCGAAAATAACGGGTAAATTTAATTGACAACCACATTGGGATGCGCTATGTATTAATGGTGAGCCCAAGAATGCGGGCATTCACGCTGAGGAGGTTCTTGCGATGAAGAAGATTATCATCATTCTTATGCTGTTGCTGCTCCCGATGTCGATGTTCGGCCAATTCTTTTTAGGCGCAAGCGCGCTTTATAAGGGCGATCCGCTCGGCATACCCAGCATCACCCCCGATCCGTCCATTGTCGACAATCTGGCGTTCGGCGCCGACATTCGGGTTAATCTGGCCATCTTTGAGGCCCAGGCACTGGCGCTCTATAATTTAGACCAGTCCTTCAATTGCTATTTCGACCTCGGGATCGTGCTCAACATCGCCATCGTCTCGATCGGCGCGGGAGTTGGGCCGAATTTCGTCGTCAGTCTAGCAAGTGGGACACCGGAGCCATTCGCGTTTGGATTCAACGGTAAAATCCACGCCGATATCAACCTGGGGAGCTTCAAGATCAGCGCGTATTACATGTTCCTCATCGACAATATCTCGATTCCTGACATCACAAGTCAAATGTACGCCGGCAATGTCGGCCTCTCATTGATGTTCAAACTCTTCGGTTAAGCCAACGCATATACAAAGCCCCTCGCCTTCCGGCAGAGGGGCTTTTTTTTTGTAAAGTTCTCCTGTGCATCACACCAGGCGTGCCATGATGATGCCGTCTATTTTTCTTATCTTTTCGAGCGCGGCCGCGTCAATGTCGCCCTCGATGTCGATGATGTTATAGGCGACGTCGCCCTTGTGCCGGTTGAGCATGTCCGAGATGTTGATCTTCTTTTCGGCCAACACGGTGGTGATCTGCCCGATCATCATGGGCACGTTCTTGTTGGCGATCACCAACCGCGTGTTCCCCGATTTGGGCATTTCGCAGTTTGGGAAATTCACGGAGTTGACGATATTCCCGTTCTCAAGGAAGTCCTTGAGCTGCTTGACGGCCATCAGCGCGCAGTTTTCCTCGGCTTCGGGGGTGGACGCTCCCAGGTGCGGTACCGGGATCACCTTCTCCATGCCGAGCATGGCGTCGTCAGGGAAATCGGTGACATAGGCGGCCACCTGACCCGCTTCGAGGGCTTTCTTCAAATCGGCCGTGACGATGAGCTCGCCGCGGGCGAAATTGAGGATGACGATCCCCTTTTTCATCAAATTGAATTTTTTAGCCGAAAGGTATCCTTTGGTGTCGTCGGTCAGCGGGACGTGAAGACTTATGTAATCGCAGTCGGCGAGCAATGCGTCCAGGCTCTTGGCGCGTTTCACCTCGCGGGAAAGGCCCCAGGCGGCCTCCACGGAAATGAAGGGATCGTAGCCGCACACGTCCATGCCGAGGGCGACGCAGTCATTGGCGACCATCGAGCCGATCGCGCCCAACCCGACGACGCCCATTTTCTTGCCCTTAATTTCCGGGCCCACGAACTGCGACTTGCCCTTTTCCACGAGCTTCGACACTTCATCTCCCTTGCCCTGCAGGGTCTTCACCCACGCGATGGCGTTGAAGAGGTTGCGCGAGGCGAGGAAAAGCGCGCTCACCACGAGCTCCTTGACGCTGTTGGCATTGGCGCCGGGGGTGTTGAAGACGACGATCCCCTTCTCCGTGCAGCGGGCGACCGGGATGTTGTTCACGCCGGCGCCGGCGCGCGCCACGGCCTTGAGGGAAGCCGGCAGCTCCATGTCGTTCATTTTAAAGCTGCGGACGATAATCCCGTCCGGTTCGGCGACCTTCTCGCCGACCTCGTACTCTTTTTTGGGAAAGAGCTCCAGGCCTTTTTCCGAGATGTTGTTGAGCGTCTGCACTTTGAACATAAAAGCCCCTTTCGTTTCGAGAATCAGCGGATTCGACCGCGCAGGCCCCGGGCCGCTCCTCGGATCCCCTTGGACCTGTGAACATCGGCCCGTTGGGATGAGATCGATGAACGAGAACGCGGTCACATGAGAAACTGCTTGTTAGGATACTATTAGCGCAAAGACGCGGGAAAAAGTCAAGCTCGTGATTCCGCCTCCCCCCGGTTTTCATTATCCCATGAGCAAAGGGAGCAAGCGAAATGAAAGGAAACCGTCTCACCATTGCAACGATCATCGTTTTAATGATCCTGTCGATTCTCTCATGTCCCTCCCCCCCCGGGAGCGACTACCGTCCCGCCCGTTCTTCCGAAGACCGGCCAGACGATCAGCTACGACGCCAACACGCCCCAAGCTGACGACGGCGCACTGCAGGTCGGTTACTCCTGGCCCGTCAATCGATTTACGGATAATGGCGACGACACGGTCACCGACACGATGACGGGACTGATCTGGATTGCGGACGCGAACCTCATGCCGACGCGCGACTCCGGATTCGATGCGGACAATACGGCCGCCAACGGGATGTCAGCAACGACAAAAATGCGCCCCCCGACTGTCGAGACCTTGACAAAACAGGCAGCGAGTGTTTTGCTTGAAAAGGGAGGCCGATCCCATATCCTTATCCCGCGTGTTCTCAACTCATTTCCTCCCCGAGCCACTCTTTTTTTTCTAATTTCGATTTTGTACGTAAACGTCCGTGGACGGAGGTAGCGCAATGAAAAACATTTTTCTCGCCCTGTGCCTCATCCTCCTCGCGGCCGCACCCCTCGCGGCCCAAGAGGAGCAAAGCGGAAAGTCGGTCTTTTGGCCGATCTTTCTCAATTTTCTGCCCGGTTTCGGCGTCGGGTCCTTCGTTCAGGGAGACACGGGCGGCGGCGTGGTGCTTCTCATCGCCGATTTGGTCGGCATCGGTCTCGTCGGTGTCCCCATTCTCACCGCGATCGGCTCCATCCTGTGGAACATGGTCACTCTTCAATGGGCCGATCTCGGGAACGGCGTTCACCTGGACGAGGTCCTCATCGTTTCGGGGCTGATCGTTTTTTTAGCGTCCAAGGTACTCGGCGTCGTATTTCCCATCATATACGCCGCCAATGAAAAAGCCAAATATGAAAGTAAACAAGTGACGTTCAATGTCTCCCCGCAAATGGAGCCGCCCGACGACTCCGGCGGAATCGCCATCGGACTCAAGCTGAGCGCGAGGTACGCTTTCGACTGACGGCGAGGCGCCGATGTCGTCCACGGCGCCGCTCACTGCGGGACCTGTTCAATCCCCGCCCCCTGCCGTCGCCGCCGGTTCCGGGCGGCGCGGTGCAAACGATTCGGACTCCGTGTATATTGCGCCCGAAGGAGATGCTACGTGAATGACGGAAAAATATCGCTGATCATCGTTACCCTGATTTTCCTTATCCCATCGTTCGTATCGTGTTCCGGGAATTCGCGGGAGACGCCGGCCGCACATGAAGCCCGGAAAGGGGACGCCGCGGCGGCCGACCTTGAGGAAATATCGCCGGAACGGATGAAAGGGTTTTACGGGGTCTACAGTTTCGGGAAAGACGACGAGATACTGGACATCCAGGCGACCGGGTCGTCTCCCGCGCTGGTCTTCTATTCCGTCGCCGGAAACACGGTAACGGAAAAGGAAAAGGTTCCCATCCATGCGCTGGCGCTGCACAAGGATATGCATCATACGCTCATGAAACCCTTCAATACCATGGCAAGCGGAAGACTCAAAATCAATAATGATGAGTATCATGTATTCTTTCTGGCAAGGAATTTCGATTCTCTAATAAAAAGAATCGAGCAGCTGTCCCGGAACGTAGTATATGATGGCTTCGAATATGACCGTGATATCGGTACATTCCTGCGTCTTGAAATCCCGGCGTCTATAAAAGAAAGCATCGCAGGCAAGAATATCTGCGAGAAACCGGCCACGTTCCAGGATATTATCAGGACGACGGGAAGCTATCGATGCGCTGAATTCAGGTTCCTCTATTACGCCGGCACCCATGACGAGTTCAAAGATCCGTTGAAAACCAAGCTCTACAGGAAAGAACTTTATGTGAACGTCGTATTACCCATGTATAATAGGGGTTTCTTTTTCACATTTACTTCCGAGGATGCCGAGCTGACGAAAATGATCAATAAGCAAATGCAGGACAATTCGGACATGGTCATGAAACAAATAAACGCCCGGGACGGGGGCCTCTATCTTCATTTCTACAGTCTTTATCTTCCCGAAACGGACATTTTCACCTTCATAGCCCTCCTGTCCGGGAAAACACTCTACCTCGATCACTGGAACAGGGACTCAGGGTACAGCGCAATCAGGGCGATCTTTACGAGGATATAAACGACCACCGGCACAGCCGGCGGTTTTTAAGGTGCCTTTTCAGGGGTTGACGAGACAAGAAAATAAAAAGATGCTCAGCCGAATGATAACGCCTTCTTTCAGTTTGTCATCGTACCTTATCCTTCTGGTACGAACTCCTGCCACCACAGAAAATCGCCGCTGCTCAATGCATACCCGGTTTCAATAGTCGTCATCTGCTGGTCAAGCACATCGTCATTATACGTTCTGAACATGAAGTCCTGTTCCGCGTTCGGAGTGGAGCAGACGCCCGGCGGGTATTCGTCTCCCACGGAATTGCTGCTTTCCCAGTCTATTTCATTGACCCCGGGATTATGGACATCGCTGCGAGTGGCATAGATACGATAGGTGGCGCCTTTCGTCAGGCTTACGGCGGGAACGATGAAGGCATTCCACGTATTGCTGGTCAGCGTGTTCGCATCAACCGTTCCACTCCAGATGGCCGGGGTGTCGCCGGAGGAGTCCCTGAGCTCGATGGTGAAGGTGCCGGTCGCATTGAAGACGTACAAATATAAATCTATACGCGTAAGTGCAACCGTGTTGCTGGGAGTTTTGGGCGGAGGACATGAAGCCAATAAACCTATCGCCAAAATGAGCACTATCCCCGTCAATCCTTTACTAGATTTGTTTTTCACGCATTATCTCCTTTCATGAATAGTATATCACACGCTTCAGGTAAATCTTCAAAAGACGATGACGAGAATGACCGAAACGCTGAAAATAAATTTGCCTCTTATGGTCTTGATCACAAAATAGAGCGTTAGTCAGACACAGTTATTGTGCAAATTTTTCTTCTCATGACAGCTTCATACAGCGCCGCGGGGAAGACCGCCTGCTTCAATCTGTGGACAACCGGCAGGCGGGACGGTCCCGGCTTTTCGTTTCTTCAGGCAGCCGAAAAGCCCAAAGCGTACGTCGAAAAAACGCCCGCTTCATCTTTCCGGATTTCAGTCCGCGAACGGGATCAACTGGTCCTTGAATTATACAGTCACATCGCCCCTATGGCAGTACAAAGAGTCCGTATGGCTGGGAGAGTCCGGTGGATGCGCCGGATATCGTTCTTTTCGGTGCCGTATCACCATTGTCCGTTCTATTGTGAATGGTGACGGTAAAATTGATGAAAGAATTTACCACGAACAATTCATTGTTGGTCGCGTCTAGGGCGATACTGATGGGCCGGCTGAATGTCGTCAATGATCCCGATAGGGTTCTTATGGGCGCGGTGTTGCCGTCTGCCGTTCGTGCATAGACTGTGATTGAATCATTGCCCGAATTACTGACATAGATTTCGTCATGAACGGTATCAACCGCAATCCCGGAAGGGTTACTCAACCCGGTTGACGCGCCGGTGAGATTGCGCAGCGGCGCAGTATCGCCGCTGGCGGTTATATTGTACACGGTTACGGAACCGCCGTAGTTGACGACAATAAGCTCGTTATTTACCGTATCCAGGGCTATTCCCTCCGGTGAAGCAAGACCAGTCGTCCCACCGGCCAGTGTTCTCAAAGGGGTTGCATTCCCGTCCGATGTTCGGCCGTAGACGGTTATGGAATTGTTCAGGTTCGATACGAACAATTCGTCACTTGCGGCTTCAAGGGCGATGCCTATCGGATCGCTCAGACCCGTCCCCGCCCCCGCTATCACCCGCAGCGGCGTCACATCGCCGTCATCCGTCCTGTTGAACGCTCTTATTTCGGCGAGGTTTTGATTGACCACGAATATCTCGCCGTGTGCCCTGTCGACGAAAATGCCCCACGGATCCAAGAACCCGGGATTGACTCCGGATATTGTCCTCAGCGGCGCGCTGTCTCCATCCGCCGTTCGGGAATATACCGTAAGGGTTTCGGAGCCATAATTCGTCACGTATATTTCATTTATCGGCGTAAGTCCGTTATTGCCTCCGGGCGGGGCACATTGAACCAAAATTGCTAAAAATGATACACATACTATTGAGGCAAACAACCTTCTTGCCATTTTCATCAGCCGCCCTCCTCTTGACATGTGATGATTATCGCATGCCTATTTTCGTTTTTATATTAACCCTGGAAAAATAAAGAATCAACAGCCTCTTTCACCACCAACGCTCCCTTCGCGGTCCTCGTCGGCAAGCTCAAACCCGCGACTCGCCGACCAATCGCGGATGCTCTTCTATAGGCGTTGCGTCACTTCATCTTCGGCGATCTGGAAGATCAATTTTGAGTGCGTAAACCTGTTTGTCCATCGGACTGAACGTCGCTGCCATTTGAAATACCGCCCATCGTGATCATCCCGGGAAGGACGACACCCGCGGGGGGCAGGTCCGGGCGTCAGAAAGGCGGTTCACGATGAGGGTAAAAGGGAGAATGAGAAGCCATGTGAACTTGGCGAGATCCTCATTGACAAACACGATTCCAATCGACGCGGAAAACACCGCGACGGTCACAAGCGGCGACAGCATTCGTTGGCGTCGATAAACGGATCCCCGGCGCCGGACGGCGGCCTGATTTGAAGCGCCAGCAGGGTGATGGCGATGGCGAACACGCCGTCACTGAAAAAAAGCAGGCGCTCCAGCCCCACGCGGCCGGCATCGGCCCCCGGCGGCGAGGCGCATTCGCCCCCCCGACCGGTCCAATCTTTCCGCCGCGCGCCGGACGCACGCCGGCCCGATTGTTTTTCGGCCATTTCGCGTTCACCTCCCCCGGTTTCGATCGGAATCCTATTTCTATTCCGCCGTTCCGACAAACGTCAGGAATATGTCATACGTTTCGATTTTTTTCCACTCACACATGATGCCATGAAGCGCATGATGTATGTATATTCATACGATGAGATTATGGTCTCTCCATCCTCGGTATCTCGACGCGAAAGGCTTGGTCGCGGTCTGGCGGGAGGCGCTTCTGGCCCGCCTGGTACTCCAAGGCCGGACCCGCGGCTATCGGCGCCATCCGCAGCTCGAGCGCTTCCGCGCCGCGCCCCGTCCCCTGGCGGCGATCAATGAATACCTGCGCATTATTTTTCGAGAGGCGGAGCGTCGCGGGTACCGGTTCGACCGGCGAAAACTCGGCCCCCGGTCGCTGACCGTACGTCTCACCGTCAGCCGCGGCCAGCTCCGCTTCGAGATGGAACACCTGCGGAGGAAGCTCCTCGGACGGTCGCCCCGGGCGCTGGCCGGGATTGCACGGCGGAAACCTCCCCTCCTCCATCCGCTTTTCACGGTTCGTTCGGGCGGCGTCGCTGCCTGGGAGCGGGGCGGTAAAACCCGCCGGCAAACGGTCCGAAAAAGCTGACCTTGAGCTTGGCCGTCCGGGCGGGATCCGGCACCCAGGCCCAATCGCGGGCCTTTTCCTTTTTACCGGTGAAGGTGTTGCGGTAGCCCTCATTGAGGACTTGGATGTTCCCGTCCGCCTGCAGGCTGTAGGTGGCGGAGGTGTTCACCAGCCCGTCCTCGAACACGAACGGGAGGCGGGCAATCTCGTACCAGCGGCCCAGGGAGCGGGAGAGATCAAGGTTGGCCACCGACTCAAGCGGGGGATTTCCCTCGCGGACATAGCTGCCCGAAGCGCATGAAAAAAAACCCAAGCATTATAAAGGCGGATATGAATCGTTTCATGGTGGTCCTCCGTTGTCTTTGTCTTTCCTACAAGAGACGGTGCAGGGTGGTGGGCGGCAACGTATTGCTGCCGGTATCACGACAGGACAAAAACGAATCGATCGCCCTCCACTGCGGGTCATGGCCGATGACGAAGGTGAATTCCTTGCCGTTCTTCCTCACCGCCCGGCAAGGCTGTATTTATTGTAGATATCAAGCTGAACGATGATGTGGCCGCACGAGGTATTGCTGGTTTTCCAATGAAGTCCGGAACCAACGGCTAATATTAACGGCCAGATGCTTGCCCCCCCTCGTGGTGCGTATCACGGCACACTCTTCCCCATAGCCCGCTCCTATCACGCCCCCTGCTCCTCCGCGATCCGCTGTTCCCGACGGACCAAGCCCGTTCACCGTCATCCTACATCCTCTAGAGATCGCCCGATGTGCGGATAAATTATTGCACAAGGAAGACGCGGATGATTTTTAAAATCATGGTTTCCCGGATGACTTTACAAGCTTTTTTCGCTGACACCCTCAATAAGGGATGAATAGGTTCTCACCAACCGGGAAGCACGCTTCTTCCAGTCATAACGTTCTACCGCGATTTCACGAAGCTTCCGTCGATACGAAGATGAATATGGTTGAGCGCGCAAGCCGGATATATTGGAGACCAGACTTTGTACTCTATGCAGAGGATCAACGGAAATCTTCATTTTAAATATAAGCTCATGTCCCAACAAAGGTTCCAGCTCATCAATCCCGTCTTTCAATCCGCTGAAATAGCTGACCATTGGCAGAACCCCATTGGCAAGGGATTCCATCAGCACCAGGGGATATGCTTCGGGAATAATGGAAGGAAATATCGCCAGGTCCGCGCAGGGAAACAAGTGCTTCAAGAGGGGATGGTCAAGCCGGCCAATAAAATGAACATGGTCCCGCAGCAGGCGGCCGCACTCCAAAACCCGCTTGAGTTGAACGGGATCGCTTAAAAAAACCTTGGCGTCCTCCCAGGGTCCGCTTAAGCCGCTCCGGTCCAGGCTCAGGCCCCTTTCACACAAATCCAGCAGAAGCTTCTTGTTTGCGCTTATCAGGGCATGGGTCAGTCCCTCCAAAACCTCACGATAGGCTCCCGATCCTACAATTATTAGATGGGTAGCGGGATGTTGTAGAAGAATTGCGGGCAGCGCGACGATAACACTCTGCAACCCCTTGCCTGCCGTTAACGCTCCCACAAACAAGATGATAAACTCATCCCATGGAATACGCTTCAAATGCGTGTTGAGATCCGCGTCCGGTTGGGAGTGATTATATTTGTCCCAATAATCCCGGACAGCCTCAACATCCATGTTGTCCAGGCGCAGCTGCAGCTCTTTGGTCAACTCGGGGTCCTTGCCGCCGCCGGCCCCTCTCTTCATCAGATCGATGATACTGTCATTCCTCCGTTCTTTTTCGATCGGCTTGAAAAGACCGGTATCCACTCCTACGCCCACAATCCGTATTTTTCGGAGGAGTTCTTCCCTGTGCCGGGGATACAGAGTGAGAATGCGATCGCGCACTTCCCCGTTGCCGCTGATAAGTGCGCGGCAGCCGAGCAAGGCTTGTAAAGCGCGTTCTTTGTAGCGCGCATCGTTTTTAATGACATACTCAATCGAGCTCCCATGCGGATAAATGACCAGGGGGGTACCCGTGACCCGGCATGCCTCCAGGGCGGCAACCGGCTGGTAGATCAGATGGTTGGCATGCAGAATATCCATTTTAAATTCAGACAGAATGGCCGTTACCAGCGCCTGGTTTAGCGAGTGGTATTCATTCAGTTCATCATCCGTCAGCGAGACGAAAGACTTCACATTTCCGCTTCGCTGTTTATCGGTCACATACACGGGGCGTACGGCGGCGTGGGCCAGCTGATGCAGCACACAGGGGGCACCGGAATTCCTTTTTATAAACAGGGATTTTTTTCCCACGTTCCTATCCCAGGAAAAGGCCCGGTCTATAAAAGGAATACTCTCCGGTGTCGGTTCTCTGCAGATAATATGCACCTCATGCCCAAGGCCCTTGAGATTTTCGGCCAGATATCGTGTGTATTCATTGCTGCCGGAACCGGTGAGCTCATAACCATGGTATAAACCGATCCTCATGTGTATCCCGCCTTTCAACGGACGATAAATTATATCATACCTTACCGGACAATTAACACCCGCGCGGATCGGTCACCCGGCCCATGAACAGAACGGTCCCGCTGTTTTTTCCCCGGGTGAAGAACAGAAACGGCCGATCGGTGCGGAATTCCACGGGCATTATCTCCATCGAGGCCTTGTTATGAACACAAATTCAGGACGTTCCTACAGCGTAATTGTGGATGCTTTGAATCTCCAGATTGTACACTACGGTATCAACCGGCTGCCGGGAAACGCCCGCCACGCGTCCCCCTGTGCATGACCGCTGCTATATGCGACGCGGTTGCGGAGCGGCCTGCGCAGCTACGCAAGCACGGGCAGTTGAACACGGCCCTTGTTAGGCGTTTGACGACGATCAATTCGGGATAGCAGACGCCGGAGCGGGATTGATGCGGGGAATTCATGGCGCGGATACTTTTTGTCTGCGGAAAAATGAAGCTGGTGAAAAACCTGAATGATTTCTCACCAGCTCTTAAAAGGAGGAGAAGGTCAAGAGCGCGCCGATCCCTGGCTCGCTTTGCCCATCCCTTTTTATAATAGCGCCTTTCGGCTACCCTTGGTTCTCTGCCTTTTTCTTGCCCGGAAGCCGGGGCGGTCGCAGCCAGGGCGGCAGGGCAATTCTGAATTTCGTCCTGCCGCGCAACGACATAACGACGCTTTGCAGCACAATGAAGACATACAGCAAGAGCCCGCTGACGATCGCCTGAAAGTTTGATTGGACGCCCGACGCACGGATCAGTTCGTTGATGATCAGAAGGGTCAGTGTGCCTATCGGTGAGCCAAGCAGGTTCCCCACGCCGCCGTTCAAGAGCGTGCCGCCTATTATATTCGAGGCGATTGCTTTTAATTCGAACAACGCCGCGTTTCCGACATTGCCGGCTCCCGTTGTCATGAGGAACACAAAGCCCGCGATACCGGCCGTCAATCCGCATATCACGTATGTGAAGAATATCGTTCTCTTTACATTGATCCCGAGCATCAGAGCGCTTTGGCTATTGCCGCCAATGGCGTAGACATTGCGCCCGAAACGCGACCACTTCATCAGGGCGGCGAGGAGGACGACAAGGACCACCACAACGATGACGCCCGGTTTGATTTCGCACGGGATGAAATTGCCCAGCCTGTTTACCGTGCCGAGCCAGGGAATTGTTATTTTATAATCCCGCAAGGAAACGAAAGCAGACATGGTCACGTTGATCGGATCTTTGTGGATTGTCGTCAACAGTCCTTTCGCCAAGAATAACCCTGACAGCGTGATGATAAATGGTTGTATCTTCAGATAGGCAATGAGATATCCCTGCAAGATACCAAACGCGATCCCTATGGCCAGCGCAAGAAGTAAGGCACCCCCAACGCTCCCTATTCCCGATTCAAGCAATACGGCGCAGACCATGGTTACCAGGCCGCATACCGAGCCGATGGAAATATCGATACCGCCTCCGATCATCACTAGGCACAGACCCAGCGTCATGATGATGAGCGGAGCGTTCAGATTGAACAGGTCAAAGAAGGTCTGAAACTGCAGAAAACTTTCCGGATAACTTATGATGGCGAACAAGTACATCAGGACAAATATGACTGCGGCGATGAGAAACAGAAGATTCGAATTCGAAAGTGTTTTTTTTGGTTTGGCTTCGTTCAGAGATCCCATCCTACTCCTCCTTCTTCCCAGGTGAGTCCGTGTTGGAAACCTCGGCATCTTTCGGCGCGCCAGTCTTGCGTGCGATGCTCACTCCGATGGTTCGAACCCTGTGTATGGCATTCATAGCAAAAACCCTGACGACAGGCGATGCCACCGCCATGAGAATGATAATGAACACCGCCTTGAAGGCGGGAATGGTCTCGGTTTCCACCTCCAGCCTGAGCAGGGTCCTGTTCAGCACCTCTATGGTGTACGCGCCGATAATGGAACCGGTGATGCTGAACTTTCCGCCGGAAAGCGAGTTTCCGCCTATGGCCACGGCGAGAATCGCGTCCATCATGATAAACTTGAGCAGATTGACGCTGTCATGGCGCCCCGCCTTGTTTACCGCGATGAAACCTGCGACCGCGGTACAGACTCCCATAATCAAAAAGGTCAGGAATATGATCTTTTTCGGGCTGATACCGTTCAGACGCGCGGCGCTTGGGTTGATTCCCACAGATTCGATATAGAGCCTGAGATTCGTGGTCTTGAGCGCCACAGCAACGAGTCCGATGAAGACGGCGGTCAGGATTATCGGAGTCTGTATCGGCACTCCCGGTATGACGGTGCCGATTTGATTCGATATATCGTTCGCCAGGATGGGAGATAATTTGCCGTCAATCATAAAGGCGATGGACCT
>JAFGSW010000026.1 GCA_016934415.1 Spirochaetales bacterium | reverse complement strand
CGAGATTCATCGATCCCTTCACGCCCAACCGGCCCATCGACGACCCCGACCGCTTCTTCGGCCGGGAGGACTCGGTCAACGAGCTGGTGGACTCCATCTACCAGATCATGCACGGCAACCCCAAGCACACCATCATCACCGGCGCCCGGGGCGTAGGCAAATCGTCGCTCCTCACCCAGGTCTACCGCACCTCCACGGGCGACAACCGGCTCACCGACCGGCTGGGCGTCGACCGGGGCGTCGAGCGCTACGACTTCGTCTCCATCTGGCAGGACGTCGACTCCAACCAGGGCGTGGACGAGCTCGCTTCCTCGATCCTGGGCAAGTTCGATTCGGACCTGAAGAAAATCTTCGACAAGGTCAGGATCGAGATCGACCTCAAGGGATTCCTCAAGCTCAGCCGGGAGAAAAAGTCGAAATCGAGCATCTCCGATTTTTCGGAGGAGTTCACTTCCCGCATGGCCCGGATCCAGAAGAAGGCGGTCGAGCTGGGGAAATCGGGGGTGCTCGTCTTCATCGACGAGCTGGACAGGATCAGGCCCAATTCCGGCATCTCCTCCTTCTTCAAGCTGGTCACCGAAAGGCTCAACCGGGAGAACGTCAAGAACACCGGCTTCGTCTGCGCCGGCATCACCGGGGCGGTCCAGAAGCTGGAGGAGGAGCACTCGTCCATCCTCAGGACCTTCCGCGACGTGCCGCTCGAGACCTTCAACGAAAAGGAGGTCGGGAGCATCCTCCGGGCGGGCTTCGACGCGGCGAACCACAAATACAACCTGGGCAAAGTGGCGAAAAAAGTCCTGGACGTCACCTCGGGCCTGCCGGAGCCCGTCCACCTCCTGGGGAGCGAGATGCTGTCCGTGGACGTCGACGGGTACATCGACGCCTCCGATTTCGACAACGCCATCAAGAAAATCGTGACCGACGTGCGCAAGAACAAGCTGGCCTCGATCCTGAAAAAGGCGGGCGGCGGCATGTACCAGAAGATCGTCCAGGCCATGGCCAAATCGGCCAAAAAATACGTGCCCCTGGATTTCATCGCCAAGAACATCGGCCGGGACCAGAGCCAGTTCAGCACCAACATGGCCACCCTGATCGACCGCGGCGTCATCTACAAGCCCGCCGTCGGCCTGTACGCCTTCTGCGACCCCATGCTCAAGGAATACGTCAAGGTCTACGGCGTCATGAGCCTGGAGGAGCAGGCGTGAAACTACGGATAAAGAAGATTAAGAAGATAGAGGAAAGCCCAAAGAAGAAACCATCGCGTCAGGTTATTTAAATTACACTAACAGCACAAATCCCGGTTATCCGAAAAAAACCCGCTCTCCCCTCCCCATCTTCCTTATCTTCTTCATCCGTAGTTCCACAACTTCCTGATCTTCCCCCATCTTCCTCACCTTCTTCAGCCGTGGCTCAACACTTCCTCATCTTCTTCCCATCACGGCCGGTCGTCCAGCAGGAGGTAGAATCCGGTGACCAGAAAGGCGATCGCGCCCCAGGCGATGAAGTTCCGAAGCGGTACCGCGCCGTCGCTCCACCGCCACCAGCCGAGGTGCCCGGCGTGGGGCTCAATGCACAGGTCGAAAAACACGCAGCCCAGCGGGGCGGTCAGCAGGGTGAGCCGCCGGCCGGGGCGGCCGAAGCGGCGGAGCAGGACGAGCGACAGCCGGATGCAGCCCAGGGTGATCAGGCACCAGAGGAGGCCGATGACGACCGGGACGTCCAGGAGTTTTGGGCCCAGGGCGTCGCCGTAGCGGTAAAAACCGAACACGAGCCCGGTGGCCGTTCCCACGGCCTCCAGCGTGAACGTGAAGAGAAAAGTGGTGACGCAAAATAAAAGGAGCCGCGCCGGACGCCGGGCAAAAAGCCGCGACAGCGCGACGGCCGCTCCGAAGAAGAGGCACAAAAGGATGAAAACGTCCGGGAAAGGCCGGGTCCGGAGAAGCGGGACCGCGCCGATTCCCGCCCCGACCAGGGCGGTAATTACAAGCACGGTCATTTTCCGGTCCTTGAGAGAAAGCGCCGACGAGTCCCGCCCCTCCTCCATCTTCCTCATCTTCCTCATCTTCCCCATCCCCGCTCACGTGGCGTCCGTGAACGCGTCCTCGCCGAAAACACGGTTCGATATTTCATCGATCTCCCTCCGGTCCCCGTCGCTCAATTTCCATCCGGCCCCGGCCAGGGTTTGCTCCACCTGTGACGGCCGGCGGGCGCCGACGATGGCGGACGTGATCGCCTCCCCTCCGAGCACCCAGGCGACGGCGAGCTGCCCGACGGTTTTCCCGGAGCGCTCGGCGATGGGCTTTAATTCCTCCACGAGCGCAAGCGACTTCCCCAGCCTCGGTTCCTTGAAATAGGGCGATGCGAGCCGCCAATCGTCGGCGGCCAATCGTCCCGCGTCGAAGCGGCCGGTGAGAAGGCCGGACATCATCGGGCTGTAGGCGACCACCCCGATCCCGCGCTCGCGGCAGAAGGGCAGAAGCTCGCGCTCGGCATTGCGCCGCACCAGGTTGTAGGGCGGCTGGAGCGAATCGACGTGTCCCAGGCTCAGGCACTTTTCCAATTGCGGCGCGTCGAAGTTGCTCACCCCGACGAAGCGCGCCTTGCCGTCCTGCTTGAAGCGGAGGAGCGCTTCCCAGGCCTTTTCCACGGGCGTCACGCCGTCGGGCCAGTGGATCTGGTACAGGTCGATATAATCGGTGTCGAGCCGGCGCAGGCTGTCCTCGAATTCCTTTCTCAGGGACCCCGGCTCGATGCTGAACTTGACGCGCCGTTTGTCGTCCCAGACGATGCCGCCCTTGGTGGCGAGAAACACCTTGTCGCGCCGGCCGCGCAGGGCCTTGCCGGTTATCTCCTCCGAGTGGCCGAGCCCGTAGGCGGCGGCCGTATCGATCCAGTTGACGCCCCCCTCGAGCGCCGCGTCGATCGCGGCCAGCGACTCCTCGTCGTCCTGGGCGCCCCACCCGAAGCGCCACGGCCCGCCGACGGCCCAGGCCCCGAATCCTATTTCGGTGAGCTCGAATCCGGTTTTTCCCAATTTTCGCGTCGGCAGCATGGCGGCCTCCTGAAAGTGTTTTAATTTCAATTGTCGGTCACCCTTCGACAGGCTCAGGGTGACATACGTCATGGTGAGCCTGTCGAACCATGACTGACAATACAGGCTCATATCGTCCCTTACCCTTCGACAAGCTCAGGGTGACTTGAAATCAACATGATAATAATCGTTCAAATATAACTCATCCCCCAGACACCCGCAACCGCGCCGGGACTCAGCCTCCGACAGCCACGGCGAGCGCGTACGGCACGAGCGCGAGCAGGGCGGCGAACGCCTTCCGGTTCGGCCGGCTCGCGCGCGTGTCCCACTGGAAAATCCAGGCCGAAAGGAAGAAGCTCACGACCGCGCCGCCGCCGAGCGCCGCGAGCGATACCCAGGGAAAGGCCTTCCCGGCCGCCGGGTAGCCCAATGCCTGGAACAGGATCATCCCGTGGCTCGAAGGCAGGATCAGGGCCGCGCGCCGGAAGGCGTCGGGCAGGACGGAAAGCGGGACCATGAGCCCGCCCAGGAGAATGGAGGGGATGTAGACCGCCTGCGCCAGCAGGATGGAGGCGTTGGCGTTCCCGGCCGCGGTGCCGAGGACGAGGCCGAATCCCGCGTAGGCGAGGTACGAGAGGAGAGCCGCCGCCGCGAATCCGAGCACGTTCGCCGGAGCCGCGCCCTTGAACACCAGGGTGCCCGCAAAGCCGATGATCACGGCCGCCACCGCCATGTGCGCCGCTGCGGAAATGACGGGGATGGAGAGGATCGAGGCCGCGGGTACGCCGTTGATGCGGAAACTGCGGAACACCCCGGACTCGCGCGCGGTGACGAGCGTCCCCGGGAGGGAGAGCAGGCAGGCCGACATGACCGCGAAGAGCACCATCGCCGGGATCATGGTGTCCTTGAAAAAGGGATTGATCTGCGTCATGAACGAGCTCACCGCGAAAAAGAACGCCAGGGGGAAAAGGTAGAACATGAGGAGCTTGGTCCGGTCGCGGATTCCGGTTTTAAAGTCGTAGGCCAGGTGATGGATGAATGCTTTCATGAGTTCCCTCCTTCATTGCCGTTCGAGGACGTGATTTCGAGGAAGCGCTCCTCGAGGCTCGGCCGCTCCACGCGCAGATCGACGAGCGGGTCGCCGGCGCGTTCGAGGAAAGCCAGAATGGCCGTCACCGCCGGACCGGGCGTGGCCGACGTGTAAATGGCGTAATCGTCCGCCGCGGACTGAAAGCGGGCTTCTCCCACGTCGGAACGGTCCGCAAGCAGGCTCGCCCGCTCGCTCAACACGGATATCTTCGTCCGCCGGGACCCCCGGGCGGTGAGCGCCCGCGGGCTTCCCAGGGCGACGATTGCGCCGTTCAGCAGAATGGCCGCCCGGTCGGCGAGCTTCTCGGCCTCCGCCATGTCGTGGGTTGCAAGAATGACGGTCGTGCCGCTTTTTTTCAGCTCGGCCGTGACGGCGTGCATCTCGGCGCGCGACTGGACGTCGAGCCCGGCCGTCGGCTCGTCCAGGAAGAGCACCGGCGGCTCATGGGCCGCGGCCAGGGCCAGGTTCAGCCGGCGCTGGAGCCCGGTCGAAAGCTTGGAGTATTGCGTCCGCCGCTTTTCGGCCAGGCCGAAGCGCTCGATCAGGTCGCGGCGGACGGCGACTCCGTGATACGTGCAGAAAAACGTCATCGCCTCCTCCACCGTCATGGCCTGGGGCAGGGCGGACGCCTGCAGCTGCACGCCGATGAGGTTTTTCAGCCGCCGCGGCCGGCGCGACGGGTCCACGCCCGCCACCGAAAGTTCGCCGCCGTCGGGCTTGCGCAATCCCTCGAGGCTCTCGAGGGTGCTCGTCTTGCCGGCCCCGTTCGGGCCCAGGAGCGCGAAAATTTCGCCCCGGCGCACCTCGAAGCTGATGCCCTTCACGGCCTCGAATCGACCGTAGCGTTTGCGGAAGCGCCGCACGCTCACCAATACGTCGTTCATGGATTGCCTCCTTTTTTCTTCCACTCCTCAAAGGCGTAGAACGCGCCGCCCGCCTCTTCCAGCAGGGCGACTATCTTTTTCTCCGAAAACTCGAGCCGCCCGCTCGACACCGCCGCGGCCAGCCCTTGCGTGAAAATCCAGGTCTTGAGTATGAGCGGATTCTGGATGCCCTCGGGGATCGACCGAAGCTCACGTATGAGCTCCCCGTACTTCGAATACGCCTCTTCGAACCGGCTCATCCCGGCGTCCTCTTCCGGCCGGGGAATCGGTCGTTCCACGTGGAGAAACCGATAAAGCCTCGGCTCTTCCCGGGCGAACACGACGAAGCCGACCGCCAGGTTCAGGAGCTTGTTTTCAGTGTACGGCCGCGTCTGGCACTCCCGGATCAGGCGTATATATCGATGTGCCGGCCGCGCGACAGGTCCCACACCGTCGGCCGCCTCCGGTACGCTTCCTCCCGCTCGCGAAGAGTCCGGCCGATGCGCGCCACCCGTTGCGGGCTCGACCGGAACGAGTCGCCCGCGGCGGTGACGCTCAGATCCCCCTCGATCTCGGAGACTTCGGCGTCCTCGTTAATGATGCGCCGCAGGGAAGAGGTGATGTTGAGCTCGTCGCCGACGGAGTTCGTGCTGTCCATATATATAAGTTATTGAGGCGGGATTGTATCGTCAAACCGGAGCGGGAAGGGGCGCTCAGGCGTAGGTGTCGACGTTCCGGCCCAGGGCGGGATCCTGAATCTCGGGAAGGGACTGCAGAAGCTTCATGGCGGCCTCGGACTGGAAATCGAGGCTCTTTTTCAACACGCCGACGGAAGCGACCCGCGAGATCGAATCGACGCGGTCGACCTTCCCCGCCCCGGAGGCGGGGTGCATCGGATAGATGCGGCCCATCCCCATGCCGGCGGAAATGCTTGAAATCTCCATGTCCCAATGGTAACGGCCGCCAGGCCGTTTGTCAAACGAATCGTGCGGCGGAGGCGCGGCCGCACAAGCGAAACGAGGCCGGACGCCTTCCTATCGGTCAATGGTACAGCGATGGATGTTGTAGCGGATGATGATGATCGCGTATAACAGGGCGTCCAGGGCCTCGAACAATTCGTCGACGCCTCCGGACGGCGCCAGGCTTTTAAAGAGCACGACGATCTTCTTGATTTTCTCGACGACCAGGTCGTTGTACACCGACCCGAAATCATTGGGCAGCGCGACGTCGGTGTCCTTCAAGACCCCCGCCGAATAGAACTTGTTGCCCCGATTTTCCAGGAGCACGCGGAATTCGTATTTGTTCCGGAACTCGGCGAATCGCTGCGGCTCGCCCGATTTCAGGCGCTCGTGGAGCACCACCACGGAAATGAACAGCTCGTCGAACAATTCCAAAAGGCCGATCCGTCCCTGGCCGATCAGCTTCCCGTATCTGCCGGCGGTCGCATCGGAGTGCTGTTTCACCTTCGCCGTCTTGTCGATCACCGCCTTCAACAGACCCACCTGGTCGCGGCCGATCGTTTCCATGGGCGGGATGACCTCGAGGCTGTAGGCGAGGGTTTCGTCGTTTACTTCAAAGACTAACGGCATCGGCGTCCTTCGGAATAATCGATGTTCACATCATGTGTGTTTCCGAATCCGCCGTCAAGGGCGAAGAGCGGCAATTATCACCAGTGTCCGAAAATATAATGAAAAAGTCACCCCGAGTCCTTCGACAGGCTCACCATGACCTCACCGCCGCTTTTTCCCGTCGGGCGGCCGCCCACGCTCCCACGGTCTTCACGAGGAGCATGACGGCTCCGACGAGCGCCGCCGGCCCGCCCGCGAAACCCGCCAGGTTGAAGGCCGGCAGCGGCTCGTCGTCGAGGGCGTAGGTCCAGGTGGACGAAGGCGCCCGCACCGTGCCGTACCCGGCGCCCCCGTCGTTCGTTTTCAGCGCCGCCCGCGCCTCCGCGCGGCATTCGGCGGCGACGCGCGCCAACCCCTCGGCGAAGCGCTCGGAGGCGAGCCGGATGAACTCGTGGAGCGGTTCCCGCGCCCCGAAACGCTGGAGCGCAATGCCCTCCCGCAGTTCCTCAACCGTCGCCAGGTGGTCGGCCCAGAACCGGTCCAGGACGGCGAGAAAAATCCGTGCCCCAAGGCGGCGCGCCGCCGCATCGCCCAGCCTCGCCCTGAGCCTGCCGAGCTCGGGCGCGCAGGCGCGGGCCACAACCTCCGGCAATTCCTCCTCCAGGAGGGCCGGCCGCCGCGCCTCTTGTACCGCGCGCCGCTGCTCCTCGACGAGGAGGCTGTAGCGGCGCAGGGTGCGGCGGATGAGGTGGTTCTGGTGCCCGATGATCGATTGGGCGCGTTCGATTTCCCTATTCACGCGGCGGTCGGCCACCGCACAATGCGGATCGTCCCGGGCGCACATGAGAGCTTTCCGCGGCAGGAATTCGGCCACGCCGTAGCGCCGGAAGAGCTCGTCCTCCAGGGACACGAAGAAGCGGCTCGTACCCGGATCTCCCTGCCGACCGGCGCGGCCGCGAAGCTGCCGGTCGATGCGCACGCTTTCGTGCCGGCCGGTACCGATGACGTACAGTCCGCCCGCCCGGGTGACCCTCCGCCGGACCGAGCCGCTCATCCCGCCGAGCTTGATGTCCGTGCCGCGGCCGGCCATATTGGTGGAAATCGTGATCGCGCCCGGCAGCCCCGCCCGGGCGATGACGGCCGCCTCCCTCCGGTCGTTTTTCGCATTGAGGACCCGGCAGGCAAGGCCGCGGCGCCTTAAGTCGCGCGCCAGCTCCTCGGACTCCCTCACCGACCGGGTGCCGATGAGGATCGGCCGGCCGGCCCGGTGCGCGCGCTCCACCTCGTCGAGCAGGGCCGCGTTCTTGGCGGCGCGCGTGAGAAAGACCGCGTCCGGCTCGTCGCTCCGCCGCACCGGCAGCCGGGTGGGGACGACGACCACGTCCAGCCCGTAAAAGAGATTGAATTCCCGGGCCGCAGGCGCGGCGGTGGCGGTCATGGCCGCGCGGCGCGGGTAGAGATTGAGGAAATGCCGGATGGTGATCGATCCGAAAATTCGCCCCGCCGGGCGCACGGCCAGCCTTTCCTTGACTTCAAGCGCGGCCTGGATCCCGTCGGGCCAGCGCCGGTCGCGCGCCACCCGGCCGGTGAGCTCGTCGACGAGCTCGATGCGCCCCCGCCTGACGATGTAGTCCACGTCGCGGCGGAGCAGGTGGCGCGCCAGAAGGGCCACGTACACCCCGGCGTAGGCGAGCCGGTCGCGCCTCCGGTGCATCCCCCCGACGCCGAGAAGCCTTCCCGCCCGCCGCTCGCCGCTGACGGTGAGGTGCAGGGAGCGGCCGGCGCGGTCGAGGACGAAGTCGGCGCCGGGCGTGAGCGAACGGGCGGCCTCGTCGCAGCGGGCCGGATCGACGCCCGGGTCGTCGACATCCATGTCGTCGGCGGCGGCCAGAACGAGCGGCACGCGCGCCTCGTCGATGAGGATGAAATCGGCTTCGTCCACCAGGGCGAAATAAAGCTCGCGATGCACGATTTCCGCCGGATCGTAGGCGAGCGAGTCCCTCAAAAAATCGAAGCCGGCCTGTTTGGCGGTCACGTAGGTGACATCGGCCGCGTAGGCGGCGCGGCGGCGGGCGGCGCTCATGCCCCCCGCGACCGCGGCCGCGGACAAACCGAGGGCCCGATACACGGGCTCCATCCACGCGGCATCGCGCGCGGCCAGGTAGTCATTGGCGGTCATGACGTGCACGCCCCGCCCGGAAAGCGCCCGGAGCGCGGCCGGGAATACCGCCGCCAGGGTCTTGCCCTCACCGGTGGCGAGCTCGGCGAGCTTGCCATGCCCCATGACCGTCCCCGCCAGAAGCTGCTCGTCGAAGGGCCGCATCCCGAGACGCCGCGCCGCGGCTTCGGCGGCGAGCGCGAAGACTTCCGGCAGAAGGCGCTCGCCCGGCTCGCCCGCGCGCGCCGCGCGTTTCACTTCCCCCGCCCGCGCCGCGAGCCTGGCGTCCGAGCACCGCCGGAAATCGTATCGTTTTATTTCGTTGATCGTTCGCAGATAAGGCTTGAGATCGGTCTCGAGTCCGATCCCCCGCAGCCGCGCCAACCGGTACGCGGGATGCGGCCGCCGTCGGTTTTTTCCAATGCGCATGAAAATTCCTCCTTGAAGATTTCGATTCCCGGCCCGGACGGTCTTCGGACGAAGCACCGGGGATCGGGAAAAAATGCGGAATGCTTCAGGAGTTGAGAGGCGGACCGCGGACCGAATGCGCGGCGCGGACCGCGGCGAGCGGCGCGGCGGGTGCGCGGGCGGGGAAGAACAGCGGAAGCGTGAAAAAAACCGATGCGAACGCGGTCGTGAAAAACGCGCTGGCGACAGGCAATAACACAACCGCCAGGACGAGGAGAGCGGTCGCTATAAATAAAACGATGCGCCCGCCGGCGAGGGGCCGGCTCCGGTTCGCTGTCATGCCGTAAAGATACCCTGTCGCGCGGGACGAGGCAAGCCGAAATGGGCGATGCTCACTATCGGCAGCGTATGCGACTAAAAGTCACCCTGAGCCCCTCGACAAGCTCGGGGCAGGCTTCGACTCACCATGACGTTTTTTCACGGGCGGAAACGTCCGCTACAACGCGATCTCCGACTTTTCTTTCTTGAACTCCACCGCGATATTGTTCGTGTGCCGGTACGAGCTGGACATGGCGTCCGGCAGGACGTCCGAGTCCCAGCCCACTTCCTCGACCACGGTCTGGTTCGTGTTGAACAGGAAATAATAGTTCGGCATCTCGCCTGAGTCGCCCCAGGTCGTATCGACGACGATGGGACGGTCGTACTGCGGGGTGAAGACGGCCGGCCAGGCGTGGCCGATTTCGGCGTTGTAGGTCGGGCCCGCCATGACCAGGGCGGGGATCCCGAACGCCCTCAAGACGGACGCGGTAAAGACCGCGTAGTCCTCGCACAAACCGACGCCGCCCGTTTTCTGCAGCCTGTCGAGAATGTCCTTCTTCGGCCGATTCTCATTGTCGTAGAGCTCGTAACTCATTTTATCGATCACGTAATCGTAGACCGCCCGCACGATCGAGGCCACGTCTTTGTTCTTCAAGGTCTTCCTGATGTCGGCGACCGCCTTTTTCACGAGCGGGTGGGATAATTTATAGATTTTAGACGATTCGGTGTAAAGCTTGTATTGGGGCGACCGCTGGTCGTAGGAGGCGGCGGTGAGGGCGGCCAGCTCCTCCGCGTCCGTGCGCCGGGGCTTCCGCGCGACCTGTGCGGAAATCGTGAGCGTGTTGTCGCCCGCCTTGAGATCGCCCGAGAGCTTGAGCGATACGAACTCGGCGTGATACCTGTCCTTTACCAGGTCAAAGGCGACCGGCTTGCCGTTGAGGGCGACTTCGAGGCTGGACACGGTTTCGCCGAAACCGTTCTGCGGGATGGAGAAGACGCCCTCCATCTCCGCACTTGTGAGGTCGCCGCTTTTCAAGGTGACCGTGAAGGGAATCTCCTTGCGGTAGGCGTAGGCGGCCGGCCCCATTTCCACGAGTCGCCCGGACGCGAAACGGTACAAATCCCGGTTGCCGCCGGCGCGCTCCACGGCCAGCCTGAACTGCCCATGCGCGAGCTCGGGCTTGCCCGAGTGGACGTAGAGCATGCCGAGATTGATATGGGTCCACGGATTGCCCGTCTCCTTGACGAGGTAGGTGAGGACGTCGATGGCGTCGGGCAAAAAAGCCTCCACGGGCGAATCGCCGAGCTGCTTTCCGATTTCGTCTCCGAGCGCCAGGATGTTCTTGTCGAGGACGCCGTTGTCGACGATGTAGTTCCCCGCGTAGAGAAGCATGATGAGGTTTGTGGGCCGGGGCAGGGTTTTCGCGAGCTCCATGTAGCAGTAGATGACGTTCATGCTCACGTTTTCGTCCGCCGGGGCCGTTTTGTAATACCGGATGGCGTCCGCCCATTTTTTCTGTTGGAAATAATCGAACGCGATCACGGAGTTGAGGTTGTCGATGGCGCGGAAGGCGTCGCGACAACCGGCCGCGTAGGAGTTCGCGAGGTACAAACGCCCCTTATCGTATTCTTTCAGGTTGAGGTAACAGATCCCGAGGTTGTACAGGCCTATCCCCTTGTCCCTATACACCCCGATCATGGGCATGAGCGCGTCGATCGCCTGCTTGAATTTTTCCGAGCGCATCAGCGAGACGGCGTCGTTCATTTTGGAGTAGTACGCTTCCGTTTCGGCCGATTCGGTCGGCTTTATGTCCAGCTTTTCCACCTTCATCACCAACGGCTCGAAATCCGGTATCTCGTACGTGTAATTCAGGACCTTCGCGTACGTCCTCCCCACGGTGAGCGTCTTTTCGTCTTCCAGAAACAGCGCCGTGCTGTGCAAGGCCGCCCGGGTGACGCACCCGGCCGACACCAGGGAAAGCAGAACGACAACGACAATGAAAAGCGGTAGGTGTTTTCTCATGCGACTCCTCGCTTTGTCTTTCAGATAAGCTCGATGTACCGTCCGCGAAACGTTTTTTCATTGGAACGAACATTCGCTCCATGATAGCAGAAACGAAGAAAAAGTCCATCCGCTAGAAGAAATCGATTTTCTCCGCCGCCAGGAGCTCCTTGAGCCGCCGCGCGTTCTGCACGGCCTGGCCGCGGGCGTGGTTATTGAACGTGATGAGGAGCACCCGGACCAAGGAGAGCATGGAGCGAATGCGTTCGATCCAGCCTGTCAGTTCCTCTTCGCCGTAAAGATAGTCGTAGCGGCTGACATTGTCGCCGGTCCACCAGTTCTTTTTGTTTCGGCCGTGGAAACGAATGTAACCGTGATCGGCGGTGACGAGGCTTCCGGGCTTGAGAAGCTTGGGGAGTTCCGGCTGGTCCACGTTCACAAAGGCCGCCCCCCGTTCTCTCAGGCCCTCAATCACCCGCTCCTGCGCCCACTCCGCGTTCCGGAATTCGACGGCCGCGGGCAGTCCCGAAAGCCCGCGCGTCAGCCGGTCCAGGCGCCGGCGGTTTTGGTCGTTGTAGTGGAAACTGTAGGGAAACTGGACGAGCACGGCGGCGAGTTTCCCCCGCTCCGCCAGGGGCTTGACGCCTTCCCGGAAGGCGCCGAGGTCGCGTTCAAAGCCGTCGGTCACCTCATGCGTGAGACTCCGGTGGGCCTTGACCGCGAAGACGAAATCGCTCCCGGTTTTCTCTGCCAGCCTGTCGATGAGCGGAGGCGAGGGCATCGAATAGTAGGAGAAATTAAGCTCGACGAAGGAAAACTGCGAGGCGTAGAAACCCAGGAAATCCTTTTCGGCCGTGCCGGCCGGATAAAACGGGCCGACCCAGTCCGCGTACGAATACCCGCTGGTCCCGACGAAGATTTTTGCCATAAGCGGATTTTCCGCCAATCGGCCGTTCCTGTCAATCGGAGTCCGTCCTTGACAAATAAAAACCGATTCCCTACTATCGAAAAAGATTATCGCCTAGACATGTCTTGAAGGAGGACAGCATGAAAAAATCGCTTATCATCGTTATGACGTGCCTCGCTCTTCTCGCCCTGCTTGGATGCCAATCCGGCGGCGGGATGACCGAGACCAAACCCGCGCCCGCCCCGGCGCCCGCACCCGCCCCGGCCCCCGCGCCGAAACCGGCGATGGCCGCCGGCCCGACCGTCAAGGCGGTGCACGGCACCCCCAAGGCGATCGACGGGTCTTTTGACCCGATATTCAAAAACGCCGAGGTGATCAAGACCGAAATGCAGAACATGGGTGACGAGACCACCGCCACCGCCACCGCCCGCGTGGCTTGGGACTCCAAATTCATGTACGTGTACATGGAAGTGAAGGACCCGAAGCTGAGCGACGCGGCCGGCAATCCCTGGGAACAGGATTCGATCGAAACGTACATCGACGAGAAAAACACCAAGGATGTCGCGTACACCGACGGCGTCGCGCAGTACCGCGTCAACTTCAACAACGTGACGTCGGGCGGCACGGGCGCCGATCTCGAGAAATTCAAGTCCGGCGTGAAAATCGTCAAGGGCGGCTACAATGTCACGGTGGCGATGCCGTTCCTCTTCATCACTCCCAAGGCCGGCATGACCGTCGGCTTTGATTGCCAGACGAACGATGACGGCGCGGGCGACGGCGTGCGCACGGGCATCAAAGACTGGGCCAATGACACCAACAACAACTGGCAGGATCCGAGCGGCTTCGGCAATGCCGTCCTCCTCGAATAGCCTGTCGAAATTCGAATCGATATCAAAGCCCCGGGACCCGCGCCCGGGGCATTTTTTTCCCGGCGCCGCGACGCGAGACGCGAGGAAAGGAAAGGCCTGAATGAAACACGACGTCTACCTGTTCGGTATGACCTGCCTTTCCACCATCCACGTCCTCGACGGGCCGTACCCGCCGCCGGATTCGTACCGGGAAATCAAGGAGACCTACGTAATCCCGTCGGGCGAGACGGGGAACGCCGCCCTCCTCCTGGCCCGCTTCGGGTTGTCCGCGGCAATAGGCGGGCCGGAACTCGGATCGCGAACGCGCATTACGATCCTCGATTTTTACGGGCGCCGCGGTATAGATTGCCGCGGCCTGCGCTTCGATCCGTCTTTCGCGGGCGTGGAGGACCTGGTCCTTGTCGACCGGGAGACGCGCACCATCTTCGGCCGCTTCGGAGGCTACCTTTTTGGCCCGGAACGCCGTTGGTCCGCCCCGAACCGCAAGTCCGTAGCCGCCGCGGCCGTCGTCTCCATCGACCCGTTTTTCCGGGAGGAATCCCGGCTGGCGGCCGAATACTGCCTTGCACTGAAAAAACCCTACGTGACCATCGACCTTCCCCCCGAAGACTTCATCCATCGTCACGCCGCCGTCACCGTCGTTTCCCGCGAATTCAGGGAGCGCGAGTGCGCCGGCGCCGACGCGCGGCTGCTTTTCAGGCAGTACCTCGACATGTCGAACGGGCTTGTGATTTTCACAGACGGGGGGAGGGATATCCTCTTCGGCCGCACGGGTGGGGAAGCCCGAACCTTCGCGCCTTTCCGGGTGAACGTGAAGGGGTCCCTGGCCGCCGGCGATTTTTTCCGCGGGGGAGCGGTCTACGCCCTGTTCCGGGGTTGGCCGGACGAAAGGATCGTGGCTTTCAGCGCCGCCGTCGGCGCTCTCGCCTGCGCCAATTTTCCGGCGGCTCTCAATCCGCCCTCGCTTGAAGCGGTCCTCGACCTGGCCGGGGCGTCTCCGCCCGCTTAACCGCGGGGGAAAGCTCCCCCGTTCGAGACGAAAAGCGCGGCGAGAAATATATAGGTAAATGCGTCAGCGGAGTCGTCTAGGCGAACGAGACCTGAAGCGTTTTCTCGTGTTTCGAAAGGGAAACCTTCTTCACCGAGTCGTCCACGGTGATTTCGTAATCCCCGAAAAACGCCTTGGTTTCGAACGATCCCGATTTATCGGTCTTGCCTTCGGCCTTCGTCCACCAGCGGTTGAACACCAGGTCGCGGAACGCCTCGCCCTGGGGCGTGATCGACCAGTCCGTGCGCCAGAGCGCGGCCCACGGCCGCCAATGGCTTCCCGCCCAGAACCCCCACATGAGGACGGCCTCGATCCGGGGATGGGCGAAATAGATCGGAAAAACCGTCCGCAGCTGCTCGGCCTGGGTTTTTTCGTCGCCCACGTCGAACAGGCACTCGGTGATCTTGATCGGGAGATTGAACCGTGAGAACCGGTCGAGCGTCTTTTGCACGTGGACGGGATTCATCGGGCTCTCGGTATTGGTGCCGGAATGCGCCTGCACGCCGACGCCTCCCAGCGGCACGCCGCTTGAAAGCAGGGTCTCGATCTGGCTTTCGTACGACTCGATGTTGAAACCGCCGTCGCAGAGGATGCCGTAGTCGTTCATGAACAGGACGGCGTCCGGGTTCCCCGCCTTGGCGATCCAGGCCATCTCGTTCACGACGCCCGACCCGAGCCGGCGCCTGAAAAAATCGCCGTTGACCATCTCATTGTTGAGGTCGAACTCGCTGATCCGGCCCTTGAAGTGCCTGGTGACGTCGAGGCCGCGCCGGACGACCGCCGCGCGAAGCTGCTCCGGCGTAAGCGGTTTCAGCCAGTCCATACAGCATTTTTCTTTTTCCCAGTAAATGCAATGCCCCCGCATGGGGATTCCGAGGCCGCGGCAATATTCCCAGATGCGGTCGGCGACCGAATAATCCACGACGCCCGGCGCCTTTTCGCAGTCGTACCATTTCAGGGCGTTTTCGTGGACCGCGTAGTTGAAATTTTGGGAGAGTATTTCCAGGAAGCGCTTCCGCTCCTCTCCGGGAAAGGACGAAGCATCGTTTTCCGCCAACCCATTGGCGACGGCGGTCCCGAAGAGAAACTCATGGCGTATCTGCGTCACTCGCACCCGGGCGCCGGGGGCGGCTTTGACGGTGATCACGCCCATGCGCAGCTCCCGGATGCGCTTTTCGATCGCCGCGGGCGAGAGTGCGGCTTCGACATCATCGGTCTTGTCGCCGGCCAGACCCGGTACGCTGAGAATAGAAAGCGACGACAGGGGATTCATCTTCCGGCCTCCAAAAAAGAAATCGCGGACTTAAAGCCGGCCGCGTACGACATCGTATGGTCATAACGGTACCATACAACGGATGGACGATCAATGCGGGGGAACGCACTGAAGGTCAACTTTCGAAAAAGGGAAAAACGGTGTACACTGTTACGTATAAAAAAATATTCTGCACATTCCTGAGGAGGGCGGACAATGAAACGAGTTCTATTCACAGCCGGCGGCCGGGTGGTGCTTTTCGCCGTGTTTTTCACTGCGTGTATTCCCGTTGTTTTCGCCGCCCCGCCGAAAGCGTCTTCGTCCGGCGGCTCCGCCCGCCGGGAGATAAGCCTGAACGGAACATGGGAGACGGCCGTGACCGCCGATCCCGCCTACCCGCCGCGGGTCGTCCGGTGGCAACAGGCCGACATCCCGGTCCTGACGTACGGCAACGCCATCTCAGGCACGCGGTACGTCTGGTACCGGAAAGACGTGACGATACCGGAGTCGTTTGGGGGAATGAAAATCGATCTTCTCCTTGCCGGGGCCCGTTTCAATGCCTCGGTCTGGTGCGACGGGAGGTTCGCCGGCTGCCGCCTCGGGGGATATACTCCGTTCACCGTCGATCTCACGGACCGGGTCAAACCGGGCGCCAGCGTCCGCCTGGAGATTCGCTGCCAGGACTGGAGCGCGGTCTTCAAGGACAATTACCGCCTGCCCGAAGACGCGGACCCGGACGGCGAGCGCCTGCGCGGCGTGCCCAAAGGCAAGCTTATCTCTCCCATCGGCGGGCACTTCTATTTTTTCGGGTTTTGGGACGATGTCTCCCTCCTCGCCCGGCCGAAGGCGTACTGCGACGACGTGGCCATCGAAACGTCGGTGCGGAAGAACAATACCCTGACGGTCACGGGCTTGGTCGCGGGCGCCCGGGGAAAGCTCTGGATCGAGGGATCCGTCCTCGACGAAGGAAAAATCGTCCTCGCGCTCCCCGGACGGGAGACGTCCGCGAACGGACGGTTCTCGCTCACCGCGCCCTTCCCCAAAGTCCGCTACTGGTCGCCGGAGGATCCGCATCGCTATACCCTCGTCCTTTCGCTCAAGGACGGGAAGGGAGGGAGCGTGCTCGACCGCTACGAGGAACGCTTCGGCTTCCGCGAGCTGTGGGCTGACGGACCCGATCTTTTCCTGAACGGCGTCAAGCGCCGCCTCCTGGCCTCGAGCGGCTGGCCCGAAGCGCGTTACCAGAGCGCGGAAGAAATCCGCCGGGGGATCGCCGGCATCAGGGAGTCGAACGCGGTGGCGTTCCGCCTGCACACCCAGCCCTGGCAGCGCCGCTGGCTGGAGGAGGCGGACGCGCTCGGGCTCATGATCGTCGAGGAGGGCGCGCTCTGGTGCGACGGGGGCGGCGGCTACGCCTACGACGACGACCGCTTCTGGCAAAACGTGCGCGCGCATCTGGCCGGAATGGTTTCGCGCGACCGGAACCATCCCTCACTCGTCATGTGGAGCATCGAAAACGAGCTGCTTCACTGCGGAGCCTCGGGCAAGTGCCCCTGCGCCGAGGAGCGCCTGGCCGAGGCCGGGCGCCAGGTCAAGGCGCTCGACCCGACCCATCTCATCACCTACGAGGCCGACCACGATCCGGGCGGCGCCGCCGACGTCATCGGCCTCCATTATCCGCGCGAATTGCCCGACGTCACGGACTACCCCAACACCGCCGACTGGCTCGGCACGACGGTCGCCACCGGCACCGCGGGCGGCACGGCCGGAAGCTGGAACAAGGATTTCTTCTGGGACCGAAAAAAGCCGCTCTACATCGGCGAATACCTCTGGGTGTTCCAGCAGGATTATTCTCCCGGGAGCGTTTTCTACGGCGACGAGGCGTACGTCGAGAGGGAGGAGTACCGGGTGAAGGCGAAAGCCGACGCCTGGCTTTTTCAGACCATCGCCTATCGCCGGGCCGGAGTCTCGGGCATGTGCCCCTGGACCATCGCGGGCAATGGCGGTCAGGTGGACAAGACGAGCCCCCTCTACGCCGCCCAGAAACGCGCCTACAAGCCGGTGGCGATTTTTCCGCGCGAATACGACAGCCGGTTTTTTGCGGGCGAGCGGGTGAAGCGCAGCTTCGACGTGTTCAACGATTCGGTCACGCCCGTCTCGCTCGAAACGCGGTTCACCCTGGCGGGGAAGAGCGTCGGGCGGGCCGAGCGATTCATCCTGGAGCCGGCCGGACACCGGGTCGTGACCGTCACCCTTGCGCCGCCCGGCCGGAGCGCTCCGACCGGGCTCGTCTTCACCGCCGATCTCTTCGCGGCCGGCGGGAAAATCGACTCCTTCGAGACCCGCTGCCGGATCTTCACCCGGACGGCGCTCGCGGTTCCCGCCGGTCGAAGGCTTCTCGTCTTTGATCCGAAGGGCGCGTGGCCGGCCGGGCGCATCATCAAAGGAACAGTCACACTCGAAAGCCTGGACGGGCTCTCGTCGCAGGATCCTGAAAAGACGATCCTCATCGTCGGCCCGTACGCATTCGGGGACGAGGTCGCGGCCGAAGGCGGGCGTGAACCGGTCATCGGCGGGAAAAAATCAGGCGTCGCCGTCTTCAACCGATACCTGGCCGGGGGCGGACGCACGATCGTCCTGGAGCAGAGTTCGCTCGCCGAAATCATGCCGGACCTGGAGCTCGTCGACCACCCCTCGACCATGACATTCCCGGTCTCGCCCAACCATCCGCTGCTTGAGGGTCTCGGCGCGGACGACCTCAAGTTCTGGCGCGGCGACCATTACGTGAGCCGCCGGGAGATCCGCCGCCCCGGACGCTTCGGCGCGCGGGCGATCGCGGTTTCGGGCGGCATCGAAGCGGAGGACCAGGCCCCGATCGTGGAGGCGCCGGTGGGCCGAGGGCTCGTCGTCTTCTGCCAGGCTTTAACCGGGACCAAGTACGACAGCGAACCGGCCGCCCGGCGCCTGGTCGCGAACGCCGTCGACTATCTCTCCCGATACAAGCCGCCCGCCGGAAACGTTCTGGCGATCATCGGAGAACCGGGCGGCGATGAGTTCAGGCGGCGGCTCGACGACCTCGGTCTTTTCCACTTCGAGCCCGAAAAGGCGGTGACCATGGCCGAAGTGAATGGAGCCGCCCTGGTCGTCCTGCACGGCGGCGGAAAAGAGATTGAAACGCTCGCGCCCATCCTCGCCGATCATACACGCCCCCTGACCGTCTACTGGCACGCTCCGGAAAAGGAGTCGTTCGAGAAACTCAAGGCCGTGCTGGGCTTGGGATCGACGAAAATCGCGGACGCAACCGGCCCTCTCACCTTGATCGCCGGGACCGATACCGCGCTCGAATGCGTGCTGCGGGAAGACCTCGCCTTCATGAAGCCGTTCGGACCGGACAATTGGTATCGGGTGGTCACCCCGGACGCGAGCGTCGTCGATCGTGCGTTGACGGCCGCGGAACAGGACACGGAATCGGAAACGTACACGCTGGAGAAATGGGACCTGTCAGGATCCCTGGTCCAGGCGAATGACGACCGCACGGTCGCCTTTTATACGAACGGGAGCGCGACGGGGGAAATCACGATCGCCCGGGACGGTCTCTATTGGCTCGCCTTGGACGGGTGGGGCACCCCGGCCGAAGGCGGCTGGCCCATGGTGACGGTGAAGGCCGACGGGCGAGCCGTCGGCGAGGTGGTCGTGGCGGGTCGCAAGGAGCGGGACTGGGCGTGCCTGGTCAACCTCAAGCGCGGCAAGGTGAAACTGGAGCTGGCGTTCGGTAATGACCTGTACCGTGACGGAGAGGACCGCAATCTATTCATCCGTCGCCTCCGCGTGAGCCGCGCGCCGGTCGACCTCGGTCCGGTCAAGCTTCTCTCCCTGCCGCCCGCCCTCGCCGCGGCCAGGGCGAAATCCAGGCTGCGCGTCCTGGTCGATTGCGTGCGCTGGGATACGAACGCTGATAATCGGGTGCGCGGGATGCGCTTCGCCTCAGCGCTATTCGCGTCGCTCGGCGCCTCGTTCCGGAACGGGCGCGCCCGTCCCGAATGGATCGATCCGCACGCCTTTGAACCCACAGGAAAAATAGGCGTCTTCAGCCGTACACCGACGCAACTCAACTTCGGTTCCAATGGGACGGTCAAGGCGGCGTTCACCTGCGCCTTGGCCGGGAAATACGAAATCGTCCTGCGCGGGTTTTCCACGCACGCGAAGGGCGAGTACGGCAAGGCCCGGGTCAAAATCGACGGGCGGAATGTCGGCGAGGTGGAATTGGATTCGCCGGTGACGGCCGAATTCGAGGCCGGTACGGTCCGACTCGACCGAGGCCGCCACGAGCTCACGGTCGAGTTCACCAACGACCTCTGGCTCGGTCCGGGCAAGGAAGACCGGAACCTCTACCTCAACGGGGCGGGATTCCTCTACAATGAAGAATAAACTCAAGGCGTATTTATAGATCTTATAAAGGAATATCAATGCCGGACACGAACCTTGGCGACGAATACTCCTCCTCCGCCCAATTCTACGACAACGTCGAATTCTATCGGGAACGGAAGGATGTGGCATTCTACGTCCGGGCTGCGGTCGAATTCGGCGGACCGGTGCTCGAGCTCGGCTGCGGCACGGGCCGCCTTCTCATCCATACCGCACGGGCCGGCATTGACGTCACCGGAGTCGATTCCTCGCCCGCCATGCTTGATCGGTGCCGCGAGAAACTGTCGGCTGAGCCCGATGACGTGCGCCGACGCGTCACCCTGGCGCCGGGCGACATGCGCTCCTTCGACCTGGGGAAAAAATTCGCCCTGATCATAGTCCCCTTCCGGCCTTTCCAGCATCTCCTCACGGTGGAAGACGAGCTCGCGTGCCTGGAGCGCGTCCACACCCATCTCTCTCCCGGCGGCCGGTTCATCCTCGACCTGTTCAATCCGTCGCTAGAAATCCTGTTGGAAGACAGCGTCGGACGGGAAACGGAAGAGCGGGAGGTTCTCGACCTCCCTGACGGCCGCAAGGTAAGGCGAATGACCCTCGTTCGGGAGAAAGATCTCATCAACCAGATTATCCGCTCGGAGCTCGTCTACTACGTCACGCAACCGGACGGCCGCGAGGAACGGCTCGTCCAGCCCCTCGCCCTGCGCTATCTCTTCCGTTACGAGGCCGAGCACCTTCTCGAGCGCGCCGGGTTTGCGGTCGAACACGTGTACGGTGATTTCGATATAAGCCCCTTCGGCGAGGGAGCTTCAGGCGAGATCGTCATGATAGCGCGTGGGAGGTGACTGCGAATGCTGGTGGTGTTGACATCGAGCTCGGTGACGGCCATCTCACTGCAGATCGGGTAAAATTTGTCGTACGAGGCGATCCACGCCTCCGCCGCCGGTACACCGATCCTGTCGTGTTCCTGCATTCCAATCCCGTCCAGAAATCCCGCCTCGAAGAGGGGCTTGCAGAGTCGGACGATCCCGTCGGCGTTGGCCGGGATCGACGTGGCATAGTCCTTGTAATAGAGTTTCATCTGGGTCTCGCCGTACTTTTCCGTATACTTCCTGGCGGATTCAAAGGCTTTCCTCACGTACGAATCGTCTCCGAAAGTCACGTGCCATTCGTTTTTCTCAGTCCGGAGATTGCCGGCCTCGCCCGTCGCCTCCTTGACCGCCGCCGCGCTTGCGTTCATGTTCAGTGTCAAAATCATCTTCATCCAATTGCCCGGGGTCATCGAGTTCATGTGATATTTGACGAGGATTCCCCCCAGCGGGGCCTGCACTCCAGCCTGACCCTTGACGGAGATGATAGTGGAAACGGGATCGGGATTCAAGCGATGGGGCGGGAAGACGAGTTGAATCATGGCCGGCACATCAATGCAGCCACAAACGGCTTTCCGCGTCCAGTCGCCATCCCTCCGGAGCCAGCATGAGTTCCTTTCGACTCCAGCCGGACCGTATTCGGCGCAGTGTTTCCTCCCATGACCGTATCCCGCTCACGGCGTCGAGCGCCTCCACGCAGCACGCGCCCACGGCCACGGCCGCGGTCACCGAATCCTCGGGAGACGATCCCTTGAGGAGCGCGGCCAGAAATCCGGCGAAGGTGGCGTCTCCGGCTCCGGTCGTACCGGCCGCCGTCACGTCAAAGCACGGCGAGATGAGCTCGCGATCGGCCCAGGCGCCCGCGTCGGCCGGTCGCGCCCGGCCGATGGATTTCAGAATCTCGCGCCCCGAGGTACGCAGGTAGAGACCGCGGTCCCCGAGCTTGAGGCCGACGATCGCGGGCCCCATGCCGGCGAGCTCGGCGCCCAACTCCGGAAGGAGCGCGGGCTCGGCCGCGGCGAGCGCCCCGCCCGCGGACCGTGAGGCTCCATCGTAGAGCGGCCGCCGGAGCATAAAGAGGATCTCCTCGAAGCTGGGAATGAATACGTCCACGAACGGCAGCGTATTCCGAAGAATCTTTCCCCAATCGGCCCGGCCCCCCTCGGAGGCCGGATCGGGCAGGGTCAGATCAAGCGACGTGGTGGCGCCCTCGGCCTTGGCGCGGCGGAAGAGCTCGGTCAATTCACGGCCCCCGCCCGAGAACATGCGCCGCATCACCGGCGGATAACCGAAATGAAACAAGCGCACGCCGGCGAGGTGCGCGGAGGTTACGTCGTCCGCACGGAACTCGTCATTGGCGCCCGGGCAGTGGAAGAAAATCCTGTCCATGCCGGGCGGACTTACAATGAGGGTATAAGACGTATCGGTCTTCCCGTCGGCAACCAGGCCGGAGGAGAGGCCGGACCCGCACGCTTCCATCGCCTCGCGGAGGGCGCGGCCGAACAGGTCGTCGCCGGTCTTGCCGACCAGGCGGGTGCGGACGCCGAGCCTGTGCAGGGCCAGACCGGTGTTGGACACGGGACCGCCGGAGGAGATCGCCGGCCGGCCGATTCGAACGAGGCTCCCGGGAGCGAAGAGCGCCTCGGGCCGCGTCCGGGAATCGGAAAAATCGGGGATGATATCGAGGCAGATGTGTCCGGCGACGAGAGCTTCGCACTGTTCACCCATGGGAGACCTTACCATACTTCACGACTTCTTGTCTTGAATGTCCGGCACAACGTGAGTAAAGTTGCGACAAGGAGAATGAAATGAATTTATATGAGGCGATACGGCTGCGATATTCCTGTCGGAAGTTTACGGATAAACCGATCGAGAAAGAGAAACTCGATCGAATCCTGGAGGCGGCCCGGCTCGCGCCTTCGGCCAAAAATCTGCAGGACTGGCGCTTTATCGTAGTCACCGACGAACGGCTCCGGAACAAGACGGCCGCCGCGGCCAATAACCAGACGTTTATCGCCCGGGCGGCCGCGATCATCGTCGGGTGCAGCGTGTCCGACTACGTCATGCGCTGCGGACAACCGGTCTCCGGCATCGACCTCGCCATTGCCATGGAGCACATTGCCCTGGCGGCGACAGCCGAAAGCCTCGCAACCTGCTGGATCGGATCGTTCGATCCCGGCCGTATCAGATCGCTCCTCGGCATACCGGAAAACGTCTCCGTGGTGGAGCTCATGCCCGTCGGCTATCCGGCCGGCGGGGGGAGCCACTCCAAGCGGAACGCGATCGGCACCTTCGTTTGTTACGAGCGCTGGCGGTTCTGAACGGTATACTCCCCGGACGTTGAGCGCTGACGAGAAACGAAATCCACCCGTCGAAGCGCGCTTCGGTATGGAAGCGTCCGTCCCCGACGCGGCAGATACTCGGGTCGGGATGAAATCCCGAAACGACGGGATTGGTGAAAGTCCCTATCAGGCTGTTGAAAAAGGACCACTTTTTCAACAACCTGCTCTACGCACTCGCGGAAAGCGGGGCGCGGAGTCCGCCGGGGACGTTGACGCGAACATGCCCTTGCCCCGACTCTTTTCACTGTGCCCTTCTCATGACACTACGAGGTTCCGCCGAGTGGATTTCCGTTATGTATAATCCGGGATTTTCTTCGCGCTCCCACCCTCAGCGGCAGATCATTGCCTCACGCTCCGGTCCGACGGAGATCCATTTGACTGGTACGCCGATGAACTTTTCGATCAGGAGCACGTACCGGCGCGCGTGTTCGGGAAGGTCCTTGAAGGAGCGGGCTTTTGAGATGTCGCATTTCCAGCCGGGCAGAGTTTCGTAGATTGCCTCGGCCCGGTCGAGGAGAGACGGATTCGGGAACTCAATCGTTTTTTTCCCGTCGATCTCGTAGGCGGTGCAGATCTTGATCTCATCAAGGTAGCCGAGTGCGTCGAGTACGGTGAGGACGACTTCCGTGGCTCCCTGCACTCGGCAGCCGTAGCGGGTGGCCACTCCGTCGAACCAGCCCACCCGCCGAGGTCGGCCGGTGGTGGCGCCGTACTCGCCGGCGTCGCCGCCGTGTTGGCGCAGCTCTTCGCCCTCGGGGCCGAAGAGCTCGACCGCGAAGGGGCCCGTTCCCACGCAGGACGAGTAGGCCTTGACGACCGTCACGATCCGGGTGACGGCGTGGGCCGGGACGCCGGCGCCCACTGGGACGAACCCGGCGAGCGGGGATGAGGATGTGGGGAAAGGGTAGATGCCGTGGTCGGGGTCGCGCAGCGCGCCGAGCTGGCCCTCGGCGAGGATATTTTTTCCCGCGGCCAGCGCTTCGGCGAGCAGAGCGGTCGTGTCCGCGACCATCGGCTCGATGCGCTTGCCCTGTTCAAGAAGCTCGGGGATGAGGTCGTCGACGGCGATCTTCGGCTTTTTATAAAGATGCTCGAAGAGGACGTTCTTGATGGAGAGCGATTGGGCGAGACGGGCGCGCAGGCGCGGCTCGTCGTAGAGATCGGCCACTTGGACGCCGAGCTTGGAGTACTTGTCCGAGTAAAACGGTGCGATGCCTTTTTTGGTGGAGCCGAACTTGCGGTCGGCCAGCCGCTCTTCCTCGTACTCGTCGAGGAGAAGGTGATAGGGGAGGACCACCTGGGCCCGGTCCGAGATGCGGAGTTTCGGCGCGGGGATTCCGCGTTCTTTCAGGCCGTCGAGCTCCTTGAGCAGGGCCGGGATGTTCAAGGCCACACCCGGGCAGATGACGTTCACGGTGTGCGGGTAGAACACGCCCGCCGGCAGGAGATGCAGGACCGATTTTCCGAAATTGTTGATGATGGTGTGGCCGGCGTTGTTGCCGCCCTGGAAGCGGAGCACCACGTCGGCCCGCGCGGCTAGAAAATCGGTGATTTTACCTTTGCCTTCATCGCCCCAATTGGCGCCCACGATCGCAGTAACGGGCATGCTCAAAACCTCGCTTTGGTTGAATTTGATTTTTTTCGGTGAAAGAAGCCGTGGAAGAGCCCGCGGGGGCGGTTCGCATCGTCTTTTTCCAATGCATTATATCGCGTCGCCCGCGTTTCGGCAACCGGAATATTTATATCGATGCGCTCCGCGGCCGCGCGGGCCGTGAGATTTTCTTCTCGCCGGCTGACGCCGGGCTTACATATCAATCTATTTTTTCAACCGCGGTTGTGGCATTGTGTCAAAACACACAAAGCTTTTCCACTGGACTCTTAACTATCGAAAAATAATAATTGACAATACTATTTTTTTCACACGGCTATCCCCTTAATTAAGAAGTAAACAAGAGAGACTATATAATTGAAAATCCTGCAGGCGGCGCCATGGAGGGCGCCGTAATCCCGGAGCCCTCTGAGGGCAGGATGCCCGAAGCGGGCGGGTTGGGGAGGGTCACGGGAGGGGGCTTACACAAGCCCCCTCCCATGGCTCCACCGGCTGGTGGAGGCGTCCAGTTCCCTCCGAAGGAGAACCGCTTGTCGCGATCTAAAGTAAAGTTTTAATGCTCAGCGAATGTTGAAATAATAGATCCGACACGCCCGCCGCGCGGGCGATCAAAAAGCCACTTCGATGATTTTTTCAATCTCGCGTGCGGAGAGCAATACCGGATTCCCCTTCATGCTCGAAGCCTTTTGGGCTTTCTCAATGAGAAGAGAAACGTCGTTCCGTTTCAAACCGAGCGTGGAAAGCGAGGGAACGGCAAGCCGACCGCAGAGTTCCTTGATCCAGGCCGCGCCTTCCTCCGCCCGGGCGCCGGGTGAGCCGGTGAGGGCGCGGGCGATCTCGTCATACCTGTCGAGCGCCCGCCGGTTTTCCCCGCGCTCGCGGAGAACGGCGACGTTCGTTTGCATGACGGACGGCAGGAGCGCGGCGCAGAGGAGACCGTGCGGCGCGCCGGTCAGGCCGCCGAGGGGGCCGGCCAGGCCGTGCACGGCGCCGAGCTTGGCATTGGCGAGGGCCATCCCCGAAAACATGGCCGCCAGGGACATATCGGTCCGGGCGGCGGCGTCCCGCCCATCGGCGAAGGCTTTTTGTAGAGAGCGGCCGGCGCGCACGATTCCGTCCCGGCAGAGGGCGTCGGTAAGGGGTTGGGCGGAAGATGACACGAACGGCTCGATCAGCTGGGTGAGGGCGTCGAGTCCGCTTGAAGCGGTCTCGGCCGGCGGGAGGGTCGCCGTGAGCTCGGGATCCACGAGCGCCACGGTCGGGAAGAGCTCGGTATGACGCAGGCTCACCTTCACCCGATGCTCGGGGGAGAGGATGACGGCATTGCATGTGCACTCGGCGCCGGTTCCGGCGGTGGTGGGCGCGGCCAGAAGCGGGACCTTGGGCCGCGTCAGGGGCCGCGCCTTCCCGATCACTTCGAGATAGTCGAATAGCCCGCCTTCCTGACCCATGAGCGCCGCGATCGCCTTACCCGAATCGAGCGCGCTTCCGCCGCCCACGGCGATCACCGAGTCGCAGCCGGACGAGCGGGCGAGCGCGAGTCCCGAGGCGATTGAATCGGTCGAGGGCTCGCCCGCCGCGGTGAAGGTGGCGACCGCGGCGCCGGCCGCCTCGAGCTCGACGAGCAGTCCGGCGAGATGGCCGCGCCGCCGACCGGCGACGAGAAGGGGCCGCCGCCCGAGTCCGAGGGCGATACCGGAGGCCTGCGCGAACGTCCCCGGCCCGAACAGGATTCGGCCGGCGGTCGCGAATTGAAAGTTCATTCCCGAACGCCTTCCGCTAGCGGGCGAAATCGACGTCGACGCATCGGGTGCTCCGGCGCTCTTCGCGCATCATGGGAGCCACGGCCTCGCGCCATTTTTTATAATGGACGCTCTCCTTATGGGCCTTCGGCCCGTTTTCATCGCGAAACGCCTCCAGCAGGACGAAACGCGCGGGCTCGGCCGCCTCCTGGAGCACGTCGAAGCTCGCGACGAGCGGTTCATGCCGGCTCGCCGCCGCGTTCTCCCGGCAGGCGGCCTTGAAGGCCTCAATGTGTTCGTCCTTCACCCGGGCGTATACCAGATTGATGAGCATGAATCCTTCTCCTTCCCAGACCCACTATGTCATAAAAAGCGACTATTGTTGAGGGTATAAATGAAGGAAAGTCGCGCGTTTCGGGCGAGGACCGGCCCCCGATTTTTTGGATTCCCGGCTTGCAAACGCTCACGATTTCCATATAGTTAAAACGAGGAGGCGGGAAATGCCTGACATCATCGCCAACGACCGCGAGGGCTACATTGAGCTGAAATTCGGCCCGCGCTGGAAATACATCGCCTGCGTCCGCGGGTTCATCCAGAATTTTCTGGCGATCAGCATCGTCGACCAGACGAAAGCCGATAAAATCGCCCTGGCGGCGAGCGAGCTTCTCGAGAACGCGGTGAAATACGCCTCCCGCGACGACACGCACATCCTCATCCGCGTCGCCCCAGCCACGGAGAAGATTTCAATCCTGGTGGAAAATTCCGCCACCCCGCAATCGATCACCACCTTGCGGGAGGTGTTCCAAAAAATCATCAAAGGCGACCCGCTCCAGGTCTACGTCGCTCAGATGAAGGAGGCGGCCGTCCGCAACGACGGGAAGAGCTACCTGGGACTCGCCCGCATCCGCTACGAAACGGGCGGCGAGCTCACTCTCAACATCACGGAGAGCAACGTCGTGAAATTGGCGATCGACATCGAATAGATCCAGGCGGCGAGCAAGGAGACAGGCATGAATCAGTTGAACATCCAACCGATTTCCGATGACCGAATCAAGATCGAGGCGGCCGACATCCCCGACGGCTTGGGCGTCACATTCGCGGGCGACATCGACATGGAGGACCCGGGCATCATTCTCGATCCGTTCTTCGACCGGATACACCAAGGCATGATCTCGAAGAAATTGAAGGAAGTCAAGGCTGATTTCACCGGCCTGAATTTCCTCAACTCAAGCGGCATCAAATCCGTCGCCAAGTGGATCATGAGACTTTCCGATCTCTCAACCGACGCCAAGTACCGCATCACGATCGTCCACAGCAAGGACATCACCTGGCAGGTGACGAGCCTGCCCACGCTCACCTTTCTCGTGCCCGGCGGCGTCAAAATAGAATGAGGCCTGGGTGAGTCTATGGAAGGGATTCGGGCCGGTCTGTTGGATGCGCCACCGAGCTCGTGGTTGACCGGAAACCGGTTTCCCCGGCCGCGGGGCGGATGCCCATGAATCCTTTCCTCGTCGTCTACCTCTTTTCCTTCATTCCCGTCCTGCTTTTTTCATTCGTGCTCTGGAGCGATATCCGCCAAAAAAAACAATTCGGGAAACGACCGAAACACTTCCTCGTCTCCATCTCCCTCCTTGGGCTGATCGGGGCGATGTGTCTGGCCGTGAGCCTGCTTGAGACCCTGTTCCCCCCGGAGGCCTCCTTCCCACTCTTCACCCTGTTTTACGTCCTCTATGTCGTCACTTTCTTCTTCGCGGAGTATTCGATTCACAGTCAGCGCCTCGTACGCAGCTTTTTCATGGCCGAATTCCGGCCGCGCCTCAAACGTTTCCTCGTCCTCTGCTGCACCCTCGGCGCGATTTCCCTCGTCACGCTCGCCTTTTATGTATTGAGCCGGTGGGCCGGCGGCCTTGCGCCGTTCGCGCCTCGCTCATCGTCCCCGCCCCCGTTCTTCGCGCCCGAATCGGTCTACGTTGTCAATGTGACGCTCATCATCGTTTTCATCACCATGGGATTCGTCTTCCTCCTCACGGCCGGGCGGAGCATTTTCTTTTTTCAATCGGGGGTTATCCGCCAGAATTATCTTTTCCCCATCTCCTCGGGGATCACCCTCGTCCTTTTCCTGGCGGGCTTCATCCACCAGGGGTTTACCGATCCTGTCCCGCTCTGGCTTTTCACGCTCAACAATTGCATCTTCCTGATCCGGATCACACAGGAATATTTTTACCGACGTACGCTCAACCTCGACCGCACCCTCATGAAACTCGAGGAAACCCTGCATTTGAAAAACGATCTTATCGCCAAGGTGGTGAACAGCCCGGCTGAGGAGGACTTCGCCATCATCCGCGCCTCGGTCACCGGGGAGATCGACCGCGCCCGCGCCTTCATGGCGGTCCCCGAACACGGCATCTCCGGTACGGTCATCTACACCAGGGAAGGCGGACAACTTAAGGTGAATTCGCTCGAACACATCGAAGGGTTCTGCACCCCCCTCTCCCGCCTCGAAAGCTTGAAGCTTTTTAAAAACCGGGAGCAGTTCAATGAGATCATCGTGAGGAACCCATTCAATATGACCACCCTCCTCGCCACGCCGAAAGAGCTCCTTCCCTCCTGGGGCGAAAGACTTCTCAAGGAGGCGATTGAAACGAAAAAAGAGGTCGTGATTTCCGACCTGCCCCCCGAGCTCTCGGGATTACACACCCTGGTGGGCCTCTACCCGATTTTCGACAAGGATTATCTCACCGGTCTCATCGTCATCTTCAAAAACGCCCATCCGCGGTTGTTTCCCGAAGAGGAAAACGCGCTCGCGGCGATTATCGACAACCTGACGGTCATCTTCTCGATCATCAAGGGCAAGCAGATCCAGCGCGAGCGAAACAGGCTTCAGGGCGAACTCGAAATCGCCAAACGGATCCAGACCTCGATCCTGCCCCGGAAAATCAACATCCCCGGTTACGAGTGCGCGGCGAGCATGACCACGGCCTCCGAGGTGGGAGGCGACGCGTACGACGTCGCGCCCTCGCCCTTCGGCACCTACCTCGCCATCGGCGACGTGAGCGGCCACGGGCTCCCGTCCGGCGTCACCGCTCTCATCCAGCTCACCGCCTTCCAGTCGGCGATCATGGCCGCCGAGACGTTCGGAAAGAGGCTCGAGCCGTTCGAACTCTACGAGCTCGTCAATAAAATCCTTTGCGAGATCAATAAAAACCGCATCGGCAGCGACAAGTTCATGACCGAAAACTACTTCCTGGTCAAGGGCGATACGTTCGCCTGCGCCGGCACCCACCTTATCGCGCTTCACTATAAAAAAAGCCGCAACACGATCGTCGAGCTCGACTTTTTGATAAATAAGACGGCGTTCATGGGCCTCTCGCCCGCCATCAGCGCGCGCGAATCCGCCGCCGAGTTCTCCATGCAGACGAACGACCTGTTGCTTCTCTACACCGACGGAATCATCGAGGCCAAGGACAATTTTTCGAACCAATTCGGCATCCCGCGTCTCAAGGAAGTGCTGGCCGCCGCCTCCGCCCTGCCCATCGAAGAGATCGGCGGCCGAATACTGCAGGCCGTGCAAGAGCACGCCAAGAACGGCGACCTTAAGAAATACAAGGGCAATCTCGCCGACGACGCGACCATGGTGATCATCCGGAAACTTTGATCAATCGGCCTTTAAAAACAAGGGGAAATCACTTCTGCGGCGGATACTTCCGCGCTGGACGCTTGACGAGGCGAGTCGAAACGGATAGTCTATCGCCTACCATATACTCCACGAGAAAGGAAGAAACCGAATGTCAAAAGCCCATAGGGGAAAAGGGACACGGACCAAGCCGAATCAAGGCAGGGGCACCTGCCCTCAGTGCAAGCGGACCGGCGTCAAGGTTATTTACGAGCGGGAAGTGGATAAACAGAAAATTTTCCTGTGCAAAATCTGCAATACGAAAATGTCGAAGCAGCCGAAGCCGGCCGCGGCGGCGCCGAAAGCGGAAGAGGCCGAAGCATAACGAGGCGCGGGGCGAATTCATTTTACAATTTTCCCGAGCCGATCGCCTCGCATTTCTCCTCGGTAAAATTTCTTTTTAAGATTCCTCTTTTTTTGGCGAAACGAGTCTTGCATCGCCCTCCACCATCTCACTTAAGTTATTATTGACATTTTCACCATCGCCCGTTATTTTGACTTGTCTTTTATCGACGGCCGCAGGCACGCAAGTCCGATTGCAGGGACGCACGGCCGTGCGTCCCTACAACGCAGTAAAGGAGCTCATCATGTTCGGGTGTCATCTGGGGAGGCTGTTTCAAGTGACCGTCGCGGGGGGGTCGTACCAGGAGGGGTTGTCGGCGACGATCCAGGGCGTGCCCGCCGGCATGCCGCTGTCAGAACGCGAGATCTACGGCGACCTTCTGCTCCGTAAACCCGGCGCCGACGAGCTCTCCTCGCCGCGCAAGGAACCCGACCTGCCCGTGATCTACGCGGGGGTCAATGCCGCGGACACCGTGGAGAACGCGGGGAACAAGCATCACACCAACGGCACGCCGCTCGTGGTCCTCATCCCCAACCTCGACCGGCACTTCGAACACATCAAGCAATACCAGGACACGAACCGCACGCCGCGGCCCGGGCACGCCTCCTACGCCTCGTTCGTCAAATACGGCCCGGATGACGACGCCATCGGCGCCGGGATCTTTTCGGGACGCTACACCTGCACCATTGTGGCCGCCGGCATGGTGGCGAAGAAAATACTCAAAGCCTGCGGCATCGAGGTGTTTGCCTTCGTCCGCGAGGCGGCCGGCGTGGCCGCGCCCGACGTCGATTCGGCCACAGCCCTGAAAAGCGGCGAGGCGTACAAAGCGATGCGCCGCGACTACGATCCCTTCTACCAGGAACTCTTCGTCAAGGGGCGACTGGACGAGGACATGCGATTCCTTCAAAAAATGAAAGTCCTCTCCGAGGTCGAGAACGAGATCGACGCCATTCGAGCCAAGACGCCGGAATTCCGCGCCGCGGAGATCCTGGAGAAATACGGCGTCCACCCCGTACTAAATTGCCCCGACATCGAGGCCGCGGAGGAAATGACGAAGGCGGCCTTGAAGGTTTCTGCGGGCGGCGACTCTTCCGGCGGGCTGGTTGAGGTTCGCGCCACCGGCGTGCCGGCCGGCCTGGGCGAGCCGGTCTTCGACAAACTCGACGCCGAGCTCGGCCGCATGCTCGGCATCGGCGCGGTCAAGGCGGTCGAGATCGGCGCCGGCATGAAAGTGAAGAACCTGACCGGTTCCCAGACCAACGACCAGATGACCGCCGAAGGAGGGAAGGTGAAGTTCGATACCAACAGCGCCGGCGGCATCACCGGCGGACTCGCCACCGGCCAGGAGATAATCGCGCGCCTGGCGGTCAAACCCACGCCCACCATCGCCAAGCGCCAGCATACGGTGGACAAGTACACCCATAAAAACGCGGAGCTCGCCGCCATCACCCGCCGCGACCCCACGATCGTGGCGCGCATCTGGCCGGTGGCCGAAAACTACGCCTCCCTCGTGCTCCTCGACCACCTGCTCATGCATTTCGGCTACCAGAAACTCATGGAGACGATCAAGGGGAAAGGCTGAGGCACCCCTTCATAGGCCTCGAAAGAGGACACATGAAAAAAACAATGCAGGCGATGGTACTCGACCATTGCGCCCCGCTGACCGAAAACCCGAATCCGCTTCGCTCGGCCGAGCTCCCCGTTCCCATTCCCCGCAGTGGCGAGATTCTCATTGAGGTGAAAGCCTGCGGCGTATGCCGCACCGACCTGGATGATATCGAGGCTCGGACAGCTCCCTCATTTTTTCCGATTATCCTCGGACACCAGGTGGTGGGTGTGGTGCGCGGCCGGGGAGAACGGGCGAGCCGCTTTACTCAAGGCTCCCGCGTGGGCGTGGGCTGGATCCATTCCGCCTGTGGCGAATGCGAATATTGCCTGAGCGGCCGGGAAAACCTCTGCGCCCGATTTGGGGCCACCGGGCGGGATGCCGACGGCGGGTACGCCGAATATGCGGTCGTCCCGGAAGGCTTCGCCGCCTTCTTGCCTGATTCGCTCGCAGACACCGCCGCCGCCCCTCTTCTCTGCGCCGGGGCCGTGGGCTACCGTGCCCTGCGCTTGAGCGGGATCACCGACGGCGACGCACTCGGGTTTTCCGGCTTCGGCGCGTCGGGCCACATTGTTTTACAGGCCGCCCGCACCCTTTTCCCGCGCTTACGGCTCTACGTATTTGCGCGCAGCCCGGAGCAACGGCGCTTCGCCCTGTCGCTCGGAGCCGACTGGACCGGCAGCTTCGACGAAACGCCGCCCCGGCCGCTCGACGCGGTCATCGACACGACGCCCGTCTGGGAGCCTCTCGCACGTCTGGCGCCGCGCCTCAAGGCGGGCGGTCGGTTTGTGATCAACGCCATTCGCAAAGAATCGATCGACAATGAAATCCTTGCGATGATCGAGTATGAGCAACACCTGTGGCTGGAGAAAGAAATCAAGTCCGTGGCCAACGTAACGCGGCGGGACATTGAAGAGGTACTGCAACTGGCGGGGCGAACATCACTCGAGCCTGAGGTCACCGTCTATCCGCTGGCCGATGCCAATCGGGCCCTGAACGACCTCAAGCACGGCGACCAGCGGGGCGCGAAAGTGCTTGTGTTGTAATGAGTGTCAATCGATCGAGTAATACCACTTGATCGAGACCGCGCGGTCGCCCTGAAGGCCGAACTCAAACGCCCCCATGATGAGGTCGCTCGCGAAGTAGCGCCAGAGCGTCGGTTTCTCGTCGTTGGGCTTCCCCAGGACTTTCCGGACCTTGGCTTTTAAAGCGCCGACTGCCAGACCGAAGGCGATTTGATACTGGTCGCCGGTCACTTCCAGGAGGAGAATGAGATCCCTGTTCATCTCCGTGACGTGGTAGACTTCCAGGTACAGCCCGCCGTAGAAAAGCTTGTATATTTGATCGGTTTGATTCTTGTCGTGGACGTTCTGCCGGTCTTCGACGGTTTCCCGCAATGGCCGGCCCAGGTTCTTTCGTATCTCCGCGAGCGAGTCGCCGAGGGGAAAGCCGGGTCCCTGCCGCATGAATTGATCGATGTTGTCGATGTTCTGGCCCTCGGCACTCGGTGAAGGCGATGTATTATTCGCGCCCTGGTTGTCCTTCAGGCAGGAGAGCAGGCCGAGACAGAAGAGGAAGATGAAGATTTTTTTCATGGCTTTATATATAGCAGAAGCGACCGCCTCTGTAAAGCCGACGCCGCGCGCTCACGGCCGCGCGGTCCTCTCACATTTTTCGAAGCAGGAGCGTCGAGTTGTGTCCGCCGAATCCGAAAGAGTTGGAAAGAGCCACCTTCACCTCGGTCCGCACCGGCTCCCGGTTGATGCAGGTGAGCGAGATGCCCGGATCCAGGTTGTCGATGTTGATATTGGGCGGAACGAGGCCCTCTTCCATCGCCTTGATGCAGATGATCGCCTCCACGCCGGCGGTGGCGCCCAGGAGATGGCCGTGCATGGATTTGGTTGATCCCACGAACACGCCGTCGTTCCGGCCGCCCACGAGCTTGGCGACCGCCTGGCATTCGGCAACGTCGCCGACCAGCGTCGCGGTACCGTGCGCATTGACGTACGTAATCTCATCGGCCGTAATACCGCCCAGGGCGAGCGCCTGACGCATCGACTGAAGCGCCCCCGTACCTTCCGGGTCGGGGTTGGTGAGGTCGTACGCGTCTCCCGACATGCCCACGCCGAGGATCTCGCAGAGGACCGGCGCGCCGCGCCGGCGGGCGTGTTCGAGCTCCTCGATGATGAGGACGCCCGCGCCCTCACCCATCACGAAACCGTCCCGGTCGCGGTCGAAAGGCCGGGAGGCCCGTTCCGGCGTCGCGTTGTACTTGGTCGAGAGGGCGTGCATGTTGCAGAAACCGGCGAAGGCCAATGGAAGGATGGTGCCTTCCGTGCCGCCCGCGATCATGACGTCGGCCATGCCCGACTGAATGAGCATCCATGCCGTGCCCAGCGAGTGGTTGGCCGTGGCGCAGGCGGTCTGCATGCTCAAGTTGGGTCCCCGGATTCCGTGAATCATGCTCACGAAGCCCGAAGCGATGTTGCCGATGCAGGACGGGATGTAGAACGGGCTCACCCGACGATTGCCTTTGCTGATGAGAGCGCTCGAATTATCAAACTGAGAATGGAGGCCGCCGATGCCGCTTCCGATGCAAATGCCGATCCGGTCCGCCTCGGATTCGATCTTCAGTCCCGATTGGGCGAGAGCCTCCTGGACCGCTGCTTCGGCGTAGTGGACGAACGGCTCGAGCCGCTTGGCCGTTTTGGCATTTTCCTCGCTGAAAACTCGCCTATAGTCGAAATCTTTGACCTCACCGGCCACCTGGGAGGTATAGGTCGAGGCGTCGAATTTGGTAATTGAAACAATGCCGCTCTTCCCGGCTCGGGCTTTTTCCCACGTCTCCGCGACACTATTGCCCAGGGGGTTGACCGTGCCGATACCCGTTATGACAATTCTTTTTTTATCCATAGATTTGGCGATCATCCTTTCACAAATCACCGGCGCCGCCGGTAAAATAATTGCTCGCAGCCTTCCATTCAAGCCGCTCCGAATTTGAGAAAGCAATAATAGTAAAAAAAGCGTGTCGTTTCAAGCTCCCGAAGGTGATTTGCCGGTTTCCGTTCGGTTTGAAGCCGATTTTTTCTCCAATCGTCTTTTGCGGGTTGAAAGAAGGGCTTTTCGAGGCGGTTCGCGCGCTTCCGCTTTGAAAAAAAACGCACAAATATTTGAAAATATCCCGCGCTTTGGATATTATTTAAAAAGTACGGACATCTCGTTTAAAAAGGGGAGCGTCATGGCCCATACCAAGATCATCGAGGAAAAAATCGGGGAAGGCTTGGTCCGAATCGGCGGAATGACCAAAGAGCAGGTCGAGACGGTCCTCAAACGCCAAAAGGAAGGCGATAAACGCCTCTTTGGCGAGATTGCCGTCGCGCTCGGGTTCGTTGATATCCAAGCCATCATCAAGTACCTCAAATCGACGCATAAGGATACGCCTAATGCTCGTCCCGGCTGAAGTCTGGACGGTGGCCAAGGCCGAACACGGCAGCGCTGTTCTCATTCGGCCGATCGGCTCGGACGTCGCGGTACCTATTTTCATCGGTCAGCCCGAGGCGCAGGCGATCCTGATCGGCTTGGGGAGCATCTCGATCGCCCGGCCGCTCACCCACGACCTCTTCATCTCGACGCTCAAACAGCTGAAGGTCGACATCTTGCGCGTGGAAATCACCGAACTCAAGGAAGAGACCTTCTTCGCCCGCCTCGTGCTGGGGCGAAACGGCGAAGAGATCGGGATCGATTCGAGGCCCTCCGACTGTATCGCCCTCGCCGTCCGCGTCAAGTGCGCCCTGTTTATCGATGAATTCGTCGTGGACAAGGCGGGCATTTCCGTGAACGTCGTGCAGGAGGCCGCCCAAGGCTCCTTCGAACAGACGGAGCATGAAACGCAGCTTGAAAGTCTGAAAGCCTCGCTCGACAAGGCGGTGGAAGAGGAAAATTACGAAGAAGCCGCCCGCTTGCGCGATCTTATTAAAGAGATCGAAGAAAAAACCAAGTAGTACTACGCCGAAACAAGATCTCTTTTTTTTCGTTCAGCGATATTTTTGCCCGCGCGGTATGACCCTTCCCCCGCGTCCCCGCTTTTTTATGGCCGATCTCCCTCCGCACGCCCTGCGGCCGTCCCGCCCAAATGCGAACGGCCGGCATCTTCCGTAGAACCGTTCATCGGCCGCGCTGTACAAAGAAATCGTTTTTTTGTATAGTACGGACATTCAAAACCGCCGATATGCGGACGCCGCCGGGAAAAAATGAATTACAAAAACTGGCAACAGCGGAATGGGGAAATACGATGAAAATTTGGATAAAATATCTCATCGGCATCGGCTTGGGGGCGGCCGTCTCCCTGTTCATCCCCGAAGGCGACGCCGGTTTGAAAACAATGGGCGACATCGCCGTCATCCTGGTCCAAATCGGCAAATACGCGGTCTTCCCCCTCGTCTTCTTCTCGTTCATCATCTCCACCTTCGAGTTGCGCGTGGAAAAAAAGCTCCTGCCGGTGCTGGGAAGGTTCTTCCTATATCTTCTCTGTATCACCGTCGGGTTGACTCTCATCGGCACCGTCAGCGGTATTTTCCTCCCGGTTCAAAAACCGTTTGTTCCGGGGCCGAACACTCCCGTCGTGGAAGGCATCCCGTTTCTGGAGATCCTCAAGCAGCGGGTGTTTCCCGACAACCTGCTTTCCGTTTTCACGCAAGCGGGATTCTCGCTCTTCCCGATCATCATTCTCGCCTTCCTCGTCGGCCTCAATGTCGATTATGAAAAGCAGTTTACGCGCCCGGTGGTTCAATTTGCGGACGGCATGTCCCGCATTATGTACCACATCAATTCGCTGTTCGTGGAGCTGTTCTGGATCGGGATGATCGCGCTGGGGGCCGCCCGGGTGCTCGCCCTTAAAAACTTGAAGGGCGGCGAGGCTTATCTTCCCCTCTTTCTCGCTCTCGCCATCGACGTGCTCCTGGCGGTGTTCCTCATCCTCCCCCTTTTCCTCTACTATCTCAATAACCGCAAGAACCCCTTCCATTGGCTCTATGCGTCGCTCGGGCCCGCCCTGGCGGGGCTCTTTACAGGCGACCCGTACGTGGCGCTCGGCGTCCTCACCAAGCACGGCCGCGAAAACATGCACGTACCGCGAAAATTCGGGACGACCGTCTATACCCTGGGGAGTATTTTTTCCAAAGCCGGCACGGCCATGGTGGCCGCCGTCTGCATGATTCTCCTTCGCAAATCGACATTGGGCGCCCAGATTCCGTTCCTCGAATACGTCTGGATCTTTTTCGCGAGTATCGCCGTCTCGCTCTTCACTTCGATCGTGAGCGCCCCGTTCCCCCAGACCGGCGCCTACGCCGCCGTCGCCTTCCTCTGCCTCACCTATGTCCAGCCCAATATGACGATCGATAAATATCTCGACCTGGGACAGATCGCCCCGATCCTCATCGGCGCGGCGGTGCTCGTCGACGTCCTCGTCTCATCGCTCATCGCCTTCCGGATCGCCCAGGAGATGGAATTCAAGGAAGAGATCGACGTCAAGCGCTGTATCTGACCGGTTATAAACGGACCTGGACGGAAATGAGGCCTTGGATTTGGGTCCCGTTCCATTTATTGATGGCCGGGTCGTCTCCAATCGTCGCCAATTCATAGAGCCCCCGCACCTTGAAGCACAGGTCGGTACCCTTGACGAAGGCGATGCGCAGGAAAATCTCGAATTCGCCGTAGAAAAACCTCAGCCCCCCGTAGAAGAAAGCGAACATGGAGGATGTATAGTCTCCGCCGGAGTCGGCCGCGAAAAGGGGAAGCGGGAAAATGAAAGCCGGACCGATCCCGATGCCCATGCTGACCGAGTCCGAAAATTTTATCGGAATACCGACGAGCACCTCGAGTTGGGGGAAGAGCGTCCAGATGGTGTTGGCGAGCTCGTTGTCGGCCGGGACGGCGCGACCCTGGTAATACATGTACTGGCACCCGTAGAAGAGCAGGCCGGCATGCACGAAGACCACGGATTCTTCGACGAGTGGGAGGGTGATGCCGATCCCCTGGAGAATAACCGGATTCGGAGCCCCCGCCGCTTCGGTCGTGATTACGAAGAGCAGACCGGTATCAATGCCGATAAACGAAATCGGCCACGCCGCCAACGGCATGAACAGGAGAATCAGGCACAGGAATTTCGCTTTCATCATCGCTAAAAAGTATATCACATGGCGAAGGTAATTGCTATCAAACTTTTTCCGGACAGCAGCTTTATTTACAAGACTCAAATTGAGAAAGGACACGGAGCCTGCCCCGAGTCCCTCGCCTAAGCTCGGGATAAGCTCCGCCGAGGGGTGTACGCCGTGGCCCCAGAAAAAAACGCCGCTACCAAAAAAAGGCGGCGGTCCGGAGAAGTCAACTACTCATCGCCGCCGTAGGAAAATACCGGACCGCCCCACCAGGTAGAAATCGACTTCTTCCCAGGAAAAGCACAACCATGATCCCATTTCGGCCAAGCCCGTATAGCGGAAGCCGGCGGGCAGGGCGGGCAGAAGGCCACGGAACCAGCTCGCTGCGTCCGGCGATGAGGCAATGATGAAACGACAATCCGGAAGCAGGGCGAGCCAACCCGCACTCGAGGCCCTGAGCGTCACCTTTTCGTAGCTGGTTTCGCCGTTCCCGGTCTCCTCCGCGGCGGGGAACAGAAACCTCGCCTCCCGGCCGGCTGCGGCGTCGATACTCTCGCACAAGACCACGCTTCCGGCCGTCTCGCGCGCGAGCTCTCCGGCGATGCTCGTGACAAGCGTTCGAAGTACGGGATCGCGCTCCTTCTCGGCAAACAGGTCCGGTTCCGCCGCGTCGTAATACCAGGCCCTTGTTTCTTCCGTCTCCGTACCACTCGCCTGGTCGAACATCGAGTAGGCGAATTCCACATTATCCGCCGATGTTTTTTTCCATTCAAGCGCCAACCGGGCGGCATCGAGCGGACGCGCCGACACCGCCTCCCAAGGTTCGTCCCGGGCGGGAAAATTAAAAACTACCGGACGAAATCCCAGCCCGGGGTCGGAGGGCGAATACCGGAGGAGGCCGACGCGCTCCGCGGGCGCGGTCTCGCGGTTGTCCCCGGCAAAGGCCGAATCAAAGTACACGTGGCAGAAGAGATCGTCACCATAAGGGAAAATCCGCGTCGCCGTCCGAAGACCGAAGTATCTCTCGTCGTACCGGCGCTGTATCGCGATGGAATCACCGTTTATCGCAAGCTCCGCCAGCCCGTGGCGGTTGACGGTCAAGAACAGTCGATCTCCGCGCGAGTAGAGGTCCGCCACTCTCACCTGGCGGGTCCAGGGCTGCAGAGCGATCGGCATCATGCCGGCCGGCGATTCGGTTCTCACGAATTCGCCTGTCAGGCTCAGGCCGTAAAAAACGCCCTTCTCCGCATCGGCGTCGGGCCGGCAGGACGGGGAGAGGGTGATGACGAGCGATACGAAGACGATGGATAAAGCTCGCCGGGACGACATCAATACGCCCTGGCGATGATCGCGTCGCTGTGGGCTTTTTTGCCGCAGACGACGCAGGTCGCGTGCCGGCCGTCCTCGCGGCCGAGGGGAAGAACGCGAATGGAAGCCTTGGTGTCCGCTTTGATCTTCTTCTCGCAGGCGGCGTCGCCGCACCATCCGGCGTCCGCGAATCCGCCGTCGCCGTTCATGAGCGCGAGGAGGGTCTCGTAATCCTTCACTTCGCGAGTGTGCTCCTTGCGGAACGCGAGGGCGCGGTGGAAGAGGTTATTCTGTATTTCCTCGAGCTGGCTTTTCACCGTGTCGGCGAGCGCCGTCTTGGGCACGCCCGTTTTGGCGCCGGTGTCCCTCCTCGCAAGCACGAGCTCGCCCTTTTCGATTTCCTTCTGCCCGATCTCGAGGCGGAGCGGAACGCCGAGGAGCTCGGTCTGGGCGAATTTGAATCCCGGCGAGCTCTGGTCGTCATCGTACAGATCGATCGCGAAGCGGTCCTTGAGGTCGTCGCGGACCTGTCGGGCGAACTCGAGCACCGCGGCCTTGTTTTCGTTTTTGTAGATGGGGACGATGGCCAGCTCCGTCGGAGCCAGCTTGGGCGGCAGCACCAGGCCTTTATCGTCCGAATGGACCATGACCAGCGCCCCGATAAGGCGGGTTGTCATTCCCCATGAAGTGGCCCAGACGTGCTCGAGTTTTCCCTCGCGCGTCTGGTAGGTGACGTCGAACGCCTTGGCAAAATTTTGACCGAGGTCGTGGGAGGTTCCGGCCTGGAGCGCCTTGCCGTCCTGCATCATCGCCTCGATGGTATACGTGTTGACCGCGCCGGCGAATTTTTCCGACTGAGTCTTGAGTCCCGTGATGACGGGCACGGCCATATACTCTTCCACGAAACTTTTATAGACCATGAGCATCTTCAGGGCTTCTTCCAGCGCCTCTTCCTTGGTCTCATGGGCCGTATGCCCCTCCTGCCAGAGGAACTCGGTCGTGCGTAGGAATAGGCGGGTGCGCTTTTCCCAGCGCAGGACATTGGCCCACTGGTTGATGAGGATGGGCAGGTCGCGGTAGGACTGGATCCATTTCTTGTACATGCTCCAGATGATGGTCTCCGATGTGGGGCGGATGACGTACGGCTCCTCGAGCGGTTCATTGCCGCCGATGGTGACCACCGCGCACTCGGGGGCGAAGCCCTCCACGTGCTCGGCTTCCTTTTTCATGAAGCTTTCCGGGATGAGGAGCGGGAAATAGGCGTTGCTGTGCCCGGTCTCCTTGAACTTGCGGTCGAGGATGTCGCGCATTTTTTCCCAGAGGGCATACCCGCGCGGACGGATGACCATGCAGCCCTTCACCGGCGAATAGTCCGCGAGCTGCGCCTCGAGGACGATGTCGATGTACCACTGGGAATAATCGGTTGCGCGGGGCGTGATCTTGGAGGCCATGATCACAGGTACCGTTCGACCGCGCCTTTGTTCTCGGCGAAGCGCGGCTTGTACGTTTCCGGATTCCTCCCGAAACAGTAGCCTTGTTTTTCGTAAAAAGCGACCATGTCGAGGTTGACGTGCCGCTGCTCGATCGCCCTCTTCGTGGGAAGGTAGCGGATTTCACCCTCAACGACGCCCTGCACCGTTACGCCGAAAATGCCGTTCATGATGAGCTCGACGGCCGCGCCGCCCGCCTCGCAGCCGAAATTGACGTCGAAGGCGCTGGAGGTGCCGGAACGGATAAGGTGGGTCGGCGCCACCTCGCGCACTTCCGGGGTCTCATTGAGTTTTTCCACGAACATGCCGGTCTTCTTCATAAACTCCTTGACCTCGGGATCTTTCTTGAAGCGCTGGGTGATCTGGTCGCGGACGTACTTGCCGGCTCCCGCCAGCTTTTTATGGCCGAAAGTGTCCACCCCGATGCTCTCGTCGTATAATGGTTCCCCGTCGGCCTTGCGCAGGCCTTCGGCGACGACGATGGTGTAAGTGCCCGCCCGCACATCGCTCTCCAGGATGCGGCGGAAAAATTGCTTCTTGATGTGGGCGTAGACGACGTCGAAGTCCACCGGGACCTCGGGGATGAGGATGCAGTCGGCGTCCGCCCCGATTCCGCCGCGGAAGGCGGTGTGACCGGCGTAGCGGCCGAAGACTTCGGTCACCATGACGCGATTGTGGCTCATCCCGGTGGTTTTCAAAGCCTCGACGAATTCAGTAATCCGGTTGATGGCCGAATCGCCGCCCACCGAATAGGTCTGCAGGTCCAGGTCCATGGTCTTGGGCGCGTGCACGCAGGGAATGCCGTTGGCGGACAGGTCGACGACCACGCTGCCGGTGTCGTCGCCGCCGGAAATAACGAGGGCGTCGATCTGGAACTTGGCCAATCCCTGCTTGATGCGGTCATATTTTTTCGGGTCTTCGATTTTGGACACCTTCACGCGGGAATGTCCCGCCTCCGAGCCGGCCGAGGTGGAGTGGATGCTGTCCACCCGGTCCTGGGTCAGGCGGGTGAGCTTGTCCATGTTGACGAGGTTGTACAGCCCGGCATAGCCATTGGGGATGATGTAGGCGCCGATGCCGTGGGCGATCGCCATGTGGGCTGCGCCGCGCACGACGGCATTGAGCCCGCCGCAGTCGCCGCCGCTCGTGATGATGCCGATATTTTTAATCGTAGACATGCTTTTCTCCTTGATTCGAGGGGAAGGATTGAGTAAGTATTAAAGCCTATTACACATGTACGTGTCAAGGATAACGGGCGGCGGCCCATCACGCGTAAATGCATCCCCTGCGTCCGAGACAGCGCGTTCAGGCCGGGCTTGCCTTCATTACCGGGCCCTTTTTTCCGATAATCAGAATGCCGGAAGAAATCGATCAATCGGGCTGGAAACTGGAAGGGGCGCGCTCTGGTCGGTTTCGCAATTCGTGGATATATTTACATGAGGAGCGGCGGCCATGAACCAGGACATCTCCCAACTCTTGAAAGAGTGGCCCTATAACCCATCGAGCAATATTCGCATTATAAAGAGCGATGACGAAAACGAGGTGCTGCAGGTGAGAAAGCCCCTCGGTATCGAGCAATACGAGCTCACCGGCCGACCCGACGGCAAACGGCCGTTCGGCAAGGACTCGGCGCTGGAGCATTTCGAGGAGCAACTGTCCCGGCACCGCCGGTTGAAGGGCGGAGACAAGAATTTCAGCTTGAATCATGAGGACTTTCAGCTTCTCCAGGAAGAGGCTCTGCTCAATTATTACCGCTACATCATCTTGTTCCAGATCGGGGACATGGAGCGCACTATCCGCGACACGGACCAAAATCTGAGAATATGCGAGCTGGTGGACGACTACTGCGCCGCCCCCGAGGACCGTGACCAGCTCCTTCAATACAAACCCTACATCCTCAGGGTCAATGCCGTGGCGCGGGCCATGATCGCCATGAAGCAGGGGCTCTCCACGCTTTCCAAGGAAATCGTCGAGGCCGCCGTGACCGAGATCAAACACCTGCCGGAGATCAACAACATCACGTTCCAGTTCGAGAAAATGCGGTCGCTCAATTACCTCAAAGTCACTCTGTCCGAGCTCGGCAACAACAAAACCGCATCCCGGCTCGACCAGCTTAAGCTCGAGCTCGAAGACGCGGTGAAAATCGAAAACTACGAGAAGGCCGCCGAGCTCCGCGACTTGATCCAGGAGCTCACGAACAAGGGGGGGAACGGGTGAGGAATACATCTCTTCATCCCGTCCCATTCATACGGAACACCCCGTCCTTTGCTTGACTTACTTCGGTTATTTCACTATCAATAAATACCGCACGGGCGTCAAATGCCCTCCCGACAACGGACGAAAACGGGGACGGCATCGCCGCGCTTCCCGCTCCCCGGAAAGGATTCAAGGCACATGTTGACGGTCGAAAAAATCGGCGGGACCTCGATGTCCAGGTTCCACGACGTTTTCAACAATATCATTCACGGCGGCGGGAAAGTTGCGTACAACCGCATCTTCGTTGTCTCGGCCTACAACGACGTCACCAACTGGCTTCTCGAGCACAAGAAAACGGGCGTGCCCGGCATTCATGCCTCGTTCGTGAAAAACGGGAAATACGAAACGGCGCTCGACGGGCTCCTCCAAAAACTCCTCGCCATCAACCGGACCTTCGCCGACCTGAAGCTCGACCTCGCGGCCGCGGAGCGCTTCCTCCGCGAACGCATCGAACAGACGAAAAACTACCTCAAGAGCATGGCAGAGGTGGTGGCCTCCGGGTACGTCGACAAGCACAACATCCTCTTCGCGGCCCGCGAGCTTCTCGCTTCGATCGGCGAGGCGCACTCGGCGTTCAACACCGTGGACATCCTGAAGCACAACGGCATCCAGGCCACCCTCGTCGACCTCTCCGGTTTCAACGACGAGGATTACCTGACTATAGACGAGCGTATTCACAAAGCCTTCTCCGGCATCGATTTTTCCAAGACGATCACCGTCGCCACCGGCTACACCAAGGGCACCGAGGGGATCATGCGCGAATTCGACCGCGGCTACTCCGAGGTCACCTTCTCCAAGATCGCCGTCGAGGTCGGAGCGGACGAGGCGGTCATCCACAAGGAATTCCACCTGGCCTCGGCCGATCCGAGGGTGGTGAGCCCCGAGAAAGCGGTCACCGTCGGCTTTACCAATTACGACGTGGCCGACCAGCTCGCCGACGTGGGCATGGAGGCGATTCATCCCAAGGCCTCGAAGCCGCTCGAGAGGCACGGCATCCCCCTGCGCATCAAGAACACCTTCGAGCCCGACCACCCGGGCACACTCATTTCCAAGACCTACATCGGCAAAGAGTCCCGCGTCGAGATCATCGCCGGATCGGACAAGGTGGTCGTCATCGAAGTGCACGACTCGTCCATGGTCGGAGAAGCCGGCTTCGACATGCACGTCATGCAGATTTTCTACCGGCACGGGATCAGCTACATCATGAAAGCCACTAATGCCAACTCGATCACGCTGGTCATCTGGGAGAAGGATCGGCGCGAGGAGCTCATCCGCGAGCTGAAGGCGAAGTACGAGTTGGTGACGGTACGCGAACAGGCCATTGTCTGCATCATCGGTTCGAACATCGCCCAGCCGGGCGTGCTCTCCCGAGCCGCGTCCGTCCTGGCGGAGCACAAGATCAACGTTGAGTGCATCTCTCAGTCGCTGCGGCAGGTGAGCATTCAGCTCGTCATCCAGCGCAAGGACTTCCACAAGGCGATCACAGTGCTGAACGAGACGCTCTGCTTCAGCCAGCAGTAACCGAACGGGCGGAATCCGGAGCCGCCACCGGTACGGACTGAAAGGGAAATCCGATGGAAATCTTTCACACCCGGGAAGAATACCGGGCCGCGCTTGAGGCACGCGCCGCGCTCCCCGCCGGTTTCAAGGCCGGGGTCGCCTCCCTCTCCTTTTTCCCCGAGGAGCTCGGACGCGCGAAGGAATATCCGATGAATCTCGCGCTCATTCTCCTCGACCGCCCGACGCCCTCCTTCCACGCTCTCTTTACGCGTAATCTCTTTTGCGGCGCGCCGGTTGTAATCGGCCGGGAACGGCTGAAGGAAAAATACGCGCGGGGCATCCTCGTCAACAACAAGATCTCCAACGTCGCTGCGCCGGGCGGGGTCGAGGCCCAGGAGAGCGTTCTCGCCGCCCTGGCGGAGGCCCTCGGCGAACGGCAGGAGAGGTTCTTTCCGGCCTCCACCGGCATCATCGGCTGGAAACTGCCGGCCGCCGAAATGCGCGCCAAAGTCGGAGAGCTCTCCGGGAACCTGCAATCCACGTCTCTTCTGCCCGTGGCCGAGGCTATGATGACGACCGACGCCTTCCCCAAGGTGCGGTCCGCCCGCTGCGGGGAAGGCGTGATCGTCGCCGCGGCCAAGGGCGCCGGCATGATCGAGCCCAACCTCGCCACCATGCTCGTCTTCGTCCTTACGGATGTCCAGGTGAGCCGATCGTCCTTAAAGAAATGCCTGACCCGGGCCGCCGCCGCAACGCTCAACCGCATCTCGATCGATTCCGACCAGAGCACGAGCGACATGGTCATCGCCTTGTCCTCCAATATCAAACCGGCCGTCGGGGAAGAGGCGTTCGCCCGCGGTCTCGAGGAGGTGCTCGGGCTTTTGAGCGGGGACATCGTGCGCAACGGCGAGGGCGTCACGCACGTCATGCAGGTGACGATCGAGGGCGCCCCGTCGGTCGAGCTCGCGGAGAGCGCGGGAAAGGCGATGGTCAACTCGCCCCTCGTCAAGACGGCCGTGTTCGGCAACGATCCCAATGTCGGACGGCTGGTGAGCTCGCTGGGGGATTTCTTCGGGAACCGAGGCTTCGCCCTTCCGCGTTCGCTCCTGTCGGTCTCCATCGGCGGAATCGAAATCTTCGCGGGCGACCGGTTCCTGCTGGACGAAGAAAAGGAAAAACGCCTGTTCGCCTACCTCGATGAATGCTCGTTCTCGCTCGCCGGCCGGTTCCCGCCGCACGACCGTTCTGTCAATATCACCGTCGGTCTCAACGTCGGAACGAAGCGCGCCACCGTCCTGGGAGCCGACCTCAGCTACGACTACGTGAAGGAAAATGCGTCGTATCGTTCCTGACGAGCGGGAAAGGCGATGGAATTTCGGTTGGAATATTCAGACGGGCCTGAGCAGGCTACCGACAAACGGAAAGTCTGTCGGCGCTCTTTCAGGCTAATGTTCCCGGAAAATGATTCGGCCCCGAGTGAGGTCGTAGGGAGAGAGCGCCACTTTCACCTTGTCTCCCGGGACGATACGGATATAATGCTTGCGCATCTTCCCCGACAAGTGAGCCAGGATGAGATGTCCGCTTGAGATCTCCACCCGAAACATGGTGTTGGGGAGAGATTCCTTGACGATGCCTTCGACTTCAATCGCTTCTTCTTTTGCCACAGATTGCCCTTTCCCGCATCATTAATATGGAATACGCCGTCTTTTGTCAATGGCAAACGGCAACGCCGTTTTATTCCATATATAGTCAATAGACCATGTCCGGAAGTCCCGGGAAAGCGGATTGAAAACTAGTTGACAATTTCCCGGTTTTAGTCCATATTCGAGAACGCTCAAAAACACCCCTTATGGAGGATTTTGATGGACAAAAGGTTTTTAACGAAGATGAGCGACGTTCTCGTCGACATGAAAAAGAAAATACTAAAAAACCTTGCCCAGGAGAGCGAAGAATTCAACGAGCTCATTGAAGATAAAGATCCCAAAGACCTCGCCGACATCGCCTCGGAGGACATTGATCGCAACATCCTCGACGCGTTGAGCAAGCAGGAAGTGAAAACCCTCAGGCTCATCGAGGCGGCGATCAGCCGGATGCTCAGCGGGCATTACGGGCAGTGCATGAAATGCGGTGAAAAGATACCGAAGGAGAGGCTCGAGGCCATCCCCTACGCCACGCTCTGTTTCAAGTGCAAGGCGTCCGAGGAACTGAAGAACCGCTGATCAAGCGAACCGCTGTCGAGACCTTCCAGGCGGTTTTCGCACCGGACTTTTTTTTCCCACTCAACCCGTCACCCCGACTGATTTTGGTACATACCCCAATTCCCCCCGTCTGTTATCAATCGAGCCGTCCGCGCCGATAATAAAGTGGGGGAAAAAAGAATGATCGGGGCATTGTTCCGCGCCCACATTACACCCAACCTCACGAAGAATCCGGCCGTCGCCACGAAAATAAGCGTACCGGTCCGACCCCTCATCCTGCCGAACATGGTCTTCAAGCACGTTCTGGCCGTTCCGGCACGCGCCGGAGAGGAAACGACCCCCGCCTACCAGGTCCAGTTGCTGGAAGACCTTATCACGCAGTTGACCGGAGAGTCGGGAAATTATTCCGCCCCGCCTCAGAAGCGAACGGAAACGGGAGACGCCCTGCGGGCGCGGGTAGTCCGCATCGGCGAGCGCCTTCAAGCGGCCGCCCGTTCCCTGAAAGCCTTTTCCGCCGGAATGCTTCCCGCCGCCGGCACCCTCCTCAATCGCCTCGCCTGATCCCAGGGCGACGCAACAATGGATGACGCGCAGTTTCGATCCGAAGGTTATTGAATATATTTCGAAGGGCGGACGAGACGGCCGGGCTTATTTTTCGCCATTTCCAGATAGGGATTACCCTTCGTTTCACGCTCCAGGCTGGTAAAGGGTCCGTGTCCGGGGTAGACGTTCGTTTCCGGCGGCAGGACCATCAATTTCTCGTGAATGCTCTTCAGTAAAATTCTCTCATTACCGCCCGGCAGATCGGACCGGCCGATGCCCTCGAAGAACAGCGTATCGCCGGTGAAGATGACCGATTCGAGTTTGTGGTAGAGGCAAATACTGCCCGGTGAATGTCCGGGCGTCTCGATGACCTTCAGTCCGCTCTTGAAAACGTCATCGCCTTCCTTGAGGTACAGGTCCGGCTCGGGGAGCAGGGCGAAAAGTTTCTCGAAGACGGCCTGCGCCTCACCGCCAAGAACTTTAAAATGCTTGAGGTTCGTCCTTTTTGCGCTTCGACCCAGGTAGGCGCGGTCGGCGCCGTGGATGGCGATTTTCATTTTGACGTTTTTTTTCAGGAAATGGTCCTTGATTGCGGCCGCCGCCAGGGTATGGTCGAAGTGGCCGTGCGTAAAGATGATCCCGACGGGAACGAGGTTGAGCACCTCGATCGAGGAGATGATCCGCGGTGCGTCGCCACCCGGATCGATGATGACGCATTCTTTCTTGTTGAAGGAGAAAAAATAACAATTGGTGCGTAATTCCCCGACGATGATCCGTTCGAGCATGATGACATACACTATGCTATTTCATTTTCTTTTTCAACCCCGAGGTCCCCGTGCCCTCGCTCCACCGGGACCTTCACTTTCCGGCTGAAAATCACTACACTGAAATCTCTCGCGCGAGGGGGTCGACATCGCATGATACTCCTTTTTATAGCCGTGTTCTTCATCGCCTTCATCTTTTTCGGGCTGATTCCGGGCTTCGGCGCCTTCCTCATCCGCGGCCAATGGTATCGGTTCCGACAGAAACTCACCCAATCCTCGCAGCTCTCCGTCGCCGATATCTCGCTTTTAAGCTCGTCTTCCGCCGGCGGGCAGGTGGGGCATTTCCGGTTTTTTGGATCGCTCGAGTCCATCCAGGGCCGGAACCGTCTCTGGGTCACGGACAAGAACTTCACCGTCGGCGTGGACGTCGAAAAAGTCTCAGTTTCCCTTCTCCGTTCCTATCCGATCGACGAGCGGTCGGCGACGGTGGAATTTTCCGAGGACGTCCCTCCCGACGAGGAACCGGATTATCTGCCGTGGAAGAAGATCTATTCCCTGCCTTCGGGTATTCAAGTATTCGTAAGCGGGCCAGCCGTCGTGGAGGACGGGCAGCTCATCTTCCGGCCCCATGAGAAAGATTCGCTGCTCCTCATCATCTACGACGGCGCACGGGAATCACTCCTGAAACGCTGCATTTGGAGCGCGCGGCAGAAAAATGAGTATTATAACCCCTTCACCACCGTTTCACTCATCCTCGGCGCGCTTGTGCTCCTGCTCATCGCCTTTCTTTCCGCCCTGAACCAGGAACTCGTGTCTTTTTCCCTTTTTTCCCTCACCCTGGCCACCTTCCCCGTCGTCTATCTTTTCCCGCCGGGGGTATTCCTCTATTTCCTTTACCGTTTTTTCTGGAAACGCTCCCGTCTCCTGCGCTCGCAGCGCGATCTCCTCCTTCTGCCGCTGCGGTACTTCCCGCCTGAAACCGACCTCGCGGCCGAGTGTACGTCCGCGCCTCTTCGCAACGGAGAGGAATACGTCGCGGTGCGCTGGCAACCGGGAAATGAACGCGCACTCTTCGCTCTCAACCCGCAAATGAGAATCCGCGGGAACCCGCTCCCCGGCCGTTCCGACGAAGAGGGTGTGTATTACATTTTCGGGGTAAGGGACGGGAAAGAAATCCAGACGTCGACCGATCCGATGGTCGAGCTCGTGTGCCTGCCCGGCAACCCGCGCCGCCTGGCCGACGCATGCGCCCGCAAATCACGGGAGCTGGGACTCGTCTCCGCGGTATGCATTTTCTCGGGGCTCCTCGTCAATTTCACACTCATCTACCTCATCCTGCTTTTCACCGCCCGTATCATCTAAAGCGGATCTGAGCCGGCCGCGGTCCGGGGCGGCTTACGTCTTGCGGAGGACGAGTCCCTTCGGCGACCGGCCGGCGGTCCTCGTTCTCAGGCTGAACATGGAAAGCGTCGTCTCGGGGGGAAGGTTCTCCGCCGGCACGGCGAATCCGCCGTGGAGGATGCCGAGCACCTTGGCCTGGAGGTAATAATCGAAAACATCGGTCGCGAAATAGATACGACCGCCCGTTTTGAGGACGCGGTGAAACACCTCGAGCGCCGGCATTTTAAAAAGCCGGCGGCGGCGATGCTTGCTCTTCGGCCAGGGATCCGGAAAATAAACGTGTATGGCGTCGACCAGGTCGGGGGCGAGGCGGTCGAAGAGCGATTCCGCGCGTCCCTGGAAGAGAAGGACATTATCGAGGCCGTTATTTCGAATCTTTTTCTGGATTTTCCCGCATCGTCTGTTCTTCGTTTCAATACCGAGCAGGCCGCAATCCGGAAGGCGTTTTCCGTACTCGGTCAGGAAGTGGCCGTTCCCGCTTCCGATCTCGATCTCCACGCGCCGCCAGCGCCCGAGGAAGGCAAGCGCGGACTCAATCACGCTTGTGGCGACGAGGTCCAAAACCCCTCTTCTCTTCCTTCTTTCGAGAATAATTGATGACCAGTTTCCGGCCCTTCAGCTCTTTCTGGGAGAGCTCGGCAATCGCCTTGTCGGCGTATTCCTTGTCGATTTCAACGAATGAGTAATTGTCGAACACACGGATGTCCCCGAGGCGGGACTTGTCGAGTCTGAGCGTTTGGCTGAAAAGCGACGCGATCTCCCTGGCGCCGACGTCCCGAAGCCGTCCGATCCCGAGAAAAAGAGTGACGAATTCGATCTTTCGTGTGACGAGCGGCCGGAGCGTATCCTTGACGAGGGCGGCGATGAACAGCGACCGTTTCCCGATCGGGACCTCGCGCCGCACGGCGGCGGCGTATGCCTTGATCTCGTCCGAGACCTGTTCCTGGAGGGCGGAGGCGAACAGCCGCTTGACGGTTCCCGTGACGATATCGGGGTCGGTGGGCGGGCTCTTCTTTTGTATTTTCACTTTGTCGCGCTCCTCAATCGCTTCGAGTTGTTTTTCTTCCTGGGGGGTAAGCAGGGTGAGACAATGGATGACGGTACCGCCCATGTTTGAGAGATTGACGTGTTTCCTTGCGTCCGATTCCCAAAACGCGATCTCGCAATTGATGATGTGGGATATCCCCTCCAGGCTGAACTGCGGGAGCATGTCTTGGGAGAGAACGATGAAATCCACTCCCTCGCGGCTGGACAAGTCGACGGATTTTTCCTGGCGTCCGCGGCCGCCTTCCCGGTGCGCCACCAAGCCGGACAGCCGCAGCGATTTGAGTTCCGCGGCGATCTTCCTGGCCCCAGTCGACGAATCCAGAAGGATGAGAACGCATTCGAAGTCGAGGGACAGGAGCGCCCGCGTCAGGAGCGCTTCTTTATTCTCCCCACACAGGTATGAGTATTCGATTTTCCCGTGATCACGGGAAAAATCCTTTTCCCGGATGACGACCGGACGCTTCAGCAATTGTTCGAAGTTGGCGTAGGCGGCATCGCGCGGCCAGGTGAAACGCACGATCTGGATCGAGGATTTGAGTTTGGAGAGGATGTAACAGACATCCGACTCGAACTCCGATTCATACGGCTCTTCCTCGTCAATAAAAATCCGATCTACGGCGTCGAGATCGATATTGGCCCGGCGGATGTGATCGATGAGCCGTGAGGGGGTGCTCACCAGGATGTCGGGGGCGGACTCAAGCTGGCGCGCCTCTTTTTTTATGAGATCCGAAAAACCGATGACCGCCGTCACTGCGCCCTGCGCAAAAGCCTGGAGGGAATGTGTCAACGCCCGGTAGACCTTCTGGGCCTGGTCCCGATCCCTGGTAATGACGATCGCTTTGATACCCGTTTTGTTCCGATTGAGTTTCAAGAGAAGAGCGACGGCGATGGCGAGTGTCTTGCCCGGATGGGTGCCGGAAATGGCGTCCACGTCCCTCCCCTCGAGGATCGGGGGCAGCACCAATTGCTGAAGCAAGGTGGCCTTTCGGTACCCTGCCTCGCTGATCATATGTTCAAATTCCAGCCGCTTTATTCCCTCATGTTTCACAATAGCCATAGGTTCCGCTTTTTCAAAAAATGTGCTCGTTAGATGACGGGAATCACCGCCAGACCTTTTCCCGGCCCGGGAACAGCGCCGCCTGCAAATGAACGACATGTTGGGTCGGTGGTAAAAGGAACCGCTCGTGAGCCCTGTCATCCAACGCCGCATAAAAACGCGCTGAATAGAGCACGTTTGACTGTACCGCTCAGGGCTTCCGGGAAAGGCGATACTTCGGAAGACCCTTATTTTAACTGCGTATCGAGTGTAATAGCGTATCGTCATTTTGTCAAGAATCGGTCCGAATCCGATTCAAAATGAGGAATGATACATTTCGACTTATGTGTTTTTTCGCTTTATCCGGCCTGTTTTCAGGATAAAAACGGTCTTCTTGAAAAAAAAATCATGATAAATCGGCTATCGACCGGTTATCGTGTCTGGATGAAAATGTCGCCCCATATTAATTATTGGACTTTCGGCTTGGTCCCAGGAAGATCCGAAAGGTCCACCTTCTTGACGGACAAGTATTTGAGAAGATCTTTGATCTCCATCTTCTTCCGGCGGAATTCGTCGAACGCCTGTTTTTGTATCCCGTAGATTTCTCCCTTTCGATTTGAAAAGTAGATTCCGACCGCGATGTAATCATTCGCGTTCGCCTTCTCAGCGGCGAATTCGAGTCCATAGAGGAGCGCATAGCCGAATTGCGTGTTGTCGTCCGCATCGATGATGTTGTTGTAGAATACGTACACGGTGCCGCCGTCCCGATCGGGAACGGTGAAATAACGGCTGTAGTCGACGTCTTTCCCGGGCTCCTTCTGGCAGAGGCGGTTGAGAGTGACGGAACGCGGTGCGTCCCGGACCGGCGCACCCGCGCCCAGCACCGGCCTGGAGTAACCGGTCGCCGCCGTAACGAGTCCGAAGGTCAATGCCACGGAAAAAAAGAAAAGACGGGTCCCCCTCCCATTCATAAAAACCTCCCCTCAAGGTTTATATTGAAACCATCATACTCCCGTTTCAAGCCTTTGGCAATACTCCTTCGGCCGCAGGGCCCGGCGCCCGGGCGTCCCTTGACAAAAAACCGAACCGTCAGTAGTATGTTGCCTCTCGCTGTGGTGGTGGAATTTGGTAGACACGCTAGCTTGAGGGGCTAGTGGGGGTTCCCTCGTGGAGGTTCAAGTCCTCTCCACAGCATT
>JAFGSW010000025.1 GCA_016934415.1 Spirochaetales bacterium | reverse complement strand
GCGCAATACGAGACGCCATGGCCCATGAGCTCCTTTTCGCCCGGCACCCCGAGTGTCTTGTGCCGGGCGCCGCTCGCCACGATGACCGCCAGCGCGGTTCGTTCGCCGTTGGTGAAGCCGACCCGAAAGACCCCCCCCCTCTTTTCCACGGATGAGACCGTCGTGTATTCGAACTGCGCCCCGAACGCCTTGGCTTGTTTTTCCATGCGCTGCGCCAATTCCATCCCCGAGACGGGCTCCGGAAAACCCGGATAATTCTCCAGCCGGTCGACGATAAGCGCCTGGCCGCCCGAAGCGAGTTCCTCGACGACCAGCGTCGACAGATTGGCGCGCGCGGCGTACTGGGACGCCGCCAAACCGGCGGCGCCGGCGCCTATAATGATGACGTCAAAATCGGTTTTCATCGGTCCCTCCGCTTGAGTTTCCTGACTCCGCGCCCATGCTTCGGGGGAGAAGTCATTCTTGCAATCTTCGATTTTTCGACCTAAATTTATCCCGTGAAGCCGAAGACAGGTAGAAAAATAATAATTTTTCTGCTTCTCATCAACCCCGCGCTCGCGCTCGCCGATCTCGATCCGGCGGCCCGGCTCGAACCCCTGCCGATCGCACGGCGCCTCTCCTCGGGCGGGGGGGGCGTTGCGCCCGGGGATTTCGCGGACGCCGCCCTCGTCTTTTCGGGCGTGTCGGAAAATGATTTTGCGCGCTCCCGGGGATCGCTCGCCGCCGTCACGGAAACGGTTAAGAAACATTTCGCCGACCGACCCGTCGATCGATCACTGGCGGACGATCTGCTGTCATTTCTACATGAAAAGTATCTCGTGCGCTACGCGGCGACCGTCACCGGCCTTGACCGCATCCTCGATGCGGGCCTGTTCAACTGCGTCTCCTCAAGCGTTTTTTTCCTCATTGCCGCCGACGCCCTCGGCATCCCGGCTTCGGGCGTGCGCACGTCCGACCACGCTTTCGTGAAGGTGTCGGTCGACGGCGCCTCCTTCGACGTGGAAACCACCAGCCGCTACGGGTTTGATCCCGGCCGGCGCCGGGATTTCCTGGATGAATTCGGCCGGACGACGGGATTCGTATACACGCCGCCGACCAACTACGCGGACCGCACGAATATCGGGCGAACGGAGATCCTGTCGCTCATCCTGATCAACCGCGTCTCGACGCTTGTCGGTGAAAAGGATTTCACCGGGGCGATCGGCGTCGGGGTCGACCTGTTCGAGCTCGTCAAAAACGAGGAGACGATGAATATCCTTCTCGGCGTCTTTTCGGAATCGGCCCGCTACGCGCTCGACGCCGGCCGCTTCGAGGCCGGGTACACGATCCTCGGACGGGCGGGCGCCCTGTACGGCGACTTCGACCGGCTGCGCACGCTCAAGGCCTCGTTCGCGCGCGAATGGGCGAACCGGCTCGTCGAAAAAAAAGCCTTCGCCGAAGCGGAAGCCGCGGCGCGGCGGGCGTACGCCGAAGGCGCTCTTCCGCCGGACGACTTTCGCGCGGTCATACTCTTCCGTTATCTCCGCGAGGCCGAAGCCGTCGCCGCGGATCCTGGCCGCGGACCGGCGGGCGCTTTGGCCGTCATTAATGCGGCGCGAAAAGAGCTCGGCGACGATCCGGAGCTTTTGAAAGGAGAAACGATCTACGCGCACAACCTCGTTCTCGCGCTGGCGGGAAAAGGCGCGTTCGACGAGGCGGAATCGACCTTGGATGAATTTGTCACCGCGCGGAAGATCGATAAAGCCGATTACCTCGCTCTTCTCGTCTATTGCACCCAGCGCCGGGCGTCGGTCGCCGCTGTAGAGAAAGGCGACGAGGAAGCGCTCGCAGTCGTCGAAGCCGGCCTCGCCAAAACGAACCGGGCGCAGGCGCTGCTCAAAAGCGCCGGCGTCTATTCCTACAACCTGTGCCTGAAATTGATTCAGTCCGGTTCGTTCGCAGCAGCCGCATCCTTTTTGACTGGAGAACGGGCGGCGGCCTATCTCTCCGCGCAAACCCGAGGCGAGCTCGCGCTCTACCTGTACACGTCCCGTTCCGAGGCTGCGAAAAAAACGAACGATTTTTCGGAGGCCGTCGCCGCGATCGAGGAAGGCCTCGCTGCGCTCGGTCCGAAACCGGAGCTCCTCAGGAGCTACGAAGTCCTGGTGCACAATCGGATGATCGAATTTTACAACGAGAAGGATTACGACCGGGCCGAGGAGACGATCGCGAGCGGACTCAAGGTGTACCCCTCGAGTGCGTTGTTGAAGGACGATTTACGGAAGATTCGGAAGATGAAAGAATAATAAAAGTATGCGCATAAGTTAAATTATATATTTTATTTCATCGCTTCGGCACGAACTTTTCTCAGGCCAAGCGAGCGATCGCCTTTTCCACGATCTCGGCTTCACGGCGCGCATCGACATCGCCGGGCATGAACGTCCGCCCGGTGACCCGTTCGTAGGCGGTGACATAGCGCAGGCCCGTCTCCAGGCGGATGTCGTCGGGAATGGGCGGCGCCTCGCCGTCGCCCATGTAGCCCCGTTCAATGAGCCAGCGCCGCAGATATTCCTTGTCGAGCTCGCGCTGCGCTTCGCCGCGGGCGTACAGTTCATCGTAGGTATCGGCGTGCCAGAAGCGGCTGGAATCGGGGGTGTGCACTTCATCGACGAGGACGAGTTTCCCTTCGCGGGTGCCGAACTCGTACTTCGTGTCGACGAGGATGAGACCGTTCCGGGCCGCATGCTCGCTCCCGGCCTTGAAGAGCGCCAGGGCGCATTCCTCCACCCGGCGCCAAAGGGGCTCGCTCACCAGGTCCCGTCGGACGACATCCCCTGTCGAGATCGGCTCATCGTGCGCGCCGCGTTCGGCCTTGGTGCTGGGCGTAATGACGGGCGATTCGAATTTCTGGTTGTAGCGCATATCGGGGGGGAGCACGATCCCGGCGATGGCCTTGCCCTGGCGGTAGTCGCGCCAAGCCGAGCCGGTGAGGTAGGCGCGCACGATCACTTCCACGGGCAGCACGTCGCATTTCCGCGCGATGACGCTGCGGGGAGACAGCGTCTCCTCGATATGGTTCGGAACGATGGAACGGGTGGCTTCGAACCAGAAAAGAGAGAGCTCGTTCAACACCTGGCCCTTGCAGGGGATGGTGGTGAGGACGCGGTCGAAGGCGGAAAGTCGGTCGGTGACGGTGATGATGAGCCTGTCGCCGAGATCGACCATGTCGCGGACCTTGCCCCGGGAGACGCGAGCAGCGTGTTTTTTCCCAAGCGCAAGCTCTCCGAGCGTCGTCGAGAGATAGCTACTGAGTTTTCCCTTTTCCATCGAGCAGCTCTGTCCTTCGAGTGATGATTTTGGAGATGAGGCCGTACTCGAAGGCGTCATTGGAGGACATCCAGTAGTCCCGGTCCGTGTCCTTCTCGACTTTATCGAGGTTCTGGCCCGTTTCCTCGGAGATGAGTTGATTGATCTTCGTGCGTAGTTTCTCGAGTTCACGGGCGTGAATTTCGATTTCGGTGGCCACTCCCCGGATGCCCGACAGAGGCTGGTGTATCAGGTAGTGAGAGTTGGGCAGCCCCATCCGGTGTGTCTTGGGAGAGGCGAGGAGGATGATGGCCGCGGCGCTCGCCACCAGGCCCATGCCGATGGTATAGACTTCGGGCTTGATGAAACGAATCATATCGAAGATGGCGTAGCCCGCGTCTGCGTCCCCTCCGGGCGAATCGATGAAGATCTTCACCGGATCCTCCCCCTCGTCCTCGAGGAGGAGCAGCTGGCGGATGATGCGCTCGGAAAGCGTTTTATTAATTTCCCCGGCGAGGAGGATGGTGCGGGTCTTGACTATCTGTTGGATCAGGATGGATTCGTGCCCGGGTTCGCCATTCTTGCCTTCTTCCTTTTCCTGGTTGTCGCCGCTGTTGAGTTGAATTGTATGGATTTTCATGCGCTATAATATATAGGTAGTCGAGGAGGAATGCAACCGGGATTCGCCCGCGGCGAGAATTCAGACAGACGCCGAATGGGGCGGGTATTTCCGGCACAGCACAAGATCGACGGCGGCGGTTTTCACTTGAAAAAAGTCATGAATCATATATAGTTTAATCTAAAGTGCGAATGAACCGCCGCTGAGGACCGATGAAAGCGCGACCTCGACTGATAAAAGAACTCTCATCTCTTCATCAGAATTCCAACATCCCTTTCATGGTGTTCGATTCGACTTTTACCATCATCAGCGCCAATACCGTTTTTCTTCAGACGTTCAATGTGAAAATTGAGGAATTGGGAAAGCGAAAGGCGGATTTTCTCCTCTATCAAAGCGTCACCGGCATCAGCCAGTTCAATACAATTCCCCTGGACGAGCTTCAGAAAGACGCTTATATCCTCATGTATATCGCGGAAGGCATGGAGATATCGTTTTGCGTCGATATTTTCACGATCGGTGATGGGGTACGTGGAAAATACTTTTACGCGCTGATGCGGGACGTTTCCGTGATGGAAAGCCGATTCATCGATAAAAGCCTTCACGCCCTCATCAAGGCGAGCCTGTACAAGGACAACGACACCTCGGTGCACCTGGACCGCGTCAATCTCTATTCCCGGGTCATTTCCGAACACCTGTTCCGCCATCATCATGATCAATTTCCCGAAATCAACCAGTTTTTCATCGATAAGATCTCCGTCGTGGCCGCCCTCCACGACATCGGGAAAATCGGCACGCCGGATTGGATTCTTTCAAAACCCTCGGACCTGACCGAGGCGGAATTCGACGTTATCAAGGAACACACGGTCAATGGCGCTTTCATCCTTTCGTCCCTCGGCGGCGAAATGGCCCGCGACGTGGCCCTCTTCCATCACGAGCGCTGGGACGGAAGCGGCTACCCGTACAACCTGAAGGAACACGACATCCCGCTGTGCGCCCGCATCGTGGCCCTGGCAGACGTGTACGACGCCTTGCGCATGGCGCGTTTCTATAAGAATCCGCTGCCGCATGATGAGGCCAAGGCGATTATCGCGGCGGAACGGGGAGGCCATTTCGATCCCCTCATCGTCGACGCTTTCCTCGAAACCGACCAGGAATTCGCCCGCATCTTCAACAACTACCGCAAAGGCCAGGAAGCCGAAGTCATTGAAGAACTCTTTTCCGTATAGCCTGATATGTTCTATGTGTTCTTCGTTTCCGGAGCCTGCCCCGAGCGTATCGCGCAGCGTCGCTTCCAGCGAGCCGAGGGGTGCTCTTCGTGTCCTCCGTCCAACTGAATAAAGGGTGCCTCGGGAATCGATTATACGATAGGACTGAGGATTATTCCATGACAACACCTCGCCCTTGCCACCGCATCCACGCGCCGTTATAGTGGTCGCACCTATGATCCTCGCGTGCGATATCGGCACCTCTTCCCTGAAGCTGGGCGTCATTGACATCACCGGCTCGCTTCGCGCCTTCATGGGGGAACCGGTTGCCCAGGCCTCGGCCGCCGCCTGGCGGCGCGCCTTCCTGAGGGCGGTGCGGGCCGTTCCCGATGACCTCAAGCGGTCGCTGCGGGCCGTCTGCGTGAGCGGACACTCGCCCACGCTCGTTCCCATCGACAAACGAGGCCTTCCGGCGGCGGCCCCGCTCATGTGGTTTGAGGGTACTCCTCGGGTTCCCTCCGAAACTCCCGCCGGTTCATATTTCCTCCCCAAGGTGAAACGCTTCGCAGCGGACGATCCCCGGTCGTATGCCCGTACCGACCGTTTTCTTCCCACCGGCGAGTATCTCTCATTTCTGCTTACGGGAAACAAGACGGCCTTCATCCCGCACGAGGGCTTCGAATCGTATTATTGGAGCGGAGAGAGCATCGCGGAGTGCGGTCTCGAAAAATCGAAATTCCCCCGGCTGACGCTGGTCGGAAATCCGGCGGGCGAAGTGACCGCCCGCGCGGCCGAATCGAGCGGTATTCCCGTGAAGACGCCCGTTTTCTGCGGCGGCGCTGATTTTCTCATGGCGATCCTCGGCTCGAATGCGCTTACCCCGGGACTGGCCAACGACCGGGGCGGCACCTGCGAGGCTCTCAATTACTGCGGCGGGAAAGCGTACTCGTCGCCCCTCCTTCGTCCCGTTCCGGGTTTTTCGGCAGGTACGTGGAACATCGGTGGATTCATTCCTTTCGCGGGGCGTCTCCATGCCTGGCTGAAGGAAAAGCTCATCGGTCGCAATGGATCTTTTGAGGAATTCGCCGCTCTCGCAGACGAGATCGATCCCGGCTCGAACACGGTGCGTTTTTCACCGCCGCTTTCCGTCCTTTCAAAACTCAATTCGCATATTCCCCTTTCGTCCGCTTATAAAGGCGCATCGGGTGAAACCTCAAGGGGAGAATACGCGCTGACCTTTTTTGAATATATTGGATTCTCCCTGCGAAGAATAATCGCCGAAATTGAGAAGCTCGGGCTCGATGTGCACGCCGTGCACTCTTCGGGCGGATTGGCGAAAAACACGCGGTTAAGCCGTCTCAAAGCGACAGTCACCGGAAAGAAGGTGAGAATTCCGGCAATAGAAGACTGCGAGCTCATTGGCAATGCCTCGGTGGCGTTCACCGGTCTTGGTGAGTATCGAACGATGGAGGAGGCGGCCCGCACCCTGGCGCGATTCAAGGCGGAGTATGATCCGGACCCGGCTTGGAGCGCGTTCTATGACGACCGTTTCGCGGCATTGACTCCGCCCGGGGGTCGTTCGCCCGGCGGGGGAGAACACGATTGAGCTCATGGGCGCCTGCCAGGGGAATTCGATGCATGAACAGCGAAGAAGGTTCCTTTTTCAAAGCGATGAGAAAAATGAGGGGCGGAAGTGCGCATGCCGATAAAATTGACGATTGATCCGGCGACGGGCATGGCCGGCGACATGTTCATCGCCGCGCTTCTCGATTCGGGTTCGCGGCTCGAAGGTGGTGAGGATTTTAAAGCGCGCATTCTGGATGCGATGAGGTTCGTCGGCGGCCTGTTGGGCGAAGCGGATGTCGCGGCGGAAAAAATCGCGCGGGCCGCGTCTCCGGGCACCCGACTCGTCATTCGTCTCGCAAAAAACAACCAGAGCCTGCCTGCCGGACGGATGCGCGGGATGCTCGAAACGACGTGGCGAAAATTCGATTTCTCCGCGTCGCAAAGGGAATTGGCGGATCGCGCATTTATGGTGTTGTGCCGCGCCGAGGAACTGGCGCACCGGGCCCTGGACGGACACGACGCGCCGCATCACGGGGACGGAGACGACGTTTTTCCTGAAAACGTTCACCTCCATGAGGCGCAGGACCTACTGCTGGACATTACCGGGTTCGTCATGGCGCTCGGTCTTTTACACGTCGATACCGGGGACGTCGTCTGCCTTTCGCCTGTGCGTTACGGCGGGGGGACGGTGAGTTTTTCACACGGCGATTTTCCCGTACCGGCGCCGGCAGTAAAAGAGATGATAGAAGCATTTCGGATCCCCGCGGCCGCGGGTCCCATTGACAGAGAATTATTGACTCCGACCGGTGCCTCCATCATTGCCGCGCTTGCCCCGCGCTATAAACCCCGCGATTCTTTTGCCGCGCCTTCCGCGGCCGCGGCGGTCAGGGGCATCGGACTAGGCACGCTTGATTTTTACGACCGGTCCGGTCGAGGCAATGGAGTAATCGTCTACCTGGAGGGACTGAATTCACATGGGAAATGAGAAGCTTCTATTTCTTGATTTTGACGGAGTTATCTGCGATTCCCTGATGGAAACCCTGGTGAGCTCGTGGAGAGCATATCATCAATTCATCTTGCATGACGCGCCTTCCGTCATAGCGGCCGATTTTAAGTCCATTTTCGCCCGTTACCGTCCCTTTATAAGGAACAGTGAGGATTATATTTTAATCCAACATATCATTTTTCACGGTCTGAATGTTCTTTCTCAAGCCGATTTTAACGCTCTCAAGATCGAGGCGGGAGAGAGTGTCATGGCTCAATATCAAAAGGTGATGAATGATGCGCGTCTGGAGCTCCTGGAAGGCGATCGCGAGTATTGGCTGTCTTTAAGCCCTGTTTTCCCTCCAATCCGTACCGCATTGATGAAGAACCCGCGCCATCCAGGAATTTTCATCCTCTCAACCAAAAGGAAGGAATACATCGATGAAATCCTTTCCGCGCAGCAGATCGAGGTCCTCGACCGGAATATCATTGTGAGCGGTAATCAAAACAAACTTGATATTATCCGGAGAGTCATGGATGCCTGTCATGCTCAACGGGCGCTGTTTATCGACGACCAGATCGAGCACCTGAAAGCCGCGCATGACGACAGAATCGAGGTATTTTTGGCGGCCTGGGGATACGTTAAAAAAGAATGGCTGCACAATGAGGAAAAAATACCAGTGCTCACTATAAGTTCTGCTGTCTCATGCATTGAAAAAATATAGGTGGAAAATCGGTATGAGCCGGCGGCGCCGCTTCTTGACATGAAATCGCGTTTTAATTAAGATCGTGGGATAATTTAACGCCTCTGTAGCTCAGTCGGCAGAGCACCTCCATGGTAAGGAGGGGGTCACCAGTTCAATTCTGGTCGGAGGCTTTTTTCTCAATGGCCGAGACTGTATACTCTTGACACATTATAGTTGTCAGGATATATTTGTCTTTCACTTGAAAGCACGACAGGGAGACATCCACTATGGCTAAAGCGAAGAATGTCGAGCTCATTGCACTGCAATGTACGGAGTGCAAACGCCGAAATTATACAACGAAGAAAAATAAAAGAAACTCCCAAGGAAAGCTTGAGCTTCAAAAGTACTGCCGGTTTGATCGGAAACATACACTTCACAAGGAAACCAAGATCAAATAGGAATGCACAGGATTTTCGGGATAGGCCAGTAGCTCCAATTGGCAGAGCGCCGGTCTCCAAAACCGGATGTTGCAGGTTCGAGTCCTGCCTGGCCTGCTTTTAAGAGGATACCGTCATGAAGAAGATAATACAGTTTTTCAAGGACAGTTTCGCCGAGTTGAAAAAAGTCACGTGGCCCTCCCGCGACGAGGTGCTGGCTTCCACAAAGGTCGTCATTGTCACCATTCTTCTCGTGGCATTGATTCTGGGCATATTCGACGTGATTCTTTACCAAGGCTTATATTTATTGTTTAGGACGCTTTAATGTCAAAAGGTTGGTATGTTGTTCATGTTTATTCGGGACATGAAAATAAAGTGGAGAAGCAAATCCGCATTCTCATGAAGTCCGACGATATGAAGGACTTCATATTCGACGTCAAGGTGCCGCAAGAGGAAGTCGCGGAGATCAAAGACGGCAAGAAGAAGGTGTCTTCGAAAAAATTCCTGCCCGGCTATATTTTAATGGAAATGGATCTTCCCGCGAATCGTTGGAAGGAGATTTGCGCAAAAATCCGGCACATCCAGGGAATTACCGGTTTCGTCGGTTTTTCTTTCAATCAAAAACCGCAGCCGATTTCCCAGGAGGAGGCGCGCGTTATCCTTCAAAAAACGGGGGAAATCAAGGCCGAAAAGCACCTGAAGCCGAAGCAATCGTTTTCACAGGGGGAATCGGTCCGGATCATCGACGGGCCGTTTGATACCTTCACCGGTACGATCGAGGAAGTCAACCTGGAAAAAGGGAAACTGCGCGTGATGGTGGGAATCTTCGGAAGGGCAACTCCCGTCGAGGTCGATTTTCTTCAAGTGGAGAAAATATAGGGTGGCGCCGGTGCTTGTCCACCGCGTACCGGAGCGGTATTTTTAGTTGAGTTGAAGAGCTCTTGAAGCGGTACCGGCTGAGCATATCACGCAGCCGATATCGCGCGCCTGGGCCGGGCATTCCTCAGGGACAGGCGGCACCCCGTGGCGAAACGTCGTTTTCAGAAAGGCGATGTGAAGCGATGGGAAATTTATGGGAGCTCCGTTCGGGAGCGCTCGCACCATAAAGGAGAACACATGGCAAAGAAAAAAATCACCGCCATCATTAAATTGCAGGTACCGGCAAAAAAAGCCACGCCCGCCCCGCCGGTCGGACCGGCGCTCGGACCACACGGCGTGAGCGCGCCTCAGTTCGTGCAACAGTTCAATGAGCGGACCAAAAACGTCGAAGAGGGACTCATCATCCCGGTCGTCATCACCGTGTACGCGGACAAGAGCTTTACTTTTATCACGAAAACCCCGCCCGCGTCGGTGCTGATCCGCAAGGCGTGCGGCATCGACAAAGGTTCGCCGGAATCGAACAAGACGAAAGTGGCGATGATCTCCAAGAAAAAGCTTGAAGAGATCGCGACCCTGAAGATGCCCGACCTGAATGCCAATGACGTCGCCGCGGCCATGAAGGTCATCGCCGGAACCGCCCGCAGTATGGGCGTGACTGTGGAGGAATAGACCATGGGACACGGGAAAAAATACCGCGAGTCGGTCAAAAAATACAATCCGCAGGAACGCTACCCGCTGGCGAAAGCGGTCGACATCATCAAGGAATGCGCCTTCGCCAAGTTTGATGAAACCGTCGAACTCTCCATCATACTCAATCTGAAGGCCAACCAATCCGTGCGCGACACGGTCGTCCTTCCCCATGTGTTCGGGAAGGAAAAGAAGATCCTTGTCTTCGCGAAAGGAGAGAAGGCCGAAGAGGCGAAAAAAAACGGCGCCGCTTACGTCGGAGACGACGACTTGATAGAAAAAATCAAGGGTGGCTGGCTCGATTTCGATATAGCGGTCGCAACGCCCGATCTCATGAAAGACGTCGGCAAACTCGGCCAGATTCTGGGGCGGCGGGGCCTTATGCCTAACCCGAAAACCCAGACCGTCACGTTCGACGTCAAGGGCGCCATTGCCGAACTGAAAAAGGGCCGACTCGAATTCCGGGCCGATAAAGGCGGCGTCGTGCACCTGGCGGTTGGGAAGGTTTCGATGGAATCATCGAGCATCGGCGAGAACATTCGCATCGCCGTCGACACCGTAAAGCGCAAGCGTCCCTCCGATGTCAAGGGAGAATTTTTGAAATTGGTGACGATTTCGACGACCATGGGCCCGGGCGTCAAGCTGGATGAGAAAGACAATTAAGAGGAGAAAACGGTAATGGCAGAGAAGACACAACGCATCAACGCATACAAAACCGGCGCCGTGCAGGCGGCGAAAGAGATCATCCAGAACGCGCAAGACCTTATTTTTACCGAATATCGCGGCATGACCGTCTCCCAGCTCACCGATCTCAGGAAGAAATTGAGGGCGGAGCAGGCGAGCTACAAGGTCGTGAAGAATAATTACATGAACTTGGCCATGAAGGAATTGGGAAAACCCGACATGAGCGCCTACTTGAAAGGTCCGACCGGAGTGACGTTCATTTCTCGTGACGCGGGACCGGTGGCGAAGATTCTCGTGGAATTCACCAAGGAAATGTCCCTGGTGCTCAAGGGCGGCCTGATAGAGGGCAAGGAGTTCGACAAGAACGGCGTGACCGCTTTCGCGAAGATGCCGTCGCGGAAAGATATGTACGCCAAGATGCTGGGGACACTCAAGGCCCCGGCCTCGAATTTCGTTTTCGTGCTGAACGGTGTCATCTCGAAGCTGGTGCGCACCGTGAAAGCGGTCGGCGAAAAAAAAGCATGACGCGAACGCGCCGTGCGGCGCATCGCATCATCGGCGACCGGACGCTGTGCTGATTCCGTAGGAATAGACGCGTCCGGCGAAGCCGCCGGGAGGCGGCGAAATAAACGCGCTTTAGTCTTCGGTACGTTGCATGCTATCGCGCGATACTACAGAAGGAGAAGATAATATGGCAACACTGTCCAATGAAGAAATTTTGGAGGCGATCTCGAATAAGACCCTCCTGGAAATCGCCGATCTCGTGAAGGCGATGGAGGAAAAATTCGGGGTGACCGCAGCGGCGCCCGTGGCCGTGGCGATGGCTCCCGGCGCCGGCGGCGCGGCGGCCGAAGAGGAGAAGAGCGAGTTCGACGTCATTTTGAAGAGCTTCGACGAGGCGAAAAAGATCGCGGTCATCAAGGAAGTCCGCGTGATAACCGGCCTGGGATTGAAGGAAGCGAAGGATCTGGTCGAAGCGGGCGGCAAAGCCCTCAAGGAAGGCGTCTCGAAGGATGACGCCAGCAAGATAAAAGCGCAAATCGAAGCCGCAGGCGGTGTGGTTGAGATTAAGTAAAGACCATTGCGTGCTTGAAAATTCGAAGACTCAAACGGCCATCGGCAGTCAGCGTCGGTGGTCGTTTGTCGTTTTATAAAAGTTCCGGTCCGGCACGATGGAGCGGTGCCCGACCAGCTGAACGCCCGGGGAGTACGAAAGGCTTATGAACCTATACAAGAAAATCAAACGCACCTACATCGGTTCCGAATTCGAAGAGGTAATGGAAATTCCGAGTCTCATCGATATCCAAACCTCATCGTACGAGCGGTTTTTACAGCGCGAGAGGCTTGCCGCGGGCGAACCGCTCGTCAACCAGGGCCTGGAGGAGGTGTTCCAGTCGACGTTCCCGATCGAGAGTCCGAATGAGGACATGGTGCTGGAATACTGCGGGTATACCCTTGACGAGTCGGCTCTGAAGTTCGACGAGCAGGAATGCAAGCAGAAGGGGATCAGCTACGCCGCTCCCATCAAGGCTAAGATCAACCTTGTTTTTCTGAAAACGGGAGAGATCCGGCAGAAGGAAATCTACATGGGAGACGTTCCGCTGATGACCGAGCGCGGAACGTTCATCATTAATGGAGCGGAGCGCGTCGTTGTCAGCCAGATCCACCGGTCTCCCGGCGTCATTTTCTCGCACGAGAAGGGAATCTTCTCTTCCCGCATCATTCCGTACCGAGGTTCATGGCTTGAATTCGAAATCGACCAGAAACGCGAGCTCATCTACGCCAAAATAGACCGCAAGAAAAGAATTCTGGCCACCATGTTCCTCCGTGCGCTCGGATATGATTCCAGGGAAAAAATCATCGATACGTTCTATAAAACGAAGAAGGTGAAAATATCCGATTCACGCGAAGACAAGGAAAAAGTCGTGGGAAGCGTCTTTGCCAAGGCGATCTACGTAAAGGAGGAAGACGCCGAAAAAAAACTCTATCGGGCGGGAGAGAAAATACATCCGCACGACGTCGAGGAACTCATCCATTTGGGCGTCCAAAAAATCGAGGTGATCGACTTCGCGCACGCCGAATCGCTGCATACCGACATCATCCTCAACTGCTTCGAGCGGGAGGAGATGAAATTCACCAAGGAATCCCCCGAAATCGACGAGCCGACGCGAGAAGAAGCCACGTCGCGCCTCTATTCATCGATCTTTCCCGGCGAGCCGATCACGATCGAGAGCGCGGAGAAGGACCTGATGGCGATGTTCTTTTCCCCTCGCCGTTACGATTTGGGCCGCGTCGGCCGGTACAAACTCAACAAAAAATTCGATTACGGCGTCGGGCTCAAGGACCAGACGCTCGTTCCCGAGGATATCATCAACACGATGAAATACCTCATCCGGGTATACATCGGCGAGGCCAACGTCGACGACATCGATCACCTAGGGAACCGCCGTGTCCGTTCGGTGGGAGAGCTCCTCGCCAACCAGCTCAAGATCGCCTTTTCCCGCATGGAACGGATCGCCAAGGAACGCATGTCGCTCAAGGAAGTGGACACCATCAAGCCGCAGGAGCTCATCTCAATCAAGCCCATCGTGGCGAGCATCAAGGAATTCTTCGGTTCGAGCCAGCTTTCGCAGTTCATGGACCAGGTGAACCCCCTCTCGGAGCTCACGCACAAGCGCCGCTTGAACGCTCTCGGTCCCGGAGGCCTTTCCCGCGAGCGCGCCGGCTTCGAGGTGCGCGACGTACACTACACCCACTACGGACGGATGTGCCCGATCGAGACGCCGGAAGGTCCGAACATCGGCCTCATCGTATCGCTCGCCAACTACACGCGGGTGAACGAGTACGGCTTTCTCGAATCGCCCTACCGCAAGGTGGCGGAGGGCAGGGTGACGAAACAGATCGAGTACCTGTCGGCTATCGACGAGGAACGGTACTACATCGCCCAGGCCACCACGCCCATCGACGGCGACGGGCGGTTCCTCGAAAAGATGATCCCGGTGCGCAAAGGCGGAGACTATAACACCCGCAATCCGAAAAGCGTCCAATACATGGACGTCTCGCCCAAGCAGATCGTCTCCGTGTCGGCTTCGCTCATTCCCTTCCTGGAGCACGACGACGCCAACCGCTCGCTCATGGGATCGAACATGCAGCGCCAGGCGGTGCCCCTTCTCGAACCGGAACCGCCGCGCGTCGGCACCGGCATGGAGGGCAAGACCGCCTACGACTCGGGCGTCGTCGTCATCGCCAGGCGCGCCGGGGAGATCGAATACGTGTCCTCGACCGAAATCCGCATCAAGCCGGAAAAGGAAAGGGACATCGACCTCTATAAGCTTATAAAATTCCAGCGCACCAATCAGGACACCTGTTTCAACCAGCGCCCGATCGTGCGCGTCGGACAGCGCGTGAAGAAGGGCGAAGTCATCGCCGACGGGCCGGCCACCGCCATGGGCGAGCTTGCCCTGGGACGCAACGTGCTCGTCGCCTTCATGCCCTGGAACGGATACAACTACGAAGACGCGATTCTGGTCTCCGAGAACGTCGTCAAGGGCGATCTCTTCACTTCGATCCATATCAAGGAGTTCGTCGTCGAAGTGCGGGAGACGAAACTCGGTCCGGAAAAGATCACGCACGACATTCCCAACATCTCGGAACAGATCGCCGACCAGCTCGACGATGAAGGCATCATCCGCATCGGGGCCAAGGTGAAATCCGGTTCAATCCTGGTGGGGAAAGTAACGCCGAAGAGCGAGATCGAATCGACGCCCGAGTTCAAGCTTTTAAATTCGATCTTCGGTGAAAAGGCGAAGGAAGTGCGCGACACCTCCCTCCGCGTCCCGCACGGCATCGAGGGCACGGTCATCGACGTGCAGCGCCTCAAGCGCTCCGAGGGGAACGACCTCAACCCCGGCGTGGACGAAGTCGTCAAGGTGCTCATCGCGACGAAGAAGAAACTGCAGGAGGGCGACAAGATGGCGGGACGACACGGCAACAAGGGCGTCATCGCCCGGGTGCTGCCGGTGGAGGACATGCCCTATATGGAGGACGGAACGCCCATCGACATCGTCTTGAACCCGCTCGGCGTTCCGTCGCGCATGAACATCGGACAGATTCTCGAGACCGAGCTCGGTTGGGCGGCGGAGAAGCTCGACGAATGGTACGCCACCCCCGTCTTCCAGTCCGCCACCAATGCCATGATCGAGCAAAAATTGAAGGAGGCGGAGCTGCCGCGCACCTCCAAAATCCGGCTCTATGACGGACAGACCGGCGAGCCGTTCGAGAACGAGATTACCGTCGGGAACCTGTACATGCTGAAGCTCCATCACCTGGTTGACGACAAGATGCACGCCCGCTCGACCGGGCCGTACTCGCTCGTCACGCAGCAGCCGCTCGGCGGCAAGGCGCAATTCGGCGGCCAGCGCCTCGGTGAAATGGAAGTCTGGGCCCTCGAGGCTTACGGCGCCGCCAATACCCTGCAGGAGCTCCTGACCATCAAGTCCGACGACATGGTGGGTCGGGCGAAGATCTACGAAAGCATCGTCAAGGGCGAGGTGACCACCTCGTTCGGCATTCCCGAATCGTTCAACGTGCTGGTCCAGGAATTGCGCGGGCTGGCCCTCGACATCGCCATTTACGACTCCAAGGCGAAACAAATCGCGCTCACCGAGCGCGACGAGGAGCTCATCAACCGCCAGGGCTCGAGATTCTAAGGAAGGTTGGGCACATGAGAGATTTTCAGGATTTCGACAGCATCAAGATAAAAATCGCCTCGCCCGAGCAGATTCGAGCCTGGTCGTACGGCGAAGTGAAGAAACCGGAGACCATCAACTACCGGACGCTGCGCCCGGAAAAAGACGGCCTGTTCTGCGAACGGATATTCGGTACGACCAAGGAATGGGAATGCTATTGCGGCAAGTTCAAGTCGATCCGCTATCGGGGCGTCATCTGCGACCGATGCGGCGTCGAGGTGACGCACTTCAAGGTGCGCCGCGAACGCATGGGGCACATCGAGTTGGCCGCGCCCGTTTCGCACATCTGGTTCTATCGCTCGGTTCCCTCGCGCATGGGGTTGCTCCTCGACCTGTCCATCACCGCTCTCCGCTCGGTCCTCTATTACGAAAAATACATCGTCATCGATCCGGGCGATACGGAAATGAAAAAGATGGAGCTCCTTTCGGAAGAGGAGTACCATGAGGCACAGGAACGATACGGTTATTCGTTCACCGCCGGCATCGGCGCCGAGGCCGTTCGCACGCTTCTTGAGGCCATCGATCTGGATTCCCTGGCCGGCGAGCTGCGAAGCAAAATGATCGAGAAGGGCGTCAAATCCGACAAGCGGCTCCTGAAACGGATTGAAATCGTGGAAAATTTCCGCGACTCGGGCAACCGGCCGGAGTGGATGATCCTTGAAGTCATCCCCGTCATTCCGCCGGAGTTGAGGCCCATGGTCCAGCTAGAAGGCGGTCGCTTCGCCACCTCCGACCTGAACGATCTCTACCGCCGGGTCATCAACCGCAACAACCGCCTGAAGCGCCTGCAGACGCTCAACGCGCCGGACATCATCATCCGCAACGAAAAGCGCATGCTCCAGGAAGCGGTCGACGCCCTGTTCGACAATTCAAAGAAGAAGCGCGTCGTCAAGGGCGCCTCCAACCGGCCGCTCAAGTCCCTCTCCGACATGCTCAAGGGGAAGCAGGGGAGATTCAGGCAGAACCTCCTCGGCAAGCGCGTCGACTATTCGGGGCGTTCGGTCATTGTCGTCGGCCCGGAGCTGCAGCTGCACCAATGCGGCCTGCCTTCGAAAATGGCGCTCGAGCTTTTCAAACCTTTTATCATGAAGAAACTCGTCGAAAAGGACGTGGTATACAACGTCAAGAAGGCGAAGACGCTTGTCGAGCAGGAAGCGCCCGAGGTTTGGGCCATCCTCGACGAGGTCGTCCAGGAACATCCGGTCATGCTCAACCGCGCGCCGACGCTGCACCGACTCGGCATCCAGGCTTTCGAGCCGATTCTTATCGAGGGCAAAGCGATCAAGCTTCACCCGCTCGTTTGTCACGCCTTCAACGCCGACTTCGACGGCGACCAGATGGCCGTGCACGTGCCGCTCACCCAGGCGGCTCAGATCGAATGCTGGACACTCCTGTTGTCTTCGAAAAACCTTCTCAACCCGGCGTCGGGCAGCCCGATCGTCATTCCCACCCAGGACATGGTCCTTGGAATCAACTACCTTACCAAGGAGCGCAAGGGCGCGCCGGGCGAAGGGAAATACTACGGGACCAAGGAAGAAGTGTTCATGGCCGTCGAGGCCGGCGCCGTCACCTATCAGGCGCTCATTAAAGTGAAAAGGGACGGCCAGATCATCGAAACGACGGCGGGACGCCTCATTTTGAACGACGCTCTGCCCGATGAAATCGATTTCATCAATTATGCATTGGGCGAAAAAGAGCTTCGCATCCTCATCGCCAATTGTTATCGGGTGTACGGACCGTATACGACCGTGACCATGCTCGATGCGATCAAGGACCTCGGTTTCAAATTCGCGACAAAATTCGGCGCCACCATCGGCACCGACGACATCATCATCCCGAAGATGAAGGAAGAGCTTATCAAGAAGGCCAACAACCAGGTGACGGAAATTCAAAACCAGTACCTCCAGGGGCACATCACCTACGAGGAAAGGTACAACCGCATCATCGAGGTATGGAGCGCCATCAACGAGCACGTCACGAACGAGCTCATGGAAGAACTGAAGAACGACCGGAACGGTTTCAATCCGGTGTACATGATGGCCAATTCCGGAGCCCGCGGTTCTCGAACCCAGATCCGGCAGCTGGGAGGCATGCGCGGACTGATGGCCAAACCGTCGGGCGACATCATCGAGCTTCCCATCCGATCGAACTTCAAGGAAGGGCTGTCCGTCATCGAATTTTTCATCTCCACCAACGGCGCGCGCAAAGGTCTCGCCGACACGGCTCTGAAGACAGCCGACGCCGGTTACCTGACGCGGCGGTTGGTGGACATCGCCCAGGACGTGGTCGTGAATGAGGAGGATTGCGGTACGATCAACGGCATCGAAATGTATGCGGTGAAGGAAGGCGAGGAAATCGTCGAGCGACTCAAAGACCGCATTGTCGGACGATTCACGCTTGAGCGCGTCAAACACCCCATCACCCAGGAGCTCTTGATTGACATCAACCAGGAGATCACCGACGAACTGGCGGCCGCCATTGACGAAGCGGGCGTGGAAAGCGTCCGTATCCGCACGGTCCTCACCTGCGAATCGAAACACGGCGTATGCATCAGGTGTTACGGCCGGAATCTTGCCAAGAACCAGACGGTGGAAATAGGCGAGGCGGTCGGGATCATCGCCGCCCAATCAATCGGCCAGCCGGGCACGCAGCTCACGATGAGAACCTTCCACATCGGAGGCGCGGCCACCAAGGTGAGCGAGGAAAACAGAATCTACCTGAGGTACCCGGTGTTCGTCCAGGAAATAAAGGGCAGCACCATCGATCTCGAAAACGGCAACAAGCTGTTCTCGCGAAAAGGGTTTGTGATGCTCTCTAAGATTCTCGACCGCATTCCGATCAAAAAGGGAGACAAGCTTAAATTCAAGAATGGCGACCGTCTGCTCTTGCACGGCGAGGAAGTTGTCATCGAGCGCGGCAAGGAACAGATAAAATCGAAGCAGATTGGATACGTCAACATCGTCAACGACCAATTCCTGGTCGTGGCCCAGCCCCAGAAGGTGGAGATCAGAAACGGTTCCGAGCTTCTCGTCAAGGAAGAGTCCATCGTCGAAGCCGACGAGACGGTCGCGTTCTTCGATCCGTTCAGCGAGCCCATTATCGCGGAAAAAGACGGCATGATTGTTTTCGAGGATATTATTCTCGGTACGACGCTCAAGGAAGAAATCAACGAAGACACAGGAAAAATAGAAAAGAAGATCATGGAGTTTACGCTGGAAACACTCCAGCCGCGTATTGTCATCAAGGACAAGAGCGGGAAGGAATTGGTGAGGTATTTCCTCCCCGGAAACGCCTACCTCAATGTCGATGACGGCGAGAAAGTGAAGGCGGGGCGGATCATCGCAAAGCTCCTCAAGGAAAGCGTTAAAACGCGCGACATCACCGGCGGTCTCCCGAGAGTCGGCGAGCTTTTTGAAGCACGGCGGCCGAAATCGGCGACCGTTATGGCGCGCATTTCCGGAGTCGTTTCGCTCAAGGGCATCGTGAAAGGCAAACGGATCATCGTCGTCACGGACGCCTTCGGCCACGAGTTCAAGCACCAAATTCCCATGGGCAAGCACGTCCTCGTGCGGGACGGCGACGAAGTCCAGGCAGGCGATCTTTTGTGCGACGGTTCCCTTGATCCGCACGACGTTCTCCATATTTTGGGAGAGAACGCGCTCCAAACCTATCTCATGAACGAAATCCAGGAAGTGTACCGCCTCCAGGGCGTATATATCAACGACAAGCACATCGGCGTCATTATCAGGCAGATGATGCGCAAGGTGGAAATCGTCCAGGTGGGGGACACCAAATTCATTTACGGCAAGCAGGTCGAGCGCTACCGGTTCCACGAGGAAAACCAGAAAGTGGTTCGCGAAGGCGGTCAGCCGGCGGTGGCCAAGCCGTTGTTGCTCGGAATTACGAGAGCTTCGCTCAATATCGATTCGTTCTTCTCGGCCGCATCGTTCCAGGAAACGACGCGCGTTCTCACCAATGCCTCGATTGCCGGTTCGACGGATTATCTGCGCGGCCTCAAGGAAAACGTCATCATCGGGCATATCATTCCGGCGGGCACCGGCATGCGCAAATATAAAGGGATAAAGCTGTACGATGAAAATATGGAAGATATCGATCAGGCCATAGAGAGAATTCTCGAGGCGCGCGAGGAAAAAGAAGAGAAGGTCGAGAAGGAAACGGAACCGGTCATTTAATCCATGCGAAAACGAAAAGCTTTTCTTTTGCCGATATTTTTTCTCATTTCGGCGTTGATGACGGCTCTTGCCTGCGCGCCGAGCAATGATCCGTTCGCGAAGGTCGATGCGATCTACGACGACATCATCCGGATTCTGCGATCACCTCCAGACGAAACAAACGATCAACAAAAGCGGATTCATGACCTTCTCGAAGCGAAGCAGTCCGAAATCATGGACATTCAACGACAGTTGGATGAAGAGCTGTCCCGTCTGAACACGGACGAAGAGCGAAAGCTGTTTTTAAAACGCTTCGACGGTTTTTTGGCGCGAGTCCGAGAGATTCAAACCCGCGTCAGGGCAAAAGGGATGGATTTCTGATCTATCCGCTGAATATTGAGGTAAACAAGCTGCGATATGTGTTTCTTTCAGGCAAGACGCCGCGGGAAATAATTTACTTTTGTACTTGTTCTTTTTTTTCCTCAATGTCGAATTGCTGAGACAATTGAAAAAAATGACATAAATACTTGACTAAAAAGTTCAATTTAGGTACTATCATTTTGGGATGGGACCAGTGTCATACTGGATTACGGTACACTAATTTACCGTAGTAAAGGGTGGACTGCTTTCAGATACGATCACGATCAACCCCATAAAGAGAAAAGTGGGTTGACTTTTTTTTTATCTACTGATAGATTCTTTTTTCGCAAGATTTTATCGGATTGAGGGTTACGTATCTATTATGCCAACAATCAATCAGCTCGTTCGAAAAGGCAGAAAATCGTTGGGGAAAAAGACCAAAGCTCCCGCGATGCAATCATGTCCGCAAAAAAGGGGCGTGTGCACGAGAGTCATGACCATGACTCCTAAAAAACCCAATTCCGCCTTGAGGAAAGTGGCGCGCGTCCGGTTAACGAATGGAATTGAAGTCACGGCCTATATCCCGGGGATTGGTCACAATCTGCAGGAACATTCGGTTGTCTTGATCCGCGGCGGCCGCGTCAAGGATTTGCCCGGCGTTCGCTATCATATTATTCGCGGCGCCAAGGACACGCTGGGTGTCGAAGACCGCAAAAAGGCTCGTTCGAAGTACGGGGCCAAACGCCCGAAGGCGTAAGAATACTGGAGTTAGGAAATGCCGAGGAAAAAGATCGTCATTCATAAACGGGTTTTGATTGATCCTGTGTACAAAAGCGCGGTGATCGCCAAATTCATTTCACGCATGATGATTCGCGGAAAGAAATCGATCAGTTCTCATCTTTTTTACAGCACGCTCGATTTAATCAAGGAAAAAACGAAACAAGATCCGCTGGAAGTGTTCAACAAGGCGATGCAAAACGTCAAACCGATGGTGGAAGTCAAATCCCGCCGCGTCGGTGGATCAACCTATCAGGTCCCCGTTGAAATTCGCGAAGAGCGCCGCGAGGCGTTGGGGATGCGCTGGCTCATCAGCTATGCCAGGGAGAGAAGCGGACGTTCCATGCGGAACAGGCTGAGCGATGAGATCATCGACGCCGCCAATGGAACGGGTAACGCCTTCAAGAAAAAGGAAGATACCCATCGCATGGCGGAATCGAATAAAGCGTTCGCCCATTATCGTTGGTAATGAAAGGTGCATGAAGAAACTGCGGACACGGCACGTTGTGCTGATCTTCAATTCGGTATATTTCGGATAGATGATCATTTGATACGATAAGTCATATCCAAGGAGGAATCTATGGCTAAAGCGAAGTTTGAAAGATCGAAACCGCATATTAACGTCGGGACAATCGGTCATGTTGACCACGGGAAAACCACACTGACCGCCGCGATCACTATGTTTTGCAACAAGAAGCACGGCGACAAGATCATGAAATATGAAGACATCGATAACGCGCCCGAGGAAAAAGCGCGCGGTATCACCATCAATACCCGGCATGTCGAATATCAGACCGACAACCGGCATTACGCGCATGTCGACTGTCCGGGCCACGCCGATTACATCAAAAACATGATCACCGGCGCGGCTCAAATGGACGGAGCCATTCTCGTCGTTTCCGCACCCGACTCGGTCATGCCGCAGACACGCGAGCACATCCTGCTTGCCCGTCAGGTCGGCGTCCCGGCGATCCTCGTCTTCTTGAACAAGACGGACATGGTCGACGACAAGGACCTTTTGGCGATCGTCGAAGAGGAAGTCAGGGATGTTTTGAAGGAGTACCAATTCCCCGGAGACAAGATTCCGATTATCAAGGGATCAGCGCTCAAGGCAATGGAAAATCCCGACGCTCCCGAAAGCATCGCGTGCATCACCGAGCTTTTAAAAACGATGGATGAATATTTCCCGATCCCCCAGCGTGAAACGGACAAGCCGTTTCTGATGCCGATTGAAGACGTATTCACCATTCCCGGACGCGGCACCGTCGTCACTGGAAAAGTCGAACGCGGCGTCGTCAAAATGGGCGATGAAGTGGAGATCGTTGGAATCAAAGAAACTAAAAAAACGGTCATCACCGGAATTGAAATGTTCAACAAGCTGCTGGACGAAGGAATGGCAGGCGACAACATCGGATGTCTGCTGCGCGGCATTGATAAAAAGGAAGTCGAACGCGGGCAAGTTCTCGCGAAACCAGGCTCAATCACCCCGCATAAAAAATTCAAGAGCACGGTGTTTTGTCTGACAACCGCGGAAGGCGGACGCCACTCACCCTTCTTTACGGGATATCGACCCCAGTTTTATTTCCGAACCACCGATATTACCGGGACGGTTCAGTTGCCGGAAGGGAAACAGATGGTTATGCCCGGCGATCAGGCCGAACTGACCATTGAATTGATACATACGATTGCCATCGAAAAAGGGCTTCGTTTCGCAATTCGAGAGGGCGGCCGTACGGTCGCCGCCGGATCCGTTACGGAGATTATCGAATAGCGTTTTTTTACAAGCGAAGTAGTTCACGGGGTTCTTTAAGTTTAAAGGACTATATCGTCTCAAAGACTTAAAGAACCCTTTTATCTGGAGGACAAATGGCCAAGGAGAGAATTCGGGTTCGGTTACGCGGATTCGATATTGAGCTCATTGATCAAAGCGCAAAATCGATTGTGAAGACCGTCATGAAGGCCGGATCCAAGGTGTGCGGACCTATTCCGCTCCCGACAAAGACAAATAAATTCACGGTGCTGCGCTCTCCTCACGTCAATAAAAAGTCGCGTGAACAGTTCGAAATGCGCACGCACAAACGATTGATCGATATCATCGAACCGACGCCCGCCGTCATGGACGCGCTCATGAAGCTCGAGCTGCCGGCGGGAGTGGATGTCGAGATAAAGCAGTAAAGGTGTGATAATATGCTCGCGGTCATAGGTGAAAAGATAGGGATGACGCAGATGTTCGACGAGGCGGGAGCGCTTGTTCCGGTCACCGTCGTCAAGGTCGAAGATCATGTGGTGATCGGATCCAGGAATAAGGAAAAAAACGGATATAACGCTTTGATCGTCGGCACAAAACACGCCAAAAAGAACAGGGTAAAAAAGCCGGTCGCCAAGCAATTTCCGGAAGGCATCGAACCGCTGAAAATCATCCGCGAATTCCGCGATTTCGAACGCGAATGCCGAATTGGCGATAAATTCGGAGTGGAAATTCTTAAAGACATTTCTTTTGTCGACGTTGTCGGAATCTGCAAGGGCAAGGGCTTCCAGGGCGTCATTCGCCGGCATGGTTTCAAGGGCGGAAAGAGCACGCATGGTTCAAAAACCCACCGTGAGGTGGGTTCGACGGGGCAAAATACGTACCCGTCGCGTGTGTTTAAAAACAAAAAAATGCCCGGACATATGGGTAATAACCGGGTGACCACACAGAATCTCAGACTTGTGAAAATCGACCCCGAGAATAAAATGCTTTTGATACGCGGCTCCATTCCGGGTGCGATACACAATACGATCATCGTTTCAACGGCCAAGCGAAAATCGAGGATGAAATGAGAACCAAGGTTTTTTCAATTGAAGGTCAATCCATCAAGGAAATCGATTTGGCGGACGGCGTCTTCGGAATCAAGGTAAGTGAAGGCGCCATCTATCACGCTCTTCGTAATGAACTGGCCAATAGAAGACAGGGAACCGCTTCGACAAAAACTCGAAAGGAAATCCATGGCTCGAACCAAAAGCCTTGGCGGCAGAAAGGAACCGGCCGGGCACGCGCCGGTGACAAAAAATCTCCGCTGTGGGTCGGCGGAGGAACCGTCTTCGGCCCGAAACCCAGGGACTACAGTTATAAAATGCCGCGAAAACTGAAACAACTGGCCATGAAATCGCTTCTCAGCCTGAAACTGAAAGAAGAGAAACTTCAAGTCGTTGAAGACATCGCCCTGGAATCCGGAAAAACGAAGGATCTCGTCCGCATGATCCAGAAACTCGCGAAAATGGAAAAAACGGTGATTATTCTCAATACCGACGACAAGATGATGAAGCGGGCCGGAGCCAATGTTCCCTGGCTGACGTTGCTTCAATTCAACAAGCTGCGCGCTCACGAGCTGTTCTATAGTCAGCATGTTTTGCTTTGTGAGCAGGCGGCCACCAGCCTCAATACCTTTTTCGGAGAAAAAAAATGACCGCCAGTCAAATCATCATCGAGCCGGTCGTCACCGAAAAATCGAACCACTTGAAGGAAAAGAAAAAATACGTTTTTCGGGTCGATATGCGGGCGAATAAATTCCAGATAACACAGGCGCTCCGTGAGTTGTTCAATGTGCATTGCCTGGAGTGCCGTGTGCTAATCGTAAAATCCAAGCCGAAGCGAGTTCGCTACAAGAAAGGCTATACCGCTACCTGGAAAAAGGCGATCGTGACGCTCCCCCAGAATGAGACGATATCTGTTTTTGAAGGCGCCTGATGGTTTTTCGCGGCGGAATGTGAAGAGAGAAGAAAGAGGTACCGAAGGTGGGTATTAGAAAATATAAACCGATAACATCAAGCACTCGGTATAAAACCGTACTCACATTTGAGGAATTGACCGCCTGTAAACCGGAAAAATCGCTCACACGATTTCTTCCGTCGAAAGCCGGTCGGGCGTCCAATGGAAGAGTGAGCGTCAGGCGGAGAGGCGGCAGACATCGCCGTCTGTATCGCGAGATAGATTTCCGGCGGGATAAAATCGGTATCGAGGGGAAAGTGTTCAGCGTCGAATACGATCCCAACCGCAGCTCCTTTATTTGCCTGATTCATTATGCGGATGGTGAAAAAAGATATATTTTGGCTCCGAAAGGGATCGCGGTCGGTAAAAAAGTGATCAGCGGCCCTCAGGCGCCGATGGAAATCGGCAATGCTCTGCCGCTTGAACACATACCCCTGGGCATTACTATTCATAATATCGAACTCAAGCTCGGGCGGGGCGGACAACTGGTTCGCAGTGCCGGCTCAAGCGCCGTTATCGTGGCGAAAGAGGGGGATTATGTGACGATTCGATTGCCCTCCGGCGAAACGAGAATGGTCTTTAAGAAGTGTTATGCGACGGTCGGAGAGCTTTCCAATGAGGATCACATGAAAATCAGCCTTGGTAAAGCGGGACGCGCTCGCTGGCTTGGGAAACGTCCCAAAACACGAGGCGTCGTCATGAATCCGCACGATCATCCGCATGGCGGAGGTGAGGGGAAGTCTTCGGGCGGACGCCATCCAGTCACTCCCTGGGGAAAACCCACGAAGGGATTCAAGACGAGAAAGAAAAAGAAACCATCGAGTAACTTTATCGTGAAACGCAGGAGATAGGAGAGAACCGTGTCACGTTCGATTAAAAAGGGACCGTTCATCGACAAGAATTTATACAAAAAAATCGTTGACCAGCAGAAACGGGGCGAGAAGCGCATGATCAAGACATACTCACGCTGCTCGACGATCATTCCCGAAATGGTTGGCCTTACGATTTCAGTTTATAACGGGAAAACTTGGATCCCGGTATACGTCACCGAAAATCTCGTAGGTCATAAACTCGGCGAGTTCGCCCCCACGCGGGTTTTCAGAACGCACGCCGGTTCTGAGAAAAAGGCAGCCAGCACGAGCACGGCGGCCCCCGCAGCCGCGTCGGCACCGGCTCCGGCCGCGCCGCCCGCCGGTCAACAATAGGACGTACGCCATGGAAAAGAAGAAAGGCTACAGCGCGACCGTTCGATTTGTTCTCATCGCTCCCTCAAAAGTGAGGCGTATTGCCGACCATTTGAGGAAAAAACCGTATATCGAAGCAATAGCCATTCTGGAGGCGCTTCCGCACAAAGGGGCGAGAATTCTCAAAAAATTATTGAAATCCGCGGCCTCCAATGCGATTTATCACAATAAAAAGTTGGAAGAAGATATGCTGTATATCCAGGAACTTCAGGTGAACGACGGTCCTCGTATGAAGAGGATCTGGCCGCGGGCGAGACGAAAAGCGGACATTCTGCTCCGTCGCGCCAGCCATGTTTCCGTCGTGATGAACGAATTGTCGCAGGAAAGGTAAACTATGGGGCAGAAGGTCAATCCCTACGGAATACGTCTTAACGTCAATAAATATTGGAAATCGAAGTGGTACGCAGAGCCGAAAGACTATGCGAAGCTGCTGCATGAAGACCTGCAAATCCGCCGCTACATAGAGAAGAGTCCGGAAACGACGGGCGCGGAGGTGTCCGACGTTGAAATCATCAGGCACCCGCAACGGGTCACGGTCATCATCCATTCCGGAAGACCGGGCGCGATCATCGGTGCCAAGGGCGTGACGATAGAAAAACTGGGGAACGACCTGCAAAAAAAAGTCGGGAAAAAAGTGCAGATCAAGATAAAGGAAATACGGCAGCCTGAAACGGTCGCCCAGTTGATAGCCGACAATATCGCGCGGCAGCTGAAAAACCGCATGCCCCACCGGCGGGTCATGAAAATGGCTATTTCCAACGCGATGAAATCGGGAGTGCAGGGGATTAAAATCAAACTGTCAGGACGTTTGGGCGGGGCGGAAATCGCACGCCGGGAAGAATACAAGGAAGGTCGAGTGCCGCTTCACACGTTCCGCGCCGATATCGATTACGCCACCTCGACGTCGGTTACTACTTTCGGAACCATCGGCGTCAAGGTATGGATTTTTCATGGTGAGGTGTTCGACCGTGATCGGAAGGATGACGCAGGATTGCTGTTGAAAAAGCATACCGGCAAGGCAAGGAGCGAAAAAGAAGATGCTTAGCCCGAAGAGGACCAAATACAGGAAGCAATTTCGCCGTTGGAAAAATCGCGACGCCACCCGCTGCAATACTCTCGCCTTCGGCGATTACGGACTCATGTCGCTCGATACGATGTGGGTTTCAAACCGTCAAATAGAAGCCGCCCGTATCGCCATGACGAGACACATCAAGCGCGGCGGGAAAGTCTGGATCAGACTTTTTCCCGACAAACCGTATACGAAGAAACCCGCGGAAACGCGCATGGGAAAAGGGAAAGGCAATCCGGAGTATTGGGTCGCGACCGTTCAGCGGGGGATGATTTTATTCGAGATTCACGGCGTCACGAAAGAATTGGCGGAAAGCGCCATCCGGCTGGCCGGAAATAAACTCCCGATCAGAAGCAAATTCGTCATGCGGAGAGGTTTGGAGCAGACACATGCGTGATTCATTCAAAGATTCCACCTATAAGGAATTGATCACCAAAAAGGAAGAGCTGGTGAAAAAATACAGGGATGTTCGATTTAACGTCGTCGTCGGCCACGTGGAAAACACGCTGGAGGAGCGGATGCTCCGAAGAAAAATCGCCCGTCTCAATACCCTTATTCATGAGTTCGCCCTCGGCATCAGGAAACAGTAGGAGAGAGCATGGAGACGAAGAACGCCGTCAACACGAACAAGAAGATTTTCACGGGCAGGGTCGTGAGCAACAAAATGCAGAAAACGATCGTCGTCAGCATTGAGCAGCGAAAGCTTCATCCCTTGTATAAAAAATACATCATCCGGACGAAAAAATTGAAGGTCCATGACGAGAAAAACGAGTGTCAGATCGGCGACAGAGTGCGTGTCATTGAGTCGCGTCCGCTTTCCAAGGAAAAATGCTGGAGGCTCTTGGAAATCGTCGAACGCGCGAAATAAAGCTTGCAAACAAGGGTAATTGCTATGATTCAAATGAGAACATATCTGACGGTCGCGGACAACAGCGGGGCGAAAAACGTCATGTGCATTAAAGTACTCGGCGGCACGAAGCGCAAGTACGCCTCCATCGGGGATGTCATTGTCGTGGCCGTAAAAGACGCGCTCGCCAACGCCCCGATAAAAAAAGGAACCGTGGAGCGAGCGGTCATCGTACGCTCGAAGCGCGAGCACAGACGACCAGACGGCTCATATATCAGATTCGACGATAACGCCTGCGTGATCATCGATGCGAGTCTCAATCCGAAAGGAAAACGCATATTCGGACCGGTCGCGAGGGAACTCCGTGAAAAGAATTTCATGAAAATCGTTTCCCTCGCTCCGGAAGTCCTGTAGGGAGAAGAACGATGTCAACTGGGAATTCGGTTAAATTAAAACGAGACGATACGGTGAAAATCATAAAGGGGAAGGACCGCGGAAAAAGCGGAAGGATCTTGAGTGTCGATCAACAGAAGCGTCGCGTGATCGTCGCGGGGCTCAACATCGTGAAAAAGGCGATGAAGCAGAAAAAACAGAACGAGAAGGGCGGCATCAAAGAGCTTGAGGCGTATATCGCGTCGGCCAATGTCATGATCGTCTGCAAGAAATGCGGACCGACCAGGATAGGATACAAGCTTTCCGACGGAAAAAAGGAACGAATCTGTAGAAAATGCGGAGAAAAAATATAATGAGCGCTGCAAAATACGAGCCACGATTGAAAGCACTCTACAAAGAAAAAATCACGAAGGAGCTGCGCGAAGAGTTCGGATATTCGACCTTGATGCAGGTGCCGAAACTTGAAAAAATCGTTCTCAACGTCGGGTGCGGCGAAGCGACGATCAACAAAAAAGCCCTCGATTCGGTGTTACGGGAACTTTCGCTTATTACCGGAAGGAAACCGATAAAAACCAAGGCAAAGAAATCCATCGCCCAATTTAAAATCCGAACCGGGATGGAAATCGGAGCTATGGTGACCTTGCGCGGGTACTACATGTACGAATTCCTGGATCGGCTCGTCAATATTTCGCTGCCGCGCGTCAAAGATTTTCGAGGAACGAATCCCAACGCTTTCGACGGACACGGGAATTACGCCATGGGCGTGAAAGAGCAGATTATTTTTCCGGAAATAGATTATGACAGCATCGAAAAGGTGAGTGGGTTGAATATCGTCATCACCACCACCGCCCGGACCGACGGTGAGGCAAAGAGCCTTCTGCAGAAAATGGGAATGCCCTTCAGGAAATAGCGAGGAACAGTATGGCCAGAAAAGCAATGAGAATCAAGGCTGCGAGAAAACCGAAATACAGCACTCGAAAGGTAAATCGCTGCCGAATATGCGGCCGCCAAAGGGGCTACATCGGAAAATTCCAGATGTGCCGCATTTGTTTCCGTTTATTGGCGAGTCAGGGGAAAATCCCCGGCGTGACCAAATCGAGCTGGTAAGAGGAGAAGGCGAATGAGTGTTTCTGATCCCATCGCGGATATGTTGACGAAAATCCGTAACGCGGTTAGCGCTCGGTTTGAAAAGGTCGATATCATTACCTCGAAAATAAAGCTTGAAATAGTCAAGATACTGAAGAACGAAGGATACATTAAAAATTTCAAGAAACATCAGGAAGACGGGAAAAACTATATTCGCATCTTCTTGAAGTACGATGAAAAAATGAATCCCGTTATACACGGTATTGAACGCTTGTCGACGCCGGGCAGACGATATTATGTCGGCTGTCAGAATATGCCGAGAGTGTTCAACGGCTACGGCGTCCTGCTGATATCCACTTCGCAGGGTATTACAACGGGGAAAAAAGCGATCGATAAGCGGGTGGGCGGTGAGCTCATCTGCAGCATTTGGTAAAGAAAGGAAGACAATGTCGCGAATTGGCAAAATACCGGTCGTGGTGGCGCGGGATGTGAAAGTAGAAATAAAAGACGGAACGGTGCGCGTCGAAGGACCGAAAGGAAAGCTTTCTATAAATTACCGCCCGGAAATCATCATTGAGATGAAAGACGGCACCATTACCTTCGTTCGAGCCAATGACTCAAAAAAGGTCCGCGCGCTGCACGGACTCTACCGAAAATTGGTCAGCAATATGGTGAAGGGAGTATCTGAAGGCTTTAAGCGCGTGCTGGTGATCAACGGCGTCGGGTACCGAGCCGAGAAGAAAGGCGATTCGATTGTATTCAATCTTGGATATTCAAATGCCATTGAATATCCGATTCCGCAGGGTATTACCATCGACGTTGAAGCTAATAACCGAATTACCGTTGGTTCTATCGACAGGGAGAAGCTCGGTCAAATATGCGCGGAAATCAGAAATTTCAGGCCACCCGAACCGTATAAGGGCAAAGGCGTCAAATACGAAACTGAACGCATCCGCAAGAAGGTCGGCAAAACCGGGGTGAAATAAGAGGACGGTATGAAAAAAGAGCTCGATACGATCAGGAAACGAAAACGGCGCAAAATGCATATCAGGAAAAAGCTGAAATGCTCGAACGAGCGGCTTCGTGTCACGATCTACAAAAGCAATCGCTTTACTTATCTCCAGGCGATAGACGATAAAAAAGGGGAAACCCTTGTCGCGGCTTCCAACCTGGAAAAAGAACTGCGAAAAATTAAGAACAAGGTCGAGAGCATCGGTGAACTTGGAAAAATCATGGCGGACCGCCTGAAAGAGAAGAATATAACTACCATTGCTTTCGATCGAAACGGATATCCGTATCATGGTATCGTTAAGGCCGTTGCGGAAGGTATTCGCAAGGCAGGAATCGATTTCTAGGGAGTGAGACGTGGAGCGCGATAAGAATCAGAACGAATTCTTGGAAAAATTGGTAAAATTGAACCGCGTTGCGAAAGTTGTAAAAGGCGGAAGACGCTTTTCATTCTCCGCACTTTCTGTCGTCGGTGACCGAAAGGGAAGCGCCGGATTCGGTTTCGGCAAAGCCAATGACGTCTCAGAGGCCATTCGGAAAAGCCTTGAGCGAGCTCGAAAAAACATGAAAAAATATTCCATAAAAAACCAGACGTTGCCTCATTCCATAAGAATAAAATTCAAAGGCGCCAGAGTCTTGCTGCGGCCGGCGGCGCCCGGAACCGGCATTATCGCCGGCGGGCCGATTCGTGCGGTCATGGAAGCCGTCGGAGTGCATGACATTTTAAGCAAATCGCTCGGTTCTCCCAATGCCTCGAATATCGTGAAGGCCACTTTTATGGGTCTGGACACCATGATGGACGCCAAACGGATTTCCGAGAATCGCGGCAAGACGGTTAAGGAAATGTGGGGATAACATGGCCGGAAAAAACAAAAAAATCAGGATCACCCTTATTAAAAGCCCGATCAGCCAGAAGCCCGGTATTCGTAAAACCGTGTCGGCCCTCGGTCTCAGACGAATGCATGCCAGCGTCACCCATGAAGCCCGTCCCGAGATCATGGGTATGATACGAACGGTCGCGCACATGGTGCGGGTGGAGGATATGGAATCATGAATGAGATTTTCATCAAGCGGCCAAAGGGTGCGACCAAAAATAAAAGACGCGTCGGTCGGGGCCTCGGGAGCGGTCGCGGCACAACGGCCGGAAAGGGCAATAAAGGGCAGAACGCCAGGTCCGGCGGCGGTGTGCGCCCCGGATTCGAGGGCGGTCAGATGCCTCTTTTTCGCCGGATCGCGCGTCGAGGATTCTCCAACTATCCGTTTAAAATCAGGTATACCACCATCAATGTGGATGATCTGCAAATTTTCGGCGATGGTGAAAAAGTGACGAAAGAAATCTTGATAAAACGCGGCATCCTAAAAAAAAGATGCGGGTTCGTAAAACTTCTCGGTCGAGGCGAAATGACGAAAAAAGTTATCGTCGAAATTGATAAAGCCTCGGGGAGCGCTAAAGAAAAGATCTCAAAGGCCGGAGGAAGCGTCACGGAACTGCGAACTCCCAAACCCGTCTTGAAAAGGAAAAAGATGAAAAAGACGAAGGGTGAAAACTGATGGCTGGAAACGCTTTAGTCAACATTTTCAGAACGCATGAACTCAGACAGCGGGTGTTTTTCACCATCGTTATGCTTTTCATTTTTCGGTTGGGGGCGACTATTCCATTACCGGGAATTGATTTTATCGCGCTTCAGGAAGCGTTCAAACAGCCGCTGAGCGGAAGCGGAGTCAACATTCTCGATTACATCGACCTGTTCGCAGGCGGTGCATTCAAGAATTTTTCCGTTTTCATGCTGGGAATAATGCCGTACATCACCAGCTCCATCATCATCCAGTTGCTCATCGTCGTCGTCCCACGGCTCAAAAAACTTTCCGAGGAAGAGGGCGGCAAGAAAAAGATGCAGCGGTATATGCGCTATGCAACGGTCGTCCTCTGTCTGGTGCAGGGTTATTTTCTCATCAACAGCCAAATTCCCCCCGCACTCGTCAGAATCGATCCGACGCTGTTTAAAATCATTTCCCTGCTGACAGTAACTGCCGGCTCGATCTTTCTCATGTGGATCGGCGAGCAGATCAACCAGCGAGGCATAGGAAACGGAGCGTCTTTGATCATTTTCGCCGGCATCATCGTCCGTTTGCCCAATGTACTGGTGGAACTGGGGATTTTAAAATCAATCCTCAGGTTTTTTGAGGAAATAATGCTTTTTATCGGCCTCATACCGAAACGCGGAGGCTTTATAGGAAACGTGAGGAATACAGATCAAATAAACCCGCTCTTTATATTGATAGCGATTATTATGTTCGTCGTGACGGTCGCCCTCATTATATATGAGCAGCGAGGCCAGCGAAAAATACCCGTCCACTATGCGAAACGTGTCGTCGGCAGGAAGATTTACGGTTCTCAAAATATATATATCCCTTTCAAGCTGAACCCGTCAGGCGTCATTCCCATTATCTTCGCCAATGCATTGATTATTCTGCCGATCCAGATATTCCAGAGCCTTTCCGGGGATGTGCCTTTCTTCGCGCAACTGGCGCGCTTCCTCAATCCCTCGGGCGGGTGGTACCTTGTTATTTACGCCCTCTTGATAGTCTTCTTCGCCTATTTTTACACTCAGGTCACCCTTAATCCGACTGAAATCTCAAAACAGATACGGGAAAACGGCGGCTCGATACCTGGGATTCGCTCGGAGAAGATGGAAGAATATCTTATGCGTATTCTCTATCGCATCATACTTCCCGGTTCGCTTTTTCTCGCACTCATCGCCGTCATTCCCAACATCGTCACCAAGATATTCTCATTTCCGTATACGGTCGCCAATTTCATGGGAGGCACATCGCTCATCATTATCGTCGGCGTGGGACTGGATACGATGTCTCAGATCGAGAGTTATTTGCGCATGCATCACCAGGAAGGTTTGGTGAAAAAGGGCAAAATAAAGCCCAGAAATTTATAAGAGGTTGTTATGAAGGTTCGAGTAAGCGTCAGGCCGATTTGCGATAAATGCAAAGTCATCAAACGGCGCGGCATAGTACGAATTATCTGCGAAAATCCGAAACACAAGCAGAAACAGCGCTAGGAGGAATACATGGCACGTATCGCCGGGGTCGATCTCCCGAATAAACAAATACATATAGCGTTGACGCATATCTACGGGATCGGGGTCTCTGCCGCCATTGCCATCTGCGAGAAGACCGGTATCGAACTCGTAAAAAGAATGGGCGATTTGTCCGCCGACGAAGTCAATCTTCTGCGGAAAGAGATCGAGAATGAATATAAAGTCGAAGGTCGCTTGCGAACAGAGACGTCACTCAATATTAAGCGGCTGATGGATATCGGCAGTTATCGCGGATTGCGGCATAGAAAAGGCCTGCCTGTCCGCGGCCAACGCACGAAGACCAATGCCAGGACACGCAAAGGAAAACGGAAGACCGTCGCCGGCAAGAAGCGGGCGCCCGGACCGACGTAAGGAGAACGAGGTGAAGAAGAAAACCAAACGCGAACGGAGAAAGAATCTCGGTGAAGCCCGGGTGTATATCCAGGCGACGTTTAATAATACTGTGGTGACCGTCACGGATATTTCAGGCAATACCATCGCCTGGTCGTCGGCCGGGAGCCTCGGTTTTAAAGGCGCCAAGAAATCGACTCCGTTCGCAGCCCAATCGACGACGGAAACGGCCGTCAACAAGGCGCTTGAATACGGAATCCAGGAAGTCGACGTTTTCGTTAAGGGTCCCGGTGTGGGGCGGGAATCGGCTATCCGCGCCATCGGTAACCTTGGTTTGCGCGTGCGGCTGATCGTGGATATCACTCCGATTCCCCACAATGGCTGCCGTCCGCAAAAAGCGCGAAGAGTGTAGAAGGGAAAGGCCATGGCACGTTATATAAGACCGAACTGCAGACTATGCCGTGCGGAGAGAATGAAATTGTTTCTCAAGGGCGAACGCTGTAAGAGCGATAAATGTCCCATCATGAAAAAGAAGGGTGCCCCGGGAAAGGGGCCGCGGGCGCGTTCGAAAAAAATATCCGATTATGGGATACAGCTTCGTGAAAAGCAGAAGTTGAAGAGGATTTATTGCCTTCTTGAGAAGCAATTTAAAATCTATTTTGTTAAAGCCGCGCGAATGAAAGGTGTGACGGGCGAAAACCTGTTCGGGCTGCTCGAGCGCCGCTTGGACAACATTATATACCGGATGCACTTCAGCTCATCGAGGAAACAAGCGCGCCAGATTGTAAAGCACGGCCATGTGCTGGTGAACAAGAGGAAAATCGACATCCCGTCTTACTTGGTGAAACAGAATGACGAGATAACCATTCGCGAAAAAAGCAAGAACCTGACCGTTATCAAGGAAGGGCTGAAGGAATTCACGAGCGCGGGCGTGGTCCCCTGGCTGGAGGTCGACCCGGATAAAGTATGCGGCATCGTGAAGGCAATACCTCGGCGCAATGATATTATGGACATGAAAGATATCAACGAGCAACTCATCGTCGAGTTATATTCAAAATAAGGAGCAGCAATGGCAAGAAGGAATCTTTTAAAGGGATTCAAGAGGCCTAAAGGAATAAACTTCGAGCATAGTGAAATCAGTAAAAACTATGGCAAGTTTATCGCATACCCGTTCGAGCGAGGATTCGGGACAACCGTGGGGAACACCCTGCGCCGTATTCTTGTTTCATCTCTCCAAGGATATGCGATCACCGCCGTACATATTACGAGCTATTCAAAAGACGGGAAACCGCATATCATCTCAAGCGGGTTCGAGCTTATTCCGGGAGTGGCCGAAGATACGCCGCAGGTTCTGGGTAATCTCAAACAAATCCGTCTGGTTCTTGAGGACGAAATCGAAGAAAAAACGATCATCGTCTCGAAAAAAGGCGCCGGAAATTTCAATGCCGGCGATCTTGAAGTGGAGGAAGGCGTTAAGGTCCTGAACAAGGATCTTTTCATCGCCACGTTGGCGTCGGACGCTCACTTCGATATCGAAATGCAGATCAATCTGGGGCGCGGCTACGTACCGGCGGAAAGAAATGAGCAATGCATCGACGTCGTCGGGACGATACCCATGGACGCCATTTTTTCTCCGATTCTCAAGGCCCGCTACGAAATCAAAGGCACACGGGTCGGTCAACGCGCTGATTACGATAAACTCATTTTCGAGTTATGGACCGACGGCACGATCAAGCCGGAAGATGCCCTCGCTGAAGCCGCAAAAATCGCGAAAGATCATTTCACGATTTTCATCAATTTTGATGAAGAAAGCATTCGCGAAGATGAAGAGGCGGATGAGGAAGAACGTAAAATCAGGGCTATTCTCGATACGCCGATTGAAGAACTTGAGCTTTCGGTTCGTTCCTCAAATTGCTTGAAAAACGCCAATATCAGGACCATAGGCGATCTCACTCAAAAAACCGAGGAGGAAATCTCCAAAACCAGGAATTTCGGGAAAAAATCGCTTCAGGAAATCAAAGACAAGCTCAAGGAATGGGGACTGAAGCTGGGCATGAAAGATTTCAGCTCTTTACGCAAACTGTCACTCAAGGAAAAACAACCTGCGACAGCCCAGGAGATGGAAGAAGCGATCGACGAAGAAGAAGATAAGGAAGACGAAAATGAAACATAGAGTCGCCCTCAATAAACTAAGCAAGAAAGCGGGACATCGAAAGGCCATGATTCGGAACATGGTTACGTCGCTTTTTAAATTTGAGAGGATCAGAACAACAAAAGCCAAGGCACGAGCCGTACGCCAAAAGGCCGAGAAGATGATTACCCGGGCGAAGGTCGACAATGTTCATAATCGCCGAATCATCGGCAGGAAGATCACGCAACGCGGAGTCGTCACCAAATTGTTTAAGGACATCGCGCCTCGATTCAAGGAGCGTCCGGGCGGATACACGAGAATTCTGAAGCTTCAACCCCGCATTACCGACGCCTCGGAAATGGTTTTTCTCGAGCTGCTCGACCGCAAGGTGAAGCCGAAAAAGGAAAAAAAGAAATCGGCGAAGGATACTCAAGGGAAAAAGGACTGATTGGCGAACGCGAATATATTGGAAGAAAAAGCCCGTACAGGAAACGAGGGAAGATATGTTCTCTTTGCGGAAAACATATCTTCTTTTTTTTTATTCGGTTATTGCCTGTGCCTGTCCGCCACAATACTCTTTGTCGATTCCTTTTACATTAAGATCATTCAGTTTATTTTTTTCTGCAGTCTGGTTTTTTTGACGAAAAAAAAGCGTCATGTCGTGGGGGTGACCGTTGTATTTTTTTGTACGCTGCTTTTTCACCTGATCGTCGTCGACGGGAAGGCGATTTTCACAATATTCGGCCATCCCATCACAACCGGCGCCGTCACCGCCGGCATCAATCGTGGACTCACGATTGTGACGCTCTTCTATATGTCAAAATCTCTGATACAGCCTGCGCTGCATTTCCACGGACGAATAGGCGCTTTTCTTGGTAAAGTCTTTCTGTACTATGATTTTTTCACGAATGAAACTCAGACTGTCAGAGTAAAAACGATATGGAAAGACATCGATCGACTCATGCTCGCATCGAAAAAACTGGGACGCACCGTACGACCTCGGGGAAAAGGGGGAATTTTATCAATCCGGTTCGTTTTTTTGTACGGTGGCATCTTGTTCGCTCAAATCATTTTGCTTATACTAAACTATGCTCTTTTCAACGACGGCAGCCGATAATGAATTTGAAAGGAATCAATCCGATTTGAGATACATATGATGAGACGCAGTGTAAAAGTTGTTCTCAGTCTTCTTTTGTCTCTTGTCATTGGTGTTGTTTTTACCTTCTTATCCTTCACGCGGCTTTTTCCCATTATTGAGGCGGGAATATATTATCCAAACCTGAAAGCCGTCGGTGAAAAAGAAACGGTCTCTGTTTCGAAAAATATCGACGGCTATTTGAAAAGCGCGCTCGATACGTTCCAGGCAATCATTCGTAAAGATTTTATCAAGAGAGCTTTTTTGAGTCGACAAATCGATTCGGATATCGCGGAACGACGTCTCGCCTTCAGCCAAATCCTTCAGGAATATCCTCAATTGGAAAGCGTTCGGCTGATTGACCGGATAGGTCGGCATATACATTACAGCACTCTCGAAAGCGACATTGCTTCACATTCCGTCACTCAAATTACCTATAAAAATCTCGACCAAACCGACCGATTTATCGCCGATCGTCTTTTCAATTTAAAAGAAACCTTGCCGCGTCTCATCTGGGACGGAGACCGACAACGTGTCATTTTCGTGTTATCGATCGATGATTCCGAAGGAAAAGCGGCTGGCACAGCCCTTTTCTCCCTCAAACGCGAGGCGCTTGAAAACGAGATTTTTTCTAGTCGGGGATTGATATTTCGCGATTTTCTCATCTTGAACGACGCGGGAATCCTCATCGACACTTCGGGGACCATCGTCTTTTCACAGCCTTCGCCGGGACTCTCATCTCTCGTAACGGAATGCTTGAATCTCTGGAAGAACGTAAGCGGGAACTCAGTTTCCCAAACATTGTTGAAAATATCGGACGTCCCGCAGGGAATAACTCTTTTTTCCACCGGACTTGATTCTGTCGGACGAGTCGGCGTCCTGTATCCGGCTCGAAGGTTCGAAATGGGGATGTTCGATAAGATTCTCATTCTTTCAGTTTTTTACGTTACGATATTTTTAATCATTCTGCTCGTAACGAATATAAAGCAGGATCCCATTAAAATCGTAGCGATGAGGATGCATAAATTCCAAGTGGAATTTTTAAACGCTTTTTTTGAAAAAAAGGATAAAATCGATTTCTCACGCTGGCAAAAAGAAATGGATACGCGCCGCGATGAAATCAAGCGGTATATGAAAAAAGGCTTAAAAAAAATCTCCGCGTCCAAGGAAGCTGAAATCGATTCGTATATCATCGGCAGCTGGAATGAAGTCGTTTCGATCATTAAAAGCAAAGTGCAGCAGCAACCGGAAAACGATCTGTCGAGAATTGAGATGCTTCTCCGCAAAGTCCTTGAAGAAGGTCGTGTTTTTATCGCTCCAGCAGCCAAGCGCGCCATCGGCACCACGGAGGCGGTCCGGACGTCGCTTCCAGAAATAAGAACTGAGTCATCCGCGACGGCGTCCACGACGAAGGCTGGCGCGAGTGAGGAAATATCCGAACTTGAAGAACTCGAGGAAATCGAGACCGCCGACAAAGACGGGACGACGGCGACGACTACTTCGGACGTGGCACAAATGGAAGAGGTCGACGAAATCGAAGCGCTCGAAGAACTCCCCACCGAGGTTGCTGCGAACGAAGAAGAAATCGGTGAACTTGAGGCGCTTGAGGAAGAACCCGCTGCGTCCGGAGCGGCGGCAACGTCTCAATCACAATCAGCTGCGAGTAATATGCCGATGGCGAGCCTTACGTCTTCCCGAACGGATGCATCTTCAGAGGCTCAATCAAGTGAACAGGCAAAAACCGAAGAAGAAATCGAATATCTCAACGTCGTTTCTGAAATTAAAGAGCTCCCGCCTCTGCCTTATGAGCAATTAGAGGAACTCCAAACGGTCGATATCGATAAAAAGCCGAACATCAATCTCATTGACGCCTTTTCCGTTTTTGGAACTTGCATCAAAAAAGGTGAAATCAATATTTTTTCTATTGATGACGTTTTAAAAAAGGCAGAACACGCGTCGCCGAATATCATAATGCGCAATGGCGTCTACACGATCAATGAGACACTCTATTCGAGCGGCAGACCCGCTCAAAAGCAAAAAGGATTGAAAGCGCTCGCCCAATCACTTCTCGATCGTCAGCACGATTCCATTTCCAGCATTGACGAGCTCTACGGAAACAAAGACATTCTTGCAGATGCGGAAAGAAAACAAATCCAGGAAAATATCTCCCTTTCAAAAAAAAATATTCCTCATGAGAGGAAAATACCTTTGACACGCGGCGGAATGGACCTCGACGCTTATATGGAATCTTTCGCCCACCAGATTACGGATAAAGTGATGATCTACGCCATTGGTGAATTGATAAAAAAGGTAAAAGCCGTCAGTTCCATATTGTTTGCTGACGACGGCGGGCTCAAGGTAAATATGGCTATCGGCGTAACCTCACGGAGCGCCCATCTTTTTAGCTTTGCCAAGGACGAAACGCTTTACCAGGAATATTTCAGTAAAAAATGCATCATTCTCATCAAGGATGTTTTCAAGGATCAAAAAATATTCACCAGTCGCCTTTCCAGCGACGATGTAAAATTTATCCGTTCCGCCGTTTTTTTCCCAGCCCGTATCGATCACAAAGACGCCTACCTGTTTTTCGGAATGGCGGAGAATGAGGGTATCGCGGATATGGAGACGTTTTTAAAGAAAATAAACGTTATCATTTCAAAATCCTAAAAGACGGGACGTTTCTCATTTTTTTCGCCCTTTATTGAGTATTTTACTACACAAAACATCTTGACTTAATTGTGCTAAAAAGTATACTTATTGTAGCTAATGCAAGGGGGAAGAAATGGAAATATTATTCATCATTCTTCCTCTCAGCGGTATTGTTCTAGGTTGGTTAATACGATGGCTCTATGCCAAAATACAGGTTACTTCTTCAGAGCAGCGGGCGAAACGAATCATACAGGATGCCGTAAAGGAGTCGGAAGCCAAGAAGCGTGAGCTTCTTCTCGAAACGAAAGACCAATTGATTCGAGAGCGGAGCCAACTTGAAAAGGAAACGAGGGAACGTCGAGCTGAAATACAGCACCTTGAAAGACGCCTTCTGCAGAAAGAAGAAAACCTAGAAAAAAGAGTGAGCTCCCTTGAAAAACAGGAGAGATCGCTTCAAGGCCGTGAGAGGCTGTGCGTAGAAAGAGAAGAAAAAGTCCTCGAAGAACAGGAAAAGTGCAAGAAAGAGCTGGAACATCTTTCCGGCCTTTCCGCCGCGGACGCTAAAAAACTCCTCATCCAAAGCATGGAAAACGAAGCCAAGCACGACGCGCAGGCGCTCATCAACAGAATTGAGCAGGAAGCGCAGCTGTCGGCTGAAAAAAAAGCGCGCGACATCGTCATTACGACAATTCAGCGCATGGCGACGGATATTTGCTCGGAAGTGACGGTCGCGACGGTGAGTCTGCCGAATGATGAAATGAAGGGTCGGATCATCGGCAGAGAGGGCCGCAATATCCGTACCCTTGAAACGCTCGTCGGGGTCGATATCATCATCGACGATACTCCTGAGGCGGTCGTGATTTCATGCTTCGATCCAATTCGAAAGGAAACCGCCCGTATCGCGCTGGAACGCCTCATTTCAGACGGCCGGATTCATCCGGCACGAATTGAGGAAATCGTTCAAAAAGTCACGAAGGAAATCAACCAGATTATCTACGAACGCGGCGAGCACGTGATTTTTGAGCTGGGGATTCACAACATCACGCCGGATATCATCCGGGCTTTGGGAAGACTTAATTTCAGGACCAGCTACGGACAGAATGTCCTGGTTCATTCCAAGGAAGTGGCCCTCATCGCGGGAATGATCGCCTCGGAATTGGGAGCGGACGCAGAATTCGCCAGACGGGCGGCGCTGTTGCACGATATCGGGAAAGGAGTCGAAACCAACAGCGAAGGCAACCACGCTGAAGTGGGAATGGAAATGGCCCGTAAAATGGGCGAGGACCCGAAAGTGGTGAACGCAATCGGATCTCACCACAATGACGTGGAGCCGGAAACCATAGAGGCGATCATCGTGCAAATCGCGGACGCCATTTCAGCCGCGAGGCCAGGCGCCCGGAAGGAAACCCTTGAAAATTACATCAAGCGGCTCGAATCACTCGAAAAAATCGCCGAATCGTTTCCCGGCGTCGACAAAGCCTATGCCATTCAGGCAGGCCGAGAATTACGTATCTTGGTGAACAATGAAAAGGTGAACGACGAAGACGCCAAGCTGTTGGCCAAGGAAATCGCGAAAAAGGTGGAGAACGAGCTGCAATATCCGGGACGCATCAAGGTGACCATCATCCGGGAAACGAGAATCGTCGAGTATGCCCGATAAGCCGGAAACGACGTTGCGGGCGCTCGTCATCGGCGACATTGTGGGCCAGGCCGGGTGCCGGGCGCTTTTTTCCATGGCGAAATCACTCAAACGCGAATTCGCCGCGGACATGGTAGTCGTCAACGGTGAAAACGCCGTCGACGGTTCAGGCTTGACTCCAGAGGTCATAAAAGAATTCTTCGAAGCGGGAGCGGACGTCGTCACCTCGGGAAATCATATCTGGAAAAACAAGGCGATCTATCCGGTCCTCGATACCGAAAACCGGCTCCTTCGCCCAGAGAACTACCCGAAGGGTGTCCCGGGCAAAGGACACTGCACGATCACGGTGCGAGATTGCAATGTAAGCATTCTCAATCTCGAGGGCGGTCTCAATCGATCGCGGCTGCGGTGTCCCTTCGCCGTCGGACGGGAAATGGTGCACAAGCTCAGGAAGGAAAGTCCGGTCATTCTCGTCGATTTTCACGCGGAATCGGCGCAGGAGAAGGAAGCGCTCGCGACTTATCTGGACGGTGAGATTTCGGCGCTTTTCGGAACCCACACCCACGTGCAAACCGCAGACGAGCGGGTTCTCTCCCGCGGCACCGGCTACATCACCGATATTGGAATGACCGGACCCGAGGAAAGCGTAATCGGTATGTCGATTAAGGTCGCCATCGATCGGGCACTCACCCAGATGCCCCTCAAACTTGAAATAGAAGACAAGCCGGCGATTCTCATGGGCGTCGTCATCGAAATAAATCCGGAGAACGGCAAAACGATCAAACTTGAGCGATTTCAGAAAAAATCTTCCCTGTAGCCTGTCGTGTGAAAGGGGACAGTCCTGCGGAGACACGCCCGCCGCTCGTGCGGTGGAACGACGGTGATGCGCACAGTCACACTCTTCGCCTTGCTGAAACGACGTTTCCCGTCTATCGGAGAAAAAGGGCTCTATTCCTTTATCATGTGCGGTGAAGTCTGGATCAATGGCGAACGGGTCCGCGATCCCTTGAGAAAATGCAAAGGCTCTGAACTGGTTGAGATCAGGACGAAAACGAGCTTTGTCTCCCGCGGCGGTGAAAAATTAGTTGGAGCCCTGGCGGCTTTCGGAACGGATTGCGCCGGAAAAATATTCCTTGATTGCGGAGCCTCGTCGGGGGGATTCACCGATTGCCTCCTGCGATGCGGCGCGATTCGCGTGTATGCGGTCGACGTCGGCTACTCACAATTCGATTTCAGGCTTCGACGCGATCCACGGGTATCGCTCATGGAGCGAACAAACATCATGGATGTCACGGAGTCCGATTTGCCCGATCCTCCGCAGGCGGCGGTCATCGATCTTTCTTTCCGCTCCCTGAGGGGGGCGGCGCGCCACGTTCTTGATCTGACTTCTGAAAAATGGGCGATTGCCCTCGTCAAACCGCAATTCGAATGGCTTGACCCGCCGGCCGATTACGACGGTATCGTCCGAGAAGACGACCTGAGACTCGAAATTCTCCTGCGCCTGGCGGCGGATCTGGAGGCGGAACAGGTGTATCTCGAAAATACAATTGTTTCTCCGCTACACGGAGCGAAGGGAAACGCAGAGTACTTTTTCCTGCTGACGCGGCGTGAATGCGGCGAAGACGGAGAGGTAAAAAAGAAAATAACGTCGCTTTTCGGAAGATGAAGGCTTCCGCCAGCTTTCTTCCCTAGAAAGAGCTCCGCGAGAGCGGAGCTCCGACGTACACGCCCTCTTGCGCCAGGTAATCGATTTTTTTCCCGTCGATCAGAATTTGGACTTTTCCAATGTTTGAGAATTCGGTTGCGGTATAGATCACTTGCTTGAGCTGGGCTTTGAGTCCGGGCACGCCATAATCGTTGTAGCGGAACTCCTGATTGAAGCTGATAAATGCGGTATCGCCCTTGACGTACACGTCTTCCAGTTTCGTACCTTCGGGGATGAGGGAGATGATCGATGAGCGCTTTTCGTTCTTCGTCGGCCCCTTGAGGAGAACGGCCAGCGTTCCGGTCAGCGGGGCATTCTCATGAACGACCTGCCGGGAAACGGAAGCAAGCTCTATCGAATCGTTTGATTTTCTCGTTAAAAAATACACCTTCGAATTTCTGACGTTTCTATTGCTCGCGGCAGGGGAAGGGGAGGGGACTGCAGACGGCGAAGGCGATGGACTCGCTTTGGCAGTGGCGTTATCTTTCAGATCACCGGAAGGCGAAGGCGAGGGTGTCGATGATGGAATCTCAAGAACCACCCCACCGTGGTCAACGGGATTCGGAGAGGGCGAAGAAGACGGAGTTTGAGTATTCTGAGGCTCAACCGCCAGGCTGGGAGAAAAAGTCAATGTACCGTCCTGGGTCTGAAAACGTTTGATGAACTGCATGATATTGTTCTGGTTGAAAATGAACAATACCACCGCCAGGAGGAAAATGGCGATCCAGAAAAGACAACCGAGTGACGCTCTTGGGCCCTTAGCCATGATACTGGAATTATCGTCAAAAAAGAAAAAAATATGACTATGAGGATGGAAGACTGGAGATATTTGACACCTCCATATATTCTCCGTATAATGCCCGAATGAATGAATTTAAAGGCATCAGCGTTTCACCGGGAATCGCGATGGGGAAAGTGTTTTTACTCAAGGAAGAGAAGTATTCAATCCCGAAATACGCCATCCAAACGAAAGAAATAAAGGCTGAAATCGATCGATTCTCAGGCGCCATTGAGAACGCCATCGGGGAAATAAAGCGGTTGCAGGAAAAAAGCGCATCCGAAATGGGTGAATCGGAAAAACAACTTCTCGACTCGCACATCAGCATGCTGAGCGATGAGGAGTTTACCGGCGACATCGAAAAAAAAGTGAATGAAAGCAAAATGAACGTAGAATGGATACTGCTTCAGGTCATCGAGGAGTTGACAAAAAAAATAAACGAATCATCCGACGAGTACATCCGCGCCCGGAGCCTCGACATCCACGATGTCTCTCGACGCGTCATGCGCCACCTCCTCCTGCGGGAACGGGTTTCCCTCTCGGATCTCTCGGAAGAGGTGATCCTTGTCGCCCACAACCTCCTGCCCTCCGACGCGATCGGTATGAATAAAAAAATGGTGCGGGGCATCGCCATTGACCTGGGGAGCAAGACCTCGCACACCGCCATCATCGCACGCTCCTTCAATATTCCCTCGGTCATGGGCCTGTCCGAGATCAGCCAGCAGGCCTCGGCCGGAGACGACATCATCATTGACGGCAACCGTGGAGTCGTCATCGTGCAACCGAGCGCCGAGGTGAAGATCGCCTACCACACGAACCTCGTCAAGTGGCATCGACATGAGAAAAAATTGGAAGAGCTGAAGAAACTGAAAGCTGAAACGCGGGACGGGAAGGCGATTGCGCTGTCGGCTAATATCGAAGTCGCCGAAGAAGTCGACGCGGTGATCAAACACGGCGCCGACGGCATCGGTCTCTTCCGGTCGGAATTCCTGTTCATGCGATCACCGTCTGTTCCCACGGAGGAGGAGCAGTACCGCACGTACAAATACGTGCTGGAACGGATGAAGGGGAAAACCGTCACGATACGGACATTGGATCTGGGGGGCGAAAAAATGGTCCCGGGTCTGAAATTCGAGGCGGAGGACAACCCGATTCTGGGCTGGCGTGCGGTACGATACTGCCTGGCCAAGCCCGACGTCTTCAAGACCCAGCTGCGGGCCATGCTCCGCGCCTCCATTCACGGCAATCTCGAGATCATGTTCCCAATGATATCGGGGATCGAAGAACTTCTCAAAGTCCTCGACGTGCTCGACATGGTCAAGCATGAACTGAAAAAAGAAAAGACAGAATTCCGTAAAGACATCCCGGTCGGGGCGATGATCGAAGTGCCATCGGCGGCCCTCACCTCCGAAATCATCGCCAAAAAAGTCGACTTTTTCTCCATCGGCACTAACGATCTCATCCAGTATACGATTGCGGTCGACCGGAGCAACGAAAAAATCGCCTACCTCTACGAACCGTTTCACCCCGGCGTCCTGCGTCTTATAAAAATGATCATTGACAATGCCCACGAGGCGGGCATTCCGGTGAGCATGTGCGGCGAGATGGCCGGTGATCCGCACGCAGCCGTCGTCCTTCTCGGCCTGCACTTGGACCAATTCAGCATGAGCTCGTTCAGCATACCCGAAATCAAGAACATCATCCGCAATGTCAGCTTCAGCGAAGCGGAAGAAGTGGGGAAAGCGATTCTTAAGATGAAATTTTCCCAGGAGATCGACGAGTATGTAAGGGATTGGATGGAGGCCCGCCTTGCCGTGGTCACCTACTGAACGTAACACGCCTCGTGTCGTCATTCTCGGGAGAACCAACACCGGTAAATCCACTCTTTTTAATCGTCTGCTCATGCGGCGGCGCGCCGTCACCGATCCTACGCCGGGAGTCACACGCGATCCCATCGAAGCCGTTTGCCGGCTCAATGGAAAGGAGGTGATCCTGGTCGACACCGGCGGTTTCTCACTCGATCCAGACGCCCTTCAGAGGCTTGTGCGCGAAAAAACTCTCGCCTGGCTCGTTTCCGCTCACCTTATCCTTTTCGTGCTCGATATCGAGGAAACGACAAAGGAGGACGAGGAATTCCTGAACCGCCTACACCCTTATCGCGACAAGGTGATTCTCGTGGTCAATAAAATGGACACCGCCGAGAAAGAGCTTTTGCTTTACGAAAAACACCGCTTCGGGTTTCATCGCATCGTCGGCGTTTCGGCGGAGCACGGACGAAACATACCCGCTCTCCGGCGCGAAATCGAGGCGTTCCTGGTTGATCGAACGCCGCACGGCCGGACGGACGCGGCCGGTTCGGAGGCCGCGTTGTGCCTGTCCCTATTAGGGCGGCCGAATACGGGCAAGTCGACCCTGCTCAATACGGTTCTCGGCATGGAAAAATCGATCGTTTCCGACATTCCAGGCACTACGAGGGACGTCATCGAAGGATATTTTTCCTTCCGGAAAAAAAAGATTCGTATCCTCGACACCGCGGGCATCCGGCGTAAAAACAGGATTGAAGACGCGCTCGAATACTATTCGGTCAACCGCTCGATAAAAACCATCGAAGAGAGTGATGTCGTTATCCTTCTCATCGACGCCTTGGCCGACGTGAGCGAACAAGATAAAAAAATCGCCGGTCTTGTCATGAAGCGCGGGAAAGGTCTCATCCTGTGCCTGAACAAATGGGACTTGTTGGACAAAGTACCCAACCGTCTGCGGGCCGTCCGTGACAGGGTCGAATTCCTTTTTCCCGCCGCCGAGCACCTGCCGCTTGTTCCCGTATCCGCCAAAACGGGCGAAGGGGTGGAGAACCTCCTGTCGATCGCGGTCAAGGTCGACCGGGAAATGGACAAACGGATCGAAACCGGCGAGCTCAACCGCGCTCTCGAAAAATGGAAGACGCGTTTCAGCCTGCCCCTGAAAACGAACATCCGTATCCGCTACATGACACAGACGGGCACCCGACCAGCCCGCTTCGTGATATTCGTGAACTCACGCCGCGGATTCCCCAGCTCATACGCGCATTACCTGACGAACAGGTTGCGGGAAGACTTCGGATTCCGACACGTGCCCATCCACATCGAGATCCGGAAGGCAGTCGCTTCATCGCCATGAAGAAATATTCGATTGGTGAGGTTGGAAGACTGCTCAAATTGAAACCGCACGTCTTGCGGTACTGGGAGAGGGAATTCCCCTTCGTTAAACCGAAAAGGAACCTGACCGGACGCCGCGTCTACACAGAACGCGAAATACAGATACTCTTTCGCCTCAAGTATCTGCTGCATGAAAAAAAGCTCACCCTGGAAGGCGCCAAACAAAGAATCTGGGAGGAAATCGAAGGACATGAAATAGACATGAAACTTTCTGTCCAGGAGATCAGGGGAGAACTGCTCGACATCCTTACCCGCGTCAATGACCAGAAACCCCCCGAGCAATCGTAAATCGACGCCTCCCCATCCCCCCGGGGGGACGGATTTTATTTTCCTGCCCAAATATGACGATATAGTGAATAGGAAACGTATATGAATATTTCCGTTCGTGTTTGCCTTTTATTATTCCTCCTCGCGACTCCTTCTCTCGCCCAGGCCGAAAATCTCATGTCCCAAGTGATCTCTTCGGGAGGCATCGTCGAAAACGACGCCGTCAGGTACCAGCTCAAGGATGAGTTTGTAAAACCGGTCAAGGAGCTCAAACCCGATGAATACGAATATCCTTCGTTCGACGGCGAACCGGCGGGACGACTAAAAATCATCTTCACGACCGACGCGATTTTCTTTTTGTTCATGAATCGCACCGACAAGGGTTTTCCTGAAGCCGGCAAAGGTAATTACCTTATAAAGCGCAGCCGGGACACCCTGCGTTTCGAGTCGCTGAAAATATTCTTTCGCGACGAGGGGTATTGCTACATGCAGGTGAAGCCGCGCGGACAGGAATCGAGTCTCGACGTTTACCTGTTCGGGAGGAGGCTCTATCGGGATGTCCCCCTTCCCACATCGCTGGAAAAGCTGTTGACCGCGCCGCTGTCTTCCCTGCTTGACATGACCAGAGGGAGGGTGGACTGGCCGCGCCTCTTTTTCCACGGCCGTCGCGCCGAAGACCGGCGCGTGACGTCGGTCGTGAACTCGATTTCGCGGGAGCTTCCCGGCGTGCGGGAAGCGGACGACGGCGCTTTGGACCGAAACGGCCGTTTTGTCCGGATCGCCGACGGCACGCCTCAGCGGGGAACGAAGGGGCTGAACTGCTCGGGTTTCGCGAAATGGATCATCGACGGATTCTATTTCCCAGTCAGCGGAGCGTTATCCGAAATCGATCTGCTGAAAACCAAGCACCTGGACAGGCGTGGGACCCGTTGGAGCGACGTGCGCGAGACGGAACGGGATCCGTACTTCGGTCTTGACTGGACTCGGAATCTCGCCGCCGCACTGAAGGGCGCCAGGACGGGTGACAGTCCGGATATCGAATCGTGCGATGTCCGGCAGGTGCCGTTTTTCGATTACGAGGAGGACAGCGGATACCGAATGGAAGACCTGTACCATGTCCTCTTTTTTTTGGCCGTCGACGAACCGGGCATGGCCTACCTGGGCGCGGTCAACGACATCTATAAGCGCGATCCACTCCTGGTCGAATATTTTCACGTCGCCACGTTTTTTCCCCATTTCGACGAAACCGGACGGTTCCGCGTCGCCGTGATGGATCAGCATAAGGACCTGGATGTCTTCCGTTTCATCGAACGCTATCGTTCGGAATTCGTTCATCTCGTACGCTTCGACACGAATTCCGATTTTTCACTCTTTCATATTGAATAATCCCCCCGCATATACTATGGTTCTTTCGTAGCCGGAGATGGTTGCGGCAATGGGCGTAGATCCCGCCGGACGTCGGCCGTTTCGCTTAAGAAGTACAACAATATGGATTTGAAAGCTGTCACCTTCGATCTCGACGGGACCCTCTATCCCGAATATCGCATCATCTTCCCTTCTCTCCACGTATTCGCGCGTCACGCGCGACTCATCTATTATTACAGCCGCGTGCGCAGGGAAATCCGCTCGATCAATCCGATCGTCGACTACCGGTCGAAACAAGCGGAACTCGTCGCGTCATACCTCGGGCAAGCCGTCGCACCGGTTGCACACCTCATCGAACGGGTCATCTACGGGGAATGGCTCGATGCGATCGGCGCCATGCGTCCCTACCGGGGACTGCGCGAGATTATCGCGCGTCTCCGCGCCTCCGGATTCCGCACCGGCGTGCTGTCCGACCTGCCCCTTGCAAGAAAACTCATCTATCTCGGCATGGAAGACCTCTGGGACTTCGCGTCCACTTCCGAGGAAGACGGATACCTGAAGCCCCATCCCGCCTCTTTCGAGCGTATGCTCAATGCCCTGGGCGTCACGCCGCATGAGACCATTTACATCGGCAACAACTACGAATACGACGTCGTCGGGGCCCACCGGTTGGGAATGAAAACCGGTTTTTTTTCCTCCCGGTCGGTCCGCGGCAGCAAGGCTGATTTCACGTTTCCCCGGTACTCGCACATGAGGGATTTTCTCGAATCTCTTCTCGCGTGTTCGTGAGAATAGGCGCTGCCGGCACCTTTCTCCTTGCATTTGTCCATGAATCGTTATAAGCTTTGAATCCGAAATGCCGCTGATCGTAAAGGAACATACGTATGGTAAAATCATTCATCGTCGACACGAACGTATTCATCCACAAATTCGACTGCATCGCTTCGTTCCGCGACAATGAAGTCGTCATCCCCCTCACCGTCCTCGAGGAGCTCGACCGGCTCAAGTCCTACAGCGACGAACGCGGCCGTAACGCCCGGCGCGCCATCCGGATGATCGCCGAACTCGCCAAGCATGGCGACCTGAAGCAGGGTGTGAAAATGGAGAACGGCTCCATCCTGAGGGTGGAGCTCACGACGACGCGTGCGCACGACGATGAGTTCACGCTCGATCTGGACAGCCCCGACAACCGCATCATTTTCGCAGCCTATACCATGCAAAAATCGGGAAAGAAGGTTTTTTTCGTTTCCAAGGACATCAATGCCCGCGTGAAGGCCACCGCGCTCGGGATCAAGGCGGTGGATTACGAGAAACAAAAGGTCGACGTTGAGAGCCTGTACGGAGGCGTACGGGAGGCGGAACTCTCCGCGGAAAACCTTGCGCAACTCACATCCGAGGGATTCCTGGCGTGGCACGAGCAGCTTCTGCCCAACGAATTCATGAGCTTTCGGGTCAAGGGTGCGAAGCATACGCAGCTGGCCCGCTACGACGCAGAGCGGGGGGGTGTCCGCTACGTCAGCTCAGAAAAGTCCGGCGCGTGCGGCATATCCCCGCTCAACGAGCGCCAGGTATTGGCTTTCCACGCCCTCCTCGACGACTCATTGTCGATCGTCACCCTGGTGGGTAAGGCCGGAACCGGAAAAACACTCCTCGCCATCGCGTCCGGTCTTTTTAAGGTGATCGAGGAAAAAAAGTATTCCCGCGTGCTCGTCTCGCGTCCGGTGATTCCCGTCGGCAAGGACATCGGCTATCTTCCCGGGGCGAAAAGCGAAAAGCTTTCGCATTGGATGCAGCCGCTTTTCGACAACCTCGATTATATCCTGAGCACCTATAAAAAGCCCAATTTTAAAAACATGGACCAGCTGTTCGACAACAACGTGATCGAGCTCGAGGCGCTTTCGCACATACGCGGTCGCTCCCTTCCCGAGCAATTCATCATCATCGACGAGGCGCAGAATCTCTCCCCTCACGAGATCAAGACCATCGTAAGCCGGGCGGGGAAGGGCACGAAAGTCGTACTCACCGGCGATCCATACCAAATCGACAGCCCGTATCTCGATTCCAATTCCAACGGCCTCTCCTACCTGGTGGAGGCGTTCAAGGGGCAGAAAATATACGGTCATATCACCCTTTTAAAATCGGAGCGGAGCGAATTGGCGGAGCTTGCCGCTACGTTACTATAGCACGGTGCCGCTTTTGTTGCTGATCGTATCAGGGGCTGTTCTTTACATGATGCAAATCCCCGCGGGCTGATCTTTTTTCCCAAGAAACATGTAATGCCCCGTCCTAAATTTCCCGAAATTCTACTAGAAGTACCCTTTGCATCATTCCGCGGGGAAGCGGTGTCCGTGCGAAACGGCAACGCGCCTCACGAACAAGGAGCGTGCCATGCATGAATTGGAGAATTTCATCCAGTCGATGAAGGACGAGGCGGGACATCTCATTTCATTCGCTAGTTTGGAGGAAGAAATGCAACGGCTCGTGGGAGAACGGCGTTGGGACGGCCTCGAAAACGCAATTCTGCGGCTGCGCAAGAAAAGCGACGCGGTCGACAGGTCGGAAGAAGAAAGAGTTCGCTCATTTCAAATGCTGAAAGTCGCATTGGGAATTCCTGATAACGCCGGTTTTTTCAAGCTTCTCCCGTTCATTCAGGAGGAGAACCGTCGTACGTTGACCGAGGCGTACCGCAAACTCAAGCTCGCGGTCTATGCCGTCAAGGGAGCCACCCTGCGTCTGAGTTATTACTTTCAGTCGTATTCGGAGACCGTTAAGAAAATCATGGGAGAGATATTTCCCCACCGCAAGGGAAAATTGTACTCTCACACCGGCCGTCCCACCGGCACCATTGACGAGCGGCTCGTGCTCGACAAGCACATGTAATCGCTTCCGAGGAAGGCGAGGAGGAAACGATGCTTTCGACATTCACCGGGATCGAACTTGGGAAACGCGGACTTCTGGCCCATACGCAGGGATTCATTACCGTCGGCCACAATTTGGACAATGCCGGCGTTGAAGGTTATTCCAGGCAGCGTGTGATCATGACGGCGTCAGATCCCATTTACCAGCCCGGACTCAACCGAGAAATGACCAAGGGCCACATCGGACAGGGCGTCGAGGTGGAACGCGTTGAACGGATACGCAACCTGCTCCTGGAGGATGAAATCATTTCAAAAACCGGACATGGCGGGTATTGGGACTCCTCGAGCAATTATCTGCAGATGGTGGCGGAAGCCTACAATGAACCGACGGAGCACTCGGTACGGACACGTATGGACCAATTCTGGGAAGCCTGGCAGGAGCTTTCGACTCATCCTTCGGAGACGGCGGCTCGCCGGGTCGTGCTTGAGCGCGGAACGTCGTTGGTCGGCAGCCTCAACAATACTTATAAGAAACTTCGCGGCATCGGCGACATGATAGACGGAGACGTGACGGCCACCGTCGACCAGGTAAACGCCACAATCCGACTCATCGCGTCATTAAGCGAACAGATTGAAAAGGCGAAGGCGCTGGGAGATAATCCGAACGATCTGTACGATAAAAGGGACAACCTTGTCGAAGAACTAGGCACTCTCATCGACATCTCCGTCGTCCGTACCGACCCGGACGAATTCATCGTTTATACCAACTCGAGAATGGTCGTCCAGGGACGAGTCTTCCAGGAACTCGACATCCGGCGCACGCCGGAAAATGAGGGCTACGCCCAGGTGGTGTGGAAGGACACCCCCGAGCAGGTCGCCCTGCTCGGCGGGAAACTCAAGTCCCTTCTCGACGTCAGGGACAATGACGTACGCGGCGAGATCCAGAAACTCGACGTGCTCGCCATGAACTTCGTCGATCTCGTGAACGAGGTGCACCGCAAAGGCTTCGGCCTCAACGGCAAAACAAACCAGGATTTTTTCAAGGAAATACCTTTCGTCGTGAACGTGAACGGCAACTACGATCGGAACGGGGACGGCGCCTTCGACGCCACGTACGTATTCCGTCTCACCGGGGCAAATCGACTCAAAGGAAACGATCTTATCGGCATCGCCGGCCGGATGACGCTCCCCGGTCCCAACGGCGACGTCTTCGTTGAATATTTCCCCACCGACACAGTGGCCGACGTCATGCAAAGGATCAATTTTTCCGGCGCCGAGGTTACCGCTCACCTGAACGGCGACGGCAAGCTTTCCCTCAAGGCCGTGCCCAATGAAAATCCGGTTAATCCCGATTTCGTCATACGTCACGCGGAGGATTCGGGCGAATTCCTCATCGGTTATGCCGGTCTCTTACGGACGAGCGGGGCGGCAGGCGCCTACGACTGGAACCAAGCCGACGCCGTGGCGGCCCTTCGTCCGGACGGCGCGCAGTTCGCCGTCGCTCCCCTGGCGCATCCGTCGGCCTGGATCGCCGTGAATCCCGTCCTGACGCGCGAACCGGCTACCATAGCATCGGCATTCGGCGCGAACGGGGAATCGAACGGACCGGAAGACGGTTCCGCCGCCATGGCAATCGCCGATCTTCGAAAAAAACAGGTCATGGTCGGCGAGCAGCTCACCTTCGACGATTATTTCGCCGATGCGGCGGCATCCATCGGTATCCGCAGCCAGGAAGCGCTTAAGAATAATCAGACGCAGGCGCTTGAACTGAAAAATCTTCATGACCTTCGAGAATCGATTTCGGGCGTCAATATCGACGAGGAAATGACCCAGATGATAAAATTTCAGCATGGTTACAACGCCGCGGCCAGAATCGTGACCGAGTTTGACCGGATGCTCGACGTCATCATCAACAGGATGGGGGTGTAAGCAATGAACCGTGTAAGCTCCAATATGTCGCGCCTCGACGCGCAATACCATATGATGATGCGCGAGTGGCAGATGAATGAGCTACAGAATAAAATAGGCATGCAATCGAAAATCAAGAATTTACGGGACGATCCGATCGCAGCCGCCCATTCGACGCGCTACCAGTCCAAGCTCGTACGCCTCGAACGGTATGCCCGGAATATAGGGGACGTGAAAGCCGGACTTTCCGACGCCGAGGTGAAGGTCCGGGATACCGTCGACCGTCTGCAGCGCATCCGCGAGCTCGCCGTGCAGGGAGCAAATGGTATCTATACCAAGCAGGATATGGCGGCCATGGGTAAGGAAGTTGACGAGCTCCTGGAGGAACTCGTATCGATCGGCAATTCGAGGAATGGTTTGGGCAACACCATTTTCGGCGGCTTCGAATCGAAAAACGAACCGTTCCGCGTTCTGCGCGGCAAGGTGGAAGGCGGCGAGCGCGACCATATCGTGGAAGTGCAATACCGTGGCGACATCGGCCGGAACATCGTGGAAGTCTCCGAAGAAAGCCTGGCCGAGATGAACATCCCCGGCAACTACGTCTTCTGGGCAGAAAATCAATCGATTTACTCTTCACTCGACTCGCGGACCTACCAGGTGCAGGCGAACTCGGCCATTCGCATCGACGGGGTCGACATTCCCCTGAAAGAAGGCGATAATATCTATGCGGTCATCAGCAAGATCAACGACGCGCCGGTGGCGGTGAAAGCGAGCCTCGATCCGGTCAAGGATTCGCTTGTGCTGCAGACCACGACGCCGCACGAGATGTGGCTGGAGGACTCGGGCGGCTCAACCGTGCTTCAGGATCTCGGGCTCATCCGCGGCGGCACGAACCAGTTGGGCAATGCCTACTCGACGTCGGCGAACGTGTACGGCGGATCGGTTTTCGACGCCGTTATCTCCCTGCGCGACAGCCTGTACAGCGGCAGCACGGACGGTGTCAACCGTGCCATCGGAGGAATGGACGAATCGCTCCAGACACTCACGTCGCATCTGGCGGAAATCGGGGCCGTTAACGAACGGATCGAGGGTACGGGCAAAAGATTGGATTACGAGATTCCGCTTATCACTGAGAAAAATTCGAACGAGGTGGATCTGGATCTGGCGCAGGCGGCCACCGACCTGAAGATGCTTGAGTATACCCACCAGGCGGCGCTGGCTACGGCTGCCAAGATTCTCCCGCCGACACTGCTCGATTTTCTGAGGTAGTGCGATGAGAGTCAACACCAAGGCCTACGGCCCGATCGACGTCGATGAGCGTCAGAAAATATTCTTTCCTCACGGCATTTTAGGCTTCGAGAAGCTGCGGGAGTACGTTCTGCTCGACGCCCCCCAGAAACCGTTCTACTGGCTCCAGTCGCTCGATGTCGTCGAAATAGCCTTCGTCCTCATCGACCCCCTCCTGTTCCGCACCGACTACTCGCTCAGTGTGAACCAGGACGAGCTCGAGGAAATCGGTTTGAGCGGAGCGGACGATATGCTAATTTTCGCCATCGTCACGATTCCGGAAAACGCCGAACGGATGACCGCCAATCTGCAAGGCCCGGTCATCATCAACCGGAAAAGCCGGGTCGGCAGACAATCGATCAACAACGACGGACGCTGGAAGGTTCGGCATTTCATCATGGAAGAGCTCGCGGCGTTGCGGCAGGGAGCGAGTGAGTCGTCATGCTGATTCTTTCCAGAAAAATCAACGAGAGCATCATGATCGGAGACCAAATCGAGATTTCGATCGTCGACATCAAGGGCGATCAAATCAAGCTCGGCATCAACGCACCGAAAAACGTGAAGGTGTACCGCAAGGAAGTCTACGTCGCCATCCAAGAAGAGAATATCGAAGCCGTGAAAGCCCGTCCCGACGCCATTGCCGGCCTGGGCACGCTTTTTACGAATACAAATTCCACTCCCCCAAACGAAAAAAAGAAGGAATAAATCGCACACACGATGGCCTTCGTATACATTCTCCGGTGTTCTGAACGTACGCTGTATACCGGCAGCGCTCTCGATCTCGAATCCCGCCTTCGCCTCCATCAAGCTGGCAAAGCCTCCAAATACACGCGCTCGCGGCTTCCCGTCAAGCTCGTCTATTGGGAGGGCTGTCGCGATTTGCGTTCAGCCTATCGAAGGGAATACGTGATCAAGCGTTTGACGAGGGATGAAAAAATAATATTGATTCGTCAATTTCGATCAGCGGTGACGAGAAAAAACAAAGGATCAGTCGAAAACGAAAAACGGCGGCCGAGATCCGAGAAGTGAAGTGATGGCGTCGTCAACGCGTTCCCGCTTGGCCTGGAAATAGGCTTCATACTCGTCGATCGCCTTTTTGGTCTTTTCAAGCATCAGATTGCCCGTCGCGCCTGCGTGCTTTTTCGCCTTGATCGCCTCGACCGGATTTCTGTTTTGAAGACGTTCGAGATGGAGTCCCACCTCGCGGTAGGCCTCTCGGAACGGCATTCCGTCCTTCACAAGCTCGAGCGCCCGATCCGTTGCGTAAATCTCCGGAATGAAACCCTGCTCGAGCCTGTCACGATTGACCTCCAGTTTTTCAATCGTCAATTGCATAACCCGGACGCACTCGAGGGATGTCAGACACCCGCGCATGAAATGTCCCTTCGTTTCCTGAAAATCCCTGTTATAACCCGACGGAAGCGCTTTAATGATGCTCTTGACAGCGGAAAGTGAGGCGGAAATGGTCGCCGCCTTGGCGCGCACGAGCTCGAGCCCGCACGGATTTTTCTTCTGCGGCATAATACTCGACCCCGAACAAAGCTCCGCCGGAATGGCAAAATAACGGAATTCCGGCATTGAGTACAGGATGAGATCCTGCGCCATTTTGCTCAATGTGAGAACCACATGCTCGGCCGCTTCAAGGACGATGGCCTCGATTTTTCCTCTTGAATTGTTCACGTACAAGACATTGTTCTGCAGCGAGCCGAACCCGAGAAGGCGGGCGACGAGCTCGCGGTCAATCGGCAATGGGACGCCGTAACTCGCGGCCGAGCCGAGAGGGCAGGAGTCGTTGAGACGGAATGCGGTTTCGACGAGGACGGCATCGTCGGTGAGCTCTTCGGCATAGGCTGCGGCCCACAAACCCACAGACGACGGCATGGCGATCTGCATGTGCGTGCGGCCGGGCATAGGAATGAGCTCATTCTCGGCGGCGAAGGCGAGCAGGCCTCGTACGAGTAAAATCAGGTTTTCCATGAAGAGGAACAAGTAATCGCGAGAAAATAAGCGCAAGGCGGCGATCACCTGATCATTGCGCGATCGGCCGGTATGGATCTTTTTCCCCGCGTCGCCGAGTTTTCCCGTAAGATAATTCTCGATGGCGGTATGGCAGTCTTCGTCCGATCTCTTGATCTCAAAATTTCCCTCGTGGAACAAGCCGATGAGGGCGGCAAGCTCGCGGGTAAGAGCCTTCACCTCTTCGTCCGACAGGATGCCGATGCTCCCGAGCATGACGGCATGGGCCGCTGAGGCGACGCAATCGGAGATGAGCAGGCGGCGGTCAAGGAGATAATCCTCTCCGACGGTGAATTTTTCCACCAATTCATTGAGATCGTAATCTTTGTGCCAGAGCTTCGACACGCCTCTCTATTTTCCTTTTTTTATTTTTTCGTTTCTTTTCGCCAGAATCTCGAAGGGGAGGCCTCGGATTTTAGCCGCATTGGCGCACCATCGCTGATCGAAACCCGCCGATTTGATGGATCTGATTTCGGGATAGAAAAGCGAGGTATGGGGACGATTCCGTTCCTGAATCGTGATCGTGCCTTTGTAGAGTTTGACCTTGGTCACGCCGAATACCTTTTTTTGGCTTTGCTCGATGAACGCGTCCAGGTCGTCCTTCAGGGGATGGAACCATTCGCCATGGTACACCATATAGGCCCAACGGGCGTCGACCATTTTTTTAAATTGACGTTCCTCCTTGGAGAGGCAGGCGCCTTCCATGTCGCGCTTGACGGTGAGAATCACGTGGGCCGCGGGCGCCTCGTAGATTTCGCGGCTCTTCAGATCCATGATTCCGTCTTCGAAAACGTCGATGAGGCCGATGCCGTTCCTCCCGGCGACTTCATTGACGAGCGGCACGCTCTCAGCGAGCTTCATTTTTTTCCCGTTGACGGCGGTAAGGACGCCCTCCTCAAACGTGAATTCGATATATTCCGGCTTGTCGGGCGCCTTCTCCGGCGTCACGTACCACATCCAGATGTCGTCGGGAATGGTTTGGTTGAGGTCGACGGCTCCGGATGCGATGGAACGGCACCACATGGTCTTGTCGTCTCCGCCGACGATGAACTCGTCGACCGGTACGCCCCAGTGCTTGCAGAGCTCGAGCTCATGACCGCGCGTCAGGTCGAAATCTCGGACCGGGACGAGAACTTCCAGCTCCGGAGCGAAATATTTGAACACATTGTGCATCCGATACTGGTCATTGCCGCGACCGGTAGATCCTTCAAGAATGCTGTCGCAGCCGAGATCGCGAGCCTTTTCAGCAACGATGCGCGCGATAAGCTGGCGCGTCATCGACGTGGAGACGGGATAGCCGTTATAGTCTGAATTGGCCCAAATCGCTTTCTTAAGCCAGACCTCCGTGAATTCGTCTTTGGCGTCTATGACGATCGGAGTGAGGTTGAGCTGCTTGGCCCTCTCTTTGCCCATCTCGATCTCTTGCTTGCCCTGACCGACGTCGACGTTGATCGCCACGATATCCTTCACCTTGTAAATACGGCGCAACAGCTCTATTCCAAGCGTGCTGTCCAATCCACCCGAAAACGCGATGGCGCATTTGTTGACCTTCGGGATTGGCGTCGCTTCGATCTTTGCCAGAACGTCTTTGATTGCAATTTCCATGGCATTTCCTCTTCGTGAGTATATTGAAAGAATGTCTACATTATACTATGAAAATTTTTTTGTCAATCGATTTACTTTTTCCACGCGTAAAGTATAGTTGAAATATTGACGATTCATGGACCGCCATGGTATGGTAAAAGTGGAGTGTTTTGAAAATGATTTTTTTTATATACAACCACTTCGCCGCATTTCCCGTCTTCGTTTTCATATGAAAAACGAAGTAGAGACGGAACCTACGAAAAATGAATCGTATGCCGCTGGAAAGACCGATCGAAAAGCGATTGAGTGATCATGAATGAGCAGATTTAACCTTCACGATATAGGGATTTGCGCCTGTCCTGGCGGGACGCAGTTTGCCGAAGAGATCATTCTGCATCTCAAATCCATCACTGCGAAAAAATCCCGGTTTCAGCTGAACTCGCTGAAGAAAAAAACCCATTCCACGCCGCGCCCGCTATCGAACAATATTTCATTACAAAACAATCTCAACTCTATTCAGACAAACGGCGCCTTCGCCGCCAACGCCTCGTCGCTTCGCCCCGATTGCCGCGTCAACGCCCGTTTTACCCGGTTCGCCAACGGCGAATTTAAGACAGCCGTTGAAACCAGCGTGCGCGGCAAGGACATTTACGTCATTCAGGATGTGGCAAACCAGTACCCGATATCGTTACACGGCTCGCACACAATGCAGGTATTGAACGTCAATGACCACATTTTCTGCCTGTTTACGACCGTCGATGCGATTCTCCAGGCCGGCGCCGAGCGGGTGACCGTCGTTTTCCCCACCTATCCTTATTCCCGCCAACATAAAAAAAGGGGCAGGGAAGGGTTGACCGCAGCCCGGATAGGACAAACGCTCGAATACATGGGCGTCGCGAGGATCATCACCCTCGACATTCATTCCCGGGAAATCGAGAATTGCTTCAACCGTCTGCGCCTCGAGAATCTGCATGCCTCCTACCAGATCCTTCGATCATTGGCAACAATTGTCAGTCTGAAGGACGAGAATCTCGTCATCGTTTCTCCAGACACCGGCTCGGTGGATCGGAACAAATTTTACGCGACCGCGATCAACCGTCCTCTCGCAATGCTGTACAAGGAACGCGATTATTCCAAAATCACGAGGAGCGCGCTCGAACATAATATCGCGGGAGTAAATCTTCTGGGATCGGTGAAAGGAAAAATAGTATTCATGGGCGACGATATCCTCGGCAGCGGCGGGACAATGATAGTGGCGCTCAGGTCCCTGAAGGAGCGGGGGGCGGAAAAAACCGTGTGTGCGATAAGCCTGCCCTTTTTTACGGGCAACGCGATCGAGCATTTCGACCAGGCCTATCGCGAGGGCCTCTTTCACCGCATCATCGGAACGAACGCTGTGTACCATGATGAGAACCTACACGGACGAGAATGGTATCTTTCAGCCAACGTGTCTCGCCTGTTCGCTAAAACAATTTTCCGACTCTGTTTCAACCAATCATTAAGCCCGCTGCTGGACAATCGCGACATCATCACGAAATTGCTGGGCACACAATAACGCCGTCCGGAAAAAACGATGGAGGGGAGATGAACACATGGTCATCCTGACGCTCAACTGCGGCAGTTCTTCAGTAAAATATCAACTATACGATTGGCGAAAAAGACTTGTTATTGCCAAAGGCGTCGTCGAACGGGTGAACACGCACAATTCATTCATCAAGCACGAAACACTCGGCAAAGACGAATGCACGGCGGATGTACCCTGTCCCACGCACCGCGAAGCGATCAAGCTCGTAACATCGTTTCTGCTCGATCCCGAGCACGGCGCCATCGGCGACCTTTCCGCCATCACGGCCGTCGGACACCGGGTGGTTCACGGGGCGGACAGGTTCTCCAAATCGACGGTCATCGACGCGTCGGTACTCTCCATCTTCCGGGAAGTGAGTGACTTGAGCCCGCTTCACAATCCGGCCAACATCATGGGGATCGAAGCGGCTCAAGCCGTTCTACGGGACATCCCGCATTGCGCCGTCATGGACACGGCCTGGCATCAGACAATGCCGGCCCGAGCCTATATCTACGCTCTACCGTTCGAGTGGTACCGCGACTATCACGTGCGAAAATACGGATTTCACGGCACTTCGCTCCTCTACGTCGCGAAACGCGCCGCCGTTCTCCTTGGCAAAGATCCGAAGGACACGAACCTCATTCTTTTGCACATAGGCAACGGCGTGAGCGCCAACGCGGTGGCAGGTGGAATTTCCGTGGATACCTCCATGGGATTGACACCGCTGGAAGGCCTCGTGATGGGCACCCGTTCCGGCGATATCGATCCCGCCATCCCGTTCTTCATCATGAACAAAACAGGGCTGTCGGCGAACGAAGTGGAGAATATTCTCAACAAAAAAAGCGGCATCCTCGGCATCACGGAAAAATACATCGACCGACGCGACGTCGTGGCGGCCGCCGAGCGGGGGGAGGAACAGGCGCGCCTGGCAATAGAAATCGAAGCGTACCGACTCAAGAAATACATCGGGAGTTACGCCGCCGCCTTGGGTACGGTCGATGCGCTCGTCTTCACCGCCGGTGTCGGCGAAATGAATCCTCATATCCGCGCCCGCTGTCTGGAAGGTCTCGCGCCTCTTGGTTTTATCGTCGACTTGGAAAAAAACGAGTTGTCGCGCACCAGGAACGCGGAAACCGTCATCTCCGCCGACAGATCGCCTGTGAAAATATTTGTCATTCCCACGGACGAGGAAATAGTGATGACCGAGGACACAGTCGCCTTGATCGAGGGGCACTACGACGTACACACGCATTTCAGTTATACATTTCAGAAGCCAGACTATTGCAACATCATGCGTGAGGAGGGATTGCGCTCAGAACTTGAGAAAAATCCGAAACTGAAATCGATACTCGCTTTTTCCCGTTGAATTCTATTACGTCTTTTTGTAAATAATAGTTAATTTCGCCTCTTTGTAAACATAACGTTTGGCATTTTTTTTGCTTACATACGATCATGAAATACATACAAAGTTCTCATTTCATCCTAGGTATTGTTTTTCTTGTGTTGAATGCCGGTTGGGCCTTTTCCGACCACGTCTACTGCGATACGCATAAATACGATTCGCATGAACCCGTGCTTCGGAAAATCGTTTCGTGTCCCGAACTGAAGACGATCTTCTTTACGGATGGCGCAGCGACGTTTTTTACCGGTTTGGAATGCCGCTTCTTTCTCATCGGATCTTTTTATCGCAGTGGCTTGTTAAGCCTTATCAATGACCCGTTCCGGTGTGCGCCTGGAAGCCGGATCTTTTCGGAAACATCCGATTTTACCATGAAAACGGACGCAGGAGAAATAAGCACGCCGTCAATCGTGTTCAGGCCTTATCCTGACTATTTCTCGGTTTTCATTTTATCGGAATCGAATGACAGAAAGATATCCGGTTTTGATTTCCGCTTGCCCGTTATTTCATGTTTTTCGGCTGAATGCGTTTACCAGATGATGATTCAAGACTCGCATGCGCAGGAAACTCAATGGTTTCTCGAGAAACAGGCGTTCCAAGGCATTGCGCTCCATAACGCGTCCCTGAAATTGGACCTCAACGTCCCCCATTTTATCGCCAGCCTCTGCGGCGGGCTTTCCGGAAGTGAGTTGAACCCTCCCGGATGGTTCGCCCTCGTTCATTCCACGCTTCTCACCGACGTCTTTCGGCTGTCTTTTCTCTCCCGCTATCGCTCTCACTACTACTTCACCCCGCTTCGAGAAAACTCCAATGAAAGCCTCGGTCTCGAAACGGTTGTGCGATTTTCACCGCTTCCGTGGTTTTCAATGGAGGCGAATGTCGGGTATACACACAACCAGACAAACCCTTTTCAGGAATCGTATGTCAACGACCGATATGAATTCGGAACAGGATTGTATTTTTCTTTCGACATCGCCGAACATTATACGCTTCGTCTCGACGCGTCGTATACCCATAAGGAGCGGTGGGAATCTTCTTCGTTTTTAGGTGATGATTCGATTAAGGCGTATGCGACGCTGGAGGCCTCTTCCAGGCATCACCTACGTATTGAGTATTCGTATGAATCGATCAATGAAGACGAGGAAAAAACCGCATTGATTCAATACGGGATGGACACTCGAAACGTGGAATTGCGTTCGCAAATAAAATATTTCTTCTCGGTAATGCAATGTGAATTGGCGTTTCATGCTGCAGTAAAAATCCATGGGTATCGTGTTTGGATTGAAACGGACCTTCAACTTCTTAATTTTGTTCCCGAAGCTGTAAATCCTTTTTCCCTCAACATCGGATTGGATTATTCATTCTAACTCGCTGTCGCTATGCGCCCTGATCGACTCCCGCCAGGGGCAAGATGATGCGGATAAAGAGCTCCACGAGGATAATGATCATGGTAAAGGCGATGAAACATCCGCTGTTGAGAAGAAAATTCATGTTCCCGCTAATAATAAAAAAGCCGATCGAGGTGAAAAAAGCCGCCAGGCCGCACGCCGTCAGTACGTATTTAATCGTTACGGAAAGAAAACGATGCAAAGCGGCCAAGGCAAATTGGTTTTTTCCGCTTCTCCGTTCCAAAAAATGAATGAAAATCAGCATCAACCCGATCACAAGAAGCGATATCGCCGCTATGATGATCCAGCGGGTCCCCTCATGAGGGAAAAAAAACGACAAAACGAACGAAAAGGCGATGAACGCGCACACAAAAACGTTCATAATACCCAGAGCCCATTTGATGGCGATTATCCTCATAGTTGACGCACTAACCTTTTGCGTGATGATGTATGCGACGTCACCGAAAAAGAACACCCCGTCGCACTCTTCATATGTATCATGAATCGTCTATAAACTCAATATGGCCAGGGCTATTCGGAGGTTGAGAGAGATTATCAGCAGACGATTACAAAATAGGCATGCGCATTCGATATACTGATCTCCCTTCGTACTGTCCCAATTCCCTGAAGTATCTCTTTATCCCTACCGGCGCGTAGCGAAAAATATCCTCGGTCAAGTAAAAATATCCGGGCTCGGCGAACTCCTGGCCGAGATGAAAAACGGTGTTGATCGAATCAGAAACAACTTCGCCTTTGTTTTTTTCCTGATAGACAAGGTTTCCGATATGACCGGCGATGCGAAAGGAAATGAAATTGGGGAAATGCGATTCTTCGACGTCGTGTAAGAACTTATACATGACGATGCGGAAGGCGCACATCACCGCGCTGCTTTCAGCCCCACTGAACGGGAACAGGATGATGCCGCCGTACTGCGACCAAATCCACATTTTGCCCCCGAAGGCGGCGACGTTTTTTCCGATATATTTTCTGAACACCAGCAGGGCGTTTCGCAGATTCTTGGTCCCGTATCGTTTTTCCATTTCTTCTCGATCGTCAACTTCGATGAACATGATCGCGAAGGTGTATTTTTTATTGAGTATCACGTCCTGCCATCCCCGAGTCACCGGGATGTAATCATCTCCGTTCGTAGACTTCTTTTTTACCAGAGGGGAAGGCGCTTCGAAATCGCTTCTATATCGCTTGATGTACGAGACGACCTTGGAACAGCGACTTTTTGTCAATTCGGAGGCCAACTCCTTTTGACCGATATAATCGACACAACCTTTGTGCATCAATGCCATCGGATTTTTGATCATCCCGCCCGAATCGATGATGCCCAGGAATACGAATTTCCCCTTTCCGACGGACGTGATCAAGGTTTCCGGAGTTCCCCGCCAAGAACCCGCGTCGACATAAACCAGCCCCGGCTCGTTGAGAAGGTTGAGCTTCGAACGCAACTCGCTCATTCCATGCGGGTTGAGGCGGTTTTTCATCATCATTTTCCTGACGTCGGGAGAATCGGTGAAAAAGAGGATCTCCACCTTATTCCTCCCACTCGAGCTGGTAACGATAAAGATACTTGCCGTTTTTCAGGGGAAACGGCTTGAAGAACAGCTCGAGTTTGCTTCCCATATCCGAATAAACGCTCGGAGAAATGGTCATGGTATCCGGGAGGGTGAACTCATCGCTTACCATTTCCAGCGTCCGAAGCGTATCGCTTTCGATTTTTTCCATGTGGGAACTGAACAAGCACGGTCCGGTGTGAACTGCGATGCGGATCTGCACCCGGTCATGTAAAGGGTTTTTCACCATGTTGTAGAAAAAAAGCTCCAGCATGATTTCAACGCCACTCAGCACCGCCTTGACGTTTTTATCTTCGAAGTAAAAAGCCGCGATGCCGCCGTCGCCTTCCCATGACCATACGCGCCCGTTGCGTTTTTCCACATTGCGGAAAAATATATCCCGGATATGACGATACGTCTCGGTGATGACCTCCTGCTCGTATCTTCGCACAAGCTCCGAATTTTTTACGATGTCGAACATGAGAAACGTCAGCTCGTAGGTTTTTCCTTCCTGGAGAACGCCCCAATAGGCCGTTTTTTTAACGTCAATCTTCTCCACGAACGTGCTTTCCCGTTCGTCGTACGTATAGCCGAAATCGTCAAGCTCCTTGATAATGCGCGACAGAAAACGGAAATTTGTTCTTTTTCCCATCAACCCGTTTGTGTCGACGTCGATCATGTGCGTGACGAAGTCGATCAGGTTGCCTTCGCGTATGATATCCTGGGTGATTTGGCGAGCTGCATTAATGGTGGGAATGGGAATGTTGAGGGGGAAACCGGTGCGTGCGTACAGGTCGTAATTGGGATCGCTCATTCTTGCGAGCTTGACCATGATCTGAACCGAAACGGATTGCGATAGACAATTTTCGAGGAGACGCTGGAATTTTGAAGGTATTTTCATCATGAAACCAATTTATTTATACTATAAACATCGCTGAAATGCAAATTTTTCATCAATGATAGAATTCGGTCCTCTCCTTCGGCTTTTTCAATGACGCATGCTCCGAACGGATAAAAGCGGCGTTTTTTCATTCGCTGCGGAGAGCCTTCGTGTCATTCATCTTCATCGGGAGACAGAAGGATTTTATATTCCTCTTCGGAAAGGACCTCGTGCTCCTGACCGGACGGACCCTTCCCGACATGCAAGGCTTCTTTGATGGCGCTCTCATGCTCGATATGTCGGTCCCTGAGCCCGGCCAAATGGGGAAAATGGTTTTTTAGATTTTTTGCAAACGCCACCTGATCCGTAAGAATGGCGTTAAGTAATTCGATGAACAGTTTATTGAGCTTAAACATGCTCTTGAGATAATTCAACCTGTTGACTTTCAATTTTGATGATTGAAGAGAATCCATGAAATACTCAATCGAGCGAGAAAGAAAGGCTATTTCTTCAAGTATTTTATTGAGAAAAAGGGACATATCAAGTTCAAGCTTGACGCCGTCCGACAACCGCTTCACCATGGCCGTAAGATAAAAAATATCGTCTTCATAATGTATAATATTTATCATATTGTTAGTTTTATTATCGGAATATCTTTCTTCCACTTGACATTGGTGCGAAATATGGGTATTGTAGCGGAGCCTCTTTATCCATCGATGCGCAGAATTTCGCTTTCTTCGTCATGCGGTGGATCATTCAGACCATAAGGAGGATCCATGTACACGTACGAGGCGACATTCATCCTGCAACCCGCTTCCGAACTCTTCGAAAAAGGCGCGGCCATTCTTAAAAAAGAATTCGATACGAACGGGATTAAAATCCTGAAGGAAGAAAACAAAGGCGAGTTGGATCTCAGCTACCCGATAAAAAAGAATCGGAGAGGGAAATACCTTTTTTTCGAATTGGAGGCTCCCCCCCAGAGCTTGGTCTCTCTTGAAAAGGCGCTGAAAATTAAAACCGAAATCCTCAAATTCATGTTTATTCGTAAAAATACATAAGCTGAGGATTTCGCGAGGAGGAAAAAATGGCCGATATCAACCATGTCGTTCTCGTTGGGCGCCTCACCAGGGACGCCGAAATGAAGTATACGAATACCGGCACACCGATCTGCAAAGTATCCATCGCCGTCAATCGGAGAAGAAAAGTCGACGAGCAATGGACGGACGAAGCCAGTTTCTTCGACGTGACGATCTGGGGAAAAATGGGTGAATCGATCGCACAATATTTGGTCAAGGGAAAACAGGTCGGAATCGAAGGTGAACTGCGGCAAAACAAATGGGAACAGGACGGCCAGCCGCGCAGCAAGGTTGAAATCGTCGCCAATAACGTCCAATTGCTCGGCGGAGGCAGGAACGATCGACAGGGGGCTCCCCGGACTGAGGCCGATGCTCCGACCGGAGACTCCGGCGCCGCGAAAGACAATTTCGAGGATGATATTCCGTTTTAAGCTGGGAAAAATGCATGATATCGATCGATAATCATGAAAGAGCAGCGTGAATATAACGAGAACGCCGGCAAGAAGGCGTTCAAGCAGTGTTGAGGAGGACGAAAGCATGTCTGACCAGGAAGTCGAAAAAAAGGAAGAAAAAGAATTCAAAGATCGCGATATGAGGGATAAGGACCGCGAGGGCGAAGGTCGATTTTCGTCTCGGCAGCGCGGTCGCCCATTTTTCAAGAAAAAAGTGTGTAAAGCGTGCATCGGAAAGATGAAAATAGACTATAAAGACGCCGCCACGCTCCGTAAATACGTTTCCGAGCGCGGTAAGATTCTGCCGCGACGGATCACCGGCGCCTGCGCCAAGCATCAACGAAAAATCGCCCAGGCTATCAAACGCGCCCGTGCCATAGCAACCCTGCCGTACGTTTCCCAGCAGGGGTGAAGGGTTTTGTCCGCTATTCCATTGACGGAGGAGAACACAGGATGGGAAAGAAAGTGAAAATCATCATGAACCAGGACGTACTCAATATCGGCGAAGAGGGCGATATCCGCGACGTCTCGGCGGGGTTCGCCAGAAACTATCTTTTTCCTAAAAAACTGGCGGTGCTGTACACCGATCATACGCTGACGATCCTCAGCCAAAAGAAGCGTAAGATTGAAAAGCGCAAGGAAGAGAAAAAAATCTTGGCGCGCGATATCAAAGACCGCATTGAAAAGGAAGAAATCCTTTTTACGCTTCAAGCCGGCGAAAACGGCAAACTCTTCGGTTCCATCACCAATGGGCATATCGCAGAGGAGCTCCAGCGCAGAGGCTTCTCCCTTGAGCGGAAGAAGATCGAGGTTCCGGATCATCACCTGAAAATGGTCGGTGAATATGCCGTGAAGGTAAAATTGTACGGAGACGAAGAGGCGATGCTGAAAGTCGTCGTCAAGGCGCAGGAAATCAAGGTCGAGCAATCGTCCGAAAAAAAGGAAAAGGCCGGCAGAGGCGAGCGCGGAAAATCGCGTTCGAAAGCCAAGCCGGAAGCGGAGGCCGCACACGCCGAAACGCCCGCGGCCGATCAAGCTTCGCCGCCGCCCGCAGCCGAGGAAGAAAACGCCGCCGCTCCGGAGGAAACGGAAGGCCGGTAACCCCTCCCTCGCCATTCTGTTCATACCGGGAGCAGCCCCTCCATGCCTGAGGTCACGCTCAAGGATAAAATTCCTCCTCATCATGACGAAGCCGAACAGGCGACGCTCGGGGCTGTTCTCATCGAACCTGAAGCGATCACTCTCGTCATCCGCTATCTGCGTCCCGATGATTTTTACAAAGGCGCCCATAAACGCATATACCAGTCCATTCTCGATCTCTTCAACCGGGGGGAAGCGGTCGATCTCCTTACCCTTACCGAAGAATTGAAGTCCTCCAATGCGCTCGACCAATCGGGAGGGGTGGCGTATATTTCGTCGCTCACCTCGAAGGTCCCGACGAGCGCCAATGTCGAATATTACGCGAAAATCGTACAGGAGTGCAGCATTCGGCGCAAGTTGTCGCGCATCGCCTCCACCGTGATCGCGAAAACCCATGAAGACACCCTCGACGTGCGTTTGCTCATCGAGGAAACCGAGCAGGGGATTTTCGAGCTCACCGAGCGGCAGAGTACCGGATCGTTTTTCGCCGCCCGCGAGCTCGTCCCGAAGACCATCGAGGCCATCGAACGCGGTTATCATCGCAAGGAGAGTTACACCGGCGTCCCTTCGGGGTTTGACGTGCTCGACGAACTCACGTCGGGTTTCCAGAAATCCGAATTCATCGTCATCGGCGCCCGACCGTCGGTCGGGAAAACCGCTTTGGCTCTCTCCATGGCCGCCAACATTTCGATCGCGCAGCGCCGTCCGGTCGGTTTTTTTACGCTTGAAATGTCCGGGATGGCGCTCATCCAACGCTTGCTGTCGAGCGAAGCGCGGTTGAGCTCGCGAAAGCTCCGCAGCGGTCTGCTGCGCCCGGCCGATTTCCACTCCATCACCGAGGCGGCGGGTAAAATCTATGAAGCCGAATTGTATATAGAGGATTTGCCCAATCTCAAGCTGCTCGACCTTCGTGCTCTGGCGCGCCGCATGAAATTCCAGCATCACATCCAGATTATTTTCATCGATTATCTGACGCTGATTCAGTCTGAAAACATCGACATCCCGCGCCACGAGCAGATCGCCGAAATATCACGATCACTCAAGGCGCTCGCCCGGGAACTCGACATTCCGGTCGTCGCGCTTTCCCAGGTGAAACGCGAAACCGAAGGCAAGCGGCCGTCCCTGGCGGATCTACGCGAGTCCGGGTCGATCGAACAGGACGCCGACGTCGTCATTTTCCTGCATCGGGAGAGAATGAGCGATAAATTCGCCGACGACATGACGAATGACGTGGAGACGGAGCTCATCATAGCCAAGCAGCGCAACGGCCCGGTGGGGACCATGAAGCTTGCTTTTATTCCCGAGTATACCCGCTTCGAGCAGTTGGCAAAGGAAAAGGCTCCCTCCTAGGTCGTCCCCCGCATGAGTCGTTTGGCTTGATTTTTCGTCGTTCTTTCGCTAGATTTGAGAGAGAAGGAGAAGCGCCATGGCGTTCAAGGACGATTATAATTTCAAGGATCTGGAAAACGAAACCGAGCGTTTCGTCATCGAATATCTGGAAGAAGCGGTCAACGCCGATCCGGACGTCTGCCGCTGCGAGGATTGCGTGCTTGATATGGCCGCATACGCTCTCAACCACTCGCTTCCGTCGTACCGAGTGTCGCTTCTGGGGAAACTTTACGCCCAGGCCAAGGATAATGACGATGCCTATATCAAAAAGATAAAGAAAGCTGTTACGGACGCCGTGAAAAAAATCAAGGCGAATCCTTCACATAGTTAGTCACGGGCACGCCGAGCCGATAGCGGTCCAAAAGATCCGCGGAGGAGTTGCCGCCCTCGGTTAGTTGAAGATATCGGTCGATCGCTCCTCCGCCGCTGCAATAGTGCCCGTTCCGGGTGATGAGCAGCCAGGCGCCGTTTCCGAAGACGTACAGGATGAATCTCAGGAGCCGCGAGGACGCGTTCCAGGCCGTAATGGAAGCGTCGTCATTGAGGGCGTAGACGGTGTTTCCGGAGGGAACGATTTTTCTTACCTTCTGCTCTCCGTCTTCGAACTTCAGAACCGATGATCCGTCCCAGACGCTGACCGAAGAATCCTCGATGGAAAAATATAAAAGTCCCCGGTCGGAATCGCAGGCGAGATCGGCGAACAGGAATCTGCCCGGCTTTGCTGAAATGGCGGTGGGATAAGCCATCAGGTCCTGTGAACGTACTTTCACGACCGTGGCGGCGGTATCTCTTATTTTTTCAATTCCCGCGTAATAAAGGTTTTTTTTGCGATCATCGTACGCAAGGTCGTAGACCATGATATCGGGTTCGGGAGGATAGGTTGTCTCTCCCGTCCGGCCGGCGACGATCGCCAGGGAACTTTCGTATGACGAGAGGTTGCTTCGTCCGAGAACGAGTTTTCCCGGCGGGATGAAGACGGCATTGTTCAAACCGGCAGTTTGGTATTCGAACGCCACATTCGGGTCGTTCAACCCATTGACTTTACAGACGCCGCTTTGTTCTATCGACAGATAGTATGAGTCTCCGATCGAAAGGCTGCGCAGGGCGGAGGAAAAGACGGCGGTCTCCTTCATCAAAGAAAACGTATGCGCATTGAGGAGGTTGAGTGCGCCCTGATCGCCGCCCAACCTCCAAATGAACAAGCCGTTTTTCTGGTGGAAAGCGAGCCCGACCCTGTTTCCGGCGAAAGGCTGAGTGAAGGTCGCGAATTCAATACCGGAGGGGACGGTCGGAGCGGAAACGTCCGGTGCGAAGAAATCACTCTTCAAAACGAGCAGTCGATCCGGCGCGGCCAGAACGAGCTTGTCTCCGCACAGCGCCAGGTCAGACACGGGGAGCAGGGCATTCTTCACCACCCGCCGGGCACCTGACTGCATAATCCGAAATATTTCTCCGGCCCGGGTTCCCGCGTAGACGTCCGTCTCCCCGGCTGCCACCAGGGCGGTGACGGGCGAATCCCCGGTCAGCACGGTCGAATACAATTCCTTTGCCGCGTTTTCAACGGCTGAAAAAACGGTAATAGTCTCCCTGCCTCCAGGAACGCGGGTGAGAGAAGCGATTGTCGCGCCCTGTTGATCGCTGCCGCTTATTATCAGACCGGGGATGTCGGCGGTGGCCGACTGTTTGCCTGACACGGCATCCAGAAAAACGAACCCCTCGAGGTTCATACAGACCAATGAACGCTTGTTGTTCATGAGCGCCACCGGCACGAGTCCGCCCCGGGATTTCAACTCCCCGATTTTTTTCGCTGAACTCAATTCATAATACGTGATTTTCCCCGAAGGCTGGTACGTCATGATCGTTGTTTCCCTGCTCGAAAACGTGGCGTATGATATGATGCCCGAACCGGACGCGGGAAAATCAATGGGATTGCCTTTTTCCGCGTTGAACAATTTCAGGCTGTTCCAGGCTTCGACGCATACAGCCAGGTATGTTCCGCGAGGAGAAAAATCGACGAACAGCGGCTTTTGGGGAAGATCAACTGAATACAACTCACGGTTGTCGGTCCAATCCCATACCGAGACCTTGTATTTTCCGTCACTCTCGAAAGCCGCGGCGAATCTGGATGTGACGGGATGGACCGCCAAGAGTGAAACCGCTCGGGGCGCGGTCCGTCGCGCGAACAGAATGGTGAAGCGGCCGGTTTCCCACACCTTTACCATTCCGTCTTCTCCGGCGGTCACAAGCGCGTGAACCGTCGGGTGGAAGGCGAGTGAGTTGACGGGACCGCAGTGTCCCGTCTGGACGAGGTAACTCGGCTGAGCGAATGCGAAACAGGCCGCGCTTATAAAGAAAGCGAAAGCGAGGACATGCTTTTTCATCCGTCGTCCCAGGAATAAAATTTGTTAAGGGAGACGTAGGGCGGCGTGAGAAAATCGCGGAACGGTTCTTCGCTCGAGTGCCGGTCGATGTCAGCGAGGGCCTTCCGATACGTGGCCATCGGCAGCTTGAACACGCCGACTTCATCGCTCTTGAGGCCCTGAATGTGAAATTCCAAAACGTCTCCCTGCCGTTCATGGTAATAGACATCAACGTTTTTTTCTTCGTCCTCGGTTTTCTCCATCACTTTCGACATGATGAAATATTTCAAATACTCGATAACCCGATCGTCGAGCTGCTCCTCGAAAATCTTGACCTTTTCCAGCAATTCGGAATAGCCGATGACGACGCGCGCCGTTTTTTTGCCCTTGACGATCGGCGGTTGACGCATGGTTTTCTGACGGGCGAGTTCCGGAACGAAACGTATTTCCCAGCCTTGTCCCCCGTGAACGAGCGTAAACGGGAATTCCGGTTTCAGCAGTTTACCGCAGGAGGGACATGAGACGGTCATGAAAGACCCGTCGATGATCGAGGCAATCGAGTCGGCGCTTTTTTCAAGATCCACCTTGTCCGGAATATCAGCCTCGAAACGATGTTCGCACATGCAGGTGATGGATTTTTTCATGGTTTCCTTCCGCCTTACATCGGCAGATGAAATATATCATTAATGATGACGAACAGACCGATCCCCAATAATACCACGAATCCGACGAGTTGGAAAATGTAGAGAAATCTCGGACGGTACGGTTTACGCCGGATCGCCTCGATTAAAAAAAGGACGATGAACCCTCCGTCCATGATCCCCAGCGGGAGAAGATTGATGATCGCCAGAATGATCGACAGGTAGCAGAGAATGATGACAAACTGGACGAGTCCCTGGTCGAAGCTGTGCTTGAATCCCTCGATCGCAGCCTGGCCGATGAAAAACGTCGTACGGATCGGTCCGCTGACGGAATTTCCGAGATTAATCCGCGGGATGTTCCTGATCAATAGGCCGATCGAATACACCATCTGGCCGATATTCTCGAAGCCCTTCCCCAGGGCTTCTCCGATCGTATAACTCGGTGTACGGAATGCCTGCGGTTGAAAATACAGTCCGAGCGGCATGGATTTGTCCGTATAATCCGGATAGAACGTATCGGAGACGCTTGTACCGTCCCTCCGCACCGTCATCGGCAAAGACGTCGGTTTTTGAAGGCACTCTCGGACAAGGTCGAGCCGGCTCGACACCGGTACGCCGCCAGCCTCGGTGATCAGGTCGCCTGATTGAAGCCAAGGATTCATGACAGCCGTTGTCGCGTTCAATTGGTCGACGACAAGATCCGCATCCGGATAAATGCCGACGAATCCCGTTGCGTAATCTTTGTTCAGTTGAGGCGTAATCTCGATGTGTCGAATCGTATTGTCGCTTCCCGCCACGGTCAGGGCAAGTTTCCGATCCGGTGCCATTCCCAACGCGGTCTGTATTTCCGAAAAATGCATGGTCGGTTTGCCGTCGATGGCCGTGATCCGGTCCCCGTTTTCCAAGCCCGCGGTATCCGCCGGATTCATGACGGCTGAAGCGCCGGTAATCACTTTGTTCATTTCCGAAGCCAGAATAATGCGGTTGCCGTAGCTGTATTGGTTGAACCCGATCCAATAAACAATTGTAAAAAATACAAGCGCGAAGAGAATGTTCGCCAGGGGCCCGGCGAACGAGATGAGCACGCGTTTCCAGGGGGGCTGGTTGTAGTAGCTGTCGGCATCTTCGGGTATCCGGTCGAGGTTTTGCTCGATAGCTTTCGCGAACAGATGCTCCCCGCTGAATTTAGTGAATCCGCCGAGCGGGAACACCGCGATCTGGTAGGTTGTGCCGCGCCACTTGAAACCCCACAGTTTCTTGCCGTATCCCAGTGAAAAGGTCTCGACCTTCACTTTGAGTAGCTTGCCGGCGACCAGGTGACCGAACTCGTGCACGAGAATCATGATAAAGAGACCGAGAATACCGACCAGAATGTCCGCAATCATCGTTCCAATTGGCACGCTTTACCTCGCATTACGGATATCGCTCATGACGGCGCGTGCTTTCCGCCGCGCCAAATTGTCATTAAATATAACATCATCCAAACTGCGATTCAAGTTAGGCCACCCCAGAGTCATCGTGCCGTCCACGACGCGCTCGATATCGAGAAAGGAAATCTCGCCCTCGATGAAGGCGGCCGCCGCGATTTCATTGGCGGCGTTGAAGACCACCGGCAGGGCGCCGCCCTCTTCGGCGGCCCGATAGCCGAGTTCGAGGAGCGGGTAGCGGGCCGGGTCAACGGGCGAAAAATCGAGCCGGCAGTTCTCGAGATCCAGCCTTCCGAAATCGGACTCCGCCACCCGGGGAGCGGTGAGCGCGGCAAGGATGGGCAATCGCATGTCGGGGCGGCTCATGTGGGCGTACAGGGCTCCGTCGGCGGCCCGGACCAGGGCATGAACGCAACTCTGGGGGTGAATGACGACCTTGACGCGTCTCGGCGGCAGGCCGAAAAAGCGGCAGGCTTCCATCACCTCGAGCGCTTTGTTGGCCATGGTCGCCGAATCGACCGTGATTTTCTTCCCCATGCTCCAGGTGGGATGGCGCAGGGCGTCCTCGACGGTCACCCGCCCGAGATCCGAAAGCGGTCGGTCGCGGAAAGCTCCGCCCGAAGCGGTTAGTATAATTTCGGCGGGCTCCCCGGGAAATCGGGCGAGCAGATTGTACACGGCGGAGTGCTCGGAGTCCACCGGCAGGATACGGCGCCGGCGCCGGCGGGCCAGGTCGAGAGCGATCTCACCGGCCATCACCATCGTCTCCTTGTTGGCCAAGGCCAGATCTTTGCCGGATTCGAGCGCGGCGAAGGAGGGAAGGAGGCCGGCGGCGCCGGCGATGCCGTTGAGGACGATGTCCGCGCCGATTTCCCTGATCATCCTCTCCGCCCCGTTCCCTCCGCGATACCAGCGGACGATCGGTCCCGGCGGGGGCTCCACCGTGCCGTTCGTCAAGGCGGCGGCGATCGGTTCGAATTCCTCGATCTGGCGCGCAAGCTCATCCGGACGGCTGTGTCCCGAGAGCGCGACGATTCGGAAGTCCTGCGGGAATGCGCGGACGATGTCCAGTGTTTGCCGGCCGATTGAACCTGTGCTTCCGAGAAGGATGATCCTTTTCTGACGGCGCCTATGAAGCATGGCGGACGTCCGTCACGGAACCGACGCGGCGAGCAAGGGAAACAGGAAGAGGAAAAGGGGGGCGCTCAAGAGGAGTGAGTCGATGGCGTCCATGATTCCACCGCGCCCGGCCATCACGACGCCCGAATCCTTGATTTGGCACGAACGCTTGAGCGCCGATTCGAACAGGTCGCCGGCGAAAGAGGTGAGGGCGAGCAGGCTCCCCAGGAGGATCGCCGCCGGCACGGACATGACGAAAAATTTCTTAAAGATAAAAGATCCGGCCACCACCGTTCCCACCGAGGCGGCAAAACCGAAGATGAAGCCGATGAGGGACTTGTTCGGGCTCACGAGCAGGTTGAGCCTCGTTTTTCCCCTGGCGATCAAGCCGGCGAGGTAGGCCAGGATGTCATTGAAAAAAACCGCCGCCAGGAAAAAGAGGAGGGCGATGTCTGGATGCTTCAGGGACGTGATCCTCACGATGAACGTGAGGAAAAAGGCGGGGATGAACAATACCACCACAGACGAGGCGAGAAGCGGCAGACGCTGGATCAGGATCTCTTTCCGGTTGACGCACACGGTGATGACGAAAAAGGCTCCGAGAACAACCGCAATCCAGAACGTCAGGAATCCCTCAGGGAGGATATCCATTCCTTCCAGGTACACCACGGCCGGCAGCGTCGCGGCGAGAATGGGGCTCACCACGCGCATCACGGGCATCTTCTTTTTTTCGAACATTTTCCTCATTTCCAGCGCCCCCAGGAAGGCCACGGCCGTCACGAGGACGTTGAAAATCAGGTGGTGCAGGAACCCCAATGGAACGATCACGACGGCGAGGAGCGGAAAAAAGATCACGAGGGTGAGGACGCGCGCCCAGAAATTTTTCATGAAACCCTCCCGAATCGGCGTTCCCTTTTCTGAAAATCCCGTATCGCCTCCCGTAGGTCGTCTCCCTGCCAATCCGGCCACAGCTTATCGCTGAAATAAAGTTCGGCGTAGCTTGACTGCCACAGAAGGAAATTGCTGATCCTTTTTTCGCCGCCGCTCCTGATGAGAAGATCGAGATCGGGCATGGTCGGCTGGTCAAGGTAGCGGTAAAAATTTCGCTCTGTAAGCGGCGGCTGGCCGGCCTTCCGCCAGCGCTTGACCGCCCGGACGATCTCGTCGCGTCCGCCGTAATTGAGCACGATGTTGAGGGTCAAGCCTTGAAAATGAGCCGTCTCCTCGGTGGCGGCCCGGATGTCGGCGGCTATGTCCCGCCGGAGGCCGGTGAGATCGCCTGAATACACGAGGCGTATGTTGTTCGCTTTATAAAATTCGTATTCGGCGCGCAGGTGCTTTTTCACCAGAAACATGAGATAACTGACTTCTTTTTCGGTGCGGCTCCAATTTTCCGTTGAAAATGCGAACACGGACAAGTAACGCAACCCGATATCGGCGGCCGTTTTCACGACGCGTTTGGCGGCTTCCAATCCTTCTTTATGCCCCAAGGATCGCGGTTTGCCCCTTTTCCTGGCCCAGCGACCATTGCCGTCCATGATGATCCCCACGTGGCGGGGGAGGCGTTGCGCGTTTTCTTTCCCCGTGGCGTCGGATTTCTTTTTCATATACTCTTTATTTCTTCTCTGTGAACGGCGCCCGTCCTGAGCGAAGCCGAAGTGTATCACCGTGGCTGTTTGTATCTTCCACCACCTTCGGTACTGCCGCAGACGAGGATGACAACGGACTAGACTTCAAGGATCTCTTTCTCCTTGGCCTCCAGCACTTGGTTGATTTCTTCGATGTATTTGTCCGTCAATTTTTGGATTTCATCAACGCCGCGCTTCAAATCATCTTCGCTTATTTTCGACGATTTCTGTAGGTTCTTGTATTCCTCGTTTGCGTCCCGACGGACGTTGCGGACCGTTACCCGGCTTTGTTCCGCCTTGCCTTTGGCGAGTTTGACGAGTTCCTTGCGGCGTTCCTCGGTCAGGGGCGGAATGCTGATCCGCACCACCTTGCCGTCATTATTTGGATTTATTGACAGTTCCGATTTCTGGATCGCCTTTTCGATTTCCGATAACACCGATTTGTCCCACGGCTGGATCACCACGAGACGGGCCTCGGGGACGGAAATCGTCGCCACTTGGTTCAACGGGGTCTTCTGACCGTAATAATCGACCTTGATCGCGTCAAAAAGACTGGCTGAGGCGCGGCCCGTACGCAGGGTGTTGAATTCGTAGTGAAGCGCGGCGATCGCCTTCTTCATTTTCTCCTCCGAACTCTTTTTCACCTCTTCGACCATACGATTCCTCCTTCTATATGCCACAAGACGAAAGACGGTTACGGAGCGCCGCTTTCGTTATTCCAGTTCTTCTCCCGTTTTAAAATAAATGTAATCGGTAACCGCCAGCTTCGCGCCGACGGTCTTGCCGACTTCCTCCAGAACCTTCCTGACGGGAAGCTTCTCGTCCTTGACGAATCCCTGTTCAAGGAGGCAGACCTCGGCCAGCACTTTTTTCACCTTGCCCTGGGCGATGCCCTTGGTGACGTTCTCCGGCTTGCCCAGTTGTTCAGCCTGTTTGAGGGCGATCTCTTCCTGTTCTTTCTTGAATTCGGGAGACACGTTCTCCTCTGAAATGAAACGCGGCGCGAACGCGGCGATGTGCAGGGCGAGGTTGAAGGCGAGTTCCTTGACGGCATCGTTCTGAAGCGCTTCGTCCTTCTCGACGCTCATTTTCACGATGACGCCGATTTTGCCCTCCCCGTGAATGTATTCCGTAAAAAATTCCCGGGCGCCGGCTTCGATGGTTTTAAAGCGGCGGATGGTGATGTTTTCCTTGATCTTGCCGATGGCGCCGGCCACCGCCTCGTTCATGCCCGGAGTAATCTCCGTCGGTTTGTGTGTGACGATGTAATCAGCCAGGGTCGCGCCGAGCTCTTTGAAATCGGTGTTTTTGGCGACGAAATCCGTTTCGCAGGAAACCTCGACGCAGCCGGCGACGGTTGGAGTCACCGCGGCGAACACCCTGCCTTCCCTGGTGGCACGATCCGCCCGTTTCGCGGCGGCGGCCAGCCCGAGCTCCTTGAGTATTTTTAGAGCGCGGGCGGCGTCTCCTTCCGCTTCCTGCAGGGCCCTCTTGCAGTCCATCATGCCCGCGCCTGTTTTATCCCTCAATTTTTTAACTTCAATCGCTGCTATTTCCACATGATACTCCTTTCGGATGATGTTGATCCATGAAAATAAATGCGTCCCTCTCGTGAGGACGTCTTGTCTCGGTGCTTCCTCATTCGGCCGAAGACGGCGATTTTTCAGCCTCCGGCGTTTCCGAAGCCTGTGAAGTTTCAGCCGAGGGCGATTCCGGCGACTGCTCCGCTTCCACGGCGGCTTCCGACGGTTCTTCTTCCTTGACCAGATAATCGGCGTACTCCTCCTCAACCGCCGGTTTCTCTTTCGTCTCCTCCTCGATCAAGGTTTCCCCGCCGTCGTACGCTGCGGCGTCCAGGCTTGTGCCGACCGACTGGGTTTCGGATTCGGTCGTTTCCTCATCCTGGAGCGATTCGATCACTTCCAAACCGGCCTCGTTCTCGGCTTCGACCACTGCATTGGCGATGATCTGGGTGAAGAGGGTGATGGCGCGGATGGCGTCGTCGTTCCCGGGAATCGGGAAATCGATCCCCTGCGGATTGCAGTTGGTATCGACGACCGCGACGATCGGGATTTCCATTATCTTCGCCTCTTCCACGGCGTTCGTTTCCTTTTTGGTGTCGATGACGAAAACGATTCCGGGGAGATCCTTCATTTCCTTGATCCCGCCCAGGTTCTTTTCCAGCTTCACCTTTTCCTTGTTGAGCCGCGCGACTTCCTTTTTCGTCAAGTTCTCGTACGTGCCGTCAACTTCCATTTTTTCGATTTTTTTAAGCCGCAAAATCGATTTTTTAATGGTGTAAAAGTTGGTGAGCATGCCGCCCAACCAACGGTTGTTGACGTAAAACATGTTGCATCGCTTGGCCTCGCGTTCGATCGCCTGCTGCGCCTGCTTTTTAGTGCCGACGAAGAGCACTGTCTTGTTCGCGAGCACCGTCTTCCTGACGGCTTCATACGCATCCTTGATGGCATTGATTGTTTTCTGCAGGTCGATGATGTGGATCCCGTTTCTCTCGGCGAAGATGAAACGTTTCATGCGCGGATCCCAGCGCTTGGTCTGGTGCCCGAAATGAACTCCGGACTCCAGCAGGTTCTTCATGGTAACGACTGCCATATTGTCCTCCTCGGCGAAGCAACCGCGTATCGCGATATGCGCTTCGCTTGCGTAGTAAGGCGTACGCCATGGGCCGTGTCATAGTGACGGCCCGGTGAAACGCCCCCACCGCCTCCACCGAAGAATAATCATTTCCCTGTTCATGACCGATGAGAAAACAATTCGATCTTCGGTATTGAGAGCAACTTCAAAACCGGCGGTTGTTGAGAAGTCGCAATTACACATTACCTTTTTTCAACTATAGGATTTTTTTAAAATCCCGTACGAAAACGGCTTAACGGCTTCAAAATATTGACCCTAATATACCCAATTCGTCTTTTTCTGTCTATCCCCCCTCCCAATCCGATTTCCATCAGCCGCTTATACAAATTGCCCGATGCAGACCGAATTCACGGTTTTTCAATATCGAAAAACGCGCGACGACTGAAAATCGACACTCAAAAAATATATCCCGCGTTCGTAAGCATCAGGTAAAGCGTTTCCAGCGGCAGGCCGACCACATTGCTGTACGAGCCTTTCACCCATTCGACGAAAAGACCGCCGCGTTCCTGAATACGATAAGCTCCGGCCGCCCCCGCCCATTCCCTGGACTGATGGTAAAAATCGATTTCAGCCGCGCTCAGAGACTTGAATTTGACTTCGGTCGTACACATCCGGACGATCATTTGACTATCATGATCCGGAAGAAGAGCGATTCCGGTATGCACCCGATGCACCTTTCCCGAAAGCAGGCTCAGGAATTCGTACGCTTCAGCGCTTCCCGTCGGTTTCCCGAGGAGCAGACCTTCGATTTCGACCACCGTATCGGCGCCGATGACCCATTTCGTCGATTCTCGGTCCAGCCTCCCGGCCACAATCTCGACCTTTTTCGCGGCGATTGCGGAGACGACGGCAGGCTCCGCCCCGTGAAGGAGAGCGGACTCGTCGAAATCCGGGATCTCAATCTTGAACGGTATCCCTATTCGTGTCAGCAATTCCCGCCGTCTGGGAGAACCCGAGGCGAGGATGACTGTTTCCATTACGTACTGACTCCTGTCTATCGCGCAGCGCCATTCATCATAAAAGGAAAAAAAGGACGATTCCCGCCGCGGCTCCCGACAGCGTTCCGATATTCGGACGGAAGGAGAGGGCGATGACATGGAGATCGACGGAGAGGGGCGCGGCCAGGGACAGGGAGAGCGCATTCCCTGCGACATTAACGATCCGTTCGACGATTTCCCAGGCCAGGCTCCCCGCCAGAGATCCCAATACCAATAATCCTATGAATTGAGCAAGGTTTTTTTTGTTGAGCACCATACGGTGGAAAGCATTATAACGGGCCCCGGCTGAGTGTCAAGGACATTGACTTATTCCCCGCAAATCACTATTGTTAGTATCGCTTTACGTTTATGGAAGCTGTTGAAAATACCGCTGGTTTTCCGCTCTGCGGAAAACGCGGTTTATTCAACAGCTTGTGCTAGGGCAATTAGCTCAGCTGGATAGAGCGTTGGCCTCCGGAGCCAAAGGCCGCGCGTTCGAATCGCGCATTGCCCATCATCGTTTTTCACGGGAGCCGAATATGGCCAACTTCGAACAAATTGCCGCCAGATTGAACGCGTTCCTGATGAAGCAGGGCCTGCCGAAAATAACGGGCACGCTGACCGATCTGGAAGGCCTCTTCGGAGCGGCCATGAGAAGCATTTGGCGGGTAAAAGACAAGCAGAAACGGGAAAGCCTTTCGTTCGCCGTGGCCGCCGACCTGCGGAAACTGTTCGGCGGGAAAAACCTTGAAGATATTTACGACAGAACCAAGGCGAAATTGGACGCCGAGGAAACCGCCGCCCAGACATCGTCGGCTGCGCAAGCCATAGAATCCAAAAAAAAGGATCCCAATTACGTCCCTTCTTTCGACGAGCTCTTCGGCGATAAATAAGCCTGGGCTTCATGGGGTTTGACACGTTCAATCGATATCTATAAATTCAGGTGCATGTTCGTATCCGTGTGCTGTGACCTGTCCTCAAGCGACCACGAGCAGGCCGTGGGGGCTTTGCTGAAGCAGTACGGATTCTCCAAAATGCAGGCTCACGTCTACGAACATACGTCGATCAATGAAGAATACCTGAAGCGGCTCAAGCGCGATATCGACAGGCTGACCGATTCTTACGACGCGGTCCGCATGTACCAATACCCGCTTGAAAAAACACTTCAGATCAGCACGCTGAAAGACAAAAAATGGCGAAAATTGGTTGTCCGCGCCTGAGGGGCGTTCGGTCGATGTCGCCTTCCGCCGGGAGAAGATCATGCTCGAGGATTTACAGCCGAAATTAGCCGCTCTGGGCGAAGAATTGGAAAAAACCTGGAGGGGCCTTTGACCCGGAAAAACTGAAGACATCCATCGCCTCGCTCGAACAGGAGACCGTTAACCCTGATTTTTGGAAAAACCGCGAACACGCCGAAAGCGTTCTTTCTAGTCTGAAACAACAGTCGCGCCGCCTGCAGTCGTGGGAGACCATCCTCAAGGATTTCCACCAACTCAAAGAGCTCGCCGAACTCGCCGCAGCCGAAGAGGAAACCGATCTGGAATCCGACATCCGCGGTCAATTCGAGAAGCTGGAGACCGAATACGAGGAGGCGCGGGTGGTGGAATTCCTGGGCGGCGCTCACGATTCCGCCCCGGCTTTTTTGTCCATTCACTCCGGCGCCGGAGGAACGGAGGCCTGCGACTGGGTGAGCATGCTGCTTCGCATGTACACTCGTTGGTGCGAGCAGCACGCGTACAAGAAAACGCTCATCGATATCCAGGAGGCGGAAGGCGGCGTCAAGTCCGTCACCCTGCAGGTGGAAGGCGATTACGCCTACGGGTTTCTCAAGTCCGAAACGGGTATCCATCGTCTCGTGCGCATATCGCCATTCGACGCCAACAAACGTCGCCACACCTCGTTCGCCTCGGTCTTCGCCTCTCCCGTACTGGACGAGCAGATCGAGATCGACATAAAACACGAGGACATCCGCATCGACACCTACCGCGCGGGCGGCGCCGGCGGCCAGAAGGTGAACAAGACCGATTCGGCCGTGCGGATCACCCATTTTCCGACCGGTATTGTCGTACAATGCCAGAACGAGCGCAGCCAGTTCTCGAATAAAGCCACGGCCATGAAAGTTCTCCGCTCCCGCCTCTACGAATATTTCAAAGATCAGCAGGACGAGGAGAAAAAGAAAGTCGAAAGCGAAAAAAAGGATATATCGTGGGGCAACCAGATCCGCTCCTACGTTTTCCAGCCCTACAATCTGGTGAAAGACCACCGGACCAAACACGAGACGGGCAATATCCAGGCGGTGATGGACGGGAAAATCGATCAGTTCATCGAGGCCTATCTGCATTCCGTTTGGATCAAGGGGCAATCGTCATGAACGCCTCCCGCCGTCCCGTGCGCATTATAGCAGGTTTCATCTTCGCGGTCGCGACTGCGTTTCCGCTTCAGGCCCAGCAGACGCCAGTCGATACGGTGCCGATCGATACCCATCTCAATTGGACGCTCGGCGTCAGCCAGTTTCGAACAGTCAATGTCAGCAAGCAGAACATGTACCTGGCGTCCAGTTTCCCCTTGCAGCTGCGTGAAAAAATACTCCACTACCGCACGCACCGCCTGGACGGAGAGGAGCTCGTTTCCCTGAAGACGCTCATCGTCAATACGGAGTTGAAAAAAGAAATCGACAAGCTTCTGGCGCTCCAGAAAACGAGGGATGAGTCCCTCTTCGCCGAAACGAAGGAATTCCAAAAACGTAAAATTAACGAGGATTACATCACGTCGAGCGAGTTGATCCGAAAGCGCATCTCTTTTTTACGCGATCTTGACGTCCGCACGGTCGTGGTCGGTAACGAAAAACCCATTGTGTTCAAAGACCAGAACGGCCAACTTTTCCCCGCGCCTCCTTTCTCCGCCCTCCAGTACTGCGATGAAATCGGCGTCGATGCATTGCTATGGGGCTCGGTCGAAGAAATCCAGGGCTACCTCTACTGCGAATTGTATCTCTTCGACCGGATCATGGAAAAGAACGTCTTCACATTCAAGGAAGCGGGCAAGCCTCAGGAGCTGTTCGAATCTCTGGACAAATCCGTTCCCGCTCTCATCACGGCGATCGTGGGACGAGAGTGGGCTGACCTCCTCGTCGACGTCGAGCCGACGTTTTCGTACATAAAAATAAACGGCGCCTTCGCGGGAATGGGGACGGTCGAGATTCCCGATCTGCCGCCCGGTGAAATCACGCTCGATATTGAATCGCCCGGATATAAGAGCCTGAGGGAAAAAACCCGCGTCGCCAACCTTGAACTGAAGTCGCTGAAGTACCATCTTGAGAAGAGCGAAGAGAAATTCATCGTCGTCAACACCCTTCCGCCGTCGGCGAACGTCTATTTCAATTCGCTCTGGATGGGGACAACGCCTCTCGTCGCCGAAATGCCCGCCATCCTCACCCGGCTCGAAATCCGCCTTGAAGGTTTTCAGAATGTCTACGAGCGAATCGGCCCGGCCGCCGCCGCCACGCTCAATATCGCCCTGGTAAAGACGGTCATCGATTATGACGCGCTCAAGTCCTCCAAGCGCTGGCGCTATTATACCTCTTTGGCGGCCTTTATCCTTTCGGTTCCGTTTCCGGCCTTCAGCTACGGGCTGATGCGCGATTTTTATGACGCGAATAAGTTGGGTGAGTTCGAATTTTTCAGCGCGTCCTATATGTTCACCTTTTTCATTACCGGTGCGCTGTTCGTCAACATGTTCTATGAACTCTTCCGCTACCTCAACAGCCGCGACCAGACCGTCGGGTAACGGCGGCGCCGCATGAAGGAGCGCAGAGCAGTGAAAAAATCCAGTCTGGGCGAGCGGTTGCGTTCGCTCTTCCGCCGGCCCGAGGGCGACGACGCCCGCTTCGACGATCTTCTGGACCTCCTCATCGAAGCCGACGTCGGCGCCGCGGTCGCCTCCGCGATCGTTGCCGACGTCAAGCGTGAGTCTCGCGAACGCCGCGCCTCCGATGAGGAAACCCTGGTCGCTCTATGCAAAGATATGATGCGCTCCTGGATCTCCGCGGCCGACATAGTTCCGGTGAAGGACGCCTTGAACGTCGTTCTCGTACTCGGCGTCAACGGGGTGGGAAAAACGACGACCATCGCCAAGCTCGCCTCCTTTTTCCGCAAGCATTACGGGCTCGACGACATCGTCCTCGCGGCGGCCGATACGTTCCGCGCCGCGGCTGCAGAACAGCTGGCCCTCTGGGGCGAACGCCTGGGTCTGAAAGTAGTGCGTCAGGCTCAGGGCGCCGATCCCGGGGCGGTGGTGTATGACAGCCTGGAAAGCGCCAAAAGCAGGCACGCGCAGCTCCTATTCATTGATACGTCAGGCAGGATGCATAACAAGGAGCAACTGGTGAGGGAGTTGGTGAAAATCGATCGAATTGCGACCGGCCGACGCGATTCCGCCGGGCTGTATCATAGAATGCTCGTCATCGACGCCACCACCGGACAAAACGCATTGCGTCAGGCGGAAGTCTTCAAGGCTTCGCCCGGGATCGACTCCATCGCCCTTGCCAAATTCGATTCCTCGGCGAAAGGCGGTATCGCGGTGGCCGTCGGGAAAGAGCTGGGATTGCCCGTATCGTTCGTGGGGAACGGTGAGAGGCTCGAAGACATTGAACCGTTCCGAACCGATACTTATCTTTCATCATTGTTTGGCGAAATATGAAGATTATAATTCTTTCTTCCATCCTCCTTCTTTCCTTCTTTCCGTCCTTCGCAGACACGGAATATTACCGTTCGGATTGGGTGGGCGTCTCTCTCCAGCCGATCGACCGCTACCGGATGGATGAATTTGAATACGTGCTCGTTGTGAAGCGCGACGGGACGAAAGAAACGAGAACGCTGCTTCATTCAAAAAAAGAATGGAAGCGTTGGGAAATACTCTTCGACGAACACGGCCGAAAGACGGAAGAATTCGACTACGAGGATAAAAAGCTCGTCGCACACAGTCTCTTCGACAACAAGGGCCGCATGAAATTCGAATATATCCACGAAAAGGGAGTTCTCACTCAGAAGAAGACGTATTCCTATTCCGCGCGCGGCATCGATTTCGTTGACACCGTCGACGCCAAGGATGAGCGCCTCTATACGGACGAATACGAGCTCTCTCCCGCGGGGCGCCTGCGAAGCATGCGCCGGATTTTTCCCGATAATTCGGTGGTCGTCATACATTTTACCTACGGCGAAGGGATGCTCGTCGGGGAGTGGGAATACCGCGACGGGCGGATCGTTGAAACCACAAATAATGAAAACGGCCAACCGCTTCATCGCGAAGAGTGGAACAAGGACGAGCTTCTGGACGTACAGGACTACACGTACGACACGCAGTCGGGAAAACTCGTAAAGGAAACCGTTAAAAATCCTTCGGCCAAAACAAAAACCGACCGAACATACGACGAAGACGGCAATATAGTCGCGGAGACGACGACCGGCGCCTCGGGCGAAGAAGTCGTGGTCACCTACACGTACGAGGGCGACCGGAAAAAGACGATGCGCAAGAAGAGCGAGATCGGCGTCGAGGAGTGGAGGTACTTTTACAAGGGCGACGGCGGCCTCGAACACGAAGACTATTACCGGCGCGGTCTCCTCGAAATGCGCACCACCTATACGAACGCGGACTCCTGGCACGAGGAAATTTTTCGGGACGAGGAAGTCGTCATCCGGGTGTATTACCAGAAGCAGAAAAAAGTGAAGGAGGAATTCATTCAGGACGGCCGGATGATCCGGACGAAAGAATATTGAAGTGAAGCAGTATTTCATCGCGTTTACCGCATTGCGTTATTTCAAGGCGCTCCGCCGCAGCAAGGGTTTCGCCCTGACCCTCCTTTCCATCTTCGGCCTGGTGCTCGGCCTCATCACGCTGACGACCGTCATCGGCGTCATGAACGGCTTTCAGCTCAATTACATCAACAACCTCCTCGAGCTTTCCTCCTACCACCTGCAAATCGAATCTCCCGCGGGGAATCCCCTCGCTCCCGCGACGCGCGAGCGGATCGCCTCTCTGCCGCAGGTGGCGGCGGTGGTACCGTTCCGCCAGTTCCAGGTCATTTTTGACCGGGCCGACGGACATTCAGAGACCACGCCGGGCACGGTCAGGGCGGTCGATCCCTCCGCCGCGCTCAAGGATGAAAGCTTCATCCGCCATCTCTTCGGCTTGAAATACGGCAAAAACGAGCTCTCGATCATGAAGGCCGATTTCGGCATCGGATCTCCGGGGTCGGTCATGGCGGGATACCTCCTCGCCCAGTACCTTGGCGTCCGGGAGGGATCGCAGATCGTCATCACCTCCGTCGACCAGATTTCCCTACGCGGCGGCTCCCCGGGCGGTGAAGCGGTGAGCCGCCGTTACCGGATCTCGAGTATTTTCAAGAGCGGGTACCGGGACATCGACCAGTCGTACCTTTTCATGTCCCTTGATAACTCGGAACCGCTTGTCGCTCCCGGCGTCACCGTGCCGTTGTATTACGGCATAAAGCTCAAAGACAGGTTTCAAGATCTTTCCGTCAAGGCGCTCGTCGAACCGCTTGTTTTGGATGCGGGCGATACGGTGAAAACCTGGCGCGATTTCAACCGCAGTTATTTCGGCGCCCTTCTCATGGAAAAAAACATCATGCTGTTCCTGGTCGGATTGATTTTTATCGTCGTCGGTTTCATGATCTACAACTCTCTGCGCCGCGTCGTGTATGAAAAATTCGAAGAGATCGCACTTCTCAAGGCCACGGGGGCCTCGCCCGCCCAAATCCGGACGATTTTCATGTTCGAAGGCCTGCTGATAGGACTTTCGGGCGGGGTGATCGGCATCCTGGTGGGGCTGCTCGTCGCTGCCAACATCAACTCGGTCTTCAGCCTCGTCACCGACGCCGCAAACGCTGTTATCCGGTTCGTCGAGGAGGCGCTTTCCCTCTTCGGTCTCTCCGCGCATCTGGGGTATGTCGAGTCTCCCTTTTCGCCCCGCGTCTTCTATTTCCGAGAGGTGCCGAGCGTCGTCATTTTCGAGGAGGTATTGTTCATGTTTTTATTCGCCGTCATTTCGGCCGTCGGGGCCGCTTTCCTGGCCTCGTTGAAGATCTCCGAGATCAAACCGTCGGAGGTGCTTCATGATGAATGAAACCAAAAGGAACGGCCGGGACATCGTGGCGGTGAGCAGGCTTAAAAAAATCTACCGCATGGGTCCCGAGGACGTGGTGGTGCTCGAAAACGTGAACCTGCGGGTCGCCGAGGGAACGACGGTGCTCGTGCTCGGCGAATCCGGCTCGGGCAAGAGCACGCTTTTAAACCTTATCGGCGGCCTGGATTCTCCTACCGACGGCGTCATCGAGGTGTCCGGGAACAGGATCAGTACCGTAGCGGAGCGCCATCTTTCAGGCTACCGAAATGCGATCATCGGGTTCATCTTCCAATTCCATTATCTCCTCAAGGACTTCACCGCGCTTGAGAACGTGATGATACCCGCCTTGATCGCCGGGCGTGCGGCCGCCGTAGCGCGCCGCGAGGCGGCCGCACTCATTGCCGAAGTCGGGCTCGCCCACCGAAGCGATCACTCCCCGGCCGAGCTTTCGGGCGGCGAGCGTCAGCGTGCGGCCGTGGCCAGGGCGCTCATCAATTCGCCCGAGCTTATTCTGGCCGACGAGCCGACCGGCAATCTGGACGAGCGGAACGCCTCGGTGGTGCTCGCCCTTCTCTTCGACCTCGTCCGGAAAATGAAGAAGACGATGATCATGGTCACCCACGACCGCTCCGTCAGCCGGAAGGCCGATCGAAGCTACGTCCTGGAACACGGGGCGCTGCGCGATCTATGAACCTTCGTGTTTCCCTCTACTACGGTCTCAGAAATTTCGTCGGCCGCAAACGGGCGGACGAGAGGCGCCGCTCGCATCTTCTTCTGCCGATCGTCAGCATCGCCTTAAGCCTGATCCCGGTGATCGTGATTCTCACGGTGGCGAACGGCATGATCGAGGGCATCACCCAGCGATACATCGAATTCGACACGGGACACCTGCGCATGACGCTTTCCGGGGGGGGGTATGACGTCGACGTCGTTAAAAAGCGCCTCCCGGAATTGAAAAAAGCGCCGGGCATCGTCTACGCGTCACTCGAGATCCGCGGCGGCGGGCTCCTTTTTGCCGGCGGCAAGCGCTCCTTCGTGAATATTCGGGCCGTCGATCCCGGCCTTGACCGGGACGATCCGGGTTTCGCCCGCTTTACCAAAATCACCCGGGGCGCTTTCGATCTTTCACGGAAAAATTCGATCGTCATCGGCAAGGCCCTGGCGGAAGAGTACGGCCTCACGGTCGGGCAAACGGTGACCGTGTTCACGCACCGAACAAAACGGGTGGGACGGGAGACGGTGATCCAGGCCCGGCCCAACCGCTATACCATCACCGGCATTTATTCGATCGGCTACCAGGAATTGGACAAAAGCACGGTCTTTATCCAATTCGCCGCCGGTGAGCGCGACCTTTCGTCCGAAAATTCCTACATCCAACTGAAGCTCAAAGTCGCCGATCCCTTCACCCATATCGACCGGCAGGCGTCGCACTGGGAGCGTTTCATCGACCCGGATGCCGTGTACTGGCGTCTTCTGACGTGGCGGGAGATGTACGGTAATTATTACCAAGCATACGAGAGCACGAAAGTTCTGCTCCTCTTCATCATGCTCCTCATCGTGGTGGTGGCGGCCTTCAACATCATCTCCTCGATGATCATGATGTATCTCGACCGGCTGCAGGAGATCGGCATCCTCAAGAGTCTCGGCGCCTCTCCCGGTTCGATCACCTTTTCATTTCTCTGTGTCGGGCTGCTCGCCGGACTCTTCAGCACGGCGATCGGGGTGGGGGCGGGCCTCCTCGTCGCCGTCAACATCAATGAAATTTTCAAGGGGATCGACGTCGTCATGACGGCCGGCAATCGCATCGCGAGTCTGATCGCATCGCCCTTTACAGGCCCGTTCCCCGTGGAACAGGTGCAGGTGCTCAATCCGGAATATTATCTGGAAGTCATCCCCATCCGGATCGGTTTCTGGGAAGTCCTGGGCGTGAGCCTGTTCACCGTCGGATTGGCGGTCTTTTTCTCGATTTTCCCCGCCTTCATAGCCGGCCGGATTCGGCCTCTGGAGGTGATCCGGAAACACTGATTGCCGGTCGCTGAAAGAGGACACGGAGCGCTCCGTTTCCGGAGTCTACCCCGAGCCCCTCGACGGAGCTTGTTGTGAGCTTGCCGAAGGACTCGGGAAAAACTCCGCCGAGGGGTGATCTCCGTGTCCTATCATATTGATGTATCAGTTCACGAAATCGAAATTCGTATGTATATTACAGTCGCCGCATTCAATCCCGCCCGATTGAAAGCCGTGAGTTGCGATGCATTGAAATAACTATTACACTTCATAAGCGACCCGAAATCTATTCTTTTTTTTGGGCGGTTTTGAGGGGAATTTCACCCCGGTTTGTATATACTTATTGATAAGGACGAGAGAATGCTGTGCGAGATTTGCTCCGCCAATGAAGCGGTTTTTCACATCAAGCAGGTTATCGGAAAGGATGAAATAGAGCTGCATTTATGCGAAAAATGCGCCCGGCTGCGCGGAATCACCAAGAACGAAAACACCATGGATTTCTCGATCTCCCAGCTTCTTACCGGACTGGTGGACACCAAGTCCATCGTGAAGAAAAGCGGCGCCGCCGCGGCGGAGTGCCCGGCCTGCGGCTTCACGCTCAATAAATTCAAGAAACTCGGAAAGTTGGGCTGCAGCGAGTGTTATACAGCCTTCGCCAAACCGGTGAGAGATTTTCTCTATAAGATGTACGGGAAAATCCAGCACAAGGGGAAACTGCCGGGGAAAATGAGAACCAAACAGTCCTCGATGGACGGCCTGGAAGCCATGAAGGAGGAGTTGAAAACGGCCATCGCCCTTGAGGATTACGAGCAGGCAGCCTCCCTGCGCGACCGCATCAAGGAAATGATCACCCGATTGGGAGAGGGAAAAGATGAAGCGTCGGTTTGATTTCGAAAAAAAAGCCTTCTGGTTTACGCAACAGGGCCCGAACCAGGACGTCGTCATCTCGAGCCGCGCCCGCTTGGGCCGGAACCTGTCCGGTTTTTCCTTCCCCTTTCAGATGACTCCGGAAGAGGAGGAAAAAACCAAACAGCAGGTCCTCACCGCATTGGAAAATATCCCCGGGCCCGCCTCACTCAGCGTCTTTCAGCTGGACGCCATGAACGCACTCGAGCGCAAGCTGCTTCTCGAGCGGAATATCATTTCTCAGGATTTTTCACTGCAGCAGAACAAGGCGCTTGCGCTCTCCCAGGACGGGTCGGTGTCTCTCCTGGTGAACGAGAGTGACCACGTCAAGCTGGTCGCCTTACGCCCCGGATTCGACCTCGCGCGCGCCTACGCCGAGGTGGACGAGATCGACTCCCGGCTCGAGCAGCATCTCGATTTCGCCGCCACGCTCGAGTTGGGCTATCTCTCGCCCTTCCTGTCGAACGTGGGAACGCAGATCCGGGTCTCGTTCATGCTTCACCTGCCGGCGCTCGTCTTCACTTCGCTCATCCACAAAGCCGTGAAAACCATCGCCTCTTTCGGCCTGTCCATCAAGGGTTTTTTCTCAGACAGCGAGGAATCGCTCGGCGACATCTACCAGGTCTCGAACCAAATCTCGATCGGCATGACCGAGAAGGAAATCATGGACAACCTCGAGGAGATCGTGCTGCAGATCGTTCAGTACGAAAGGCGGGCGAGGGACGAGATCCTGGACCGCGAGCCGATCACGGTCAAGGACAAAGTCTTCCGCGCGCTCGGCACGCTTCTCTACGCCAGGAGCGTCGGCTCCAAGGAAGCCATGAACCTGCTCTCGCTTGTCCGGCTCGGACTTTCCTTGGGAATCCTTTCCGGCGTCTCCCTCGAGAACGTGACCTCACTCCTGTTTTTATGCCAGAAATACCACATCCAGTCCCTCCTGGACAATATTGACGAAATCGACACGAAGCTAATAGATTATACTAGGGCGAAGCTGATACGCGAACGCCTGGAGGGCGTCCAGACGCCCGGAGGTGAATGATGTTTAAGGGTTTGACGGAAAGGGCGCGGCGCATACTCACCATCCTTTCCCACGAAGAAGCCAAACGCTTCAATTCCGACCAGCTCCTGCCCGAGCATGTGGTCTTGGCTCTTTTGCGCGACGGCGAAGGCATGGCCATTAAAGTGATACAGCGGCTCAAGATCGACCTCGATGAAATGCAGGTCGAGATCGAGCAGAGTCTGCCCAAGAAGAAGGGCGCGCTCACGGTGGGCACCATCGGCCCCTCGAAGCGGGGGAAAAAACTCCTCGAGATCTCGGCCGAAGAGGCCAAGACGATGGGACACGAGTATATCGGCACCGAACACCTTCTTCTCGCGGCCGTCAAGGAAACTGGAAGCGTTACGGCCCGATTCTTGAACAAGTACAATGTCGACGCCGCCGCCGTCCGGGAGGCAATCCTGCGCATTTCCGGGATCGCGGACATCCGCGAAAAAATCGGCCCTTTTAAGAAGAAACCCGTCTCCTCCGGTAAACGGGTGACGCCCACCCTGGACGAATTTTCCCGCGACCTCACCGAGCTGGCTCGCGAGCAGAAGCTCGACCCGGTCATCGGCCGCGCCAAGGAAATCCAGCGAGTCATCCAAATTCTCGCCCGGCGCACCAAGAACAACCCGGTTCTCATCGGCGATCCGGGGGTGGGGAAGACCGCCATCGTCGAGGGCCTCGCCCAGCGCATTGTGGACGCTTCGGCGCCCGAGGTGCTCATCGGAAAGCGCGTCCTTATTCTCGACATCGCCTCGCTCGTGGCCGGCACCAAGTACCGGGGCGAATTCGAGGAGCGCCTGAAGCGCGTCATGAAGGAGATTTCGGCCTCCGAGAACATCATCCTCTTCATCGACGAGCTGCACACCATCATCGGCGCGGGCGGAGCCGAGGGGGCCATCGACGCCTCGAACATGCTCAAGCCCTCGCTCTCACGCGGCGAGATCCAGTGCATCGGCGCCACCACCCTGAACGAGTATAAGAAATACATCGAGAAGGACGCGGCCCTCGAGCGCCGCTTCCAGACGATCTTCATCAGGGAGCCGTCGGTCGAGGAGACGATCAAGATCCTCGAAGGGATCAAGAGCAAGTACGAGGAGCACCATCACGTGGTGTACACGCCCGCCGCGATCGAAGCCGCGGCCGTGCTCTCCAACCGCTACGTCACCGACCGCCACCTGCCGGACAAAGCCATCGACCTTATTGACGAGGCGGGCGCGCGCAAGCGCCTGAAAAACAGCGTCCGGCCCCAGGAGCTCCTCGACCTGGAAAAAGAGATTGAACGCCTTACCATCGAAAAGATCAATCTCGTCAATTCCCAGGATTACGAGAAGGCCGCCTCCATCCGCGACACCGTTCATTCCCTGAAGGAGAAGGTGGCCCAGCTCAAGACGAAGTGGGAGACGAACCTGGCCTCCGAGGAGAATGTCGTCAGCCAGGACGACATCCAGGTCGTCATCTCCGACATGACCGACATCCCGCTCTCCCGCATCGCCCAGGCCGAGTCGGACCGGCTCCTCAACATCGAGCGGGAGCTCCACGAAAAAATCATCGCCCAGGACGAGGCCATTTCCGCGGTGGCCGCCGCCATCCGCCGCTCGCGGACGGGCCTCTCCTCGCCTCGCCGGCCCCTGGGCTCTTTCATCTTCCTCGGGCCGACGGGCGTCGGCAAGACCCTCCTCGCCAAAACGCTGGCCGAGTTCCTTTTCGGCGACCAGGACGCTCTCATCCGCATCGACATGTCCGACTTCATGGAAAAGCACAACGTGAGCCGGCTCGTCGGGGCGCCCCCGGGCTACATCGGCTACGAGGAGGGCGGACTTCTCACCGAGAAAATCCGGCGCCGGCCGTACAGCGTCGTGCTTCTGGACGAAATCGAGAAGGCTCACCCGGATGTGTTCAACATCCTCCTTCAGATACTGGAAGAGGGCCAGCTGCAGGACAACCTGGGCCACATGGTGTCTTTCCGCAATACCGTTCTCATCATGACCTCGAACGCCGGCGCACGCGACATCAACCGCGACTCCGCGCTGGGCTTCCGGCACGAGGACGGCATCATGAACTACGCCGACATCAAGAACAGCGCCTTGAGCGAGCTCAAGCGGCTGTTCAATCCCGAGTTCATCAATCGCGTGGACGAGATCGTCGTCTTCCACAGCCTGAAAAAGGATCACCTGCGCCAGATCCTCGAGATTCTCATCAAGGAAATGGAGGAGCGGCTGCGCGAGGTGAAAATCGCCGTCGAATTCAAGAAGAAGGCGAAGGAATATCTCATCGAGAAGGGCTACGACGAGAAGTTCGGCGCTCGGCCCCTGCGTCGCACGCTCCAAAAGGAGATCGAAGACCCCCTTTCCACCAAGATTCTCAAAGGCGTATTCTCCGCCGGGGACGCGGTCTCGATCGACGTGAAGGAGAATGAAATCTTCTTCCGCCTCAAGCCTTCCAAGAAGAAGCGGGAAGAATTATCGCTCGAAAAGATCAACAACTGATGTAAGGCGACGCGCGAAAACAGCTTTGATCCTTCGTGACGAAGCCCGACAAGGATTGAAATCATGCCCGAACGTCTTCTGACGCACGGCCTGCGAGGCCGCCGCGTTCATTTCACCGGCATCAAGGGGGTGGGGATGGCGGCCTTGGCGGAGATTTTTTTTTCCCGCGGCGCCGACGTTGAAGGCTCGGACACGAGCGAAAAATTCTTCACCGATGACATCCTGCGCGGCCTCGGGATTCCCGTCACCGAGGGATTCGCGGCCGAAAATCTCGCCCCCGGCACCGACTTCGTCGTCTACTCGGCGGCGTACGATCCCGAGCGTCACCCGGAGCTCCTGCGTGCCGGCGAGCTCGGCATTCCCCGCGTGAGCTATCCCGAGGCGCTCGGCGAGCTCTCGACGCTCTTCGACTCATCCGGCGTCAGCGGCGTACACGGCAAGACGACGACGACCGCCCTCACGGGTGTTCTCTGCCGTGAGGCGGCTCTGCCGGTCACCGTGCTCGTGGGCTCGGCCGTGCCCGGCTTCGGCGACCGTGCAACCTCCGTAGGCGGAGACCGCTACTTGGTGGCCGAAACGTGCGAGTACAAGCGCCATTTCCTCAATTTCTCACCGACGCGGATCGTGATGACAAGCGTTGAAATGGACCACCAGGATTATTTCCGGGATCTCGACGACATCCGAGGCGCGTTCGAATCCTACGCCTTGAAACTGAAATCGAACGGGATTCTCATTTACTGCGCGGACGACGACGGGGCGAGCCGGGTCGCGGGGCGGGTAAAATCCGAAAGGCCCGACATCGTATTGGTCCCCTATGGTTTTCAAGCCGAGGGCGATTTCCGCATCTCAGAAGAGCGCTTTTCCTCAGGTACCACGCGCTTCCGGCTGTCGGGCTTCGACGGTGAGTTCACCCTGCACGTGCCCGGCAGGCACACCGTGAGAAACGCCGCCGCCGCCCTGGCCCTGGCCTTGCGTATCGCAGCCGACGCCGGGCGACCGGTTGACCCGGGGCTCATCGCGTCCTGCCGCCGGGCGCTGGAAGGATTCACGGGCACGCGCCGACGATCCGAGATCGTGGGCGAGGCGGCGGGGATCCTGTTCATTGACGATTACGCCCACCATCCGACCGCCATCGCCGCCACCCTGGCCGGCCTGAAAGACTACCACCCGCACCGGCGGCTGGTCGTCGATTTCATGCCGCACACCTATTCCCGCACCAGCGCCCTCCTCGAGGCGTTCGCGGGAAGCTTCAGCCTGGCCGACGAGGTCGTCCTCCACAAAATCTACGCATCGGCGCGGGAGACGAACGACGGCACGGTAAGCGGCCGGACCCTCTTCGAGGGGGTGTCCGCCGTTCACCCGGCCGCGCGCTATTTCGAGGAGCCGGACGACGCGTTCTCCTCTCTGGCCGTATCCCTCAAAAAGGGCGACCTGTTCGTCACCATGGGGGCGGGAGACAACTGGAAGCTCGGCCGCGACCTGTACCTCCATTTCTCATCGCAAAGGAGTGTTTCGTGAAAAGTATGACCGGCTTCGGATTCGCCGAGAAGGTGACCGCCGAATGGGCGGCCTCCGTGGAATTTAAATCCTACAACAACCGCTACCTTGAGCTCGAATTCAATCTGCCGTCCGCGCTTTCCAAACTCGAGGAAAGGCTGAGACGCTACGTCAGCGAACGGGTTCTACGCGGCCGTGTTGACGTATACGTCCGCCTGCGCGATTTCACGGAGACGGTGGAGGTGGGAGTCAATGGCGAGGCGGTTAAGGCGAACGCGGCCGCCTTGCGCCGCGTCGTCGAGCTGGCCGGCCTCGATGAGCCGGTGCACCTGTCACACCTCCTCAGGCTTGAGGGAATCATCAAATCGTATTCCGTGGCCGACATCGAGCGGTACTGGTCGTTCCTGGAGCCGCTGGTGGAGGAGTCCTTCACCCGTTTCGACGAGTCCCGCCGCACCGAGGGCGCGAATACGGAAGCTGTCGTCGGGAAGCTTCTGGACGACTTCGAACGGGAACTTGGAAAAATAAAGCTCCAGGAACCCGCCTACAAGGAAAAAATCACCGCCTTCGTCCGAGACCGCTTCCACGAGGTGCTTGGGAACGAGGTCGCGGAAAACCGGGTCATGGAGGAAATCGCGGTTTTATTTCTTAAAAGCGACATCCACGAGGAGATCGCGCGTCTCGACTCGCATCTTTCGAGCTTCCGCGCCATGTACGCGGGGGAGGGTGCGGTGGGCAAGAAGCTCGATTTCTTCTGCCAGGAGTTGGGGCGGGAGGTCAACACCATCGGCGCCAAAAGCTACGTGACCGAGGTCAATACGAGCGTCATCGAATGCAAGGAAACCATCGAGAGGTTGAGGGAGCTGCTGCGCAATGTCGAATAACCTTCTCATAGCGGTGTCCGGTAAATCCGGCTGCGGCAATACATCGTCATCACGGATCGTCGCGGACCGTCTCGGCCTGCGACTGATCAATTACACGTTTCACAACTATGCCGAGGACCTGGGCATCCCCTTTACGGAGCTTCTGGCGCGAGCCGAAAAAGATCCGACCTACGACCTCGAGCTCGATAGAAAACAGCTGGCCCTGGCCCGGGAGTCGAGCTGCGTCCTGGGATCACGGCTCGCCATCTGGCTATTGAAGGAAGCGCCGGTCAAGGTCTACCTCGACGCATCGCTCCGGGTGCGGGCCGAACGGGTCGCCCGCCGCGAGGGCAAGGACGTGGAGACGACGATGCGGGAGACTCAGGTCCGCGACGCCAATGATCACCAGCGATATCACAAGCTCTATAATATCGACAACGACGATTATCGCTTCGCCGACCTCGTGATCGACACTGAAAAAGGTGATCAATACTACGTGGCCGGGGTTATCCTCGATTTCGTGAAATCCCGTGGTCTTGCTTAATCTGCGGAGAAAGAGGGAAGAAGAGAAACTACGGATAAGACGCGGATAAGGAAAAAGGACTAATGTATCCCAAAAGGATTCGACTCTTGAAATATCTCATCCCGAAGAACTGCAAGGAGAGAGGCGATGTTTTGTAGGCATCAAAAATGTCTTTTTTTTGTTCCCCTCTTTTTATCCGCGTTCATCCGCGTCTTATCCGCGGTTCTTCCTCCTCTGCTGTTCCCTCTCCTTTACAGAAAGGCCCGAATATGATACAAAGCGATACGTACGCCATCGCGCAAGGAGCATTCAGTTGATAATACCGTTCAAGGAGCTGGTCGGAGAAAAAGGCAACATGTACGCGCTTACCTGCGCGGCCATGAAGCGAGTCCTCCAGCTTTCCGTAGCCGGAGACGAAGACCTCACCCGCTATCACGGGAAAATCGTGTCCCTGGCGATCAAGCAGATCCTCGAAAAGAAAATTGAGTACAAGCTCGAAGAGTAATCTACCCGTCGTTCTGCTCTTCGGGCCGACCGCGGCGGGGAAAACCGATCTCCTTGCCGAGGCGTTCCCGGACAAATTCGAAATCATCAACGCCGACTCGGAACAGGTATACCGCGGGCTCGACGTGGGCACGGCCAAGCCGGACGCCGCCCTACGCGCGCGTCTCCCGCATCACCTGCTGGACGTCGCCGACCCGGACGAGCAGTTCACGGTCGGTGATTTCGTGCGCGCCGCCGACCGCCTCGCGGGGGAGATCGCGTCCCGCGGCCGGGTCCCGGTCGTGTCGGGCGGCACCGCCTATTACCTCAAACACTTCGCCTTCGGCCTCCCCGGGGCGCCTCCCAGCGATCCCGAGGTGCGGGCCGCGATCAAGCGCGAGCTCGCCGAAAAGGGGGAGGCCGCCCTTCACGCCGAGCTCGAACGGGTCGATCCGGACGGCGCCGTTAAAATCAGCCCCCGCGATCTGTACCGCCTCACCCGCGCCCTGGAGGTGATCCGACAGACCGGGCGCCCGCTCTCCTCGTTCCGCCTCGGAACCGAATTTCGCTCCGGATACGATTTTCTTCTCATCGGGCTCTCCCTCTCGCGTGCTGAGTCATTGTCCCGCGTGACCCGCCGCGTGGAGCGGATGTTTGCGTCCGGTTTGATCGATGAATTCAGGTCGCTTGTCGCCCGAGGCTACGGTGAATCGTCCCCGGGAATGCGCGGTATCGGCTACCGTGAACTTTTCCTGCTCGACACCCCCGGCCATCCCCTGCCTCGCGTCAAGGAGCTCATCGTGCTCCACACCATGCAATACGCCAAACGTCAGATGACGTTCTTCAGAAGTTTTCCCGGGACGAACTGGTTCCATCCTTCTGAGCGGGCAGCCGTCCGGGCGGCGGCGGATGATTTTCTCGCGGACCTGGCTTAAATAAGGACACGGAGAAGTAAGGAAGGAAAAATGAGGAAACCAGGAACCCAGGAATGAAGAAAAACGGGAAAGGAAAGGCGGAGGACGTACGAGGTAAAGAATAAGCGATTCAACAATAGAATATGTGTAATCAAACATCTTGTCGCCGTTCACCTCGACTACTCTCCGTGAAAGTTCTACTCCCTTTTTTCTTTCATCATCCGTGGTTTTTTTCCTTCCTTCTCCTCGTTTCCTGGTTTCCTTATAAATCCTTCCTCCCCCTCCGTGTGCTTCGTTTTCTCCGTGTTCTCCGTGTCCCCATCAATTGAAGCCCTTGACTCGCAATCATTCTTTGCCCATAATGGCGTCCAGTTTTTATTAAAAGACAATTCAGCAGCCAAGGAGGAAGGGGGTGATGCCGGGTGCCATGCGGAAGAAAAAGAAAGCGCCATAAGATTGCGACGCATAAGCGCAAGAAAAAGCTCAGGAAAAATCGACACAAGAAAAAATTACGGTAATTTTTCCGCTCGTTCCTGCTGATAATAAAGACAGGAGCGCGATAAATATGAAATGGTCATTTTTCATCATTGCCCTCTTTTTCTCAGGCGGCCTGCTTTCGGCGGATAGCCTTTGGGACGATCAGTTCCAGGGGTATATCTCCGGAAGCAGCGCTTTCCGGGCGGGCGATATCGTCACGATCGTCATCGACTCGAGCTTGAGCCTCAATTTCGCTGCCGCGAGCAAGAATGCCAAATCGATCACCTTCGAGTTCTCGGGCGGCCAATACGGAGGTCTTTTTTCGTTTCTGCCGAACGGCCGCACCGGCGACGACCGGTCGGTGAACGGGAAGGAGAATTACTCGCTCAAGACCGAACTGGCGGCCGGAGTCACGGCCGTCGACCCCTCGGGAAAGCTTCTCATTACCGGCACCCGGACCGTTCAACTCGGGGGAAAACGGGAAGCGGTTACCGTCTCCGGCCGGGTGGACCCGAAGGCGGTGGACTCCTCGGGGCGGTTCAATTTTTCACAGATCGAGGGTTCCCGCCTCACCTTCACGAGCCTCCTCCAACCGTCTGCCGCCACCCTCACCACGCAAGACATCCAGGAGATCGTAAAGGAGCTTGAGGCCGGCCCGAGCGGCGGCCCCACCACCCAGACCACCGTCCAACTCACCGACCAAAAAAAGAAGGAGCTCCTCCTCCTTTACTTAAATCGTCTCGTCGATATCATCTTCCGTTAATACAATGGCGATCCTCTTCCCCTCGTACTGAGCAAGGCGCCTTCCAGCGCCGAGCTTGCCGAGGCACGCGAGAAACAGGTCCCGGCAGGCGAGCGCGTCTCCCAGGGCGCGGTGCAGGTCGTTGCGGCGGAGGCCGAGGAATTCGAGCGCTTTGGCGAGGTTGTATTTCCGCCACTCGGGCCAGAGGCGTTTGGCGAGCAGGCGCGTGTCAAAGATGGGATTGCGGTGAAGAGACAATCCTTCACGCAAGTAGGCGGCGCGCAGGAACCCGCCGTCAAAGCGGGCGTTGTGGGCGACGAGCGGGGAGTCTCCGATGAAGCTTAAAAATTCGCCGATTTTCTCCCCGATCGTCGGCTTCCCGCGCACCATCCCGTCCGTGATGCCGGAGACGCTCGAGGCGTCGGGAGAGATCGGCATTCCGGGGTCCACCAGCGTCTCGTAAACCGATCCGCTTCCGGTCAGTGTAAACCGGACGGCTCCGATTTCCGTGATGCGGTCGTACGCCGGATCAAGCCCCGTCGTTTCCAGGTCGACGGCGACGAAATCCGTCATCCCGTCGATCGCCTTAATCAATGGAGCGGCGTCTATGAACTTGAACATGATCGGCTCTTTTTCAGCGCTCTTCCGAACGGGATCGGGATTTTTGCCCGAATTGCCGTTCACTGAAGACCACGGCGCTGAAAATTTCCACTTCCAGGTTTCCCGAGCGCCAGGCCGAGGAGGGGAGTCCCGCTTTTTGGCAGGTATGAGAAAGAAATTGCTCGCGATCCCAGTCGTATTCGACGGCCACTTGAGGAAGCAGGAGTCCCGACTGCAGGCCCTTCCGCACCATGATGCCGTGCGTTCCCACCTTTATTGTGCTCAAATCGGTTATTTTTTCGAATGGAGAAAGCACAGAAATTTCAATTTCCACTTTCTCCAATTCTTCATGCGCCAGGGGAGGGAACCTGGGGTCGGAAAAGGCGGCGCATTCGGCCATCTCTTTTATCGTCTCAATCAGCGGCTTTACAGCGGTAATGTAACCGATACATCCCCTCAGGTATTCTCCAATGTGCAGGCTGACGAACGCACCGCATTTTTCTTGAAGGTGGGCGGGCGCTTCAGGTAATGAAAGGGACGTTCGCTTGAGACGCGAAGCGATTGAAAGGCGCGCCGTTTCCAGGAGGATTTTTTTCTCGTCGTCGGTAAGGGTAAAAGCCACGGATTACGCCTTATTTTTAAAAAATCCGACGGCGGCGTAATGCACCAGTTCCCGGTAATCTCGATTCACTTCCGCCGAGTTGCCGCTCGAGAGGAGCCGCCTGTCGCAGGATGTCCCGGCCAATAGCATAAGCGCGGCCAACGCCGGAACACCGCATGAGTTGATTGTACCCTCTTCGAAAGACGAGAGCAAGCCTTCCGTGTCACCTTCTAAAATGAGGCGGATGAATGTTTCGGCCTCGGTTTTCGCCGCTCCGCCCTGCATGAAGGACGTGAGGTTTGCGGAAACGATGAAGAGAGTGGAATCTGATCTTTTTCCGAAAATGATCTCCAGGGCGTTGGCCAGGGCGGCAACAGTTTTTCGGCCTATCCTCCCGACGAGTACGGGGACGATCGCCGCTCCGGGGAAAAGGACGGGCAGGAAAGGAAGCTGCACCTCAATGCTGTGCTCTTCAAGGTGCGGGATATCGTCCTTGACGAACCTGGTGCTGAAGCTCACGAGCTCGTCGACCGCCCGCCGGTCCACGTCAAGAAGTCCCAAGGGAATCTTGAATTTTTCCGACTCGGGGAGAATCACTTCGTCCTTCTCGGTGCGGTGGAGCGGTGCGAGTATGACCGCTGTTTTAACCTTTCGGTCTCGCGCCGCGCTATAGGCGGCCGCGGCGATGGCGCCCGAATACCGATACCCGGCGTGCGGCGAAAGAATGCCCCAGGCCGACCCTCCCGTGGGGGGGGCCGTCGCCAGGAGCGACGTCACGAGTCTTTTCAGTTTTTGCCGGTCGGAAGGATAAAAGATTCCCTCAACGATCGGTTCGCGGACCTTGATCATGGAATAGTGTTCACTGAGGATGCGGCTCATGGCACATCTGCGCTGTCATCGCCCTCCCGTCTGCCTCAAGCTTAGTTCTTTCACTTCCGATTTTCAATCGAATGTTTCCATGCGCCGCTTCAATCGATTAATCCGCTCCGGTTCGAGCCGGACGGCGAGATTTTTCTCATGGGTGGGAAGGAAAAGCCCCGGTTTCACGCCAGCCTTTTTCAAGTACTTGACCTGGGTGTAATACAGATCGGCGCGCGCCGAGTTCTTCGCCTTGCTGTAGAAGAGGGCCAGGTTGCCCGCATCCAGGAGCACGTCGAGGGGCACGCTCTTCGCTTTTCGGCTCTTGATGAAGACCGACGCGCCCGGGAAATCGCGCGCGTGCAGCCAGTAATCGTTCCCGCGCACGTGTCGACGATACAACACGTCGTTTTCCTTCGCCGTACGTCCCACGTACATCACGAATCCCCCGGATTGAAACACGAGTCCGGGTATGTTGTTCTCCGTCTCCCGCGTCTTGGGCGCGAACGTTTTCGCGGCCAGCTCCCCGATCCGGGCTGCGTCGGCTCCGGTCGCTTCCGCGATGCGTTTTCTGACCGCCTGCAGTTTGAGAGAGAGCGCCGCACGCTCTTCCTCGGCCCGTTTCCGCGCTGCCTTTGTTTTCTTATAGCGGCGATAATAGTTCTCTGCGTTCTGCGCAGGCGATAGATTTGCATCGAGACGGATTTCGATGGGAGCGTCGTCATGGAAAAAATCGTTTCCTCGAAACCACTCGTCCCCTTTTCTTATTTCCGAGATTGCGGCCATGATGAGGTCGCCGTATTCCCTGATTCGTTCGACATCGGCGTTTTCCGCGAGCCATTTCTCCGACGCGGCCAGGGAAAAAAGAAGGCGATTCTCCTCAACCGAAAGCTTGTTAAGCAGCCGGGCGCGTACGTCGGTATCGACCGAAGCCTCGTCGGCCTCTCGGAAATAGGCCTCCACCCGCTCGTGCAGGCTCGCCTGAAGGTCACCGCCGAAATTGCGTACGGGATACCGTTCCGGGTCTTTCGGACGGGGCGGGAATCGGCTGAACTCTTCCTCAGGATTATACCGGCCTCCGGAGACTTCGCCCTTCCTGGGCCGCCTGAACAGAGCGTCGCCGATCGTCCCGGACTCGTCCGTGTAAATGACATTGGGGGCGCTCGCCCACAGCCGCACCCAGAGGAACGACCTCCGGCCGCCGCGTTCGAGAGTGATCTTGAGAATCCGCTCCTCGGCCACGTGCTCGATTCCGCGAATGACCGCGTCCCGGGCGCGGGCGACGAGGAAGCTTTCGAAGCGCTGTCGCACGGCGCTTTTTTTGAACGGGCCGGACAAGAAATGGAACCGGCAGGTCTTCCGGCTCAGGCAAAAAAGAAGCGCCCGTCTCATATCCTCGCGGTAAAGCGCGAGCATGAGTTCTTCCGGCCTGGGCTGGTGAATTTCCCGCACCGTGGCGCCGATCAGGTCGGTTTCCGCGAGGAGCAGGTTGATTTCACGGTAATTGAGCGAACGTTGCTCGAGGCTCATCCGTCACCAGCCGCGCGTAGAAAAATGTCCGCATCAGAGGCGGCGAAAAAAACAAGCGCGATCTTTTCCGGCCTTTCGCCGGAACTGACGTGCCTTTTCACCTCTCCCCAGACAACGTCGGCGGCTTCGTCCCTGGGATACCCGTAGACCCCAGTAGAGAGGGCGGGGAAGGCGACGGCCGAGCAGCCGGCTTCCCGGGCCAGCCTCAGGCTGTTCGCGTAGCAGGAGGAGAGAAGCTGCGGGCAGGTCTCGTCATCCTTGCGGTACACGGGACCGACCGTGTGGATCACGAAGCGGGCCGGGAGACGGCCCGCGCCTGTTATCACGGCCTGTCCGGTGGGAAGGCCTTCCGGATAACGTTCGGTGCGGATCTTTCGACAATCAGCCAGCAGATCCGGCCCGGCGGCTCGGTGGATTGCGCCGTCGACGCCGCCTCCGCCCAGAAGACTCGAGTTGGCGGCGTTGACGATCGCGTCCACCTTGAGGAGGGTGATGTCGCCGACGACGACTTCGATCCTGCCGGCGAGCATTGTTTTTATGATCCTGTTCGTACTCATCACGTGTGCTTTACCATCGCCGAAATAAGAAGAAGGTAGGGTCGTCGATGGAACGAGAGCGCCGCCGTCTTTTACTGGATGACGATATCCGTCCTGCCGATACGGATGATATCGGATTTGTTGAGCTTGACGTAGCTGCCCTTGGGAATTTCATGACCGTTGACGAACGTGCCGTTCGTGCTGTCGAGGTCCTTGATGAAATAGGCGTTCTTGATTTTCTGCACCAGCGCATGATAGCGGGAGACCATACTGTCTTCAATATGAATCGTGTTCTCGGGCTCCCGGCCGATGGTGATTTGCCCCGTGACGGGCAGGTTTTTCCCGGCATAGGAAAGCACCAGCGCGCCGTGTTTCTTGATCTGCGACAGCCGTTTTCCGAAATTTGAATCGGAAATTATGGTCGATGATTTATCCATACTGCTTCCCTCCCGTTTCGATTATAGCAAAACCGGTTTAAATAATCCATAGTACCCTCTATCTGCTTTTTTGTCCTTTATAAAAGGACACGAAGTTCACGAAGAAAACCGAAGATCACGAAGAAAAAATAAAAAAAAGTCAGGAAATATTGAAGATTTCCTTAGTTTTTTTTCCTTCTTCTCTTCGTGTTCTTTTTCTTTCTTCGTGCGTTTCGTGTCCACTTCAACGAACGAGTGTTTTCGGAACGGAAGGCTTCAGAGGATTCCCCGCGGAGAGGCTGAATCAGGCACTGGGGCCCGAAACCAATGAGATCCGGCCGGCCGGCCCGGCGCAACGCCTCTTCGACAAGCCTGCGGTTTTTCGGATTGCGGTACTGGAGAAGGGCGCGTTGCAGGGCTTTCTCATGTCTGCTTTTGGCGACGCATAAGGGCCTCATGGTAAAGGGATCAAGCCCCGTGTGATACATGCACGTGGAGAGAGTTCCGGGCGTGGGGTAAAAATCCTGGACCTGTTCGGGCGCGAATCGGTGGTCGCGGAAAAAGCAGGCGAGTGCCACGGCGTGGGCGAGGGTGGAGCCCGGGTGACTCGAAATGAAATAGGGGAGGAGGAACTGCTTTTTCCCGAGCTTGCGGTTGAGCGCGTCGAATTTTTTTTTGAATGTGAGGTAGACACGGTGCGGCGGCTTGCGCATGAGCGTCAGCACCTCGTCGCACACGTGCTCGGGGGCCACCTTGAGTTGCCCGCTCACGTGGTGCTCCACGAGCTCTGTGAAGAATTCCCCGCTTTGATCCGCGAGAATGAAATCGAAGCGCAGACCGGAGCGGATGAACACCTTTTTCACGCCGGGAAGGGAGCGGAGACGACGAAGGAGCTCGAGGTATCGCGAATGATCGGTATTGAGTTTGGGGCAAGGCGAAGGGAAAAGGCACTCGCGGTCGGAACACGCCGAACCGCGCGTTTGGCGCGCGCAGGCCGGGCCGAAGAAATCGGCGGTCGGACCGCCCACGTCGTGGATATATCCCTTGAAATCGGGGAGTCTGGTAAGCTCGACCGCCTCCCGCACCAGGGACTCAGGAGTCCGCGCCTGCACCGTCCTCCCCTGGTGGAAGGTAAGTGAACAGAAGCTGCAATTGCCGAAGCATCCGCGGCTGGAGACCAGACTGAAGCGCACTTCCTCTATCGCGCGTACTCCCCCCGCAGCCTCGTAGACCGGATGGGCTGCGCGTGCGTATGGGAGCTCGTTTACTTCGTCAAGCTCGCGCGGCTCGAGCGGCGGGGAAGGCGGGTTCTGCACGATAAGACAATCATCGTATTCCTCGATGAGGATCCGTCCCGAATGCGCGTCTGAGTTTCGATATTGGATAAGGAAACTCTCGGCGAAAGCGCGCGCGTCGGACTCGACTCTTACAAACGAAGGCAACCGGACGGAGTCCACGTCCGATGGCAGCTCTTTCGTCCGGTAGACCGTTCCGGGCACTTCGCTGATTCCGGCTACCGGCCGATCCGCGGCGAGCGCGGCCGCGATCTCGAGCATCGCGCGTTCGCCCATGCCGTAAACGATGATATCCGCCCCGGAATCGATGAGAAGCGAGCGCCTCACCTTTTCCTGCCAGTAATCGAAATGGGCGAATCGGCGCAGGGAGGCTTCGAGACCTCCGAGAATGATCGGTATGCGGCCGTACGCCTCGCGCACTCGGATGGCGTAGCTGATGGCGGCCCGGTCAGGGCGGAGCCCCCCCCGTCGTCCCGGGGCGTATATGTCGTCGCTCCTGCGTTTTTTTGCGGCGGTGTAATTGTTGACCATCGAATCGATGTTGCCGGCGGTGACGAGGAAACCGAGTCGGGGCCGGCCGAGTTTACGGAATGCGGCGGCGCCCGTCCAGTCCGGCTGGGCGATCACGCCAACCCGATAATCGTGTTTGTCGAGGATACGCGAAATGACGGCGGCGCCGAAGGATGGATGGTCGACGTACGCGTCCCCGGTCACCATCACGAAATCGAGCTCGTCCCAGCCGCGGCGATTCATATCGTCTATTGAGATCGGCAGAAAATCGTTCATACGAAAATTTGTTGCGCCGTATTAACATAACGACAATCTGCGAAAAAGTACAGGAGATCGATTCGCGCGCGAGCTATGCTGAAAACCAAATGGTTTATTGAGTATATCATCCTCCGGCGAAGGCCTCCGCGGCGGCGACGGCTTTTTTCCAGAGCCGGTATTTTTTATCGGCCGAGGCGGCCTCCAGACTCGGCTTGAAGACATCTCCCAAAGCGCACAAGCGTTCGACATCGGAGAGGCGATTCCATAAGCTCACGCCCAGACCGGCGAGGAAGGCGGCTCCCAGCGCTGTTGACTCGAAAACACGCGGGCGGGCCACCGGGCGTCCTAAAATATCAGCCTGGAACTGCATGAGAAAATCGTTCCGGCAGGCGCCTCCGTCGGCCTTGAGCGAATCCATCATGCGCCCGCCGGCTTTTTCCATGGCCCCGACGAGATCTTTTGTTTGGAAGGCGATGCTTTCCAGCGCCGCACGCACGATCTGGCCCCGGCCCGTGCCGCGGGTCAGTCCCACGAGTGCGCCGCGGACGTCGGGCCTCCAGCGCGGCGCGCCCAGCCCGACAAAGGCGGGCACCAGGTAACAGCCGCCCGTGTCGGGCACGGCCGCGGCAATGCGTCCGCTTTCCTCGACGTCGTCGAGAATCCCCACTTCGTCGCGAAGCCATTGCAACGCGGCGCCTGCGACGAAGATGGAGCCTTCGAGCGCGTACTCCAATCCCTTGCCCAGGTCCCAGGCAACGGTGGCAAGGAGCCCGTTCCTGGAAAGGACGGGGGCTTTCCCCGTGTGCATGAGGAGGAAGCAGCCCGTGCCGTAGGTGTTCTTGGCGTTCCCCGGGCGGATACAACCTTGTCCGAAGAGAGCCGCCTGCTGGTCTCCCGCCACTCCCGAGACGGGGAGGGGAGAGCCGGTGATCTTCTCGGTGTAGCCGAAGACGCCGGAAGTGGGAAAAACGGCGGGAAGGACGTTCCGGGGTATTTTCAATTCCTGAAGAATCTCTTCATCCCATTCGCCGCTATGGATATTGAATAACATGGTCCGGCTTGCGTTCGACGGTTCTGTGGCGTGCACCCCGGTGAGGTGAAAAAGAAGCCAGGAATCGATAGTGCCAAACGCGATCTCCCCGTTCTCCGCTCGTTTCCGCAAGCCCGGGACATTGTCGAACAGCCACATGAGTTTTGTCGCCGAAAAGTAGGGATCGATCAGGAGCCCGGTCTTCTTCCGAATCTCTTTTTCCATTCCCGCCTTTTTCAGTTTTTCACATAAATCCGACGTGCGCCGGCATTGCCAGACGATGGCCGGCGCCACCGGCCGGCCGGTGGCGCGTTCCCAGACCACGATCGTTTCCCGCTGATTGGTGATGGCAATGGCCGCTATTTTTCCCTTACCCTTCAAAGCGTCATTCGCGGCTCTTTTGGCCATCTCAATCTGACTTTTTAGGATTTCCTCCGGATCATGTTCGACCCATCCCGGCTTGGGATAAAATTGTCTCAATTCCTTCTGCGCCTTGGCGCAAACATTTCCATTGAGACCGAAGACAATCGCCCGAGAGCTCGTCGTCCCCTGATCCAATGCCAGAATATATTGCTTCATGGCGTCAGTATATAAAAGCATTATGCGTCGCGCAATGCGTGTATACAATTCAAAGATGTATGTTTTTTCAGTCAAAAAAAGACACAAAAATTGAATCTTTTTGTATACATTATAAGTAATAATTATATTTCTCCGATTTTAAAGACGTATACAACTTTATACCGTTCCGCGAATTAACCGGTACTGTCGTATTTTACATACAACTACCGCTTCCGGCGGAGGTTTGCTATTTTTATGTTATTTTCAGCCGGTCATTGATTAAAAAGAAAAAAATGGATATACTTTGAAGAAGGAGGTAGTTATGGCGATCGAAGGGATTGATCCGTACTTTGCCATACCGCCGGCAGCGACGCCGCCGCCGGAAGAAAAGCCTGCTCCCGCCCAGGAACAGGAAGTCATCACCGAAGAGAACACCGGAAACACAATCGATACCACTGCGTAATTCCGGCTGATCGATGCCTCGGTTCCTCACCATCTGCCTCAATCCAACCATACAGAAAACATATATTTATGAAGATTATCGTACCGGTTCGGTCAATCGTACCTCGCAGTCATCGCTCGATATTTCGGGGAAAGGCATAAATGTCACACGAGCGCTTCACGCCTTGGGTGAAAAAGCGGTTCACCTGACTCACGCGGGAGGCGCGTTCGCCGTTTTTCTCAAAAACAGGGCGAGGGTCGAAGGACTCAGCTTGAAGGCCGTCTCGTGCCAAGCGGAAATAAGATTCTGCGTCACCGCGATCGACAAAAAAACCCGCCGGGTGACCGAAATGGTCGAGGAAGGTTTTCCCGTCGATAAATCGACTGAATCGAAAATCAGAAAAGAATACCGAAGCCTGTTGCCGAAGGTCGGCGCGGTCATCCTGTCGGGCGCAAAATCGAAGGGCTATTCGGAGGGGCTTTTCCCCGAGATGGTGCGGATGGCCCGGGAAGCGGGCGCCTTCGTGCTGGCAGATTTCCGGGGGAGCGATCTCGTTCGCTCGCTGCCTTTCGGACCTCTTGTCATTAAGCCCAATCTCTCGGAATTCCTGGAAACGTTTTTTCCCGACGTCGATCCCTCGAGCCGGGACGAGTCCGTCATGGCACTGGCGGGAGAAAAAATGATCGGACTGGCTACCAGCATGATGGTTTTATCCGTCGTCACGGACGGAGGCGGGCGCGTCATGTATACGGACGATACGACGCTCAAGGGGATGTTTCCCGAGCCCGTCACCCCCGTCAACACCACCGGCTGCGGGGACGCGTTCGCCGCCGGATTCGCCTCGTCGTTTCTGAAAACGAAGAGCATGGACGAGGCGGTCCGCTTTGCCGTCCATTGCGCCGCGCGCAGCGCCCTTACCCTTCGCCCCGGGTTTCTCAGCGAGGAGCCTGCGGCGCGATCTTGATAAAAATCTTGTCTCGTGTATAGTGGGAAGCGTCGGCGGGAAACCGGTCCGATCGAAAAAGGAGACATGCTCAGGCGATCCGCCGCGGCAGTCGCGAGGAGACAACCGTGAAAAAAAATATCCTTCTCCTGTTGTTTTCTTTTTCCGCCCTCATCCTCCACGCCCAGATCCCCGACATTCCCCCGAACTCCATTTATTTCGTAAAAGGCGAGGGCGGCTGGGATCTCTATATAAAAAAACTTCCCGGTTTGGGTTCGATCATCCTCACCGAATCCCAGCGGGACCCCTCGTTCAAGGTCACCTCCTACAGCCTTCGTTCTGTCGCTAAAAATACGGTCAACGCCTCCGAAAAACGTATCCTGAATGGAAAACCGATAAAAACCCGCGATGCGACGATTTACCTCATCGATTCCACCCCTGAAAAAATCGGCACGATCGGGGATTTCTACCATTTTTTCCTGACGAACGAAGTCGTCTTCGGCTACCCGTGGGCGCGCCAGGGGAAGATGAAAATCGGAGAGGGCGTCAGGATCAATGCCCGCCTGTTCGCAAAGAAATACGGCGATTATTCCGGGCGATTCAAAGACCAATGGATCGTGCTCACTCCTCATGCGCTGCCCGTTGAAGCGGCCAAAGTCGAGACGACTATTGTGCTTCTCCACTCCTCCGACGTAGACACCGCAAGCGCACCATCGCCTGCACCATCGCCTGCACCATCGCCTGCACCATCGCCTGCACCATCGCCTGCACCATCGCCTGCACCATCGCCTGCGCCATCGCCTGCGCCAGACACAACCTCACTCGTGAAAGAAGCCGAAAGGATATGCGCATTGACCGGAACTCCGCAGGCAGCCTCCTCTTCCTACGGCTCCCTCGTCGTCGAGAAGTTGTCGAGTTTTCCCTTTGAGAAAATATTGGAAACCCAACCCGCCGGAAACACCGAATTGAGCGAGGGAGAGGAGCGGGTATTATGTCGTTTCCTGTTCGAAATCGACAAGGAGAACAACAAGAAAAGTGCCGGTTTCGCCACATTCCATCAGGACGAACGCGGCAGGCTGGTCCGCATCAATGAGTACGACGGCGACAATCTCCTCACCGCGGTCCGCATCATCGGGTACAAGAACGGCGCGGAACAGATCCGAGTGACGTCATACGACCGGGACGGGAACGTCACGTCCGACGAATAGCGGCTTCGGAGTCAGAGTGTGAGAGAACCGAGCATCACCAAAGCCGTCGACGGGGCGGCCGTTTATTACACGATTTTCTGGTCGCGCCTCCGCAAGGCGGAAAAGTATGACATCGTCGCCAAGGTGCCATCCGTCTCCGGCATCTTCGAGCTCTACTACGAGGACGAAAAGAAAAAGCTGAATTTGCTCTACGTTGCCAAAGCCTTCTACGGCGGGCTCATGAACGAAATCCGCAAACGGACGGACCCGGAGCTGGAGGACAACCCGTCACGTCGGCAGATACTGTCCACCAGGGACTGCTATTATCGGTACGCGCCGTCCGATTCGTACAAGGACATGAGCGACATCCTCTACTTTTTTTCCTCCACCTATTTCCCGGACAAGAACCTGCACGACCATTCGGGTCGTTTTGATGAAATCTACGTGAAGGAGGACTCAGAGGACAAATTGGTCGATATCTGAGCTCCGCAGTGTTCCATGAGTTAACAAAACACGGTCTGAGGGAAAGGCAAAGAAAGCGGATTGAAATGAAAGCGACGACATATACCCACGCGGGCGCGGTCGTCTATCGTTTGACGGAGGACGGCGCGTCGGAATTCTTCGTTCTTACCAGCAAGACGAATCAGTCCCGGACAAGTCCCCCCCATTGGATCCTGCCCCGCGGGCATATCGAAGACGGCGAATCGCAGGAGGAAACGGCGCTGCGTGAAGTCGCGGAAGAAGCCGGCCTCGAAGGCAGGATCATCGCCGACCTCGGAACGGTTCGCTACCGGCAAGGGGGAAAGTTCGTTCGCATCAAGTTCTTTCTCGTTGAAAAAACCGGCGGCAATGAGGAACGGGCGCCGGAGGGCAGGGATTGGCGCTGGTGCCGCTACCGGGAAGCCGTCAGGCTGGTCTCCTTCAGAAACTACCGCACCCGCCTCAAACGTGCGCGACGGACCTTGCGCGCGCTCGGCTATTGCTCCTAAATGGTTTCCCCAGCTTCAAAGCGCGGCCAGAACCTCGACCGCATGCTCCTTTGGATTCACATCCGGAAAAATCCGGGTGACAATTCCCTTTTCGTCGATGATGAACGTCATGCGAAGCGTGCCCATGGACTTTTTTCCCATGAAAGTTTTTTCACCCCAGGCGCCGTAGGCTTGGAGGGCGCGTTTCTCGGGATCGGCCAGCAGGAAGAACGGCAGCCGGTATTTCGCTTTAAAGCCGGCGTGCGAAGCGGCGGAATCGGACGAAATCCCGATCACCACAGCTCCCCCGGCCAGGATTTCATCGTAGGCGTCTCGAAACGCGCACGCCTCGGTCGTGCAACCGGGAGTATCGTCCTTGGGATAGAAATACAGCACCACTTTTTTTCCGAGAAAATCCTTCAGCGCCACCGTCCGGCCGGAATCGTCCGCCAGCTCAAATCCGGGTGCTTTTGTTCCGGTTTGTATCATAGCCGCCTCCAATCCACAATAGATTTTTGCTGATATCAAAATACGAAAAAAACCGCTCGCGGCAAAGGCGACGTTTCCCGAAACAGCGTGCGCCGCGCGCTCGACCACTTGCCATTGTCAACCGATATCATGTATTTTTAATAGCGATAAGCAGCGATTTTGTTCCTTCGGACGTGGATACGAAAGCGTCGCCGTCCCGTCGCCGCCGGTCGTCCTCCCGATTCGGATTATCTTTATGCAGACACGGGGATTCATGAAAAAGCGTATTTTTATCATCCTAGGAATTTTCACGCTGGCCGCGAGCGTCGTCTTCCTGACCGCGGTCTTCTCGGACCCGTTCGACAGGCCTCCGACCGGGAGCCTGGAAGGCGAGTACACGACGCGGACGAACTTCAATCCGCCCGCCACCTGCGCGGTCTTGAACGGGGAGACGATCTACGACGTCGCGCGCCGTCTCGGAATTCCGTTCTACGATCTCGTCATAGAAAACCGTCTTCACGGTGAAACGCCGCTGGCCGAGGGAACGGTCCTGAAAATCCCCGTCTACGTCGAAACGACCGACCGCTCCCGGTCCCCGGTGACCATCCACACCGACGCGACTCGCGGGCCGGCTCCGCACGCCGCACCCCTGACCTCGGATTTCGCCTTCGCCGACTCGGGTCTCCGCTTCGTCTGGGACCTGGGGAACAACCGCTTCAGCTTCAAGGCCAAACCCACCGCCTTCTACGTCCGTCCCGGACACTACCGGGTGCGCCTCGTCACCGTCGACGGCGCGGGCCGGTACGCGTCTTCCAACACCCTTGATATCGATGTCACCGACCTGATCGCCGAGTATTCGGGCCTGCCTTACATGACGGTCAATCGGGTGGGAGACCTGGTTGACGTTGCGGGCCGGCTCTGGGGTCCCGACGGCGCCGCGATCGACTTCGACAAAACCGGAAAGATCGACCAATCCCCGGCGCTTCTCGAGTATTTCGCTACAAACAGGCTCGTTGCCCGGCATTCCGGTTTTTCCCGCGTCCGTCTCGAAAAAGACGGCGGTGTTTTTGAGTTCTATCTCTTCGTGAGTCCGCTGCCGGCGCGGCTCTCCGCCGAGCCGGAATACGATTGGTACAAGACGCAGTTCGACACCGGCATGTACGGCAATTGCGGCCCGGCCGCCATCGGCTCGGCCATCAAATGGTCAATCGGCAAGGACTTCACGGTCGAGGCGATCCGGGCGGAAATAGGCATGCCGTACTCGAACGGCGCCGTGGACCACAACAACCTGCTCGACAACCTCGTCCGCCACTCCGTGCCGTCCGCCGTCCTTCCGCTCACGGACGCCGCCGACGTCTTCGGCGCCATCGACCGCGGCGGGCTCGTCATCGTCAGCTTCAACTGCGGAGCCATCCGCCACACGGTCCGCGACAAAACGACGGATTTTTTCGACCGCTATTACCCGGACGCCACCGGCCATTACCTCCTCATCAAGGGCTACAGCCTGGACCGGAAATACTTTATCGTCTATGACGCCATCCCGGGCGAATGGAAGGCCAATGAATTGCGCTACCTCGACGGAGTGAGCATGATCGGCCGCAACCGGTTCTTCCGCGTCGACGAGGTGATGGCGGGCATCGGGGTGCGCAAAATGCTCGTCGTGTACCGGGACCTGAGCCGGCCACAGAGAGCGGCCGGCGGGCTTTGAGCGGCACACAACAGCAATCGACTGTCGCCCCAAATAAGGAGAAAAGAGGACACCCCTTGGCTACGCTCGGGGCAGGCTCCGAACCCGAAGCAGTCGAAGAACACGAAGGAAAAAACAGGGAAAATGAAGACGGCTTGAGTTGAATATTTTCCTTTTTTCTCTTGCCTCGTGTACTTCTTCCTCTTCGTGCCCTCTTCGCAATTTTAGTCCTTCCGACTATTCAGACGCTGTCCTCAACGAAGTTGACTATGAACTATAGTCTGCCCGAGCGGATGATGCCGATGATGAGCCAAATGCCGAGCAGGCCGGCTATGGTGTAGCCGACGAAGCCGATGACGGGAATGCCGAGAATCGTCGGGCCCTTGCTCACGTAGGTGATGAGCGAAGAGCCGATGAGAAAAGCGGCGATGATGACGCTCGCCGAGAGTCTGTTTCCCACTTTGTCGAGATCCTTCACGTACGGATCCAGCCCGGCATGCTCGAATTTGATTTTCAAACGATCGTTCCGCATTTTTTTCAGAATAGCCGACGCGTCGTCCGGCAGGGTCCGGAACAGGTCGTGGGAGTCGGAAAGGAACCGGCCGATTTCCTTCGTTGTTTTTAAAGGATCGACGGAGGAAAGCACGAGTTTCCGGACGTACGGCCCGGCCACTTCGCCTATGTCGATGCTTGGATCGAGCTCCTTGCCGAGCGCCTCCATGGTGGCCACCGCCTTCCCGAGGAGGATCATGTCAACCGGGATTCGCATGCGGTGCCGTCGGATGAGGTCGATGAGCTCGAGGATGACCGTGCCCAAGTTGAGCTGGGCGAGTGAAATGTCATGGTAGTAATTGATAAGGTGCTCGAGGTCGAAGGTGAGCTCACGGGTGACGGTTCCGTCCTCGATGAGCTCCAGGTCGTGGAGCACCTTGACGAGCGAGCGGGCGTCCCGATTGACGAAGGCGGCCAGGGCGCGGCCTAAACGCTCCCGCAGGAACTCGCTCACGAAACCGACCTGCCCGAAGTCGATGGGCACGATGATATTGCCGGGGAGGATGAAGAGGTTGCCCGAGTGCGGATCGGCGTGGAAAAAACCGTCCCGGAAGATCTGCTTGAATACTACGTCCAGCCCGCGACGGGCGATGAGCGGCAGGTCGCAGTCCGTCCGCTTGAGCGTGTCCAACTCCGAGATCTTGATGCCGTGGATAAATTCCATGCAGATCACTTTTTCCGTGCAGTAATCCCAGTAGACCGTCGGAATGTGCACGGTCGGGTCGTTCATGAAATTCTTACGGAAGCTCTCGATGTTCCGCGCCTCTTTGAGAAAATCGAGCTCGTGCTGGATGTTGGCCGCGAACTCCGCCACCACGGCCCCGGGATTGAAGAGCGAAAGCTCGGGAATGTGGCGTTCGGCCAGTTGGGCGAGGTGGGAAAGTATCTCCAGGTCGACGGCCACCAAATTGCGGACGCCCGGCCGCTGTATTTTCACGGCCGCCTCTTCACCCGAGAGAAGCGTCGCCCGATGCACCTGCGCGATGGAGGCGGCGGCCTCGGGGGCCTCCTCAAAGGAGCGGAACACCTCCGTAAACGGCTTCCCGAATTGGATCCCGATCGTCTCCCGGACAGTCTTCAGGTCGAACGGAGGAACCTGGTCCTGGAGCTTTTCCAGCTCGAGGATGACGTTTTTCGGGAGAATATCGGGACGCATGGAAAGCATCTGCCCGAACTTGATGAAGGTCGTGCCGAGTTCCTCGCAGACGAGGCGCAAACGGACGGCGAACGGCTTGTCGATGTTTTCCCTGACCTGCTCGCGCGCCTTCTTTCGGAAACGGAAGGGAAGGCGGGAATGGGCCCGCAACCGGTTTAAGAGCTCGGCAAACCCGTACTTGAAGAGCACGGAAATGATCTCCCCCGACCGGCGGGCGATCACGCGTTTTTTCATGGAAGGAATCGCGCCCCACATCACTCTCTTGACTCCTCTTTCACTATAGATCAAGAGGTGAGAGCTTGCAACCAAACACCCCCTTGATTTTCGAATTAATTACCCGTACTCTTGATTCCCGATACCGATACACTCATTGAGGTGCCAGATATGAAACAATTCAAGCAGGCGGACAAGCTCAAGGACGTGTGCTATGACATCCGCGGTCCCGTGCTCAAGAACGCCCAGGCGCTTGAGGAGGAAGGGTTCCGAATATTTAAACTCAATATCGGCAATCCCGCACCCTTCGGCCTGTACGCGCCGGACGAGATCATTCACGACGTCATCATAAACCTCAAGGACGCGGAAGGCTACAGTGATTCCAAGGGCCTGTTCGCCGCGCGCAAGGCGGTGATGCAGCATTGTCAGAGCATCGGGATTCGGGGAGTCGAAACCGAGGACGTCTACACCGGCAACGGCGTGAGCGAGCTCATCGTCATGTGCATGCAGGGGCTCCTCAACAACGGCGACGAGCTGCTCGTGCCGGCGCCCGACTACCCCCTCTGGACCGCGGCTGTAAACCTCTCCGGCGGGCGGCCCATTCATTACCTGTGCGACGAGGAAGCCGACTGGCTTCCCGATACGGCCGATATCCGCAAAAAAATCACCCCGCGCACCAAGGGCATTGTCGTCATCAATCCGAACAATCCCACCGGCGCCGTCTACTCCCGCCGGGTGCTCGAGGATATCGTCGAAATCGCACGCCGGCACAATCTCATCGTCTTCGCGGACGAAATCTACGAGAAGATCCTGTACGACGACGCAGTGCACGTACCGCTCGCTTCGCTGGCCGAGGACGTATTCTTCGTCACCTTGAACGGGCTGTCCAAGGCCTACCGGCTGGCGGGCTTCCGCTCCGGTTGGATGATTTTAAGCGGCGATAAAGCCAAGGCGAAGGAATACATCGAGGGGCTTGAAATCCTCGCCTCCATGCGGTTATGCAGCAATGTCGTGGCTCAGCTCGCCATCCAGACGTCTTTAGGCGGATATCAGAGCATCAATGACCTGGTGCTCCCCGGCGGCCGACTTCGTGAACAGCGGGACCTCTGCCATCAGATGATCTCCTCCGTCCCCGGCATAAGCTGCGTCAAGCCCAAAGGCGCCCTGTATCTCTTCCCGAAGGTCGATCAGACGCGCTTCAGGATCAAGGACGATTCAAAAATGATCCTCGATCTCCTCCTGCAGGAGAAGGTGCTCCTCGTCCAGGGCAGCGGTTTCAACTGGCCGTCGCCCGATCACTTCCGGATCGTTTTCCTGCCGCCGGTCGACGATTTGAAAATAGCAATGGAGCGCATCGGCCACTTTTTCTCGCACTACTCGCAGGATTGACTTCGACAGGAAAAGGAGCTATAAGGAAACCAGGAATCCAGGAGCAGGAATCCAGGAAAATACATAGAAATAATTTTCTAATATATTTTTTCTTTAAAAAAAAGAAAGCCACCGTCATAGCCGCGGTGGCTTTCTTTTACATAAGCAACAGTGAAAGAAGCGTAAATTCGCTTAGATTTCTCTCTTTTCGTTCTTTCCTGGTTTCTTGGATTCCTTATCGATTTTTTTTCTTAAGATCGATTTTGCTTGAGTTTCCGGATCAACTTCCAGCCGGTGGGCAGAATCGCCGCCGCCAAAGCGATCTTGAGGAGGTCGCCCGGCACGTAGGGGAAGAGGCCGAGTACAAACGCGTTCTGGGGCGTGTAAAAGGAAAGCCAGATGATGCCGGGAACGTAGAGAACGACGTTCCCGACGAGCATGGCCGCGATTACGGTGTGGCAACGGCGATCAAGGCCCTGTTCGCACAGGAAGCCGACCACGAACGCTGAGAAAACGAACCCCAGGAGATAACCGCCGGTCGGACCGGCGATTGCGCCGCCCGAATAAAAGGGCAGGCCGGCGATCCCGTAAGCCAGGTACAGGACGACCGCGGCCGGCCCGCGTTTCGGGCCCAGGAGCGCGGCCAGGAGTAGTACCGAGAAGGTCTGACCGGTGATCGGGACCGGGGTGCCGGCAATGGGAATACGGATGATGAAATTCGAAAGCGATATGAGAAGCGAAGCTCCCACAATGAGGATAACGTCGTAAGCCAGGGCCTTCGCCTTGTGGGCGGGACGAACGATATCTGCATAGGTTTTCATTGCGAACATTCGGTAACCCCCTTCCGGTCATTTCCGGGACCGGACTAAGCAATTTTAGGAAGATTTATAGCGTTTTTTCCGCCATTAGGCAAGGCCTAACTTTTCCGCTTGACCTTGCTGTTTCCGCACCTGCATGAAGAGGACACGAAGACCACGAAGAAAAGAAGAAGATCACGGAGAAAGAAAAAGGGGAATGCGATGCTTTAGGCCGCTTCTCGTTTTTGATTTCTTTTTTTCTCCATATTCTTCGTTTCCGGGGCCTGCCCCGAGCGTGTCGCGTAGCGAAGCTTCCAACGAGCCGAGGGGTGCTCTTCGTGTCCCTTTCTCAATATATCGCCCTTGCCGAAAGCTCCTTTCCGGGATAGAGTCTGCTTGTTCCGGGAAAAGCCGCGGATAAAAAACATTGTTAGAAAAGAAGGACCATCTGCATGACCGTTCGTGTCCGCTTCGCCCCGTCTCCGACGGGAAAAATGCATATCGGCAACCTGCGCAATGCCTTTTTCGACTATTTCTACGCCCGGGCCACGGGAGGGAAGTTCCTGCTTAGAATCGAGGACACCGACCAGGGCCGCTCGACCGAAGGTTCGATCCAAAACATCTACGACACTTTGCGCTGGCTCGGCCTGTCCTGGGACGAGGGGCCTGACGTCGGCGGCCCGTTCGGGCCGTACGTCCAGTCGGAGCGCAATGCCGTCTACGGCGATTACGCCGCGAAGCTCGTGTCGGCTGGCCACGCCTACCGCTGTTATTGCAGTCCCGAGCGCCTCGAGGCCGTCCGCAAGGAGCAGACTGAGAAGAAGCTCCCCGTTATCGGCTACGACCGCCATTGCAGGGATCTCACCGAAACGCAACGGGCGGAGTACGATGAACAAGGCCTCAAGCCCGTCATTCGTCTGCGGATTCCGCTCGAGAGCGTCACCGTCTTTCGCGACGAGATTCTGGGCGACATTGAGAAAGCGAATATCGATATCAACCCCGATCCCGTGCTCCTCAAATCAGACGGATTCCCGACCTATCATCTCGCCAATGTCATCGACGATCACCTGATGGAAATAACTCACGTCATCCGATCTCAGGAGTGGCTCTCCTCGGGCCCAATCCACCTGCATCTTTACCAGGCCTTCGGCTGGGAACCGCCCAAGTACTACCATCCGCCCCTCATCCTGGGGAAGGACGGGCACAAACTCGCCAAGCGTCACGGAAGTACGACCCTGGACGAATTCCGGGAGAAGGGCTACCTCCCGGAGGCGATCGTCAACTACGTCACGCTCCTGGGCTGGTCGTACGACGACACGAGGGAGTTTTTCTCGCGCGAGGAGTTCGAGAAGCTCTTTACCCTCGACAAGCTTTCCAAGTCTTCCGCGGTGTTCGATTACAAAAAGCTCGACTGGTTCAACGGCCAGTACATGAGGAAGCTTGAGCCGGCCGACCTCCGCGACCGGCTGGTGCCTTTCATGCAGCAAGCCGGCCTCTTCGCTTCTCCCCCGACGGAGGCGGAAAGGAAGACCCTGCTGGACATCGTACCGCTTATCCGTGAACGTCTCACCTTGCTCTCCGACTGCGCGTCCTGGACGTCGTTCTTCTTCGAGGACGTTTCAATTGCGGATCCGGCCGAATTGGTGCCCAAGAAAGGCACGCCCGAAAAGACGCTCGAGACCCTCACGGCTCTCAACACGAGTCTCGCGGGCTTCGAGGGGAAGTCCGAAGAGGAGCTTGAATCCGATTTCAAGGCCCTCGCCGAGAAGCTGGGCGTCAAGCTCGGCGACCTCCTCATGCCGCTCCGCGTGGCGCTCACCGGGACCACCAAGTCGCCGCCGCTCATGGGGTCCATGCTGATCCTGGGAAAGGACAAGGTCGAGGCGCGCCTTTCCGCCGCGATTGCATTGCTAGGCGAAAAAGTGTAAAATCGCTCCCGATGGCCTCGCGGCGTTGGGCGAAATCGCCTGCCGCCGCGCCGCCGGATCACAAAGCGAAAAAACCGATATGGAGCTCTCTTCCCGCCTTCCACCCGATTGGCGCTTCCGAATAGAAGCTCGCGTTACGAAATTGCGGCGCCTGCGCAAAGCCGCCGCCTTCGAGGAGTCAGTATGGAACCGGTCGTCACGATGGACAAGCTCGTCTCTCTCTGCAAGCGCAGGGGCTACATCTACCAGTCTTCTGAAATCTACGGGGGCCTGTCCTCGGCCTGGGATTACGGCCCGCTCGGCGTCGAGCTCAAGAACCGCATCGCCCAGTTCTGGTGGAAGGAGATGACCCAGCTCCACGACAACATCGTCGGCATCGACGCCGCCATCATGATGCACCCCCGCGTCTGGGAGGCTTCGGGCCACGTGGCCAACTTTTCCGATCCCCTCGTCGAGTGCAAGGGCTGCAAGATGCGCTTCCGCGAGGACCAGCTCCCGGAGGAAAACCGGATCTCAAAAAAGTGTCCGAACTGCGGCAAGGATCTCACCGAGCCCCGCAAATTCAACCTCATGTTCAAGACCCACATCGGCCCGCTGGAGGACGCCGCCTCGATCGTGTACCTGAGGCCCGAAACCGCCCAGGGGATCTACGTCAACTTCAAGAACGTGACCAACACCACCCGGGTGAAGATTCCCTTCGGAATCGCCCAGATCGGCAAGGCCTTCCGGAACGAGATCACGACGAAAAATTTCATCTTCCGCACCTGCGAATTCGAGCAGATGGAAATGCAGTATTTTATCCGGCCGAACGAGGACGCAAAATGGTTCGACTACTGGAAGAACGAACGGATCAAGTACTATGAAAAAATCGGCGTGAGGGCCGCCAAGCTCCAGTTTCACGAGCACGGCAAGGACGAGCTCGCCTTTTACGCGAGGAGGGCGGTGGACGTGTATTACGAATTCCCCTTCGGCTGGAATGAGATCGAGGGCATACACAACCGGACCGACTACGACCTCCAGCAGCACACCGAGTACTCCGGCAAAGACCTCACCTGGCTCGACGAGGAGACCAAGGAACGCTTCCTCCCGTTCATCATCGAAACCTCCGCCGGCCTGACGCGGCAGGTGCTCGTGGCGCTCTGCGACGCCTACGACGAGGACGAGGCCCAGGGCGAGAAGCGCGTCGTCCTGCGCCTGCATCCCTCGATCGCCCCGGTCACCGTGGGCGTGTTCCCGCTCGTGAAAAAGGACGGCCTGGCCGAGCTCGCTCGCACAATCGAGCTCGGGCTCCGCGAGGATTATCCGACCTTCTACGACGAAAGCGGCGCCATCGGACGGCGCTACCGGCGCCAGGACGAGGCGGGCACCCCCTACGGCATTACGATCGACTACCAGACCAAGGAGGACGACACCGTCACCCTGCGCTTCCGGGATTCGATGGAACAGGTGCGAGTCAAGGTCGGCGAGCTGTCCGCCCGCATCCGGTCGGAAATCAAGAATTATAAAAGGAGTTAGCTCATGCCCGGCGGGTTCGACGTACTGAAAGAACGCGGATTCATCAAGCAATGCTCGGACGAGGCGGTGGTGAAAAAACTGCTCGACGCCGGGCCGGTCACCTTTTACACGGGCTTCGACCCCACCGGTCCCTCCCTGCACGTGGGGCACATGGTGCCGCTCTTCGCCATGGCGCACCTGCAGCGCGCCGGGCACCGGCCCATCGCCCTGGTGGGCGGCGGCACGGCCTGCATCGGCGATCCCTCGGGCAAAACCGAAATGCGGAAAATGATCTCCGTGGAGGAGATCATGCGCAACGCCGAATTCATCAAAAAACAGATCGCCCGCTTCATCGACTTCGGCGCGGACAAGGCGATCATGCTCAACAACTACGACTGGCTCTCCCCGCTCAACTATATTGAATTTCTCCGGGACATCGGGAAGCACTTCTCGGTGAACCGGATGCTGTCGTTCGAGACGTACAAGATGCGACTGGAGACCGGGCTGTCGTTCATCGAATTCAACTACCAGCTTCTCCAGTCGTACGACTTTCTCGTCTTGAGCCGTCAATACGGCTGCTTCCTCCAGCTCGGCGGCGACGACCAGTGGGGCAACATTGTCTCCGGCATGGAGCTCATCCGCCGGGTGGACGGCAAGGACGCCCAGGCCCTCACCTTCGCCCTCATCACCCGTTCGGACGGCAAAAAGATGGGGAAGACGGAAAAGGGTTCGATTTTCCTCAACCCGGACCTCACTTCGCCGTACGATTTCTACCAGTACTGGATCAATATTCCCGACGCGGACGTGGAGAAATTCCTCCTGATCTTCACCTTTTTACCCCCGGCGGAGGTGAAAAAACTCACCGCGGCCGAAGGCGCGGGCTTGAACAAGGCGAAAGAGATCCTGGCCTTCGAGATCACGACCACCGTGCACGGCGAGGCCGAAGCCGAGAAGGCGCGCGACGCGGCCAAGGCCCTGTTCGGGGGCGGGGGAGGGGAATTGGCCGGAATGCCGACTGTAAAGATTTCTCAAGAAGAAATGAAAAAAGGCAGTTCTGCTGTCGAGTTATTTTCTCGTACTCCACTCTGTAATTCTAAAAGCGAAGCAAGACGGCTTATTTCCGGGGGAGGCGCTACGATCAATGATACGTCCGTGGCAAATCCTGAAACAAAAGTCATTTATGTCGATCAAATCCCGACCGAAAAAGAGGATAATGCCATTTATGTGATGGGCGATTCAGTAATTTTTCGTGCAGGTAAAAAGCGTTATGCGCGAATGATTTTTATTTCTTCCGATAATAGTTCCGAGTAATTCCCATCCACTTCCCACTTGCGTTTTTTTTCTGCCACCACACACCTCACAAGACATTGATCGATACCGAAGGCACACAATCAGGCGAAATCAGTCAATGCCCCGACCGAACGACGACGTTTAGTATTAAACAAGAAAACCTAAACCTCACGGGCACGCCGATCGTGAGAAGGCGTTGTGAAAGTATAAAACGAGAAAAGGCAGGGCAAAACGTTTATGAACGGCAGGAAAAACGACAACCCGAAGATTCGGACCGACGGCAACGTGGAGATCGACGCGAAAACGCTCTCGGAAGCTCCCCTGGAGGACGTGTTCAAACGCCTTGCTGCGGGACCGGACGGACTTTCCTTCGCCCAAGCCAAGGAACGTCTCGAACGATTCGGCCCCAATCGGTTGGTGGAAGAAAAGAAAAATCCGATTCTCAAATTCCTCTCCTACTTCTGGGGGCCGATCCCCTGGATGATCGAGGCGGCGGCGCTGTTCGCCGGTCTGGTGCGGCACTGGGAGGATTTCATCATCATTCTGGTGCTGCTCCTCGCCAACGGCCTCATAGGCTTCTGGGAGGAATTCCAGGCGGGAAACACCATCGAGGCGCTCAAGGCCAAGCTGGCGCTCGCCGCCCGGGCGAAGCGCGACGGCGGCTGGATTTCGCTGCCGGCGGCCGAGCTCGTGCCCGGCGACGTCATCCGCGTCCGCCTGGGAGACATCGTGCCCGCGGACGCCCGCCTCCTTCAGGGCGACCCCGTCGAGGTCGACCAGTCGGCCCTGACCGGCGAGTCCCTGCCGGTGACGAAGGCCGAGGGCGAGGCCGTCTACTCGGGATCCATACTCCGGCAGGGAGAAGCCGACGCCTTCGTCGTTGGAACGGGCGCCAACACGTATTTCGGGAGAACCGCCGAACTCGTCGAAAAGGCCCGCACGCAGAGCCATTTTCAGCGGGCCGTTCTCCAGATCGGCAATTACCTCATCATGATCGCCGCGGTTCTCGTGGTTCTCATCATCGCCCTTTCCCTCTTCCGCGAGGAGCCGATTCTCACTACCCTGCTTTTCGCTCTCGTGCTCACCATCGCCGCCGTGCCCGTGGCCATGCCGACCGTCCTCTCCGTCACCATGGCGGTCGGGGCCCGCGTCCTGGCCGCCAAGCAGGCCATCGTCAGCCGTCTCGCTTCCATTGAGGAGTTGGCCGGCGTCGACGTGCTCTGCTCGGATAAAACCGGCACCCTCACCCAGAACAAGCTCACCGTGGGAGAGTGCTTCGCCGTCGAACCGCACACGGCTGACGAGGTAATGGCCATGGCGGGTCTGGCCAGCCGGGAGGAGGATCAGGATCTCATCGATCTGGCTGTGCTTGGCGGCGTCAAGGACAAAAAAGCGCTTTCCTCACACCGCGTGGCGCATTTTCAGCCGTTCGATCCGGTGCGCAAGCGCACCGAGGCGACGGTGGAGGCCCCTGACGGAAAACGGTTCAAGGTAACCAAGGGAGCGGTGCAGGTCGTACTCGACCTGGCCGGCCCGGATTCTTCGATCGGCGGGCGTCTTGCCCAGACGGTGGAGGGATTCGCCGGACGCGGTTTCCGGTCGTTGGCGGTGGCGCGGGACGACGGCGGCGGGTGGAATGTGCTTGGCATCATCCCCATCTTCGATCCGCCGCGCGCCGACTCACGAGAAACGATAGAGACCGCCGGCCGCATGGGAATCAAAGTCAAGATGGTCACCGGCGACCAGCTTCCGATCGCCGGGGAAACGTCCCGCCAGCTGGGACTGGGTTCGAACATCGTCGACGCTTCGGGCTTCGCCGACACCGCCCACCACGAGACGGCCCGGCTGGCCGACGACATCGAGAAGGCCGACGGTTTCGCCCAGGTGTTCCCGGAGCACAAGTACCATATTGTCGAGACCCTGCAGCGCAAAAAGCACATCGTGGGCATGACCGGCGACGGGGTGAACGACGCGCCCGCGCTGAAAAAGGCGGATGTGGGCGTCGCCGTTTCGGGCGCCACCGACGCCGCCCGGGCCGCGTCCGACATCGTGCTCCTCTCGCCCGGCCTGTCGGTCATCATCGACGCCGTCAAGGAGAGCCGAAAGATATTCGCGCGCATGACGAGTTACGCCACCTACCGCATCACGGAGACTATCCGCGTACTGTTGTTCATGACCCTCTCGATCATGGTGTTCAGCTTTTATCCTGTGACGCCCGTCATGATCGTGCTCCTCGCCCTCTTGAACGACGGCGCCATCCTCTCGATCGCCTTCGACCGGGCTCATGAAGCCGGCCGGCCCGTGGCTTGGAACATGAAAGCCGTGCTGGGATTGGCGACTGTGCTCGGCATAATGGGGGTGATCGAGACCTTCCTGCTCTTCTATCTCGGGGAACGCGTCTTCCACTTCAACCGGGAGTTCATCCAAACGCTCATCTACCTCAAGCTGTCGATATCGGGACACCTCACCATTTTCGTCACACGGACCAGGGGCCATTTCTGGTCCTACCGGCCGTCGGCCGCATTGTTTTTCGCCGTCGTCGTCACCCAGCTCATCGCCACCTTCATCACCGCCTTCGGGGTGTTCATGACGCCCATCGGCTGGCTGTGGGCCCTGGCGGTGTGGGGATACGCGCTCTTCTGGTTTTTCATCGAGGATCTGGTCAAGCTGGGCGTCCGCAAGCTTCTCAATCTGGAGGTGCTTCCCCCGTCCCGCCGTTGACGGATCGCGGCAGCGGGGTTCCGCGCCGCGAAGGCGTTCCAGACGGCGTCAGGCGAAGTGATCGAAGCCTTTTCCGAAGGGCTCGAATTTGCCGTTCCGCTCAAGCCTGATGCCGCCGTCACTCGCCGTCATTTCCCCCACGATGCTGAAGTCGTCGAATTCCCGGCGTAAATCGGACACGGCGTCTTCGGGAATGGCGAAGACGATCTGAAAATCCTCGCCGCCGTAGAGGGCGAAATCCTTCGGATTCCGCCCCAGGAGGCGGGCCGTTTCGATCGTCGCGGCGGAGCAGGGAATATTCTCGTAATAAACCACCGCCCCGGTCCCGCTCTCCCGGGCCAGGTGCGTCACCTCGCTCGCCAGCCCGTCCGAGACGTCGATGGTGGCGCGGGCGCGGCGGCAGACGGCTCGGCCCTCTTCCGCCAGACGGGATTTGGGCTCAAGATGATCCAGAGTATGACCGTGTCTGTTATTCCGCAACAATTCAAGGCCGGCCGCGCTTCCGCCGAGAGTCCCCGTTACGCCGATGAGGTCTCCCGGTCGGGCGCCGGATCTCGGCCGGAAAAGAGCGGGCTCCACTTCGCCCAGCAAGGCGATGTTGAATACCAATTGACTGCCGTGGGTGGTGTCGCCGCCGACGAGAAGCACGCCGTGTTTTTCCGCCGAGGCGTACACGCCCCTGTAAAATCCCTCGATAAAATCGTAGCTTGTGTCTTTTTTCAGACAGATTGAAAGAAAGGCGAACTTCGGTTTTCCGCCCTTGCACACAACGTCGGACACGTTCGCTTCCATGAGCTTCATCCCGATCTGAAAAGGCGTCTGCCAGTGAAGTGAGAAATGATCGTCCTCGACCATCATGTCGGTCGTCACCAGGAGATCAAGGTCTTTCGTGTATGCGAGAAGCGCACAGTCGTCGCCCACGCCGACCTTGAGCGCCGGATCGGCCAGATCGCGCCGCGTCAAGCGGCGGAGGAGCTCGAACTCGCCCCCGATTTCCGCTATCGTCATGCACCGACCCTGCGGCGTACAGCCGACATTTTCACCTTTTCACAGATATCCCGGTTGGCCTTGGCCGAGCAGAATTCGCCGCACATCGAGCAGATATCCTCGTCTTCGGGCAGACTCTCGCCCCGCATGGCGCGCGCCTTGTCGGGATTCAGGGCGAGCGAGAGCATTTTCTCCCAATCGAGCCTGCTCCTCGCCTCGGCCATCTCGTCGTCTGTCCGGCCGCGGCCGGGTTGCCCGCGGGCCAGGTCGGCGGCGTGGGCGGCGATTTTCGAGGCGATGACGCCCTCCACCACATCCTCCAGATTTGGAAGGCCGAGATGCTCCTTGGGCGTGAGGTAGCACAGGAAGTCCGCCCCGGCGCGCGCGGCCAATGCCCCGCCGATGGCCCCGGCGATGTGATCGTAGCCCGGGGAAACGTCGGTCACGAGCGGCCCGAGCACGTAGAAGGGCGCGCCGCGGCACAGTTTTTTCTCGAGCCTGATATTCTCTTCCACCTGGTGCAGGGGAACGTGGCCCGGCCCCTCGATCATGACCTGTACGCCGGCGGCCCGGGCCCGACGGGCGAGTTCGCCGAGGGTCTTGAGCTCCGCGAGCTGGGCCCGGTCGGTGGCGTCATGCAGGCAGCCGGGCCGCAGCCCGTCGCCCAGGCTCAAGACCACGTCGCGGGCGCGGGCCAGCTCAAGCACTTCGTCGAATCGCTCGTAGAGCGGGTTTTCGCGGCCGTGCGCGAGCATCCACTTGACGAGGAAGCTGCCGCCGCGGGACACCACGCCCATGATCCGGCTTTCGAGGAGCGGGATATGGGCGCGCCTCACGCCGCAGTGCATGGTGACGAAATCCACGCCGTCCTCGATGTGCGTCCGGATCGAATCGAGAATGTCGTCGGCCGTGACCGCGGTGGCCTCCCGGCGCCGGGTGACGGCCTCGTAAACGGGCACCGTTCCCACCGGCACGGCCGAGGCCACAAGCACCTTACGGCGCATGCCCGCGATGTCTCCGCCGGTGCTCAGGTCCATGACGGCGTCGGCGCCGTATTTCACGGCCGCCGCCAGTTTCTCGAGCTCGAGATTTTGGTCGGCGCGCAGCGGAGAGGTGCCGAGGTTGGCGTTGATTTTCACGCTCAGGCCCCGGCCGACGCCCACAGGCGCCCGCGGCGAGCCCGCCCGCTTGAGAATGACGGTGCGTCCGCGCCGGACGTCGCGGCGGAGCGTAACGGGCGAGACGCCCTCCCGCCGGGCGACGAACGCCATGTCGTCGGTGACGATTCGCTTTTTCGCGTATTCGAGTTGTGTCATAAAAATAATCCTTCAAATTGAAGCATGACCCGCTTGGGGTCCTTGGCGGCCAGTACCGCGCTGATGGCGCACACCATATCGGCGCCGGCCGCGATGACGTCGGCCGCGTTCTCGGGCGTGATGCCGCCGATGGCCACCACCGGCAGGCCGACGGACCGCTTGATCCGCCGGATGAGCTCCGTCCCCGTCGCCGGACCGGCGTCGGCCTTGGTGGCGGTGGGGAAGACGGGACCGACGCCCAGGTAGTCCGCCCCGGCGGATTCGGCCCCGATCGCTTCCCCGAGCGAGCCTACCGACACGCCGATGACGGCCCCTGGGCCCAGGAGCCGCCGGGCGAGGGGGAGGGGGAGATCGGAGCCGCCGATGTGTACGCCGTCGGCGCCGACGGCCAGGGCGATATCAATCCTGTCGTTGACCAGAAACAGGCGCCCTTCACACGCCGCTTTCAGGCGCGCCGCCTCCTCGTAGAGCGCGCCGGAGGCGAAGGCTTTTTCACGATACTGGATCACTCCCACACCGGCCTCGACGGCGATCCGCATGTCTTCCCGGTTGCCGCGCCGCGAAAGGTTTCCGTCCGTGATGAAATAATAGCCCCGTTTCCGAAAACGGTCTTTCACGACGTGATCCTCGCGAGCTTGTCCGCCCGCCGCGGCGTCAGATCGGACACCCGGTCGAAAAGCAGGGTTTTGAAGGTCCCCGGCGCCTTCGCCTTGGCGGCCGCGAGCTCGGCCGCGATTCCGTAACAGGCGAGTCCGGCCGCGGCCGCTTCGGCCCCGTTCTCGCCGACGGCGGCGAAGGTTCCGATGACCGAGGCGGCCATGCAGCCCGTGCCCACCACCCGGGTCATGAGCGCGTGCCCATTGTCGACCCGGTAGACCCGGCCGTCGGGGCCGGCCGCCACGTCCTGTTTGCCGGTGATGACGACAGTACAGGCCCGCTCGTGAGCCAATCCCGCGGCGGTGGCGGCCGGATCTCCCGCCACCGCACCGGCGTCGACGCCCTTCGTCTTCACCTTTTGTCCGGCAACGAAGGCGATCTCCGAGGCGTTGCCCTTGAGGATGTTAATCTTGAGCTTGTCGAGCAGGCGCATCGTTTCCCGGTTGCGGTACCTCGTGGCGCCCGTCCCGCAGGCGTCGAGCACGACCGGCACGCCTTTGTCGTTGGCGGCCCTGCCCGCCAGGAGCATGGACTCGATGACGTCCGCAGTGAGCGTGCCGATGTTGAGGACGAGCGCTCCGGCGTGCTCCCGGGTCATCTCCGCCGCCTCCTCCCTGGCGTGGGCCATCACCGGGGAGGCCCCGAAGGCCTTGACAATCTGGGCGCAGTCGTAGATCGTCACCCAGTTGGTGATATGGTGCACCAATGGCTGTTGCAACCGCACCTGTTCGAGATGCAATCCGATGTTCACGTGACCCTCCAAAAAAACAAGCCGGGTATGGTTCCCCCTGTTTCATGGAGTATGAAGATTATAATACGATGTTGATATCGTCCCTTCGCTGGCATTATCCAGATCAGGTTCAACGGGTATAATCTCAGGCGTTCCGGCGGACTCTTGCCTGCCGGTCGGCCACCCCATGGTGGCTTTAATGTAATTCCAATTTCGTTCCGGCGTCAAGGGAGGGGAGAGGGAACCATTGCGCCAGGATAAACCTGGAAAGGAAGGAAGAGCAGAAGTTCTGAAATCCTTTAATGCGATCCAGCGGGTGAGAAACCCGTCCGGTAACGCCTGACCAGCGACCGGAAGCGAGTCTTGCGCGAGAGGGTGACCGTAAT